>JAFMIR010000017.1 GCA_017853885.1 Prosthecobacter sp.
CCAAGCGCATCCGGCCGTACATGGCCCAACCTACACGGAAGATGGATCAGAAGTTAATCTGTGCCTGAATGCCAAGGTAATGGTAGTTCACATCGCGATAACGCGGGCCTGCCGCTGCAGGATTGTCAACCGTGTTGGTGCGAGTGCCACTGGCATACATGAGCGTTAGCTCCAGCTCGGGATAGGGGAGGTATTCGAGGCCGATGGCCAACTCGTCCACCCGATTGCGCGGGGCGTTGGTGGCAAACTTGCGAGCACCGTCAAACGTCTGCCAGCGCACAAACGGGATCAGCTCAGACTGATTCGGGAAGACATGGCGGTAAACCGCCTGCACAAAGCCACCATTCAAGCTTCGGGTGCTGATGGAGCGCATGTCATCACTTAACTGTGGGCCATCACCCCATGTCCATTCCGCCTCGAGACCGAAGGGTTGCGGATACAGAATGGCATTGAGAGCAAACCGCGAGTCACGTGTGCCGGTGGGGTCAAACGTGGGTGTGCCCACACCGGTGATGGCTGCGGCTGTTGGCACATACCGACCATGATAGTAGCTGGCCCCTACCTCGACGATCTGACTGCCGAGTTCAAAGGGCCATGCGGCATGAGCGATATAATGAAGCTCGCCATTGCGATCCGCGTTGTTGATGCCCTGGCCGTTGAAAACACCAAGGCTGAGCACCCCGTAATCACCTGAGCCGCGAAGACCCATCTTCACGAGATCCTTGAACATATTTCTCTTCTCATACGGTGCCCAGATCAGGTAGGCCCCCATGTCACGTTCCCCTTCGACCGCACTGTTGAGCGCGTCTGGACGCTCCAATGCGTAGCGGTTTTGCGAGGATTGCATGTTGGTGAAGCCGTAGGGCACTTTGGAAAGCCCTAGCCGCACACGAAACTCACGGGCCGGATCAAGCGACACATCCGCGTAGATGTCTCGCGCTTGGAGGGAGCTTGAGCCACCGACAGAGGCATTGTAATCCGCCTGCAAGTAGAGAAACACATGATCGGTGACATCACCACTCAAGATCAGTCGAGCTCGGCGGATGCCAATCGCGGCGCTGTCACTGGCCAAGCTGTCATTAGGCTGGTTATAACCAGGGTTGTCGTCATCGCCCAAGATGCCAATAAACCGATTCTGAATGTAGCCGCGCATCTTCACGCGTTCATACCATTTATCCGAAAGAAGGGCATCGAGATCTGACTTGGTCAGCGTGGAGGGCGAGGTATTGTCACTCACACGCGATAGCTCCTCCACCTGCCCTTTGGTGCTCAGCAAGGTGGATTCCAGATTTTCGACCTTGGCCTCGGCCTGCTCTATTCGCTCGGCCAAAGCAGGAGTGGCTGCTGTTGTCGCCGCGGACGCCTGCTTCCCGGAGGCCTCCTCCGCCTTCATCGTGGAGATGAGCAGGTCATATTCATCGGCGGTGATGGATCCTTTTTGCTTGAGGATGTAAAAGAGCTTTTCCATCGCTGGGCTGGCGGATAAGGGCATCGAAGGAGGCAGTGCCACCGTGACCGCCATCAAGAGCGCCAGAAAACGACCGAGGCGGCTTTGTGAAGTGAGTTTCAGCATGAGAATGTTGCGTTTATGTTGCTTTTTGGTTTATCGTAACTGTCACGATGCTGTGGCTTTAGCTGCGGCATAGACAGGCCGACCAGATTTTTGCGGTGACACTTCCGTCACATAAAAAAGCACCCTTAGTCTGTGTCGAAATTGTAACGAAAGCCCGCTGGTTGCTTTCTCATGATGCACGCATGGATGAGGCATCCCACATCCCATGATGAAACGCATCCTCACCATCGCACTCCTGACGCTCGTCACCGTTTCCGCAGAGGCGCAGTCCACCCTTCGCATCCGCGGCTCTGACACACTCGGTGCCAAATTGATTCCCTCGCTCGCTGAGTCCTTCAAAAAGACGGGTGGCAAGGTGAGCTTTGACATCGCCGCGGAAGGTTCCTCCACGGCTTTCACCAATCTCGCCGCAGGCACTGCCGAGATTGGCATGTCATCCCGTAAAGTGAAGGCCGATGAGCGCACGCTTTGCCGCAGCAAAGGTGTCGCCTTGAATGAAATCGAAGTCGCCTGGGATATGATCACGATCGTCGTGAATGCCAAAAACTCCGTCTCAGATCTCTCCAAAAAGCAGATCATGCAGATCTTCGCAGGTGACATCACCGACTGGAGCGAAGTCGGCGGCCCGTCTGGCCCAATCAGCGTTTACACCCGCAATACCTCTTCCGGCACCTACAAGGACTTCATGACGATGGCGATGAAGGGCCGCGAATACGGCAAAAATAGCCAGAAGATGGCTGGCAACGAGCAAATCGCCGCGGAAGTGGGCAGCAACCCAAACGGCATCGGCTACGTGGGCTATGCTTATGCTGGCGCAAAAGGCACGAAGATCGTCACCATCGATGGCAAGGCCCCGAATCCCGCTGCTGTGAAGAGCTATCCACTTTCCCGCCCTACCTTTCTCTACACTGCGGGCGAACCAGCGGGTAACACGAAAGCTTTTATCGACTTCTGCCTGAGTCCTGCCGGCGAGGCGATCATCTCGAAAGCTGGTTTCGTTGCCCTTTCCGCGAAGTAATCCTCGTTTGACCGTTTCACGATCCGGCGGCAGGAAAAACATCCTCCGCCGGATTTTTGTCTCTCAAACATGCCTCCTGCATCGCCCACGACTCCAGGCCCCTTCGGCAGCAAGCTGCTGCGCAAAAGCAGCCGCTCCATGCTGGGCATGGACCCGCAGAAGATCATCAAGACCTTTTTCGGTGCGAACTCCGGAATCACCATTGTCGTGCTGGTGCTGATCATGGTTTTCTTGCTGCGGGAGGGCGCGGGCTTCCTGAGCACCTACCATCATGAACTGGAAGTGTATCGCAAAGCAGGCCTCGAATTCTGCGACATAGCAGACACACCGCTGAAGCAGCAGCAGCAGCTCACCAGCGCGCTGCGTCGCGCCAAGGCTTCCGCGGCGAGTGATGAAGCCAAGAGAGCACTTGGCGATGCCGAGGAAGCCTTCGAAACTGCCATCGAGCCTGCCGACGAAATTGTCAGCGAACTCAAGACACATGCCACGGAGACGAAGGAGCTCGCGAATGAATTTCATACCCTCGAAGTGGGGCGTCTGCAGCTCCTCGCTGCTGCATACAGCACCAGCGACCCCACGAGAAAAGCGGATCTGCTGAAAGAAGCCGAGTTGTCTAAAGTGGATGCGCCAAACTACGAAGAACGCATCGCCGCTGTGATCGACCGCCGCGAGGAACTTGCCAAAGCGCTCACCGATTACACCACCGTGCTCGGCACTGCCGCCGTCGCACTGCCGGATGCCGTGGCGGACGTGAAGACAGCGGTGCCCGCGCATATCGCCGAGGTGCATGCAGCGGTGAAAAAGCTCGAAACGTGGTCATGGCAGGAGCCGGTATCGTTTTTCACCGCCGCACGGAGTTTCTTTTTCGGCACCGGTTGGATTACGAACAGCTCATGGCAGGATTTTTACGGCGTGGTGCCACTTTTGACCGGCTCGCTGCTCATCTCGCTCGTCGCGCTTCTCATTGCCACGCCCATCAGCGTCAGTGCGGCCATCTACACGAACCAGTTCGCTTCGGACCAAGAGAAGGAAATCATCAAACCGGTCATCGAATTCATCCAAGCCATTCCCAGCGTCGTGCTTGGCTTCATCGGCATCGCCGTCGTGGGTGATCTCATCAAAGGCGTGAGCCAGTGGGAGATTTTGAGCTGGATTCCCGGCTTCCCGATTCAGGAACGCCTCAACATCTTCAACGCAGGCTTCCTGCTCGCCTTCATGGCTGTGCCGACGATGTTCAGCCTTGCCGAAGATGCCCTCAACAACGTGCCCCGTGCCTACAGCGAGGCCAGTGATGCCTTGGGCGCCACCAAGTTGCAAACCGTCTTCCGCGTCATCGTGCCAGCCGCCATCAGCGGCATCCTCGCGGCCATCCTGCTCGGCCTCGGCCGCGTGATCGGTGAGACGATGGTCGTTCTGCTCGTCGCCGGAAACCGCATTGCCATCCCCGACTTCGGTGATGGCCTTGGCGTCATCTTCCAGCCCGCACACACCTTGACGGGGATCATCGCTCAGGAACTCGGTGAAGTGTCCCGCGGATCGAGCCACTGGCAGGCTTTGTTCATGGTCGGCATCCTGCTATTTGTCATTTCCCTCTCCGTGAACTGGTGTGCGAGAACCATCGCGAAACGTTTTGAGCATCCCAAGGCATGAACAATCCTTTTGCCGGCGACAACACACGCATTCAGCGACGCGAGACCGCGGCACGCTGGGCGCTGCGCATGGGCAGCTACACTGTCGTTTTTCTCACGGTGTCGATTTTCCTCTTCATCACTTTCAAAGGTCTACCGCATGCCACGAAGCCCGGATTTCTCACTGAGCTGACCTCCACACTGCATGTGATCGAATCCAAATCCGGCGAGATCATCCAAACCGGCCCCGCGCAAGCCGATGCGATGAAACAAAAGCTCGGCGACCAGTTTGTGTCGGAAAAAACCATCTCCTACTCCGGAGGCGGCATCCTCGGTCCTATCGTCGGAACGGCTCTCCTGGTGCTCGTGAGCGTCAGCGTCGCGCTTTTCCTAGGCGTATGCTGCGCCATTTACCTGAGTGAGTATGCCAAGAAAGGCAAATTTCTAGAAACCGTTCGCTTGGCCATCTTGAACCTCGCAGGCGTGCCTTCAGTGGTTTTCGGATTGTTCGGTTTGGGGGCATTTGTGCTCACCGCGCCAGTGTTAACGAATGCGCCGGCGGATCGTGCCATTTTTGTCATCCCGCTCGGTTTCACGAATCTCAGTTTCCAAGGCTGGGACACCTGCGTGCTTTCCGGCGGCTTCACCCTAGCCTTCGTCATCCTGCCCGTCATCATCACCGCAAGCGAGCAATGCCTGCAAGCTGTGCCACAAGGCTTCCGCGAGACCAGCATGGCCCTTGGCGCCACGCGTTGGCAGACGATCTGGCGCAGTGTGCTGCCCTTCGCCACACCCGGCATTTTGACCTCGACCATTCTCGGCATCGCCCGTGCCGCTGGTGAGACCGCGCCCATCATGTTCACCGCCGCGCTTGCCTTCAAAGACAAGCTGCCATGGCAAAAAGACCTGCCGCCGCTGCCCGCGGATGCAGGTATGTTTGCACACTGGGAGCAGAGCGTGCAGCGCTTCCTCGGTATCTTCACCGAGAGCGTACAGGCGTTGCCGTATCACATCTACACCCTCGCCGCGAAGATACCGCAAAACGAATACTCCGAGCAGGCTCAATATGGCTCCGTGTTCGTTTTCCTCATTCTTGTCGCCTCACTCGCCGCCACATCGATCTGGCTGCGCATACATCTTCGCAAAAAGTACAAGTGGTAATGCCCGAAACTGCCTCATCCGCCGCCCAACATGCTCCTGTCGTGCAAGTGCGCGACATGGACTTTTGTTACGGCAGCAAGGCAGCGCTCCACAGCATCCATTTGGACGTCGAATACCATCGCGTCACCGCCTTGATTGGTCCTTCGGGTTGCGGGAAAAGCACGCTGCTGCGTTGCATCAACCGCATGAACGATCGTGTGGCAGGAGCCCGCGTGTCGAAGGGCGAAATCCTCGTCAAAGGCAAGAACATCCACGACGCCGATGTGGATCTCACGCAACTGCGCAGGCAGGTCGGCATGGTCTTCCAGAAATCAAACCCCTTCCCGAAGACCATCTACGAAAACGTGGCCTACGGGCTCCGCGTACACGGCGTGAAGGACAAAACTACCCTCGACGAGGCTGTTGAACGATCGCTCACGCAGGCCGCGCTTTGGGACGAGCTCAAGGACCGACTCCAGGCCCACGCGCTCGGTCTTTCCGGCGGACAGCAACAACGCCTTTGCATCGCACGAGCCATCGCCACGATGCCAGACGTGCTTTTAATGGATGAACCCTGTTCTGCGCTCGATCCCATCGCGACGCTGAAAATCGAAGAACTCATCGCTCAACTCGCCCGGAACTACAGCGTCGTCATTGTGACACACAACATGCAGCAGGCCGTGCGGGTGAGTGACTTCACCGCCTTCCTCCATCTGGGCAAGCTCGTCGAATTTGCCCCCACCGAAGAACTCTTCACCAATCCTCGCGAGAAACTAACTGATTCGTATCTGCGCGGCACGTTTTCGTAAATTTTTTCCTGATGCCCGCCGAACCCCCAGCTTCGTTTGGACCCCCGCTCATTTCGGTTGAGCGATTCAACTACGCTTATGGTGATCACCAAGTGCTATTCGATATTGATCTGCCGATCCGCAGCGAAGACGTGACGGCTTTCATAGGCCCTTCAGGTTGCGGCAAGAGCACACTGCTGCGCAGCATCAACCGCATCAACGATCTCGTGGACAGCGCCCGTGTCGTCAGCGGCACCATTCGGATCGACGGCGTCGATTTATATTCGCCCGAGGTCGATCCCATCGCGTTGCGACGCCAAGTCGGCATGGTGTTCCAAAAGTACAATCCTTTCCCCCGTAGCATCTTCGAAAACGCTGTCTATGGCCTCCGCGTTGCTGGTGTGAGTGACAAAGCCGAACTGCTCGACGCCGCCGAGCGCAGCCTCAAAGCCGCCGCCTTGTGGGATGAAGTGAAGGACCGTCTCCATGAACTGGCCACCGGCCTTTCCGGTGGCCAGCAGCAACGTTTATGCATCGCGCGAGCCATCGCGCTCGAGCCTCGCATCCTGTTGATGGACGAGCCTTGCGCCGCGCTCGATCCTATCGCCACCGCGCGTATCGAAGAGCTGATCCACAGCCTCCGCGACCGCTACACCTTCGTGATCGTCACCCACAACATGGAGCAGGCCAAACGCATCGCCGACCGCACCACCTTCTTCTACAAAGGCCAAATCATCGAAAGCGGCGAAACACTAGAACTCTTCACCACGCCAAAAAACCAACTCACGGAGAATTATGTGACGGGAAGGCTAGTCTGAGCCGTTCATTGCGTTCACGCCATGAAACGATTCTTTCTCACGCTGGGCCTCGCCATGACCCTGCTGCATGCCGAACCATTGTTTCTACTCGAGTTCAGCGGCGCGGCAGGACCCTACACTGTCGAGCAGTGGAAGACGGACTGGCCGGGCTGTGAATACGAGGATGGTTTATCCGAAGGACATGGCTCGCTCGTCATACGCGAAAGAAAACCCTGGCTACGTGTGCTTTACCCGAAGGGCAGCGTAGGTGCGGACAAGGGTGGTGCAGGGTGGAGATTTCCGTTTGGCACGCACGAGGCTGCGGAGCTGCGCTACGAAGTGCGCTTGGATGAGGCCTTCGACTTTGTGAAGGGCGGCAAGCTGCCTGGACTCTGCGGCGGCCCCAAGACGATCACCGGCGGCGACACAGTAAACGGCATGGAGGGCTTCTCCGTTCGTGTGATGTGGCGGAAGGATGGCCGTGGCCAAGCCTACGTCTATCACATGCACCAGCCATCAAAGTATGGCGACGAGTTCGACTTTCCCGAGGACTTCCGTTTCGTTCCCGGCCGCGCCACCGCCATCCGCATGCAAGTGACGATGAATGATGCGGGCAAACAAAACGGCGCGTTGCGCGTCTGGGCCGATGAAAGGCTTATGGTGGAGAAAACCACGCTGCAATGGCGACGCGGCAAAACCTACGGAGTCGATTCCATCCTCTTCAATACCTTCTACGGTGGCAACGATGAGTCATGGGCACCGCCGCGCAATGTGTGGGCGGAGTTTTCCGGCTTTCAGGTGCGTATATTGCGTTGATCACGCCAGAGCCATCGCATCACGGACAAAGGCATCCACATCTTTCTCTGTCGTGCGCCAAGAGCACATCAGCCTCGTGCCACCGCCGATGAAGCTGTAGAAGACCCAGCCGCGCTCCTTGAGCCCGGCTTTTATTTTATCCGGCAGTTTCGCAAAGACGGCATTGGCGTCCACAGGATAGAGAATTTGTATGCCGGGCAGATCCCCCAGCGCATCGCTGAGCTTCTTCGCGAGCGCGTTGGCGTTGCTTGCATGCTTACGCCAAGTATCGTTTGACAGCATGCGCAACCACTGAGCGGAGATGAAGCGCATCTTCGAGCACAGCTGGCCAGCCTGCTTGCAGCGATACTGAAAGTCCTGTGACAGCTCCTTGTTGAAGAACACCACCGCCTCTGTGACTGCCATGCCGAGCTTTGTGCCGCCGCAGCACAACACATCCACGCCCGCCCGCCAAGTCATGTCGGCGGGCGATGCGTTCACACCGCCGAGTGCGTTGAAAAATCGCGCACCATCCATGTGAATCGCCAGCCCATGCTGCTTCGCGACGGTTCCCAAGCCCTTGATTTCGCCGGGTCGGTAGACCGTGCCCAATTCCGTGCTCTGGCTGATGCTCAACGCTCGTGGCTTGGGGAAATGCAGGTCATTCCGGCTCAATACGATGCGTTCCACATCCTCGGGATCGAGTTTCCCCAGCGGACTGCGGGCCAACAAAATCTTCGAACCATGGCTGAAGAACTCCGGCGCACCGCATTCATCCGTCTCCACATGCGCCTCATGCGCGGTGATGATGCTGTTGTAGCTGCGGCACAACGTCGCGAGTGCCAGCGAATTCGCAGCCGTGCCATTGAAGACGAAGTACACATCACAATCGGTCTCAAAGAAGCGCCGGAAGGTCTCGCAGGCCTCAGCGGTGATCTTGTCGGCACCGTAGCTGGGCTGATAGCCTTCATTCGCCTCTTCCAGCGCCTGCCAAGCCTCCGGGCAGACGCCGGAGGTGTTGTCAGAGGCAAAGTGATACTTCAGTTCGATGCTCATCGCCGCGTATCTCTGAGCAGAAAGAGCCACAAGCCAAGTACCAGCAGAAAAACATCACGCACGATAAGCTCGATATAGTTCGAGCTGGCCTCGGCGGAGCCGAAGCAGCCGCAGCGAATGTCGATGCCGCGATACCAAGAGAGAGCGATGACAGCTAGGAATACCACGAGTGCACCGTTGAGCACCAACAGGCCGCCGCGACGCAGCACGCCGGTGATGACGGCGAGGCCGGCGAAGATTTCGAGCCAGGGCAGGCCCATGGCGAGCCACGCGGCCCAAGGATCGCCAAGCAGGTCAAAGCTGTGCACGTCGTCGAGGAAGACCTGCGGGTTCCAAGCTTTCAAAACACCGGCGTAAACAAACACGCCGCCGAAAACCAGATGCAGGAGCTTTTTGAGGATTTTCATGGCAGCACCTCCGCGATGGGCAGCACGAGCACGACGAGCTTTTTGCCGTCGAGCTTCACGAGATTCGGATTCGGCCAGACCTCGACATCGAGGGGTTTTTGAGCCAGCAGAGCCATCTGCGAGACAAAACCGGCGCTGCTGTCGCCCCCAAAATGCTGAGTCTCGTCGTCGTAGATCCACATCAAATCGCCGCCGACGAGCAGGATGGGTGATTTGGCATCCAACTCGATGCCACCGATGCTGACAAGCTCGGCCTGTTCGAGGCCGAAGAGTTTGTCTGGCGAACGCGGATCGAGTTTCCGCGTGAGATCGCCCGCGTCCAGATGCGTGAGGATCGTGGCGGAGATGAGCGGCGTCTCGCTGCCGAGCAAGGCGGGAAACTTTTCGCGCAGGTGTTTTTCGGTGAGCAACGCGGCCTGCTTCATGGCTTCAGGTGTCCAATGGCTGTCGCGGCGGAAATAGACTTGTTTGCGATCGCGCAGCTTCCAGAACGGATCGGTAAGGTCGAGCACGTCAATGCCGGTTTGGCGCAAGGCATCCAAGCGCGGTTTTTCGCTGGTGGCGCGAATTGGGTCCCAGTAACGACCTTCGCGAATCTTTTCGGGGTAGAGCGTGGCACGACTGGGCACAGCCACGAGTATCAGCGGGATGCCGCGCTTTTTGAGTTCAGCGGCAAAAACCATCACCGCTTCGCTGGCGGGCGCATCGGCGGTGCGGTGGGCCAGCATGCGCTCAAGCTCGCGTTGATCGAAGAGCCAGCCTTCGTTGCCGAGGAAGGCTTCGTTGCCACCCTGACGCAGCGTCCAAGTGAGCACGCGCTGCATGCCGGTGCGGGTCCAGACGGCCAGCAGATTCGTTTTGCCCGGCGTCACCCACGCGCTGATCTCAAACAGCATCGGCGCGAGCAGCAGCACGAGAAACACCCGCGTGATGAGCGAGGCCTCCGGAGCCGTCAGCGTGCGCTCTGGGATGACTTCGGTGCGTTTCGAGGCGTCGATGGGCGGGGCGGTCGGTTTCATCACATCGGCGAGATTTGCGTCCAAAGCATCACGACGGCCACCACGAGCACGCCGAGGCACCACCAGCCCTTCCAAGGCTTCCAAACTGTCAGAAAGGAGGCCGAGAGCGGCGCGAGAAAAAACACCGCGGCACCCGCGGCGAGCGTGAGGATGTGCAGATCCGTCCACACCCTCATTTCCTGGAAGAGAACGGCATACGTCCGCACCGGCGGCACGACGAGCGCCTTTAAAAACAAGGCCGTCTGCATCGGCGAACCCGTAACGGCGAGCATCACCAGGATCGAGGCGATCACAAGCAAGACGAGCGACTTGCGTTTCACCGTGAGCACCTTTTCAAACAGCGGCGGCGTCGGCACACCGAGCCAGCCACCGAGTCCCGCGCTCACATCGCCCGCACTGGTGAAAAGCAGGCCTAGACACACGCTCAGCGACAGTAGGCTTGCCCAAGCTGCACCGCAGCTCACGTTTTGCGGTTCGTTTTCCAGCACCAACGTGGCAATGCGCCACAGCGGCACGACAAGCAGCACCCATTTCGATACGCCGAGGCACAGCCGCATCGAGGCCTGCGCCCGCGTCACGGCATCGCCACCGCGACGCAGCACCACCGCGCCTGCCAGCAGGATCGGAAGGGCCACAAAGAGAGTGTGATGGAGGCTGAAGGTCACTTGGGATGCAGTTGGGCGGGGGCACGCGGTCCGTCAAACAGCGATGCGTGCTGTGATGACGGAAATTATCTGTCGTTTCTTGGGCGTGAAGGTGGTCACGGAGCGAAACCATCATTTCAGGCAGGCAAAACGGGCGTGATGAGGTTCAATCCGCTCACTCATGGCATCTCTCCTCATCATCGGCTGCGGCAGCATCGGCGAGCGGCATCTGCGCTGCTTTCAAAAGACCGGCCGCTGCACCGTGACCGCGTGCGAGACGAATCCCGCGCTGCTCGCCGCGATGCGGCAACGCTACGACGCGGCAGGCTTTGCCACGCTGGATGAAGCGCTCGCGGCCTCCCGCTATGATGCGGCGGTGATCTGCACGCCGGCGCATCTGCACCTGCCGATGGCGAAACGGCTGCTCGGGCACGGTTTGCATGTCTTCATCGAAAAACCGCTCGCGATTGATGAGTCGCTCGTGCCGGAGGTGCGTGCGGCCATCGCTGCGGCGGATCGTTTTGTGGCGGTGGCGTATGTGTTCCATCTCATGCCGTGGATTCAGCAGGCGAGAGCGTTTTTGCAGACGGGTCAAATCGGTCGCGTGCTCCAGGCAACGTCCGTCTCCGGCCAGCACTTCCCCACCTTTCGCCCGGCTTATCGCGAGATCTACTACACGCGACGCGAGACGGGCGGCGGCGTGATCCAGGATGCGCTCACGCACCTCGCGAATGCCGTCGAGTGGCTACTCGGGCCTTGCACGCGGGTGTATTGCGATGCGGCGCATCAGGCGCTCGAAGGTGTCACCATTGAGGACACCGTGAACGTCACGGCCCGTCATGGCGCGGTGATGGTCAGTTACGCGATGACGCAGTTCCAGGCGCCGAATGAAAACACGCTCCACATCCACGGCGAGCGCGGCAGCGTGAAGATCGAGGGCCATCTCCAGCGATGGGGCGTGCTCAAGCATGGCGAGAAGGACTGGACCTGGCATGTCACGCCGCCGCTGGAGCGTGACGACCTCTTCATCGCCCAGGCAAACGCCTTTCTCGACGGCATAAAAGGCCTCCCGAATCCGCTCTGCACCTTCGAGGAGGCTGTGCAGACCCTTCGTTTCAACCTCGCCGCCCTCCGTTCCTCCGACGCCGGCACCGCCATCGACCTATGAACCGCGAATTGAAGCTCGCTATGCTCGGCATGATCGAAGGAAACGGCCATCCGTATTCTTGGAGCGGCATCATCAACGGCTACAACCCCGCCGAGATGGCGAAGTGCCCTTACGCCGGCATTCCGATCTACATGGGCAAACAGCCGCTCGACTCTGTGCGCATCCCCGGTGCCCGCGTGACGCACATCTGGTGCGATGATCCCGCCGATGCGCCGAAGGTGGCCGCGGCCAGCCTCATCGAGCACATCGTCGAAAAACCGGAGGACGTGATCGGCCACGTCGATGCCACCGTGATCGCCACCGATGATGGAACGGATCATGTGCGGCGTGCGCGACCCTTTGTGGAGGCCGGGCTGCCCGTGTTCATCGACAAGCCGATGGCCACGACGATCTCCGAGCTGCGGCAGATGGTGCAGTGGCATCGCGAGGGCCGCGTGCTGCTCTCCACCAGCGGCATGCGCTACGCACCCGAGATGCGGGCGGACTTCTCCGCGCTTGGCGAGCTGCGTTGGATCACCAGCTTCACCTGCAAGACCTGGGAACGCTACGGCATCCATGCGCTGGAGGCCGTCGAGCCGTTGCTCGGCCCCGGTTTCCTCACCGTGCAAGCCCACAGCGATGCCGGTGGCGATGTCATGCACCTCACGCATCGCAGCGGTGTCAAAGTCACCCTCGCGGCGCTGCACGATGCGTATGGCAGCTTCGGAGCTGTGCATCTCTACGGCACCAAAGGCGATCTCGCCGTGAAGCTCACCGATACCTACCACGCCTTCCGCGGCCAGCTCGTCGCCTTCATCGACATGCTCCGCACCGGCCAGCGTCCGCTACCCTTCGACGAAACCGTCGAACTCATGGCCGTCATCATCGCCGGCATCCGCAGCCGCGAGCAGAGTGGTTCAGTGATTCTTATCCAAGATGTACTGTCAGAGATTTGAAGGATGGCGGAGGCCAACTTGCTGCGCGATAAATCGCTGCCCATGGCCGACCACCCGCTGCTGCGCCGACTTCCGAAATCCAATGACTGCTTGAATGACGAGCTGCTGGCGGCGTTTCTCGATTATGTGGCGGAGAAGCAGCTCACGCTCTATCCGGCGCAGGAGGAGGCCATCTTGGAGCTGTTTGATGATCGCAACGTGATCCTCAACACGCCCACCGGCTCGGGGAAATCGCTCGTCGCACTGGCGCTGCACTTCCGCTCGCTCGCGAAGGGGCGGCGCTCGGTGTACACCTGTCCGATCAAGGCGCTGGTGAATGAGAAGTTCCTCGCGCTGTGCCGCGACTTCGGCCCTGAGAACGTCGGCATGGCCACGGGCGATGCCACGGTGAATCGAAACGCGCCGATCCTGTGCTGCACGGCGGAGATTCTGGCCAACTACGCCCTGCGCGATGGCGCGGAGGCTCCGTTTCGCGAGGTGATCATGGACGAGTTTCATTACTACTCGGACAAGGAACGCGGCGTGGCCTGGCAGGTGCCCCTGCTGACGATGAGCAGCTCGCGTTTCCTCATCATGTCGGCCACGATGGGCGGATCGGCGTTTTTCAAAGACGAGCTCACGCGGCTCACGAAGGCGGAGACGACCGTGGTGGCCTCGTATGAGCGTCCGGTGCCGCTGGAGTTCAGCTACGCGCAGACATCGGTCGATGTGACCTTGCAGGAGCTCGTCGCGGCGAACAAAGCGCCCGTCTATCTCGTGTACTTCACGCAGAATGAGGCCGCCCAGGCCGCGCAGGATCTCATGAGCCTGAATTTCTGCTCCGCCGCCGAAAAGGCAGCCATCAAGGAGCTGATGACCGGGGCGAAGTTCACTAGCCCGTATGGCAAGGAGGTGAAAAAATACCTCAGCCATGGCGTGGGCATCCATCACGCCGGTTTGCTGCCGAAGTATCGCGTGCTCGTCGAGAAGCTGGCGCAGCGTGGCCTTCTCAAAGTCATCTGCGGCACCGACACGCTCGGCGTCGGTGTGAACGTGCCGATCCGCACGGTGCTGCTCACGCGACTCAGCAAATTCAGCGGCGAAAAGGTGGCCACGCTCACCGCGCGTGACTTTCACCAGATCACCGGGCGTGCCGGTCGTCGCGGCTTTGACGACGTGGGCTACGTCGTGTGCCAGGCACCGGAGCACATCATCGAAAACGCCAAGATGGAGGCCAAGGCCGCGGGCGATGTGAAGAAGCTGCGCAAGATGGTGAAAAAGAAGCCGCCGGAAGGTTTTGTTGGCTGGAGCGAGGACACCTTCAAAAAGCTGCAAGCTGCCTCGCCGGAGCCGCTGGTGTCGCGTTTTCAAGTCTCGCACGGCATGCTGCTGCAGGTGCTGAGTCGAGCGGGAGACAGTTGCGCGGCCATGCGGCAGCTCATCGCCAGATCGCATGAAACGGCGAATGCGAAGACGCAGCACGAGAAGCGTGCGTGGCAGCTTTTTCGGGCGCTGGTGCAGCGAAAGATCGTGGAGATCATCCCGCCCGCGAAACGCGGCGCCGATCCAACCAAGCTCCAGCTCAATGTGGAGCTGCAGGACGACTTTTCACTCAACCACACGCTCTCGCTGTATCTCATCGACACACTGGCGCTGATCGATCCCGCCTCCGCGACCTACGCCGCTGATGTGATGACACTTTGCGAGTCCATCCTCGAAAACCCCGACGTCATCCTGCGCCGCCAGCTCAGCAAGGTGAAGGACGAGGCGATGGCCGCGATGAAGAACGAAGGCGTGCCCTACGAGGAGCGCATCGCCAAGCTGGAGGAACTCGAATACCCGAAACCCTGCCGCGAGTTCATCTACAGCACCTTCAACGCCTTCAGCGAGGCGCATCCGTGGGTCGGCCAAGAAAACATCCGGCCGAAAAGCATCACGCGGGAGATGTTTGAGAACTTTCGGAGCTTTGCCGACTACATCCACGACTATGACCTCCACCGCGCCGAGGGCGTGCTGCTGCGCCATCTTTCCGGCACGCTCAAGGTGCTGGCGCAGACGGTGCCGGACAGCTTCAAGACCGAACCGGTGCAGGAAATGGAGGCCTGGCTCGCCGGCGTGCTTCGCGGCACCGATTCCAGCCTTCTCGATGAATGGGAAAAGCTGCGCGATCCCAACTACAAGCCAGACGAGGTCGAAGAAAAGCCCGTCGCAGCGCCCGACATCACGCGGAACAAGCGCGAGTTCACCGCCCTCATCCGCACGGAGATCTTCCGCTACCTGCAGCAGCTCATCCGCGGCCAGATCGACCTCCCCGAGCTCGACGACTACTACGCCGACCACGACCGCATCCGCCTCGACAACGAAGCCCGCAACGGCCGCCACACCTATGTAGTGCCCAGCGAAGACGGCCAAACCTGGCGCGTGAACCAAGTCCTCATCGACCCCGAAGAACTCAACGACTGGCAGCTCGAATTCCGCGTCGATCTGCCGCAGGCCCGCGAAGATGGCAAACCGACGCTGGAGTTTGTGAGCCTGAGCCGGATCGGGTGAGGCGCAGTTTGATTCGTCGAGGATTTGAGGAAGGTATAAGCCGTGAGATCGAACCTCTACATTCTCGGCGGCTGCAACGGCGCGGGCAAAAGCACGCTGGCGCGTCGCTTGCTGCCCATGCTCGGCATTCATCGCATTCCTGAATGCGGATGAGATCGCGAAGGGTCTGTCGCCGGTCGATCCATCACTCGCAGCCTTCAAGGCGGGACGTTTGCTGATCGAAGAAGCTCGCGAACTGATCACGGCAAGTTCCAGCTTCGCGATCGAGTCCACTCTGAGCGGTCGCACCTACCTCAGCATGATCCGCGAGGCCAAGGAACGTGGTTATCGCTTCATCATACACTACATCATGATCGAGTCTGCTTCGCAGGCAGTGAGCCGCGTGGCTCTGCGGGTCATGCATGGAGGTCATCATGTGCCTGAAGAAGATGTGCGCCGCCGCTTTGACCGCAGCCGGAAGCACTTTGTGGAGGATTATGTGCAGCTTGCCGACGAATGGGTCTTGTGGGACAACTCCCAGCCGCCGCATCGCCAGATCGCAGACGACACATCCCATCGAATCGAAGACCTCCACGACCTTATAAACACGAACCGTCTCATGGAGCAGCCTGTCATCACCGACACCAAGGAAATGGTCCGGCTCGGTCTGGAGGCCAGCCGCCTCGTCACGGAGGAGATGCTCGATTTCTACCGTCGCATGGACATCAAGGTAACGCCGCAGATGACTCTCGCCGAGCCGGAGACGCAGCAAAAGCCTCTCATCTACCGCTGACTCAGTGAAGCAGGCACTCTTGCCCGCCTTGGCTCACTGGTTTGTCCGCGAGACCAAGGCAGAAGCGGCCCGTGGCTGCGTTTAGGAGGGTATGAGACTTCTCTTTCTCTCCATCCTCTGCCCTCTGCTAGCCTCCGCCGCCACGCCGCTCGATCTCGGCACGCGCTGGGAAATCTTCGTCGATGACTACCTCGTCGCGAAAAAGGAAGGCCTCGCCTTAAAGCTGCATGAGCCGGTGCGCCGCGAAATCGTGCTCACCACCGACAAGCCATGGGAAGGACCGACCTGCGGCTACTTCTCCGCCATTCAGGATGGCAAAAAGGTGCGGCTCTACTATCGCGGATCGGCGGGCGGCAGTGATCACAGCGATGCGCAGGTCACCTGCTTCGTCGAAAGCGAGGACGGCATCCATTTCACGCGACCAAAGCTCGGTTTGATCGAAGCGGGCGGCACGAAGGACAACAACGTCATCTGGCGCGGCGTCGAGTCGCACAACTTCGCGCCGTTTCTCGATGCGAATCCGAACGCGAAAGCCGCGGAGCGCTACAAGGCGCTCGGCGGCGTGAAGCAACCCGGCAAGAACTGGCATCAGGGCGAGACACCGGGCGGTTTGTATGCCTTTGCCTCGCCGGATGGCATTCATTGGAAAAAGATGCAGGACACGCCGGTGATCACGAAGGGGGCGTTTGACTCGCAAAACCTCGCTTTTTGGGACGTGACGCGGAATCGCTACGCGAGCTTCAGCCGCATCTTCACGAACAAGGTCCGCGCCATCCAGAGCATGACCTCGGCGGACTTTTTGAGCTGGAGCGACGGCGCGGCGCATCAATACGCCGAGGGCGTGCCTTTCGAGCACTTCTACACGAGTGCCACCGTGCCCTGCCCGACCGCGCCGCATCTGTTTCTCTCGTTTCCAAAACGCTTCGCCACCACACGTGAAAAGGTGAAAGGCCACGTCGGCGGCAAAGGCGTGAGCGATGCCGTTTTCATGAGCAGCCGCGATGGCACACACTGGGATCGCCCCTTCCTTGAGGCCTGGGTGCGGCCCGGATCCGATCTCCAAAACTGGACCGAGCGTAGCAACATGACCGCCTGCGGCATCTACGATCCCGGTGATGGCGAATGGTCGCTCTACATCAGCGAGCACTACCGCCACCCCGATCATCGCATCCGACGCCTTACTGTGCGCAAGCAGGGTTTTGCCTCCATGCATGCTAATGCGAAAGGCGGCAGTTTCACCACGAAGCTGATCAAGGTCTCCGGCTCGAAGCTCCTGCTCAACTCCGCTACCTCCGCCACCGGCTCACTGGTGATCGAAGCCCTCGATGAAAACGGTGTCGTCGCTGCCAAATCCGCCGAAATCTACGGTGATGAGTTTGAAGCGAACGTGCTCGACACCTCGAAGCTTATCGGAAAAGCCGTGACGCTGCGTGTGACAATGAAGGACGCGGATTTGTATGCGCTTCGGTTCGCGGAGTGAAGCACGCCAAGAAGGCCAAGTCGGCGTCAAGACTTGGGATTCTAGAGCCCGTGAGGAAAGGCGGCGCTAACACTTGGGTGCGTGGACCCACCATGTTTTGAAGCCATGAATCTGCTCTCGCGATGCCTACGGCGGCTTACTTGGCCGAATAGCCTTTCCACAGCCACTCAAGCGCATGCGGGAGAATCTGCGACCGTGCGGGACCGAGGCCGTGACCGGCATTCAGGCAGTAGACATATTGATACGGATAGCCTTTGGCCTTCAGCACCTTCGCCATGCGATGATTGGCCTCCACCCAGTCGTGCATACCATCGCGCATGACGTTGGGATTGAGTAGATCGCGATCTCCCACGGCCAAATAAATGCGCAGGGGCTTCTTGGGGCTCTCCGGGATGAGTTTGTTATGAAAACCCCACGCTCCATCCGGTGTCTCGGGATTAAAAGGCCACTGCTGGTTCACAAAGGTGCCCGAGGTGGTGAGGACGCGATGATACAAATCGGTCCGATACCACGCCATCGCCAGCGCGCACGATCCACCGGAACTGCTGCCCATCGTGGCACGGCCTTCAGGATCCTTGGTGAGTTTGACCCCCGCTTTCTTTTCCACCAGCGGCAACACCTCGTTCTCGATGAACTCCGCATACAGGCCAGACATCGTGTCATACTCACGACCTCGCTCATGCCCTTGGGCATCACCGCCGCCACTGGAGATCTGGATCAGGATCTGTGCCGGGACGCGTTTCTGCGCGATAAGGTTGTTCAGGATGTTCGGCATCATCATGTCCGGTTTCCCGCGCGGGCCGTCATGTCCCACGAGGAACGGAGCCTCCGAACCTGCGACGTATTGTGCCGGCACATAGACCGTCACGAAGCGCTGGTAGTCGATAGGGTGTGTCTCTACAATAAGTGTCTTCGGGTTATTCGGGTCCACAGTGCCGAAAACATCCCGCGCGATACCAGGGTTGAAGAGCTTGCAGTCCTTCGACTCCATCACGAACTGCATCACCTTGCCCTGCGGCACGCCTTCCACCACCTTCGTCTCCGGCGCGGCGAAATAGTCCGGCCCGATGACGAAATCGCCATCCACATCCGCCGGAGCATTCGCACCCGGCTTGCCATCCAACCGGGTGAACTTTGGGGCCGTCGGCGCATCAAAAGGACGCGTGGGCGGCTGCGGACGCTCCGGTTTCGTCTGCTTTGCTTTTTGGACCACATCGATGACATCGAGTTGGATGAACTGCCCGTTGAACGGCTGCGGCGCTGGAGCAATACCAGGCACGACGAGCTTTGCGAAGTTGGTGATCATGTGGCCGTTCTGACCATCGCCGTGAAGCGTGAGCGTGGCACCGCCGTCGATTTCGATACTCGTGGTGTAATCGATGATGAAGATGCGGTGGCCGACCTTATCATCGCGGTTGAAGAAGAAGTGCTGCGCGGGCGAAGAGACGCTGAGCTGGTAGATGTTGTAGGTCTTGTTGTTTGGCACACCCCCGATGTAGAAGCGCTCGCCGACCTGCTGCCCATCCTTGTACATCATCGGCTCCACCACGCCGCGCACACGAAGAGTCACTTGATAGCGCTTGCCCTTTTCGCCGCCGAAGGTTTTTACATCGGTAAACTGATCGTTCGTCTTCGGATCATCTGTCATGCGCGCGGAGATGCCATCCGCGCCGGGCTTGGGATTCTCCGGCATGGGATCGCGGCACGGAAACTCGAAACGATAACCATCCAAAGCGACACCCACTTTTTTCAAATCGTCCGCCGCATGAGCAAGGGACGTGAACAAAGAAAAGACAACAATGCCGGAGAGGAGATGCAGACGATTCATGATAGAGGGCGGATGAAACGGCGGAAGTTCAACGTGCTTACCAGTTTTATGATCACTCGAGAACTATGTCCGACGCGGCACTTCAGCGATTTGATCGTTGATGGTGACCCAAACCTGATCTTCGGGCTCGCGTTGGATCATCTTGAGGCCGGTGAAGTCGCCAAAGGCAGGTAAAACAAGTGCTCCGCGGCGCTGCCAAAAACATGGAAGCTTCACTTTGCGCTGTCGCGCGGGTCCAAGTGCGATGCCGGGATGCAGATGGCCGCACAACGTTGGCTCCACGAATTCTTCGGGTGGAAAATGCCGCACACACCACGGTCCGACGAAATCGCCTTCATCGAGGATTTCGGCACCGGGCAGCCACTGGGACCATGGAACACGCTTGTCGTGATTCCCAGGCACAATGAGCCATTTCACGTCGCCACGATGCTTCGCGAGCTTTTCGACAACTTGCTGTGTGCCAGGCGATTTCGCGTGAAACACATCGCCAAGGACCACGAGGCTTTTTGCGGCTGTTTGAAGCATCAAATCGGTCAATCGAGTCAAAATGCGATCATCGGGTCCTTCCGGCAAGGCGAGGCCTGCATCGCGAAACACGGCCGTTTTGCCCAAATGCAGGTCGCTGACGAACAGCAGCCCACGTTGCGCATCGAAGGCCGCGCCTTCGGGAAGCAGTTGGAGGTCGTTGGAGTCGTAAGAGATCGTCATGGCTTCGCGGCGGCGGTTTCGAGTTCTTGCAGCATCCTCGCGAGGACATCCGCAGGATCCTCTTTGCCAACGGAGTGGGAGATGCGATCCGCCCACAGCGGAAACGCAAGCGGCGTGAGACGAGCGCACTCTCGAAGGACGAGCCGGCGGGATTGCAGAGCGTGCAGCGTCTCGGCGAGACGGGTAAAGTCCATCTGGCGCTCCAGCACCTCGCGCTGCGACTGGGCGAGCAGCAGGTTTGCAGGATCGTATTGCGCAAAAACATCCCACAGCAGGCCGCTGCTGGTTTGCAGGCTCTTCAGCGTTGGCGGCGAGCCGGGTGTGCCGCTGAGGATGAGCCCGGCGACTCGCGCAATCTCACGAAAGTGATGCCGACCCAGCTCAGCAGCATTCACGGAGGCGAGCACATCGGTGAGAAGATCGTGCGGTGAGAGTAATTCGCGCCAGCGGGCCTCATCGCACTCGAAGGGTGTGCTGCTGAAAAGCTCCACGCCGTAGTCATTCGGTGTCACTCGCAGCGTGAGCGGCTTTTCGCGACCGAGGCGATAGCCGATGAGCGTGCCGAGTGCGCCATTCACGAGACGACCGGCAAAGGGATACACATAAGCGTGATAGCCATCGCGAGTGCGCGTGGTCTCGATGAGCAGTTCGTCGGGATTCGGCACGAGCGACCATTTCGCCTGCGTGGCGAGGATGGGTGCCACTTTGCGCATCTCCGGCGTCGCATCACGCTCGCCAGCGCGGTAGCGACGCAGTTTTTCGCTTACAGCAGCACTGAGTTCGCTGGAGAGCGGGCTCTTACCACCCTGCCAACTCGGGATCTCGCCGCGCGCCTGTTTTTTCGTCGGCATTTGCACGGTCGCCACGAGCGCGTGCACGCGGACAAGCTCCCACACGCGTCCGCCGAAGATAAAACACTTCCCAGGCCGGATGCCCGCAATGAACCACTCCTCCACGCTGCCGAGTCGTCGGCCATTTTTCAGTCGCAGCGACACCGCAGCGTCCGCAACGATAGTGCCGATGCTCATGCGGTGAATGCGCGCCATCTTGGTATCCGTGAGCCGGTAGAGGCCGTTTTCATCAAGTCGAAGTTTTTGATATTGCGGGTAGGCCTTCAACACGCCGCCGGTGGTCACAAAGGTGAGCGTCCACTGCCACTCCTTATCCGTGAGCTCAGCAAAGGCATGCGTGCAGCGCACCTCGGTGAACATTTCGTCTGCTTTGAAGCCGCCGCCGAGGCCGATGGTGATGAGATGCTGGGCAAGGAGATCAAGCGGCTTCAACACGGGCCGGCGCTGCTCGATGCGCCGCGACTCCATCGCCTCACGAGCGCCGGAGAACTCGATGATTTCAAGCGCATTCGTCGGCACGCCAAGAACGCGACTGGTCTCGCCAGGTCGATGGCCACTACGGCCGGCGCGTTGCAACAGGCGCGCGATGCCTTTCGGGCTGCCGACTTGAATCACCTGCTCCACCGGTGAGAAATCGACACCAAGATCGAGCGACGATGTACAGACGACGCATTTCACCGTGCCAGCGCGCAAGCGCTGCTCCACCCTCTCGCGCTCCTCGCGGTCGATGCTGCTGTGATGCATCGCAAGATGCTCGCTCCACTCCGGCCGCGCCTCCAGCAGCTCTTGAAACCAAATCTCTGTCTGCGAACGCGTGTTGGTAAAGAGCAGTGTCGTCTGCGCGGCCTCGATGCGCTGCACGACAGACTTCACGAGTTTCACGCCGAGGTGACCGCTCCATGGAAAGGTCTCCACATCCTCTGGCATCAGCGTCTCCACCTCGATGCGCTTGCGGTCCTTGCCATGAATGAGCACGCCGTCGTTTGCAGCACTGCCGAGCAGCACACTCATCGCCTCGTCGAGGTTGCCAATCGTCGCCGAGAGGCCCCAAACGCGCAGTTGCGGATTCAGCGCACGCAGCCGTGCAAGGCAAAGCTCCGTCTGCACGCCGCGTTTTGAGCCCATGAGTTCATGCCACTCATCCACGATCACGGCGCGGAGGCCGCTGAAATTCGCTTTTTGCGCGTCATCGGTCAAAAGCAGCGAGAGGCTTTCCGGTGTCGTCACCAGCGCAAAGGGCGGCTTGGTCTTCTGCCTCGCCCGCACGCTGCTCGACGTGTCACCCGTGCGTGCCTCAACCTTTTGCGACTCTTCGACCACTTCCTGCAGGCTGCGCACCGTGTCCGCCGCCAGCGCCCGCAGCGGCGTGATCCACAGCACCCTCAGCCCACTCTCCTCGCCGTGCATCATTACCGGTCCCAGCCACGCCGCGAGGGTTTTGCCCAAACCCGTGGGTGCATGAATCAACCCGCTCTTGCCCGCCGCATAAGCCTCCCATGTCTCTTTTTGAAACGACATCGGCTTCCATCCACGCGCCTCAAACCATCGCCGAAGAGGTGGATTGAGGATCGGGAGAATACGGCCTGGCATGCGCTCCCGTTTAAACGTGGCAGGAGTCTGCTCAAGAAATACATCCTGCGTTTATGCGAGGTTTTGCCAAGCGAGCACAAAAAGCGTGCAGCGCTCAGAGCGCTGCGATCCGACTTGGCCCGATGCGATGAGCCGTTGGCGGACATGGAAAGTTGGCTCACCTGGAGTGAGGGCGCTTCTTGTTCCGGTAGTCCGTGGGGCTGCATTTCAGTTCCCGGCGGAACAGGCGGTTGAAGAACGACAATTGAGTGAAGCCGCAGTTCAGGGCGATCTCAAGCACAGTGCGGTTGCCATGATGGAGCTCGTGGCAAGCGGCTTGGAGGCGTAAATGATTGAGGAAAGCGCTGAAACTGCGCCCAGAGTGCTGTTTGAACTGCCGCGCAAAAGTCGGACGGCTCAAGCCAGTGATCCTCAACAAGTCCTCGAGGCAAACCTGCCCGCGGAAGTGGGCGATCAGATGACGCACCGCTTTCGAGATGGCCATCTGGTAGCGTGACTCAAGTGGGAGATTGAACGATCGCAAAGATAGCACGGTACAGTCTTGTGGCGGGGCAGAAGCAATGCAGGAAAGGATATTGAAGAATAGGGCGAGCTGTTGCGTTCCGAAGGCAACGGGCAGTTCACGCAGATATTGCGAGACTGACGACGCAGTCTGGCCGCTCAAACGTATACCACGACCGGCACGCTTGAAGAGATCCAAAAGCGCAAGATTCTCGGGGAAGGCCCAGAACGGATGGCCCTCCGGAAAATGCCACTGCAGCGAAAGACCGGAGGAAAGCCCCGATGCATGCCAGTAATGCGGTAGTTTCGCACCCAGAAGCACCAAGTCTCCAGAGGTGAAGGTGCCAATATGATCGCCGACGAAGCGTGTGCCGGAACCATCGTGCCACAGGGTCAGCTCCATCTCGGTGTGAAAATGCCAGTGATCTCCTTCTCCCCTCATTTGGATGGCACGCCCCGGCCCCGTGATACACTCTACAGCACGCACGCTGTTTTGCCATTTCAGCACCCGAAAGGAGTGTCCACTGGGAATCAGGATGGTTTCTCTGGCTACACGCATAACAGCCTCTCATGTAGCAGAGGGCCGGCGGGCTGGCAAAACGACCGTGAGACAATAGTCCTAGCTCCTGAGACTGTGGGCGTAGAGCTTGCCGCAGGATGACGTATTCCTCCACCTCGGTTATGGCCTCTTTGTTTCGCGCTTCATCCTCCACCTCCGCCGCCGTGTTTCTCTCCCAGCTGCTTGCCTGTGGGGCGGAAGATGCGGTCGGTCTCGCTTTCTTTGAGCAAAAAGTGCGCCCGGTGCTGGTAGAGCACTGCTACGCCTGCCACAGCGCGGAGGCCAAGAAGCTCAAAGGCAATCTCTACCTCGATTCGAAGGCGGGTTGGGAAAAAGGTGGAGACAGCGGTGCACCGGTGATTCTGCCCGGCAAGCCAGATGAGAGCCTTCTCATCCGCACCATCCAGCATCTGGAAGAAGACATGGAGATGCCGCCGAAGAAACCCAAGCTACCGGTGGCGGTCATCGACGATCTGGTAACTTGGGTGAAAATGGGCGCACCCGATCCACGTGATGGCGCGAAGGTGGCGGCAAAGCGCGGCGACAAATCGTGGTGGTCACTTCAGCCGAACAAGACTGATCTCGCCACCGCGGGCAGCATCGACGATTTCATCGAAGCGAAGCTGAAGGAAAAAGGTCTCGGCTTCAATCCACCCGCCGACCCGCGAGCGCTCATCCGGCGCATGACCTATGACTTGCACGGCCTGCCTCCGACTCCGGAGGAGGTGGAGGCGTTCGTGAAGGATTGTGAGACAAACACAAGGGCCAGCAAAGACCTGATCGACCGCCTGCTCGCCTCCCCACGCTACGGCGAGCAATGGGGTCGGCATTGGCTCGATGTGATCCGCTTTGGCGAGTCGAACGGCTTTGAGCGGAACTTTATCATCGACGACTTGCATCCCTTCCGCGACTACGTCATCCGCAGCTTCAACGAGGACAAACCCTTCGATCAGTTCATGGTCGAGCACCTCGCGGGCGATGTGGTCGGCAAGGGTAAGCCTGATACTGAGGTGGGCAGCGCCTTCCTCGTGGCGGGGCCTTATGATGATGTGGGCAACCAGGATCCCGTCGCGCAAAAGAACATTCGCGCGGCCACCATCGACGACATGGTCACCGCCACCGGCGGTGCGTTCCTCGGTCTCACGCTGAACTGCGCACGCTGCCACAATCACAAGTTCGACCCCATTCCCGCAGAGGACTACTACCGCGTGCGTGCCGCCTTCGAGGGTGTGACGCATGGCCGGCGCGTGGTGGCCACCGACGAGCAACGCAAGGCCCACGCGGACGCCATGAGGCCGCTGACCACAAAGCTCGCGGCTCTGAATGCCAAAAAGGAAGCGCTCGACAAGAAGATCGATACCCGCGCCAAAACGCAATTTGCGCAGATGAAGTTCACGCGACCACCAGTAGACCGTTTCGGCACAGACGAGAGCTTCACGGCCACCGAGGCCAAGATGCTGCGCTTCGTCATCAGCGGCTTCACCTCCGATGCAGACTCGAAAGCCAAGCCCGGCGGACTTGGTGGAAGGCTTACCGAGTTCCAAGTCTGGAGCAGTTCGGGAAAAAATATCGCGCTCGCCACTCAAGGCACTAAGGCGGAGGGCGCGAAGTCCGCCACGGCGGAGGACTTTCCTGAAGCCTACGGTCCGCAGTATTGCATCGACGGCCGGCTGGGCGAGGCATGGTTCATCGGCACACCGTCCGTGCTGACGCTCACCTTTGCCAGGCCGGAGAAGATCAACCGTATCACCTTCATCAACTCACGCGCTGGCAAAGAGGATGCCGAGGACGACAGCAAGGTGCGCGGTGCCACGCCCACCGAATATGAGGTGCAGGTCTCCATGGATGGCACGACGTGGCGAACCGTGGCGAGCAGCGAGGCCCGGCAACCCTACACGGAGGCGCTCGGCATCGTCATGGCACGCCGGACGGTCATCACCGCCGATGAAAAGGCCACGCTCGCCGGTTTGGAAAAACAAATCGCCGAAGTGAATGCCGCCATCGCCCGCGTGCCGAAACTGCCAGAGATCTGGGCGGGTAAGTTTGCCCAGCCGAAGGAGAAAACTTTCCTCTTCCGCGGTGGCGACCCGATGAAACCGGTCAACGAAGTCACCGCCGCCTCGCTGAACGTGTTGGACGGCGTGACCAAGCCCTACCAACTCTCCGCCGATGCCCCGGAAGGCGAACGCCGGCTCGCTCTCGCCAGATGGATCGTCAGCCAGGAAAATCCGCTCACGCCTCGAGTGCTCGCCAACCGCGTGTGGCACTACCATTTCGGCACCGGCATCGTCGATACACCGAGCGATTTCGGCTATCTCGGCAGCAAGCCCACGCATCCCGAACTGCTCGACTATCTCGCTGCCAAACTTGTCGCGAATGGCTGGAAGCTGAAAGCGCTGCATCGTGAGATCTTACTCTCACGGACCTATCAGCAAAGCTCATCAGCACTGTCGAATCCAGGCATGCAGGTGGACGGAGCGTCCCGTTTGCTCTGGCGCTTCCCACCGCGCCGCCTTGCTGCGGAGGAGGTGCGCGACACGATGCTGGCGGTCACCGCTTCCTTGCGGCTCGATCCGATGGGGGGCCCCGGTTTCCGGCTCTACAAATTCACGCAGAACAACGTCTCCACCTATTTCCCGCTAGAGAAGCACGGCCCTGAGACCTACCGCCGCGCCGTCTATCATCAGAACGCCCGTGCCAGTGTGGTCGATGTGCTGGGAGACTTCGATTTCCCTGACGTGGCTTTTGCCTCACCAAAGCGGGCAAGCACCACCACGCCGCTCCAGTCGCTCACGTTAATGAATCACCGCTTCACACTCGACATGGCCGAAGCTCTCGCACGAAGAGCGGACGGGCCTGAGGCAGTCGTGACAGCCTACAGGATTCTGTTCCAACGGGAACCCAGCGAGACCGAGTCCGGCGCAGCCCACGCTTTGCTGGCCAAACACGGTCTCCGTGCACTCTGCCGCGCACTGCTGAACTCCAACGAACTCATCTACCTCGAATGAACTCGCCTCTCGACCAAACCCGGCGCCGCTTCCTCGGCCAGATGAGCACAGGCCTCACAGGTGTTGCCCTATCACGCTTGTTCGCCGCAGAGGGTGCCACGCCCAAAGGCACGCACTTTGCCCCGAAAGCGAAGCAAGTGTTGCAAATCTTCTGCCCCGGAGCCGCCTCACACATCGACCTGTGGGAACACAAGCCCCTGCTGGAGAAGTTTCACGGCACCCCGCTTCCTGGCGGTGAGAAGGAAGTCTCCTTCCAAGGAAAAAACGGCAATCTCATGCGCCCGCCGTGGGCCTTCGCGCCTGCGGGCAAGTCCGGTAAGATGCTGTCCACCATGCTGCCACACATGGCGCGACACGCGGACGACATCGCTTTCATCCACAGCATGACCAGCCAGACCAACACGCACGGGCCTGGCTGCATCAACATGAATACCTGCTTCACCCGTGAGGGCTATCCCAGCGCCGGCTCATGGGTCAGCTACGCGCTCGGCAGTCTGAATGACAACCTGCCCACCTACATCGCCATCCAGGATCTGCGCGGAGAGCCGCCGAACGGCAAGGCAAACTGGAGCAACGGCTTCCTCCCCGCGCGTTTTCAGGCCGTCGCCATGGCTGCGCAGCAGCCTTTGCGCAATCTCGCACGGCCCGCATCGATCAGCAGCGCAGAGGACGAGGCGGCGAGGGATTTCCTCCGCACAATCAATCGCGAGCACGAGCAGCAGCATCCCGGCAACAGCGAACTCGGCGCCCGCATGGCCGCTTATGAACTGGGCGCAAAAATGCAACTCGCCGCGCCCGAGGTCAGCGATCTCGGCGGCGAGCCGAAGCACGTTCACGATCTCTACGGCACCGGCGATGCGAACTCGCTCAAGGCTGCCTACGCCCGCAACTGCCTGCTTGCCCGCCGTTTCCTCGAGCGAGGCGTTCGCTATGTGAGCCTTTACTGCGCCTCACGCGCCAGCAACGTGGACGGCTTCCTCAACTGGGATGCGCACAAGACATTGAAGGCCGACTACGAGCGGCACTGCCCCATCTTCGACCAGCCCACCGCCGCGCTGCTCATGGACATGAAGCAGCGAGGCATGTTGAACGATGTGCTCGTCGTCTGGTGCACCGAGTTCGGCCGCATGCCTACGCATCAGGAGGGCACCAGTGGCCGGGACCACAACCCCGATGCCTTCACCACCTGGATGATGGGCGCGGGCGTGAAGGGCGGCGTGAGCCATGGTGCCACCGACGACTTCGGCCGTCGCAGCGTGCACGATGTGACCAGCGTCTATGACTTTTACGCCACCGTGCTCCACCTCCTCGGTCTCGACCACGAAAAGCTCACCTACTACTTTAACGGCCTCCAGCAACGCCTCACCAATGTGCACGGGCATGTGATCGACAAGGTACTGGCCTGAACCTCTGCTGCTTTTTGCGGGAAAAAGAGGGCAAGCAGGGATCTCCTCACTTATCTCACGACACCCCCAGCCCATTCAGGCTGACGTTTGGAGAGACAGTCGGAGAGCCAGCGCACCATCTCCGCCACGGGCTCGTGCTTTCTGCGCAACGCGGAGAGCGCTGACCAATCGATGGCATGGCGCGGACTGGCAATCGTGATTTTTTGCAGATGGAGACGGTTATGAACGAACTCGAACTCACTGGAGCTCATCGCACGAATCTCTTTGGCGGAAGGCAAGGCATCGAGCTGAGTAAGCTGGATGCCGAGTGTGCTGATGCCGACGCCAAACTGATGGCCGAGGCTACGCAACGCATCCACGAGCGCCTCATCCGGCATAGGTTCGGCAATAACGAGCTCACTTTGCAGAGTCCACCGAGTGGCGCTGAGCGCCTGAAAGAAGTCCGCACTGAAAGTATCGAGTGACACGCCGAGAAGTAGGCGCACGCCGGAGAGGCTCACTTCAGGCCCACCAAGGTGGCGACGGAGGTTGAGCATGCTTTCGTCAAAGCGGACACCATCCTCCGCAGCTGGATCGAGGTCCCATTCGGCCACAACGAGGTCTGGCACATCCCATTCACCCTCCATGCTGGGCGCGCCGCTGCTGGTGCGGTTCAGCAAGAAAGGATAGTGACCGCGCAAAAGGCAGAGACGCTCGTAAATGGCCACCAGCCTCAGGTAACGTGACCAAGCCTGATCGCCTTCGCTGGCTTCATCGAAGAAGCTTTGGCGCAAGAGGCCATTCGCACCGGAGAGCTTCTTTTGACGCTGATAGTAGCCTTGGCCCTGATCGACTTTGGCGATGGGCGAGGTGGGGTCGTAGCTGAGAATCGAGAAGTGATAACGCAGTGTGGCGTCACTGTAGCCATCTCCCAGGCGAAGGCGCACGAGACGGATGAGCTCCGTGCCCTTGATGGCATCCGCCGGATCATCCGGAAGGAGATCAGGAAGGAGCTGGCGGAGTTGTTCGCGAAGATTCATCCGTGAAGGAAGCGGTACCGAGGATGGACGAATGCAGGCGCTTTGGTCAAGGTGTAAAACACACCGGACGGAGGGGCTGTGGCATCTCAATTCACACGCACCTTGGCATGATAAATGGCGGCTTTGCCATCCTCATGACTCGAGTAGTAGATGACGTGCAGCATACCGTCATGCCATGAAAGACCGGGGTGGCTGCAATCACCGCTGCTAGGCAGCTCGACAAGAGGATCAAGACCTGCGGATGACATCCGATAGAGCACCATGTGTGGGCCAGGCGTGACTCCAAAGCCTCGCGAGCCGGCGATGAGACGTCCATCCGGCAGTTCAATGAAGTTCGGACCGCCGATGGGTTGTTTCAGCGGCATCCACGTCCACTCGCGAAACGGTGCTTTTGCTGTGCCGAGAGCACCAAGGCGGTTGCCGCCCTCTCGATTCACTAGAGCCATGGCCGTGCCATCTTTAAGGAACCGCACGGTGGTCTCGGTGGGCTGGCCGGGGACGTTCAGCAGCGAAGCGAGCTGCCAGACAGAGCCATCTGTGCTGGCGTAACCTTTGAGCGAATATTCTTTTTCAGGCGCGGGGCCGCCAGAGTTCGGATGAATGTTGTAGCTCACACCAAAGAAACGGTTGTCCGCTGGGTTGATGGTGACACGCCAGAGCGTATCACCTTTAGCAAGGAGCTTCTGAAAGGGTGTCCACACTTTGCCATCAAGGCTGGTGCAGTAGCGTGACTGCCGCCCGCCATCGGCAGCGATGCCAGCGCAGAGGAGGTAGAGGCGCTTACCATCCGGTGTGACGATCAATTTGGGATCACGCAGGTCCACGCCGGACTCATTGAGGGTGACGTGTTCGACCCAAGTGTCTCCACTAGCCGAAAGCATCATGCGAATGGTGCCTGGGCCTTTGGTGGGCGACTCCGCCTCACGAAAGCAGCAGTAGAAGAGGTTCTGAAAGCGGACCAGATCCGTGTATCCTTGATGATTGGACTTATCCCAGATCTTCTGCGTGGCAATGACCTCCGCCTGCTGCGCTGTAGCAGGCCATGCAGCCAGGATGAGGAATAAAAACGCGGCGTGAAATAAGCGTGCGGTCATGGAAGCGGTAGAATAGACCGTGGACAGTATCTTGCTACTTCTGCATTTCAGACTGCATGATCTGCATGATCTTCGGCGTGAGGACCTTCATACGCTCCTGAGTAATCGTGGCGATGTCCACGGCCACATCTGCTTGCTTGCTCACGTAGAGCTTTCCGGCGGGCGTCTGCATCAGCGCGGCCACCTCTAGCGCCTCTTTCTCGGTGAAATTTCTGCCGTAGGCCGCCACGAGACCTGGCTTGAGATTTTCCCAACTCATCTCGGCCATAACCGCTGCCATGACTTTTTCCATGGCACTATTAAACTTGTCCTGCTGTTCCTTTGGCAGCGATTTGATCTGGTCCTCACTCACGCCAAGACCTGCCTTCAGACCGATGGCAAGAGATTTAGCCATCACCTTTTCCGTCTCCATAACCGTGAGCAGTTTCTCGATGGCGGCAGTGTGGGACGCTGTGAGCTCAGCGAAACTGCTGGAAAGAGATGATACGAGGACGGCAAGAATGAGAAGTTTTTTCATGACTGGAAGTTTATGCAATGAAACATCGCTGGAAGGCAAGAAGGAAGATGTCACCGAAGCAATCGCTTCCATTCGTCCATAATGGTGGGGTTTTGCTCGAGCATCTTGAGGTAATCAGGCAACGAAACATCGGATTGCGGATGGAGGGGACGTTTTGCCGGATCAGCTAGGAGCCAGCGTGCGATCCGCGACGCTGCATCAGAGCCTTTTGCCTGCTTTTGGGCTTCAGCGACCGCCTCCTCATGCGCATTGAGGTCGAGCTCCTCGATGCGGCCGGTAGGAGTAAGGCGGTTTCCAGCCAGTGTTTCGGCAAAACGGAGGAACCACTCCGGCAGCAACGCGTGCTGCTCAGGCATTGGCATCGTAAACCAACCGAGCTTTTGGAGGCGGAACAGCAACTCCTTCCCGTCATCACTCACTCGTGCCTGCACAAAGCCGGTGCCATGACGTATCGGAGGAGTCAGCCCCTCCCCCGTGCGAAAACGCCACACCCGCATGTCTCCTTTTTCCGTCAACGTCACGAGTGTCTCATCGTCCGGTGACAGGGCCATCACCTCGACTAACGAATTGTGCGGCATGATGGCAATGGCCTCGCCTGTCTCGACATTCCACACCCGCACGACTTGGTCCCGCCCAGAGGAGATGCCGATCTTGCCATCCTGTGTCAACGCCACGGCCCCGACCGCTGGAGGATGACGGAAGGACTTGCCATAGTTCATCGATTGAGCGCCATCAAAGACTGCCACATTGCCATCGGCATCTGCGGCGATGAAATGCGACTGCGAGCGGTTCCATGCGGCGGCGTCGGATCCACGCACGAAGCGTGGCGCCCTTTCAGGCGAAACAGACTTCGGAATGAGAGGTTTGTCCGGTGAATCGACAAACACGCGGTCGCTCATGGAATCGTAGATGTTCCAGACTTGGATGAAAGGCACTCCATTGGGCGCAAGAGTAAGCATCGTGCCGTCATCCGTGATGCTGACATCCGATACGGTGCGCAGGAGACGGTGGGAAAGCCGCTCACCAGTGCGTGAGTTCCATACCTGCACCTCGCCATGCTCACTGACGCTTGCTAAGAGACCCCTGCGTGCGGAATATTTTGCCGCCTTGATCTCACCATCATGCTGCTGAGGCGGCAGCAGCGGCTGGGAATTCGACAGATTCCACGCATGCATGTAGCCGGCAGCATCTGCCACGAATAACGATTGGCCGTCGTGTGAAAGTTGCACCTTCAGCACCGCCCCATGATGTGTCAAAGGCGCGGCGATGAGCTCTTCTGTTTGGTATTTGCCCACCCACACTGTGCCGCTGTTTGTACCCACGGCCACCCATTCACGATCGCTGTTCAGAGAGATGCACGAGAGACCTTTGTCTGCCTCATCAATCTCGATGGGCTTGCCGACTGGCTGCAGGTTCGTGAGATCCCATACCTGCCCATGGCCCTCGTTGTTGGCCACCACAACCCGCGCTCCTTTTTCGTCGATGTCGATGGAGGTGATCGCCTGCCGGTAAAGGAACTCGCGGGCAGGTTGCTGTGGTTCACTCAGCTTCCACACATGGCAGACGCCCTGATCATTGTGCTCGGCAGAAGCTTCGCTGCCAACCACAAGTGTCGAGCCGTCCTCCGAAAGGGCCATGCACAAAGCACTGCTCGGCAACTTGGGCTGAAGCATGCGGCGTTTCCCATCGGCCAGTGACCACAGCTCCACAGATCCGTCTGTCTTGGTAATCACAGCCTGCCTGCCATCGCGGGTGATTTCCAAACAGGTCACCTGCACGTCATCCGGCAAGGGATAATCCACACGGCTGTCCGCTCCTTTTTGGGTATCCCACAGGCTGATGACTTGATTGAGTGGCAGCGACACATCTGGCAGCGGTGACGGAAGCCGCGCGGACATCAATGTGCTGACCGCCAACGCCACACCCGTTTCTCGGCTGAAAGCGGTCTTAACGGCGCTGGTCGCCCCTGGGGGCAGCGGCAGTTTGTGCGTTGCAGGACGCATCAGATGCACATTCGAGAGAAGCGACAGCAGGTTGGTGGATGAGAGGCTGTTGTGAGGGTCCGTTCGCAGCGACCGAGTCAGGTAAGCCACCGCTTCGGCATATTGTCCGCGCTCGGTGAACTGCCGTGCCATCTGCTCATCGCTCTGGCTGTAGGATTTCCGCAGGTCATCGCTAGCCTGTTCGGCTCGGGCGCGATTTTGTTCCGACTTAAAGTAGAGCGAGGTACTGGTGATGCCGCCTGCCAACACGGCGAATGCAATCGCGGAAGTCGCCGCCACACCAATACGGTGACGGCGGATAAAGCGGCCCATGAGATACGAACGGCTCGGTGGACGCGCGGAGATCGGTTGATACACCAGAAACCGGGAGATGTCCGCTGCGAGGTCATCACAGCTGCCATAACGGCGCGCGGGATCACGCTCCAGAGCCTTCATCACGATCCAGTCGAGATCTCCTGCCAGCTCCTGCGCATAGGATGAGGCCTTGGGCGCATCCTGCTCAGCTATTTCGCGCAGTAGGATGTGAATTGGCTTCGAGGTAATGTCCGCCGGATCGACCAACGGTCTCTCGGTGAGGAGCTCAAACAAGATCGCTCCAAGCGCATAAACATCGCTACGGGTGTCCACACGGCTGCTGCCATTCTCGATTTGCTCCGGTGAGATGTAGCCGGGCGTCCCAACAAGCTGGTCGATGCCAGTGAAATCCGCCTGCGATATGTCACGGCCCTCGACCACTTTGGCGATGCCAAAGTCGATCACCTTCGGCGTGATACGTCCGCCCTCGTCGGTGATGAGAATGTTAGAAGGCTTCAGGTCACGGTGGATGATGCTTTTTTGATGCGCGTGATGCACCGCCTGACACACCGGGATGAAGAGTTCCAGCCGATGGCGAAGATCGAGTTCGTTGTGCTTGCAATAACTGGTGATGGAACGGCCTTTGACCAGCTCCATGACAAAGTACGGCATGCCCACTTCTGTTTCGCCCGCATCAAAAACGCGGGCGATGTTCTCATGCTCCATCAGCGCCAGTGTCTGCCGCTCCGCAGCGAAGCGGCCAAACACCACCGCACTATCAAGACCCCCTTTGAGAATCTTCACCGCCACAAGACGGTGCACCGGCTTCACCTGTTCCGCACGGTACACCACGCCAAAGCCCCCCTCGCCCAACTTGTCGAGCAAACGATAGCGGTCACTGATCCAGCCGTCTTGGCCCGCAATAGACTCCAAGGCCACCTGCGCTTTCGATTTACCACCTGCAGAAACAATCGAGCCCAATGAGTGCCTAGTAGCCACCGGCAGGCTATTGCCCGTACTCCGCATGGCGATGGTCGGCATGTCTGGCGAAGTCTCAACCGTGACCACCTCGGAAAGCCGCGTCTGTGGGCCATCATTCGAAGTGGTGATAGGCGTCACGATTGTTTCCAAGCTGCCAAGCTCATCGAGCGTGGCAGCAGGCGGCGGCGTGTTGGACGAATCAGGCTTCAAGCAACGGAGACTAACGTCCCTCAATACCTCAAATGCCGCCGAAAGCCGCAAAAAAGTTCCATTTGGCTCGGGTTACGCCGTCACAGCACCTGCCTCCGGCTTCTTTTCCTTGTAGGTGCTTTGGATGTAAATCTCGCGGAGCGTCTTGAAGTCGATGCTCGTCGGGCTGTCCGTCATGAGGTCGCTGCCCTTATTGTTCTTCGGGAAGGCGATGACTTCGCGAATGCTGTCCTCGCCGCTGACGAGCATGGCGATGCGGTCAAGACCGAGCGCGAGTCCACCGTGCGGAGGAGCACCAAAACGGAAGGCGTCGAGAATGTGGCCGAATTTGTGAGCTTGTTCTTCCTCGGTGACGCCGAGGACGCTGAATAGCTTGGCTTGCAAATCCTTTTCGTGGATTCGGATGGAGCCGCCGCCGAGTTCATAGCCATTCAAAACGACATCGTAGGCCTCAGCGCGGACTTTGGCATATTCACCGGCTTCCATGAGTGGGATATCCTCCGTCTTCGGCCGCGTAAAGGGATGGTGCACGGCCACCCAGCTCTGCGTTTCGGCATCGTGGGCGAGCAGCGGGAAATCGACGACCCACAGGAAGTTCAGCGCGGTGCTGCCCTGGGTGAGTTCGCACATGTTAGCCATCTCAACACGCACGCGTCCGAGGATATCGCAGGCTTCCTGCCAAGTGCCGGCGTAGAAGAAGACGATGTCGTTCTCCTCGACACCGAGCTTGGCAATGAGGGCTTTTTGCTCGCCCTCGCTGAAGAACTTCCACAGCGGGGACTTGTATTCGAGCACACCGTTGGCGTCGCGTTCCACCTTGATGAAAGCGAGCTGCTTCACCTTCATGCCGGCCTGAGTGGCGATTTCGTTGAGACGGATCATCTGACCGGTGGTGATCCCTGCGAAGCCTTTGGCATTGATGGCGCGAACAACCCCACCATTTTCGATGGTGCTGCGGAAGATTTTGAAGCCGCTGTTCGCAAAGACATCGGCCATATCGACGATCTCGTTGCCGTAACGCGTATCCGGCTTGTCAGAGCCGTAGCGGTCCATGGCTTCTTGATACGTCATGCGCGGAAAAGGCGAAGGGATGTCACGCCCAGTGCCAGCTTTGAACATGCTGACGAGCAAGCCTTCGACGAGCTTCACAATGTCATCGCGCTGGATGAAGCTCGCCTCGATGTCGATCTGCGTGAATTCCGGCTGGCGGTCGGCGCGCAGGTCTTCATCGCGGAAGCAGCGGGCGATCTGGAAGTAGCGCTCGAGGCCGGCGACCATCATGAGCTGCTTATACTGCTGCGGGGCCTGCGGCAGCGCATAGAACTTGCCGGGGTTCAAACGGGCGGGCACGAGGAAGTCGCGAGCACCCTCGGGCGTCGGGTTGCTGAGGATCGGCGTTTCGACCTCAATGAAGCCAGCGCTGTCAAGGTAGTTGCGTGCGGCGTTGGTGATCTTGTGACGCGTGCGGATGTTGCGGTTCATGCGCTCACGGCGCAGGTCGAGGTAGCGGTATTTCATTCGCATGTCCTCATTCGAGAGCTCGCGGTCGAGCTGGAAGGGCAGCACGTCGGCTTTGTTGAGGACTTCGCACTCGGTAGCGACGATTTCGACATCACCAGTGCCGAGCTTGGCGTTTTCGGTTCCGGTGAGGCGCGCCGCCACCCTGCCGGTGATCTGCAGCACATCCTCGTCACGCAGCGTGTGGCTCATCTCGGCAAGCGAGGCATTTTCCTCCGGTCGGAAGACGACCTGCGTCAGGCCCTCGCGGTCGCGCAGGTCGATGAAAATGACGCCACCATGATCACGGGCCGAATTCACCCAGCCGCAGAGCGTGACGTTCTGGCCGATGTGCTCTTTGCGAACGGCATTGCAGTGAAGGGTACGATAGGCGTTGGGAATCATGGCGAAAAAAGGGCGCGGAAAGTCGGGGGAATCCGGCGGAGTGCAAGGGCGGAAACAGCCTCCGCCGGGGCTTCCACAGCCATCGAATGCTCTCCAGCAGAGGTTTCGCCGCACACGGCTAGCCTAAAGTGCCATGTGTCGGCGCAATTGTGCCACGAATTGACACTTTGGGGTATTTTTTGAGGGTTTGGCACTTTGGGCATACGGCGGTTCAAAACGCTGGAAGCTCGTGAAATCAAGGCTTCCAGCGTCACCGACCGGACTTGGCACGCTTTCAGCCAATAATGAGTGGTAAAACTGCCAATTTCACTTTCTCCCCCTCCATCATCATGAGCAAAATCCTCGGCATTGACCTCGGCACCACGAACTCCTGCATGGCCATCCTCGAAGGTGGCAAGGCCGTGGTCCTCGAAAATTCGGAAGGCGCACGCACCACACCTTCCATTGTCGCCTTCACAAAGAGCGGCGAGCGTGTTGTAGGTCAGGCCGCAAAGCGCCAGGCCGTCACGAACCCGCGTAATACCGTGTTCTCGGTGAAGCGCCTCATGGGCCGCAAGTTCGCGGAACTGACCGAGGCGGACAAGCGCATGCCCTACAAAATCGTGCCTGCCGCGAATGGCGACGCGCATGTGCAAGTCGAGGTCGGCGGCGAAACGAAGACCTATTCCCCGCAAGAAGTCAGCGCCATGATCCTCAGCAAACTGAAGGCCGACGCCGAGGCGAAGCTGGGTGAAACCATCACCGAGGCCGTCATCACCGTGCCGGCTTACTTCAATGACAGCCAGCGCAATGCCACGAAGGCCGCGGGCGAGATCGCGGGCTTGAACGTGCGCCGCATCATCAATGAGCCCACTGCGGCGTCTTTGGCCTACGGCCTCGAATCGAAGAGCGATGAAAAGATCGCCGTCTATGACCTCGGCGGCGGCACCTTCGACATCAGCGTGCTCGAAATCGGCGATGGCGTTTTCGAAGTGCTCGCCACCGATGGCGACACGCACCTGGGCGGCGACGACTGGGACAACACGCTCATCACGTGGATCGTGAACGAGTTCAAATCCGACAGCGGCATCGACCTCAGCGGCCAGCCAGACGCGCTCCAGCGCATCAAGGAAGAAGCTGAGAAGGCGAAGATCGCCCTCAGCTCTAGCCAGAGCTACGACATCAATCTGCCCTTCATCACCGCCGACGCCACCGGGCCGAAGCACATCATGAAGACGCTCACGCGTGCCAAGATGGAGCAGCTCTGCGACAGCCTCTTTGAGCGCACCATGAAGCCCGTGCGTGACTGCCTCGGCGCGGCTAAACTCGATGCCAGCAAGATCGACGAACTCGTTCTCGTAGGCGGCATGACCCGCATGCCAAAGGTCGTCGAGACCGCGAAGAAGCTTGCCGGCAAAGATCCGCATCAGGGCGTGAACCCGGACGAAGTCGTCGCCATCGGCGCGGCCATCCAGGGCGGCGTTTTGAAGGGCGATGTGAAGGACGTGCTCCTGCTCGACGTGACGCCGCTCACGCTCGCCATCGAGACCGCCGGCGGTGTCGCCACGCCGATGATCGCCCGCAACACGACCATCCCGAAGAAGCACTCCCAAATCTTCTCCACCTACGCCGACCAGCAGCCCGGCGTCGAGATCGTCGTCCTCCAGGGCGAGCGTCCGATGTCCCGCGACAACAAAACGCTCGGCACCTTCAAGCTCGACGGCATCCCGCCGATGCCGCGCGGCGTGCCGCAGATCGAAGTCACCTTTGACATCGACGCGAACGGCATCCTGCACGTTTCCGCGAAGGAAAAGACCACCGGCAAGGAACAGAAAATCTCCATCCAGGGCAGCTCCGGCCTCAGCCAGGACGAGATCGAGAAAGCTAAGCGCGACGCCGAGGAGCACGCCGAGGAAGACCGCAAGCGCAAGGAAGGCGTCGAGGTCAAGAACAAGGCCGACAGCCTCAGCTACGAGATCGAGAAGACCCTCAAGGAGTGGGAAGGCAAGGTCCCTGCCGAGCAGCTCACGCCCATCAAAGACAAGCTCGCCACCCTGAAGTCCGCCATCGAAGCCAACGATACCGACAAGATGAAGAGCGAGACCGAGGAGATCGAAAAACTCTTCGCCGCCGCCTATCAAGCCGCTGCCGCCGCTGGAGCCACCACTGGTGCCCCCGGTGGTATGCCTGACATGGGCGCCGCAGGCCCCGATGTCGCCGCCACCGAGCCGAAGTCCCAAGACAAAGGCAAGGTCGTCGATGCCGACTTCGAAGTCGTGGACAAGGACAAGTAATCCACCGCTAAACAAACATTCCGACCGACCACCGCCCCCGTTCACAATACATTCTCGTGGCAGGGCCGGGAGTCGGTCAGACAAACCCAGAACACAAACCAACCCAAACACACCCAGCACACACCATGGCTAACACCATCACCCCGCTCGGCCGCCGCGTCCTCGTGAAGCGTTCCTCCAGCGAAGAAAAAACCGCCGGAGGCATCTTCCTGCCTGACACCGCCAAAGAAAAACCTCAGGAAGCTGAAGTGCTCGCACTTGGCACCGGCAAGGACGACGAAGGCAAGGACGTCAGCACCCTCTTCACCGTGAAGAAGGGCGACAAGGTCCTCATCTCCAAATACGGCGGCACCGAAGTCAAAGTCGGCGGCGACGACCTCCTTATCATCAACGAGACCGACATCCTCGGCATCATTGGCTAACCCTCACTCACTGAATCCTAACTCATCACTCATTAACTGATTTATGGCTAAACAACTCAACTTCGACGAAAACGCCCGTCAAGCGCTGCTCCGCGGCGTCACCAAGCTCGCCAAGGCCGTGAAGGCCACGCTCGGCCCTGCCGGCCGCAACGTCATCCTCGAGAAGAAATTCGGCTCCCCCACGATCACCAAGGACGGTGTCACCGTGGCCAAGGAAATCGAACTTCCTGATCCTTACGAAAACATGGGTGCCCAGCTCATCAAGGAAGTCTCCTCGAAGACCTCCGACATCGCCGGTGACGGTACCACCACCGCCACCGTGCTCGCCGAGGCCATCTACAGTGAAGGCCTTCGCAACGTCACCGCCGGTGCGAACCCGACCTCCCTGCAGCGCGGCATTCTGAAGGCCACTGAGGCCCTCGTCGCCGAGCTCAAAAAGATCGCCACCCCGGTCAAAGACAGCAAGGAAGTCGCCCAGGTCGCAACCGTCTCCGCCAACTGGGACGCCAGCATCGGCAACATCATCGCCGAGGCCATGGACAAGGTCGGCAAGGAAGGCACCATCACCGTCGAAGAAGCCAAGAGCATCGAAACGACCCTCGAAGTCGTCGAAGGCATGCAGTTCGACAAAGGTTACCTCTCCCCCTACTTCGTTACCAATCCGGAGACGATGGAGTGCAACCTCGAAAACGCCTACATCCTCATCAACGAGAAGAAGGTGAGCAACCTCAAGGACATGCTGCCTCTGCTTGAGAAGGTCGCCCGCTCCGGCAAGCCCCTCCTCATCATCGCGGAAGACGTTGAAGGTGAAGCCCTTGCCACCCTCGTGGTGAACAAGCTGCGTGGCACCCTCAACATCGTCGCTGTGAAGGCCCCTGGCTTCGGTGATCGCCGCAAGGCCATGCTCGAAGACATCGCCATCCTCACCGGCGGCCGCTGCATCACCGAAGACCTCGGCATCAAGCTCGAAAACATCGAGCTCACCGACCTCGGCCGTGCCAAGCGCATCACCATCGGCAAGGAAAACACTGTCATCGTCGAAGGTGAAGGTTCCAGCGACGCCATTGCCGGACGTGTGCAGCAGATCAAAAACCAAATCGCCGAAACCACCAGCGACTACGACCGTGAGAAGCTCCAAGAGCGTCTCGCCAAGCTCGCCGGCGGCGTCGCCGTCATCAACGTCGGTGCTGCCACCGAAACGGAGATGAAGGAAAAGAAAGCCCGTGTCGAAGACGCCCTGCACGCCACCCGTGCCGCCGTCGAAGAAGGCATCGTCCCTGGCGGTGGTGTCGCTCTCATCCGCGCTCAGGCCGCCCTCGGCGACCTCAAGCTCGTTGGCGATGAAAAGACCGGCGCTGAAATCGTCGCACGCGCCATCGAAGCTCCTCTCCGTCAGCTCGCTGCCAACGCGGGTGTCGAAGGCGCTCTCATCGTGGCCGAAGTCAAGAAAGGCAAAGGCAACCAAGGCTACAATGTGGCCACCGGTAAGTATGAGGACCTCATCAAAGCGGGCGTCGTTGACCCTGCCAAGGTGACCCGTAGCGCCCTCCAGCACGCGGCCTCCATCTCCGGCCTCCTCCTCACCACCGAATGCCTCATCGCGGACATTCCAAAGGAAGAGAAAGCCGACGCCGGCCACAGCCATGACCACGGCGGCATGATGTAATGCCTTTTTGAGCCTCAGTGCCCCAACCCACCCGGGGCTCAAGAAACCCAAAAACCCCGCCAGCGGCCCGGAAGCAATTCCGGGCCGCTTTTTGGTCTTTTAACCATCATCCGATGGATCACCCCACCACACACGCATATGCCGCCGCGTTACTGCCCGGCATCGAAACCGCTACGGAGACTTTTTGTTCGCGGCTTTCGAGGGTGGCTAGCACGAGCTGGAGAGCTGTGGAGGCACCCATGCTCTCTCCGAGGATCTTTTTCGGGCTATGTACGGTATCAAAGGTCCGAGAGGACCATGCAGCTCTTTCGCACGCGTCGTGCTTCGCAATGCCGGTGCGGTCATCGATGAGAATGGAGGCCGCCGTGGCGAGCTGTGGCAGCTTTTTGCCCCGTTCCCTCCAAGTGTGATAGGCCAGCGGACCGATGATGTTTTCCATGCGTGGGCCACTGCCTTCAAGCGAGACAAGCAAAGCTCCCGCACCCTCGGAGGCGACATGATCTTCGTGGTAGTAGCTGAGCGCCTCGGCACTCAGCCAATCAGACTCCTCCGCACCAACGACGAGGCAATGATCACAAACACCACAGCGCAGCCAGACTTCGGCCATTTCGAGTGCCTGCATGATGGCATTAGCGTTCCCAAGGATTGTGCTCACCGCACCATCAACCCCAAGCAATGCCGCAATATGGGAAGCAGGCGCATTGAAGACCGTCTCGGGGAAAATAAGAGGGCTGGCCTGTGCAGGATTATCAAGCACCTCCTGGTAAAAGCGGCCGGTGTAGTTCACGCAGCCATTCATCATGACAAACAGGATGGCGAGCCGCGGCGGCGGGGTGCCGAAACCGGCGTCTTTCAGTGCTTCAAGGCTCGCCGCCGCCGCATAACGCGAGATCGGTGAAACACGGCGGAAGCGCGGATGACGCACCTGCTTCTCCAATGGCGCAGGAGGCACGGTGCGCGCGCGGCAATCCCAAGTGCGCTCTCCCTTGGATCGCATGAGGTTCGTCACTGGCAGGGCCGCGCCCGCACGCACGACATGCAGCAGATCCTGCGCACTCCAGCCTGCGGGGCTCACCGCGCCAACGCCATTGAGGTGAAGACCCACCGCGCTCATGAGGACCTCCTTTTCATGACTAGCGTGGCGTTGGTGCCTCCAAAGCCGAAGGAATTCGTCAACGCGTGCTCCACCTTCGTGCGACGAAAAGTCCGCACGAGGTCAAACTGCACTGCGGGATCCACCTCGCGCACGTTGAGGCTCGCGGGCAGCCACTGGCCTTGCAGGGCCATGAGGCAGATGACGGCCTCCACCGCACCCGCGCCGCCGAGCAGATGACCCATCGCGGATTTCGTGGAGCTCACGGCGATGCGCGACACGGCCTCTCCCGCCCAGGCGGTGATGGCCTGCGCCTCCGCCACGTCGTTGAAAGGCGTGCCAGTGCCGTGCGAGTTGATGTAGTCGATGTCCGCAGGCGTGAGACCGGATTGCCGAGTGGCCTCGGCCATGGTGCGGATGGCCGCATGACCCTGCGGATCCGGCTGCGTAAGGTGGTGGAGGTCTGTCGCCGTCGCATACCCGGTCACATCGGCCAGTGCCGTGCTTTGACGCGCGTTTTCGGCTTCCAAAAGCATCACCGCCGCGCCTTCGCCGAGCGCTAGACCATCACGCGCGGCATCGAACGGTCGCGGGATGCCGCTAGGAGCCAGCGCCTTGAGTGAATCAAAGCCCGCAAAGACCAGACGTGCCAGTGCATCGTAGCCACCCGCCAACACGCGCCTTGCCCGGCCGCTGCGGATCATCTCCACACCCCAACCGATCGCATTCGCGCCGGAAGCACAGGCATTTGAGATGATGATGATCGGCCCTTGCCACCCGAACTCGGCGGCAAGGTCATTGATCTGGCGCTGCGGTTGGTAATGCTCAGCCAGCGAAAGCTGACGCAACTGTCGCTTGGAATCACGCACCGCATTTTCAAAGTAGGTCTCACCGAGCGACATCGCACCCGCGGAGGTGCCGATGACCATTGCATCGATGCCATCGAGATTTGAACGCCCGCTTTGTGCCAGCGCCTCACCAATGGCCAACATGAGCATCTGCGTGCCGCGGCCCGCGTAGGCAGCTTTTTTCTTCAAAACAGGCTCTTTCGGCAGATCGACGATGCCGGCTGTTTTTGCCACCAAGCCATCCAGCTCGAACAAATCCTGCGGCACTGGCCTAAAGGCCATGCGATCCGCCTGAAATGCAGCCTCGTTAGCCAGCCAGCCGATGCCAAGCGGCGAGACAATACCCGCTCCGGTGATGGCAATGCGCTGGAGGTGGGATGCGGGCACGGGAAAGAAAAAACAGGGATAAAGTCAACGCAGGTTGAAGTGCGGGCGGCAGGATTTACGCTCACACCTTGGGACTGCAAATCATGTTTGGTGAACGATGGACACGCATTCAACGCGAACGCGGAGCGCTCGTAGCGGTGCATGCTCCAGACTTTACGCTGACCTTTGCGGAGCTGGATTCCCAAGCACGCGCCCTGAATCCTCAGGGGGATGTGTGGGTGGCCCAAGGTGACACGCCGGACATTCTTCGGACGACGCTCGCAGGATTGCTGCACGGTGTGCCAGTGCATTGGGTGGAGAAGGATCGCACGCGGCGCGTGCCCGCGATGCCGCCGCCAGTCGGCACAGCCTTTATCAAGCAAACCGTGGGCGGCTCCGGCGTCCGGCGCTGCCAATTTTTCACCTTTGAGCAAATCGCCGCCGATGTGGACCGGCTGCATGCGTTCTTTGATCTCGAAAATCGCGGTGTGGCCGTGGCAGCGATCTCCTGCGCCCATTCGTATGGCCTCACCATGACGGTTCTGCAGACGCTGCTACATGGCGTGCCGCTCTGCTGGGCACCGCAACCTTTTGCTCAGCCGCTCATGGACACGCTGCGACCTCACGCTCGCGTCTTCCTGCCGGGCGTGCCGGCGATGTGGAAGGCTTGGCTGATGGGGCAGGTGCGTTTTGACAATGTCTCTCTGGCCATCTCCGCGGGCTCCCCACTCACGCCGGAACTCGCTGCGATGGCTCGCGAGAAGCACGGCCTGCATCTACGCAATCTTTACGGCACCAGCGAGTGCGGTGCGATCTCGTGCGACGAGATCTTGCTTCCCGGCATCGAAGCTCGAATCGGGCCGGAAGGCCGTTTGATGGTTGAAAGCAGCTCGGTAGGACTTGGTTACGATGAAACGCTGTCAGGCGAGGTTTTTGGCGAGGGTCGCTTTTTGACCTGCGATGCCGTTTCGATCGATGAAGATCATTTGAAGCTCCACGCAAGCCTCGGTCGCGGCATCAACGTCGCAGGGCGCAAGCTAAGCCCCGATGAGATCGCAGCCAAAATCCGTCTGGCGGGCGGTTTGAACGATGTGGAGGTCTTTGGTGCGCCCAGCCGCGATCCCGAGCGCGGTCAGGACATCGTCGCCCGAGTGCCGCTGCCTGCGTCAGAGATCACCGTTGCCTTCAAAACCCAAGCCTGTGCCGCTCTTGCACCGTGGGAGGTGCCACGCCGGTGGATCGGTTCGTCATGAAAATCGATATGATACTCTTGTCAGCGATTGCCTTGCTGACCATCTCGAACCGCGCTTGGGCCCATCCTGCTGATCAAAGCGAGATGACGGTGAAACCTGCACCACATGAACTGGAGGCGCGGTTTACCTTCAATCTTCTCACCGTGACGAAGATGATCCGCGTGGATGCGGACGGCGATGGGAAGCTGGCCTTTGATGAGCTGAAGGCTGCGGAACCGGCGCTGACGGATTACTTGAACCAGCAGGTGAAACTCGAAGTGAACCAAAAACCTTCTGCGTGGGGCTCGAAGGTGCGCTTTGACTACCTGTGGCCGAACGCGGCTGCAACGCCGCCGATGCCGGAGGTGGAGTATGCTGCACGCTATGTGGATGTGACTTTCACGCTGCCGCTAGAAAAGCTGCTGGAGGACTTCTGGATCACGTTTGAAATCTTCGAGCAAACGGGCACGATGCAAACCATCCGTGGGATGTTTCATCAGAACGGTGAGGTTCTAGAGGTGCCGTTCAGTTTTCAAGAGCCGGAGTACACTTACGACACCGGTTTCGCGGAAGATCCGTTTGTGCAGGAAGCGGAGAAAAAGGCGCGCGAGCAGGCAGTGAACCCTGCGGAGACCGCATCGATGAAGACGGGGTGGTGGCTCACGCTGCCGCTGCTCGTGCTTCTCGTGCTTTGGCGCAGCAAAGCCGCACGCCATCGGCGCACATAGCGGTGCTGTTCGAGTCCTCGCACTTCTGCCACTGCTCGGCAGTGAGCCCGTCACGCAGCGCGATGACATGCTCCGCCTCACGGTAATGCTGACGAATCAGCTCCTCACTCCATCCAGCGGCCACCCAGGCGTCCACGCGGGCATGCACCTCGGCGATGCGTTCACGGTAAGCCTGCAAATGCGCGGTCACATCCTGCACGGGGCCAAAGTGCGTGAGGTAGAGCGTCTTGAAATTCGCCGCGAGCAGGCGATCCACGGAAATACGATACGCATCGGGATCGAACTGCGGCGGCGCGGCGGTGACGCTGAGGTAATTTGTTCCTTCGAGGCGTAGCCCTGCTGTGTCGCCAGTGAAGCAGATGTCATCGACGATGAAGGCATGATGATGCCGCGCATGCCCCGGCGTGTCCCACGCGGTGATGCGGATGTCACCATGCTTGACGCTCTCGCCATCCTGCAACGCGATCACTTTGTCCGCCGGAGCGGGCAACATCTCGCCCCAGAGCGTGTCCATCTGATCGCCATAAACCATGCGGGCGCTGCTCATGAGCTTCGAGGGATCAATCAAATGCCTCGCCGCATGCGGATGGCAGTAGATGGTGGCTCCGTTTTGCGCGAACCAGCCCGCGGCACCAGCGTGATCGAGATGAATGTGGGTGACGAAGACCTTCGCGATGGCTTTTTCATCGACGCCATGCGCACGCAGAGCCTCACGCAACACTGGCAAAGTGGAGCCGGGGCCGGTTTCGATGAGCGCGAGCTCGCCGGCGCTCTCGACGAGGTAGGAGGCTATGAGGCCAGGTGTGCTGCAAAAACGGAGATCGAGGGTGGTGATGCGCATGGAGCTCACTTCTCCGACTTCGGTGCTATGGGCATGAGGTTTTTATCGCAATCTGGATCCTGCGGCACGGCAGAGCCGATTTGATCGACGGGCTGCGTAAAAAGATACTTCCACACAGCCTCATGCAGATAGCTTCCGTCAGCGGCTTTCGGCGAGGCGCCACCCGGCACCACACAGGAGTGCGCCCGTTTGTCATCTCCCTTCACATCCGCATCGGTGGTGAGGCGGCGCGTGTTTTGATACGGCGGTTTCACCTGGTCGACATTCACGATGGGGCCAAAGGCATGCAATCCGAGCAGCTCCCACGAACGGCAGTAATGATCGCCGCTCCAGCCGCTGTCGAGCACATGAGAGAAGCCGAAAAAGCGGTTCGCCGATGTGGCGGAGGGCAGCGCCTGCCACTGTTCATATTGATCACGCGGACCACAGAACATGACGACGCGGTCCACGGCCTGGTGCTTTGCAAAACGAGCTGCGGTGGTGCTGCCGTGCGAACTGCCGGAGATGATCACCTTGCTCCAATCGAGGCCTTTGCCATCGGCAGCGATGAACTGCTCCCACTTGCCCTCGGGATTGTTTTTCGAAAGCCACTTCACGAATTGGAATGAGCGCTCCATCATGCCATCGGGCTTCGGAATCTCGACGAGCGGGCTGAAGTCCTCGCCGGTGGCCGCTTCGAGGCGGATGTGCCCGTTTTGCTGGCCATCGGCACCGGGAGAGGAGTTGCCAAACTTGCCGAACCAGCCATTCGCATAATGAACGCGGATGGCGTGGAGGCCGTATCGGTTCACGCGCTCGAAAAGACCAGCGCTGTGGCCCATGAGCCAGATGACGAGCTTGCCCTTCGCCTTCACACGAGTATCCACGCTGGCATGCTGCAGGTCAGCGGGCTTACCTTTGGACTCAAAGACGAAGTCAATCTCCGGATGCGATGTCGCGCGAGAATCGATCTCGCTGGCACGAGCGGTTAGCTCAAAGCGCTGGCCCTTTTCCTGTGCAAGAGTGAGCGAGGGAAACAGCGCCAACAGGAGCAGCGGAAGGCTGTGGAGGGTTTTCATGGTTGAGAGAGGATTTCGGTCAGGTTGGCGCGGATCGTATCACTGATGGCATCGGTGGGCAGGTCGTTCGCCTCGCGGCCAAACGGGTCTTCGATTTCTTCGGCGATGACTTCAATGGAGGCAAAAGCATAGAACACAAAGGTCACGACTGGCACTGCCCAGTAGCTGTAGTCGAGCACAAAGCCCACCGGCATCGTGAAGACATAAATGAAGATGATTTTCTTCAGGAAGAGACTGTAAGCATACGGGATGGGCGTCTTCTTGACACGCTCGCAGGCGCCGAGATTCTCCGCAAAGGATTGCAGTTCGGCATTGAGCACGATGAGCTGCTCGCCGGATATCACGCCGGAGCGATACAGGCGGGTGACTTCGACAAAGAGGGCCTTCAGGATCTGATTCGGCACATGCGAGACCTTCGCGTAGTAGGCGGCGTCATATGGACCGGCGGCGGAAAGCTTGTGCACGTCCACGCCTTTGCGCAGGTGCTCCTTCGAGGCCTCGATGAAGTTCTGAATGAGCGTGCGGAAGAGATCGCGCTCGGCCTGCGCATCAGCCGGGAGGAACGCGTTGAGCTTGAGGGCTAGGTTCCGCGAGTTGTTAACGAAGCTGCCCCACAGTTTGCGGCCCTCCCACCAGCGCTCGTAGGCTGTGTTGGTTCGGAAGATGAGCATCATCGAGAGCACAAAACCCACGAGCGAGTGCACCAGCGTGGAGTTTTTGAAAGTGACGTGCAGGTAATCATTCTCAATCCACGCCACCAAGCCCGTGTAAGCCGCCACGGCGATCATACCGGGCAGCAGCACACGAAACGAATCGCTGCGGTGAAAGGCGAAGATGAGCTTCCACCAGTCCTTGGGATTGTAGGTGATCATGAAGAGCCTGCTTTTCCGGGAGGAGCGGCACAGTGTCAAGAATACGGCGTGCATCCGAAAGAGCGAGACGAGGCCTCACCCATCCCGATGGGTCGGCACAGGTTTGCCGGGGCGGAAATGCTCTTCGTGCTCCAAAGTGGCCTGCAGGCCGAAGAAGCCGTTTTTCACCTGATCGAGCGCGGCTTTCACCGATTCCATCAGCGATGCCGGATCGGCCTCGGCACGCAGATTGATGATGAGCTGGCCGCCGGTGGTCGGTTCGTCGAGTTCCATGCCGAGCTCGGCGATGGAGTCGCTGCGCACGAGATGGATGCTCGCCAGCTCGCCCGCGATGCCGTCGTCGGGACTGAAGGTCATCTTGAAATGCGCGATCTCGGCACCTGCCACCTGCAATCGGCCCTGCACGTTGGTGGCGAGCTTTTTGAGGAAGGCGTTCGCATCGAACTCATCGTCTGATTTGAGCGAAACGGTGGCATTCAGCCAGCCGAGTAAGGCCTCGCCCTCGGCATAGACTTCGTAATCGACGGCCATCGGATTGCGCCGCGCCTGTTCGCCGCTCATGAGCGCGCTGAAAAGCTCGTCGAGACCGGTTTCCTGCCGAGGCGAGGCCGTCACGATCTTCGCCAGCGGGAATTCCTTCGCCAAAACAGCGCGCAATTGCTCGCGCTGGGTTTCATCAAGCAGATCGCTTTTGCTGATGACGATGATGTCCGCTTCTTCGAGCTGTTTTTTGAAGATGTAAGAAACCTTCGACGAGAAAGTGCCGCCGGCGTCGAGGCCAAAAACACGTCGTGCCCGCACCGGATCGACCAGCACGGCCAGCGGCGCGATGGTGAAGGCATCACCATACATGCGGCGCAGCGGATACGTGACCGTAGCGACAAGATCCGTGCAGCTCCCCACCGGCTCCGCGATAAACACCTCGGGCTTCGTTGCATTCGTAAGCTTGCTAGCGGCATCAACCAGCGTGTTGAAGCGGCAGCAGAAGCACCCGCCCGCGATTTCCTCCGTGGCATAACCTTGGCCGCGCAGCAGTTTCGTATCCACCAGACCTCCCGCTTGGTCATTCGTGATGAGGCCGACCTTCAGCCCTTGGTCGCTGAGATGCTTTGCTAGGCGACCAACGGTGGTTGTTTTACCGGCTCCGAGGAAGCCGCCGATCATAATGTAGCGCGCGGGTTGGGACATGGGGCTTTGGTATTCGCTGGTTGTTCCCAGTGAACAAGCGGCATCTGCAGTTCTTGCGTGGAAAACCCATTGGATAACTTCCTGCCGCGTTGGCCGCTTGACCTTTCGCTACTCGCCCGCTCAGCTCTTCCCATGCTTTCATTCCTATTCAACACCTTGTTCTGGCGTGTTGCTGTCCTTATCTGGGGCGGAGTGCTGTATTGGCTCTCGTCCCAGCCGAGCATCGCACTGCCGGGTGGGTTTCCCGGCATCGACAAGGTCGAGCATGTGACTTACTTCACGTTGGGCGGGATGGGCTTCCTACTGGCTTTTCGGCTAGCCGGGCGGATGCAGGGCAAAACGGCGGCCATCATGCTCACCGTATTGTTTTGCTCGTTCGTTGGCATTTTGGACGAGTGGCATCAACTCCACGTTCCCGGACGCACCGGCGGCGATGTATGGGACTGGCTCGCGGACACGCTGGGTGGCTTTTTAGGTGCTCACGCAGCTTTTTGGGCGCAACGGCGGCTCACTTCTGTGTCCACCAAAGCAAGACCGCGGTGAGGAAGACGTTTGCCAGGGCCAGTTCAAAGAAGACTTTCCAGCCCAGCGCCATCAACTGATCAAAGCGAAAGCGCGGAAGCGTCCAGCGGATGACAATGAAGAAGAGGATGAAAGCGAAAACCTTGGCGAAGAAGGTAGCAATATGGAGCAGACCAAGCCACCAAGGAGTGTTGCCAGCTTCAAAGGCGAGCCCGAGGTAGGGCGCGAAAGGGATGCTCCAACCACCTAGGAAGAGCGTGACGGCCATGCCGGAGCCGATGATCATCGCCGCATATTCACCCATAAAAAAGAGGGCGAATTTCATCGAGCTGTACTCGGTATGATACCCGGCGACGAGTTCCGTCTCGCACTCCGCAAGGTCGAAGGGCAGACGGTTGGTCTCGGCGAACATCGACACGGTGAAGATGCAGAAACTGATGAAGATCGGGATGAGCAGAACCCAGCGCTGGAGGCTGAGGCCCTCGCCCCAGAAGGGCAAGAGAAGCCAGCCGTTCGCGTCTTGGTAAGCGGACATCTTGGCGAGGTTCAGCTCACCGTAGATCATGAAGACGGGGATGATCGAGAGCCCGAGGGAGATCTCATACGAGATCATCTGGGCACTGGAACGCACGCCTCCGAGGAAGGGATATTTGGAGTTCGACGACCAACCGGCTAGCACAATGCCATACACACCAATCGAGGCGATGGCGAAGGTGAAGAGCGGCCCGACACTGAGATCGGCGATGACGAGCTTTACTGGCTGCGTAAAGCCGCTGCCACCGAAAATCGAGATCACGAGGGGATTGAGGAAGCTGAGATCGAGCTCACTGCCAAAGGGCAACACCGCGCAGGTGAGCAGGGCAGGGACCACGACAAGGCAGGGAGCCATCCAGTAGTAAACTTTTCGAACATGCGCAGGGACGAAGTCCTCTTTCAGAATGAACTTTAATCCGTCCGCCGCTGCTTGGGCGAGCCCGCCAATACCGAGCGGATGCCAATCTTTCTTGAAGCCAAAGAGTGTGAGTGGCACACCGACCCGATTAGGCCCCACTCGGTCTTGGATCACCGCGGAGAGACGGCGCTCGAAATAGACCGAGATCGAGACGAGCGGCAGGATGACCAGAAAGCAGAGGAAAACGATCTTCCCGACCGATACGGCAAGGGACAGCAGGTCAATGGCGGCAAGAGGCAGCAAAGGGATCATCTAAGAGCCGATTATCCGGTCGGGGGCAGGAGCGGCAACCCGATTTTGTGAAAAGTTTCACAAAGTCTCTTTTCGAGGCTTCGTGACCTCACTTCATCTCACGGACATGCCTGAGCGCGGCCTGCTGCATGAATTTCGATGCCGCGGGGGTGTTCGTGTGCCCGGCGAGGGTGTCAAAGTAGATGGTTTTCGGCACAGAAAGAGCATTGTAGGCCGCATACACACTGGTGGGCGGGCAGGTAGTGTCGATGAAGCCAACCGTGACGGCCGCGCCCTTGCCTTTTGCCCGCGTGGCAAAGTTCACACAGTCAAAGTAGCGCGAGGCCTGAAGCGCGGCCGGGTCCGGTTTGCCGTCGGGGCCATTCGGAACGATCTTGGGCCAGCCATTCACGCGATTGGCTTGGCTACCGGTGTGATCACAACCCGCCGGCACGCCAGCGCAGATGAAGCTGACTCGCTTGTCCAGCCCCGCGGCGGCCAGTGCTTGGAAGCCACCTTGGCTGCTGCCATAAACGATGAGCGTTTTCCCATCCCACTCCGGCTGCGCCGTGAGAAAATCGATGGCGCGGATAAGGCGGAGGAACATGCCTTTGAAGTAAACCGTCTCGCGATCCTTGTTCCCGTGAGCGCGGTAGTCTTTCAGCTCGCCGTTTTGCAGTGCGGTGTAAAACTCCGCCGGCCTGCCATTCGGGATGCCGTGGGCGTTGATGTCGAGCGATAGCATACCTCCCTCGTTCAGCGCCCACGAAACGCTGCCGAGCCCCGAACTGCGCACACCGGCACCATGCACATGAAGGATGGCAGGCAGGGATTTGGGCTTCGCTCCCTTCGGACGGCCAAAGTAGCCAGACACGGGCTTCCCACCGAGACACTCGACTTGAAGGTCAAAGGCTTCGACACCCTTCACCGCGGTCTCGACCGGCGTGAGCTTCGATTTGAGCGGCACTTTGGCCAGCGCGGCCTTTTGCGAGGCCCAGAAGGCATCGAAGTCATCTGGCACCGGCAGGCTCGGTTTGATTTGGAGCGGATCGTAAGCAGCCGCAGCCAGTGCGGAGGCCTTGCCGCTGGTGGCGCGTAGTTGCAGGAAGCCGGGCTCATCGAGCTTGCCCGTGAGCGAAAGCTTACTGCCTGTGAGCGTCACCTTCTTCGCAGGCTGCGGCTCCACGCCGTCCTTGCTTAAAACGAGCGTCACCTCCACTGGCTGAGAGGACTCGATGATGAAGGTGGCCGTCTCGCCGATCTTGTAAGTCGCATCCGTGCGATCGGTGGTGACTTGGAGCGTGAGCTGCTGCGCATATGCCGCAATAGCGAGGAAGAGAAAAAGGGCCGTGAACTTCATTGCGCCCATGAAACCGGTCTCAAGAGGGGAATTCTTGCGATCGACACTCACTCCAACGGCTCATCCACCGCACCAGCTTCCTCTTTCTCCTGCGGCAGCAACAGCGCGATGAAAGCGGCAGGGATGAAAAGCCAGCCGGCATAGTAGAGCGCCGTGTGGTAGTCTCCCACCGGAGCGTAAAGCTTAAAGACCACAGTGCCGATGGCGGCGACGATGCGCCCAATGTTGTAGCAAAAACCCGCGCCAGTGGTGCGCAGAAGCGTGGGGAAAAGCGGTGGTAGGCACATTGTGAAGAGACCGAATACACCCTGGCATAAACCGATTACCGCATACCAAATGAGCATCTGCGAATGCGTCCAAGCACTCGCACTGTGAAACGCGACCAGCATGGCTGCGCCGTAGGCCAGCAGCATCACCACGATGGCTGTGCGATAGCTCCACATCTTGGCGAATGCTCCGGCGACATAGTTGCCGATGATCGAGCCACACATGATCCACACTAATGCCTCGACTACAGCATTCGTTTGATCTGGGCCGCTGAGGGTTTTCACCTCCGGCAGGGCGCGAATGAGACTCTGCTGCCAGAACATGAAAGCCCAATGCGCTGTGAGAGACACCGCGCAGATGATCAGCACGCGCCAAGTGGTGCTGCGCACGGCAGGGCCAAAGAGCTCGGCAATCCTTGGCGGCTTCGCATCCTTTGCAGCGTGCGCCCATTCTTCGGTCTCCGGCACGGCTTTGCGGATCCACAGTGTAATCAGTGCCGGCAGGATGCCCACAAGGAAGACGATGCGATGGCTGGTGGCCTCCTGCATCCAACCCTGATTCACGATCCAGGCAAACAAACCACCTGCAGCACAGGCCAGCAGCACGCCCATATTCACTGCCGTCTGCAATGTGGCTGCAATCCATGGTCGCCACTTCTTCGGCCAAGTCTCGGAAAGCAGCGAGGCACCTACCGCCCACTCGCCGCCGATGCCCAGCGCCGAAAGGAAGCGGCAGACCAGCAAGTGCGTCCAGTCCGTGCAAAGCGCCGAGAGACCGGTGAAGCCCGCATAGAACAAAATGGTGAGCACGAGCGTGCGACTACGACCCAGCACATCGCCAAGTCGGCCGAAAAAGCCTCCACCCAGCGCCCACCCGACGAGGAAAGCCGCCTGGATGATCGAGGCCTTTGTATCGACATCCTTCGGCGCGGCAGCAACACCATCGTGCATCAACAAAGCGGCGACGAAGGGCGTGGCCACAAGTGTGTAGATGTGCATGTCGAGGCCGTCGAAGAGCCAGCCAAGCCACGCGGCGATGCCGGAGCGTTTTTGATGCGGCGTGAGATCGCTGAGGCGTGTGATTTCGGCGTTGGCAGGCTGGGACATGAGGGCGCGAGTCTTTCGCAGTGACCCGGAAATGGCAAGCACATTAGCCTGCGTGGCCAACAGCCATCACTTTACACTAGCACATACCACATCCCCCGCAGCATTTCGCACGTAAACACGGCCGTTGGCGAACACCGGCACGCTCCAGCAACGGCCGGTGAGCAGCGGCGTGCGGGAAATCGGCTCAAACTTGGCAGCGCTGGCCTTCGCGATGATCAACTCGCCCTTGGCGGTCATGACAATGAGCTTACCATCAGCAGCCATAAGCGAGCAAAAGCCCACTTCAGCCGCATTCCACTTCTCCACACCGGTCGCAAAGTCGATGCACTTCAGGCTCGCCTGCTTGCTCTCATCGCCATCACTGCCGTAGAGGTGGCCGTCGATCAACACGCTGGAGTTAAACTGGTTCTTCATCACGCGGCTGCGCCACACTTCAACGGGCTCCGCGGAGGCGAGATCGAGCAAAGCGCAGCCTTTATTGTAACCGGAGGAGATGAAGAGCTTCGTGCCGCTGAGGATGGGATCCGCTGCATTCACGCCGTAGCTGGTGTTCCAAGTGTGCTCCCACAAAACGCTGCCGTTGCTCGGATCGACGCCTTTGTAGGCCCGCCGCGTACTTAACACGACCTGCTCCTTGCCATTCACCGCAATCAAATGCGGCGTCGAGTAGCCTGCGGTATCGGCTTCGGACTTCCATACGAGCTTGCCCGTGGCCTTTTCAAAGGCGGCGCCGTTCTGGCCGATGTTCAGTATCAAGTTTGCACCCTGCACGAGCACCGAACCGGAGAAGCCCCACTCAGGAATCTCTGCACCGGTTTCCTCGAGAAAGTTCTTCCGCCACACGATCTTGCCCGTGGCGGCCTCGAAGCAGATCAAATCACCCCAGCGGCTCAAATGCCAAGCCTTATCCCCTTCGATTACCGGACCGGCGGAGGTGCCGCCTTCGTAGTACTTGTCGCCGAGTTCAGCCTTGTAGCTGTGTTTCCACACCGGCTTGCCTGTTGCTGCATCCATGCAAAACACCGTGTCCTGGCCATCGGCATGCCCACTGGTGAAAACACGACCCTCCGCCACTGTAAAGGATGCGAAGCCCGTGCCCACCTGCGCGGTCCACAGCTTGGTCACTTCCGTGCCAACAAGTTTTTCAGACGAAATGCCATCGCGATTGGGACCGCGCCACACAGGCCAGTCAGCAGCGGATGCGATCGAGGTAAAGGCGACGAGGAGGACGAGGGGCGATTTCATAACACCAATCAACCGCCAGTGTCGTGATACAAAGGCATTGCTCAAGATGAAGTTATCCGCTGAAAAGGCGCACGAGAGGCCTTGGTTCGTTTCTCGAGCCTTGCTGCGTTCTGGAAGAATGCCGTGCCCTCGATGCGTATGCAGTTTCCATCATGCTACGCTTCACGGATTCACGCAGTCTGGCCTCCGGTCTCGGCAGGCGTGATTTTTTGCGTGTGGGATCACTGGGCCTCGCGGGGCTTGGTTTGGGCGATTTGATGGCTGCCTCGCCGAAGAAGCTGCTGAAGGACAAATCGGTGATCTTTCTCTTCATGCACGGCGGGCCATCGCAGTTCGAGACCTTTGATCCGAAGATGACCGCGCCCTCGGAGGTGCGCAGCGTGACCGGCGAGATCAAGACGACGATCCCCGGCATCACCTTCGGCGGCACGATGCAGCGGCTGGCGAAGCTCGCGGACAAGTTCAGCATCGTGCGTAGCTTTGTCACGGGCGACTCAGTGCACGACATCAAGACCATCGTCGGCAAGGACACGCTGAAGGCAAATATCGGCTCACTTTACTCGCGCATTGCCGGGCCTTTGCGCCCAGACAGCGCCATGCCGACGAATGTGGCGCTGCTGCCGCGTGCGGTGCTCGCCGAGGCTGGACCGGCGGTGAAGCAGTTTGGCGACATCACGTCGAGCGGCGAGTTCGGCGCCACTTACCAGCCGTTTGTGCCCGGAGCCGGTGGCGCGGCGCAGGCAGACATGACGCTCAGCCTGCCGCAGGGCCGTCTCGATGACCGGCGGCTACTTTTGAGCTCGTTGGACCAGTGGAAGCGCCAGTTGGATGCCACAGAAGCCATCGGGGGCTTCTCGCAGGTCGAGTCGCTAGCTTTTGATGTACTGCGGCGTGGTGTTTCGGACGCGTTTGACCTTTCCAAAGAAGACCCGCGCCTCATCGCCCGCTACGACACCGCTCCGCTGCTACCCAAAGACCACATTAGCACCGAGTGGAAGAACCTCGAGCACTACGCGGATAACGCCGCGACGCTCGGCAAGCTGCTCCTGATGGCCCGCCGCCTGTGCGAACGCGGCGCGGGCTTTGTCACCGTGACGACAAGTTTCGTGTGGGACATGCATGCAGACAAAAACAACGCTCCCATGACCACCGGCATGGACTATGTGGGCCGGCCCTTTGATCATGCGGTGTCTGCACTCATCGAGGACATCGAAGCGCGGGGCCTGCGTGACAAGATCATGCTCGTGTGCTGTGGCGAGATGGGCCGCACGCCAAAGCTCAATGCGAAGGGAGGTCGCGATCACTGGGGCGGCCTCGCGCCGCTGTTGATCTACGGCGGCGGATTGAACATGGGGCAGGTGATTGGCCAGTCATCGTCGAACGGCGGCGAACCGTCCTCGCAGCCCGTGACCATCCCTGACCTCGTGTCCACAATCCTTCACTCGCTCGTGGATGTGGGCGAGGCACGAGTGCTCGATGGTCTGCCACAGAGTCTCGTCAGCCTACTCTCACGTGGCGAACCGATTCGCGGGCTCGTTTAATAACCAAGCCAAGGCCCAAGCCAGCGTTCCATTTCTTCGATGCTCATGCCTTTGCGCTTCGCGTAGTCTTCGACTTGGTCTTTGCCGAGGACGCTGATGCCGAAATAGTGGGCTTCAGGATGGGCGAAGTAGAGGCCGCTAACGGCGCTGCCGGGATGCATGGCCATGCTTTCGGTGAGTTCGACGCCGGTTTTGGCGGTGGCGTCGAGCAAAGCGAAGAGGATGGGCTTCTCAGTGTGGTCGGGCTGGGCGGGATAACCGGGCGCGGGGCGGATGCCGCGGTATTTTTCCTTCACGGTGTCTTCCATCGAGAGGTCGCCTGGCTTTTCGTAGCCCCAAGCGAAGCGGGCTTGTTGATGGAGATACTCGGCGAAGGCCTCGGCAAGACGGTCGGCGACCGCTTTGGTCAAAATGCCGTGATAGGGATCGTGCGCGGCGTCGAACTCCTTCGCGAACTCATCGGCACCGTGAATGCCGACGCAGAAGCCGCCAATGTGATCGGTGCGACCGCTGGATTTCGGCGCGACGTAGTCGCTGAGGGCGAAGTTGGCTTTGTCCTTCTTGATGACTTGCTGGCGCAGCGTGTGAAAGGTCGTTTTGAGCTTTCCGCCTTCATAGACTTCAATATCGTCACCGACGCTGTTGGCAGGGAAGAGACCGAAGGCTCCTTTGGCGGTGAAACGCTTCTCCGCGATGATGCGGTCGAGGAGCGCATTAGCGTCATGGTAAAGCTTCAAGGCCTCAACTTCGGCCTTGGCCTTCATCTCAGCATCTTCATGCGCGGAGGAGAACCGGCCTTCAGCGACGATCCAGCGGCCGCGCAGCTCCCACGAGTGGAAGAAGGGCGACCAGTCAATGAACTCGCGTAGCGTGGCGATCAGATCCGCGCCTTGATAGACCTTCGTGCCGATAAAGCTCGGTGTAGCGATATCTTGTGCACTCCAGTCGAATTTTTGGCCTTTCTCGCGTGATTCAGCGAGGCTGAGCAGCTCTCGGTCTTTTTTGCGGCCATATTCTTCGCGGAGTTTCTTGTGGCGCTCTTCGTTGGACTTGATGAAGCCTACGCGTTGATCCTCAGAAAGGAGTGAAGTGGTCACAGGCACGCTGCGGGAGGCATCGAGCACATGAACGATGCTGCCGCTGTATTTCGGCGCAATCTTGATGGCGGTGTGTGCCGCACTGGTGGTGGCTCCACCGATCAAAAGCGGCTGCTTGAAGCCGAGACGCTCCATTTCGGAGGCCACATGTACCATTTCATCGAGCGAAGGCGTGATGAGGCCGCTGAGACCGATGACATCGGCACCGATTTCGACAGCTTTGTCGAGAATCTTCTGGCAAGGCACCATGACACCCATGTCAGTGACTTCGAAGCCATTGCAGGCAAGAACGATGCCGACGATGTTTTTACCAATGTCATGCACATCGCCTTTCACGGTGGCGAGCACGATCTTGCCCGCGCTGCGCTGCGCGGGGTTGGCGAGCTTTTCCTGCTCCATGAAGGGCTGTAGATAAGCGACGCTCTGTTTCATCACGCGGGCGCTCTTCACGACCTGCGGCAGGAACATTTTGCCCGCACCGAAGAGGTCGCCGACGACGCTCATGCCATCCATGAGCGGACCTTCGATGACGGACAGCGGCTTGACGAGCTTCGCTAGCGCTTCGGCGGTGTCTTCGTTGATGAAATCGGTGATGCCTTTGAGCAGCGCGTGCTCAAGCCGCTTCTCGACAGGGGCTTCGCGCCAGCTCATGTCGATCTCGGCCTTCTTGGCGCTGCCGGCTTGGCCTTTGAACTGCTCGGCGTAGTCGACCAAGATCTCAGTGGCGTCGGGGCGACGATTCAAAATCACGTCCTCAACCTTCACGAGCATGTCCGGCGGGATCTCCTCATACACTTCGAGCATGCCGGCATTCACGATGCCCATGTCCATGCCCGCTTTGATGGCGTGATACAAGAACACGCTGTGCATGGCCTCGCGCACCTTGTTGTTGCCGCGGAAGCTGAAGCTGATGTTGCTGACGCCGCCGCTGACCTTCGCGTAAGGCAGGTTCGCTTTAATCCAGCGCGTGGCCTCGATGAAATCGACGGCGTAATTGTTGTGCTCCTCGATGCCGGTGGCGACGGTGAGGATGTTTGGATCGAAAATGATGTCCTCCGGTGGGAAGCCGACCTGATCGACGAGGATGCGATACGCTCGCTCGCAGATGCGGATCTTGTCCTCGTAAGTTGCGGCCTGGCCTTGCTCGTCAAAGGCCATCACCACCGTGGCGGCGCCATATTGTTTGATCTTCGTCGCGTATTCTTTGAACTTCGCCTCGCCTTCTTTGAGGGAGATGGAGTTCACGATGCCTTTGCCTTGCAGACACTTCAGACCTGCCTCGATGATCTCCCACTTCGAGGAATCGACCATGATCGGCACCTTGTTCACCTCAGGCTCGGTTTGCAGGAGGATCAAAAACTTCGTCATCATCGGCACGCCGTCGATGAGGCCCTCGTCCATGCAGACGTCGATGACGTTTGCACCGCTCTCGACCTGCTGACGCGCGATGGCGACGGCTTCCTCGAGTTTGTTTTCCTTGATGAGCTTCGCGAATTTTGGCGAGCCGGCCACATTCGTGCGTTCGCCGATCATGAGGTAATTCGAACCGGGGCTGAGCACGTAGGGCTGCGAGCCGCTGAGGCGCATTGTGTGGGAATCGGCGGGGATCTCGCGCGGTGGCAAGTGCTCGACAGCCTTTGCGATGGCGGCGATGTGCTCGGGGGTGTTGCCGCAGCAGCCGCCCATGATGTTAACGAAGCCGCTACTGGCAAAGTCGGTGGCGTAACCGGCCATGTCCGGCGGTAGCAAATCGAAGCCCGTCGGCGCGAGCGGGTTTGGCATGCCCGCGTTCGGATACGCGGAGACGAAGCAATCCGCCTTCGCCGAAAGCTCTTCGAGGAAAGGACGCATTTTGTCAGGACCAAGCGAGCAGTTCAGGCCGATCGACAGCGGCTTCACATGCCGCATGGCATTCAAATAGGCCTCCGTGACCTGCCCGGAGATCATTGTCTCGCCACCGGGACCAACGGCGGCGCTAATCTGTACCGGCAGCTCCAATTTGTCCTCTTCAAAGACCTCGCGGATCGCCACGAGCGCCGTCTTCGCGTTCAACGAATCGAAAATCGTCTCGACGAGCAGCGTATCGACGCCACCGGCGATCAGCGCACGCACCTGATGCTTATACGCTTGCTTCACCTGATCGAAGGTGACGTAGCGGAAGCTCAAATCGCTCAAGTCTGGGAATTGCGAAAGCGACACCGTGAGCGGTCCGATGGCTCCAGCGACGTAGCGCCTCCGTCCTGTCTGCTCGGCGACGATGTCGGCCCATTTGCGGCACTGGCGAGCGGACTCGAAATTGATTTCCCAAGCAAGTTCGTTCAGGAACGGGTCCTCGATGATTCCTTGGAAAAATTCGGGATTCTTCACTCCTTCTTTGAAGAACTCGGCTTGCGCGATGCTTGTGGCGGAGAAGGTGTTTGTCTCAATGATGTCCGCGCCAGCTTCAAGGAAGCGCTTGTGGATGTCTTCAATGATGTCCGGACGGGTGATCGAAAGGATGTCGCCGTTATTGAGAATGTCCTTCTCGTTGTCGCGGAAGCGCTCACCCCGAGCGGAGGCTTCATCCAGCACCCCTTTGGTTTTGTATTCACGGATCGTTGTGCCCATAGCGCCATCGATGACCAGAATGCGCTGACGCATGGTGGCTTCGAGTTCCGGGCGGCAATTAGGACGAGCGGGCATGGTGAATGCTAGCGGCTAAGCGGGTCAGGTCAACCCATTCGCATCAACGCATCATGATTTGTAGATGCGTTATGATCTGGGGAATAGGAGACCGCTTGGGCCCCCGCCATCCGCCTTGTGAAAGGCTTTGCGTCCTGCGGCTGAATCATCAAACCAACGCGGCGATGCGGCGGCAGACCTCTTCGACGTTCGAGCGGCTGTTGAAGGCGCTGATGCGGAAGTAGCCTTCGCCGGCGCTGCCGAAGCCACTGCCAGGTGTGATGACCACATTCGCCTCATGGAGCATCTTGTCGAACATCTGCCAACTCGTGAGGCCGCTCGGGCAGCCGACCCAGACGTAAGGGGCATTCACACCGCCAAAAACGGCGAGGCCAGCCTTCTTGCAAGCTTCGACGAGTAGTTTTGCGTTGCCCATATAGTGCTCGATGAGCGCTTTGACCTGGGCCTTGCCCTCGGGACTATAGATGGCCTCCGCTCCGCGTTGGACGATGTAGCTGGTTCCATTGAACTTGGTGCTGTGACGGCGGCTCCAGAGCGGATGGATCGCTTGTTTGCCTCCGGCCTTGGTTTTGCCCATGAGGCCCTTTGGAATGACAACAATAGCGCACCGCACGCCAGTGAAGCCGCCATTCTTGGAGAAACTGCGGAACTCAATCGCGCAATCACGAGCACCTTCGATCTCATAGATCGATCGTGGTATCGAGGCATCTTGGATAAAGGCCTCATAGGCAGCGTCGTAAAGGAGGGTGGTGCCGTTGGCGAGCGCGTATCTGACCCATGCCTCAAGCTGGGCACGGGTGGCAGTGGCTCCAGTGGGGTTGTTTGGATAGCACAGATAGACGAGGTCCATGGGCTGGGAGGGGATCTCCGGCACGAACCCGTTTTCTGGGGTGCACTTGAGGTAGTGGAGACCGGCGTAAGCACCGCTTTCATCTGCGTCACCCGTGTTGCCTGCCATGACATTCGTATCAACGTAAACCGGGTACACCGGGTCGGTGATGGCGATCTTGTTTCCCGCGCCGAAGATGTCGAGGATGTTGCCGGTGTCGCACTTGCTGCCGTCGGAGATGAAGATCTCGTCGGCCTCGACTTGGATGCCGCGAGCTTTGAAATCGTGATCGGCGATGGCGTTGCGAAGGAAGTCGTAGCCTTGCTCGGGTCCGTAGCCGCGGAAAGTGGAGCGGTCACCGAGTTCATCGACCGCCCTGTGCATGGCGGTGCGAACAGCCTCGGGAAGCGCCTCGGTCACATCGCCGATGCCACAGCGGATCAGGCGCTTTGCGGCCTCCGAGTTGGCCTCCGTGAAGGCTTTCACGCGGCGGGCGATTTCAGGGAAGAGGTAACCGGCTTTGAGCTTGTTGTAGTTTTCGTTGATGTAGGCCATGGCGGGAAAAGGGCCGCCATGGTGGCGAGACGGCCCGAGGATGCAAGAGGCGGAGAAGGGCACCCTTGCCGGAGAGAGGGCGCGGCCTATATTCCAAATCTTCATGCCGATGCACCCCAGCACTCTTGCCTTGATCCGTGCCGCCATCACTGAGGACGTTGGTCCGGGCGATGTGACCTCCGAGTTCTTCATCCCTGCCGATTCACGTTCAAGGGCGCAGATTGTGGCACGTGAGCCGGGCATCGTCGCTGGCATGGAGGTCGTCGAGACCGTGTTCCGTGAGATTGACGCTCAAATTGAGGTCCAGAAGCTTCTCACCGATGGCCAACCGTTTGAGCCTCAAGGCATCCTTTTGGAGGCACGCGGCTCCACCAGGTCGCTTTTGACCGCGGAACGCACGGCGCTGAACTTTCTCCAGCGCCTCTGCGGTGTCGCCACGCAGGCACGGCGATATGTCGAGGCCGTGAAACCGCATCCGGTCGAGGTTTGGGACACGCGGAAGACCACGCCCGGATGGCGTCTCCTCGAAAAAGCCGCGGTGAAGTGCGGCGGCGGCATCAACCACCGCATGGGCCTTTATGATCACGCGATGGTAAAGGACAACCATCACGCGGCCAATCCAAGCCTCCAAGCTCTGCAAGCCAATATTCGTCGCCTGCGCGCCGAGCGCCCCGGCGTGCGTGTTCAGCTTGAAGCCGCGAGCCTCCAGCAGGTGCGGGATTTCCTGCCACTGGAAGGCGTCGACATGCTCCTGCTCGACAATATGGGCGTGGCGCAGCTCCGCGAAGCCGTGCAAATGGTGAACGGCAAGCTTTGGCTGGAGGCCAGCGGTGGCATCACGCTCGACACGATCCACGACGTCGCAGCCACCGGTGTGAATGCCATCTCCGTCGGGGCTCTTACCCACTCCGCTAGGGCACTGGACTTGGCGCTCGATCTGCTAAGCGAATCTTGAGAATTCGTTTTTGCGTGACGGAATCGCCAGCTGGCCTATTGGCACCTCGAAGGTGCCGCTGGTTGCATCCGTTAGACGTGTCCTGCGTTTGCCGCCGACGAAAGCGGGTCGGAATGGATGGTTACCAGCGTCTTTCAAGGCTTCAATTTCATCCTCGCTCGCACCGTGGGCACGGAGGCGGTTGGCTTCATAAATGCGGTGTTTCTGAATCTCTAGCATAACTGCAAGTGTGTGTCAGACACCTGAAAGGACGCGCCTGTTCAAAACTGCCCGGTGCGCAACAGCACGAGGGTGCAAGCTTCTTGGCACTCCATTCCTGCAGAAACCAGCACCATTTTCAGCGCGGCATTTTCTGTGCCGGGATTGAAAATCACACGTCGTGGTTTTATCGCGACGAGCTTATCTTTTAACGTCTGTGAGATCTGCGGGCCTACATACAGTGTCACGGTGTCCACCGGGCCGGAAATGGCACACAGATCGGCCACGACAGGCACGCCTTCGATCTCGGTAAGCTTCGGATGCACCGGCACGACCGCATGACCGTACTGTCGCAGCAAAAGCTGCGCCTGGTGGCTGTAACGTTCAGGATTGTCACTGGCGCCAACGATCACGACGCGTTTGGTTCTAGAGTCGATCATGGCAGAATTCCCATACATTGTAGCCTCCGGCGGGGGCACGGATTTGCAAGCTGGTGCATTGGCCAACAAGTTAGCGATGCCATGTATTTGCGTCCCTACGACCTGTCATGAGATGCAAGAACTGCCTTCACAGCCTAGTTTGACCTTGTCCAACTGCATGAAATCACTCGCCGCCCTGCTTTGCTTCACCATCAGCGCCACCGCTGCGGAGCTCCAATTTAAAAAATACACCCTTACGGAGGAGTTTGTGGCCGAAGGCGCTCACTTTGCCGATTTTGACCATGATGGCGACAACGACATCTGCTCCGGCCGGTTCATCTGGAAGGGCCCAGACTTCAAGGAGCGCGTGAGCTTTGCACCGAAGTTCGAAAAAGAACCCTACGACCCTGCCAAGGGCTACAGTGACTTCTTCCTGACCTATACCTACGACTTCAATGGTGACGGCTGGAGCGATATTCTAGCCTACTCGTGGCCCGGAAAGGAAACGTGGTTGTTTGAGAATCCGCAAAACAAAAAGGAGGAGTGGAACCGCCACACCATTTTTGACATCACCGACGGCGAATCACCCGACTTCCGCGATGTGAATGGCGATGGCAAACCAGAAATTCTCGCACACTCCAGCAGCGGTAAGCAGCCCTCCACCGATGGGCAGCTCGGCTATGCGGAAATCGATTGGAACAATCCCTTTGGCAAAGCACGCTTCCGCCCCATCACACCCAAGTCGCCGGAAAACGACAAGAAGTACTTCCGCTACACGCACGGCTACGGTGCAGGCGATGTGAATGGCGATGGCCGTATCGACATCCTCGATAAGGAAGGCTGGCGGGAACAGCCCACGGACACAAAGTCTGACAGCCACTGGAAGTTTCACCCGCAGTCCTTCACCGTACCCGGCGGGCGTGGTGGTTCTTTTTTGCTCGTTTATGACGTGAACGGTGACAAGCGCAATGATGTGATCACCGGCTACGATGCCCATGGCTATGGCTTTGGCTGGTTTGAGCAAAACGCGGATGGCAGCTTTGCCGAGCACAGGCTGATGGGCAGCACCATTGAGGAAAGCGCCATCGGCGTTAAATTCAGTCAGCTACATGCCATGCAACTGGCCGATATGAATGGCGATGGTGTCATGGACGTTGTCACCGGCAAGCGCCGCTGGGCGCACGGCCCGCTCAAGGACGACGAGCCAAATGCTCCGCCCGTTCTTTATTGGTTCGAGATCCAACGCGATGGACGAGGGGGTGCAAAACTCATCCCGCATCTCATCGACGACAACAGTGGCGTTGGCACCCAAGTCACTCCAGGTGATGTGAACCAAGACGGCAAGATGGACGTTGTGGTGGGCAATAAAAAAGGTGTGTTCGTTTTCCTACAGGAGTAGGAAAACGCCTGCACCTGCGGCATTGACTGTTGCTGGGCCCTTCGAATCCTCCTTTTTGCCGCAGCAGAAGCAGATAGATTGGGTTGGCACCGCGCCCTTGCTTTTTTGCAGAAGGACTCCAATCCATGCTCTCCGAAATTTCATCACCGCCACAGCTCAAAAACTGGTTTGATGAGCGACGGCACCGCAGCCTCGCAAACCTATTGGGAAGCATCGAGCCGAGATTTGAAGCCAAAACCTTTCTGCAACTTGCGCTTGAAGGCCTCGAGGGGCGCAGCCTGATGCAACGGATGCATCAGTGCGCCGTTGCAGTTGATGTAGCATTACCCGGCGGTTACCGCCGCAAGATTGCAGTGCTTCAAAAACTTGCGCCGCGCATTGACCATGATTTTGTCAGCATCTTCCTTTGTGATTTCACGGCCACCTTCGGCCTCGATGATTTTGATTTCTCAATGGAGGCGCTGCGTTTCTTCACGCGATTCGGTTCTGCAGAATTTGCCGTTCGACCTTTTATCGTGGCGGACCAGAAGCGGGCGTTGGCCACCATGCATCGCTGGACATCAGATATGGATGAAAAAGTACGACGCCTCGCCAGTGAAGGCTCGCGACCCAGGCTGCCTTGGAGCACTCGACTGCAATCCCTCATCGAAGATCCCAAACCGACCGCCCCGATCCTTGAGGCACTCAAAGACGATGTCTCACCCTTCGTGCGCCGCTCGGTGGCCAATCATCTTAACGACATCACGAAGGATCATCCTGAGCTTGTAATGGCCAGACTGGAAATGTGGGATCTCCAAAGCGAATCCATCCGCTGGATCGCTAGGCACGCCTGCCGCACACTCATCAAACGCGGCCATACTCGCGCTCTAAAGCTGTTCGGTTTTGGCCAAAAAGCCGCAGTCGAGGCACAGCTGACCGTCTCGCCGGTCAGGCTCTCTCTTGGCCAGCATCTGCAGATCACGACAGAAATCACCTCGACTTCGAAGAGATCGCAGCAACTCGTCATCGATTACGTCATCCACTATGTGAAAGCCCGTGGATCCACGTTTGAGAAAGTCTTCAAATGGACGGAGATGGCTTTACCAGCACGCGGACGAATTCTTTTGACCAAATCGCAGCTCATCCGCGATTTCACCACTCGCAAACACCATCCTGGGCACCATGTCATCGATCTCCAGATCAACGGCTGCCGCGTGGCAATGGTGGGATTTGACCTGAAGTGAACGCATTCATGGAAGCATGGGTTCAAGACTTCCTGTTGCCAATCATCTAGGACAACTCGCCGAGCAAAAGGGCTTGCCGACGATTCACTTGGCATCGCCGAGGCGTTTCAAGAGGAATCCGTCCTGCGCTTCTGTTTGCAGAGCTCAGTCAAGCTGCCTTGTAGCAATCCGCCCACTCGGCACGCGGCGGCGGTCCGGCAAGGCGGGCATTGGCTTCATCATTGCCAATGAAGCGCTTCGCAGTCGGATCGAACCGCAGATCGACATTAAGATACTCGGCGATGGTGCCTAGGTTCAGCACCTGTGTCAGCAAGCCGGAAACGCTGAAAGGCGACTCGGTGCTGCCCTCGCCCATGCAGGCATGGATGAAGCTCTCAAAGTGGTTGTGCTTGGGCGGACGCAGCGCCATCGCGTCCTTGAACTCGATCATCTTGACCCGCGGATAGACCAACGAATGGCGATCATGAGAACCACGCTGCACAAGGTAATCGCCTTGTTTGCGATGCAAGAGAGAGCCCGTGCTGCCGGGATTCGGAATGAGGATTGGGCCATCTTGGCTAGGATCGCCAAACTTTTCAGCGATTTGGATTTTCGTATCTCCACCGGCCTTCCAGTGCAGCTCCACGGCTGGCCGTTTTTCTCCACGGGCTGGGAATTCGAAGCGGATGTCGGAGCTGAGCGGGTAACTGATGCGATTCGCATCCGCGAGAGCGAGGGGCGTGATGCGCGTGGGTAGTCCAAGCTTCAGGTGATGATGAGCGAAGTCGATGATGTGGGCACCCCAGTCACCAAACATGCCTCCGCCATAAAGGTGGAAGCCACGCCAGTTGAAGGGATGATACATCTTGCTGTATGGCTTCACCTCTTGCGGGCCGCACCAAAGATCCCAGTTGAGCGAGTCGGGCTTCGGTTCTTCCGCCGGATAGCCCTTCACGAGCGCACGCTCCGCTGCATTCATGAACCACAGCGACGGCGACTTCCACGCATCGATCTTCACGATGTCATCCAAAATGCCCGCAGCGAGCATACGTTTGAACTGTTCTGCACCAGCCGAAGTGTGGCCCTGATTGCCCATCTGAGTTACCACTTTGAACTTCTTTTCGGCACGCATGAGGATCTCCGCCTCTTCAAAGGTATGCGTGAGCGGCTTTTCGACATACACATGCTTACCGAGTGCCATCGCGCTGATGGCAGCGGTAAAATGTGTGTGATCCGGCGTCACCACGCTCACCGCATCAATCTCCTTGCCCATCTTGTCGAACATCTCGCGGAAGTCCTGGAAGCGCTTCGCATCCGGGAAGGCCTTCAGATTCTTATCCACACTCTTTGCGGTGTTGAAGTCCACATCGGAGAAGGCCACCGGCGAAGCAATGCCACCGGCTGTGAGACCGGGAATCACACTGCCCGCACGCCCGCCAATGCCGATACAGCCAAGATGGATTCGACGACTGGGCGGCAGCTTCGGATTGTCTGCGGCACGTGCGCTGGTGAGGTAGGCCGGAATGAAATGAAAGCCCAATCCCGCTGCGGCAGTTGTCTGAACGAAGCGACGACGGGAGGTGGGAGCGGAGGCTACAGGCGTTTTCATGAGAAATTGATTGGGCTGATAGAATCGGTTTGATTGTGGTGCAACCATCCCGACCACGTCAATGAGCCCAGAGAGCTCAACCGTCCTTATTTCGCATTCAGGTTCCGCCGCGCGATGTTGCTTAGCTGTGAGTCTTCAACTCACGTGGCCTTTGCGCTTTTTGAATTCTTCGTGGCTCGCCATGGAGAGGTGGTGGTTGATTTGGGCGAAGAAGAGGTCGCTGAGGATTTAGATGGCGATGCGCTACCAAGTGTTAGAATCGATTTTTGATGTCGATTTTGTTCCCATCCTCGCGGCGATCTCTTTAGCAGCTCCACTCATCTTTGAATCCAGATGGCGGTGGGTGTGCTCATATCGCGACCTTGATGGAGGTTTGCTTAGTTCGTGTCACAGCATCCAAAACCGATCTGCGTAGCAGATGGAACAGCGCTTCGCACCTCCGTAAACGCGGCGAGATCAGATTGAGAAGAGAAAACGATTGAGAATGGAGATAGACGAAAACAAAAAGCCCTGTGAGGTTTCCCCCACAGGGCTTTTGTTTTGCGGAGTTTAGCCCGCTACAGCGGCTGAAGCCGCCGTGTGGTTACTTCTTCTTAGCGGCCTTCTTGACAGCCTTCTTGGCGGCTTTCTTAGCAGGGGCCTTCTTGGCAGCCTTCTTGACGGCTTTCTTTGCAGCTTTCTTAGCCATGGTGTTTGTCCTCTTGTTGTTGGTTGCTTTGTTGTTTTGTTTTGCCGAAGCACCAGCGGAGCTGGAGCCACGGACATTTTTACCGGCGGCCGCTTTGGCAGCGGCACGCTTTTCCTCGATCGCGGCTTGCGCAGCGGCAAGGCGGGCGACGGGAACACGGAAAGGGCTGCAACTGACGTAGGAAAGACCCACCTTGTGGCAGAACTTTACAGAGTCAGGATCGCCACCATGCTCGCCACAGATGCCCAGCTTGATGTCCGGACGGGTGCTGCGACCTTTGGTGATGGCGGTCTGGATGAGTTGGCCAACGCCTGTAGTGTCGAGCGTGGCAAAGGGGTTCTTCTTAAAAATCTCGTTCTCCGTGTAGGGCATCAGGAAAGAGCCCATGTCGTCACGGCTAATACCAAGAGCTGTCTGGGTGAGGTCGTTCGTGCCGAAGGAGAAGAACTCGGCGGTCTGCGCGATCTCGTCTGCAGTCAATGCACCACGCGGCACTTCAATCATCGTGCCAACCATGTAGCTGAACTTGATTTTCTTCTCAGCCATGACCGCCTTCGCAACCTGATGAATAATCTCAACCTGTAGGTCGAGCTCCTTCTTGAAACCGACGAGCGGAACCATAACCTCAGGTTTTACTTTGATCTTTTTGGCAGCCACATCGGCCGCTGCTTCAAAGATAGCACGAGCCTGCATGGCGGTAATTTCTGGATAGGCGATGCCTAGACGGCAGCCACGATGGCCAAGCATGGGGTTAAACTCATGAAGTGCTGCTACGCGGGACTTCACCTTCTCAAGAGAAACGCCCATCTTCTTCGCAAGATCGGCTTGGGCGGCAGATTCATGCGGAACAAATTCGTGGAGAGGAGGGTCGAGCAGGCGGATGGTCGCAGGCAAGCCGTTGAGCGCGGTAAAGATGCCTGTAAAATCCTCACGCTGGTAGGGAAGCAGCTTGGCGAGGGCTTTTTCGCGGTCAGCGACGTTGTCGGCGAGGATCATCTCGCGAACAGCATCGATGCGATCGCCCTCAAAGAACATATGCTCCGTGCGGGTGAGCCCGATGCCTTGGGCACCAAACGCGATGGCGTTTTCGGTTTGCTCCGGATTGTCGGCATTCGTGCGGACCTGCAAACGTGCCGCTTTCGAGCACCAGCTCATCAGCTGTTGGAAGCTCTTGTATTTCTCTGTGGCCCGAGCGGCCTTGTCTCCATGAAGAGCACCAGTGACTATAGAAGAAGGTCCAGTTTTGATCTTACCGCCATAGATCGTGCCCGCAGTACCATCGATGCTGAGGCTGTCTTTGCCTTCTTTGAATACCTGCCCCGAGATGGTGACGGTTTTTCTGTCGTAGTCGATTTCGACGGCTGAGGCGCCGCAAATGCAAACCTTGCCCATTTGACGAGCGACAAGTGCAGCATGGCTAGAGACACCACCTTTAGCGGTGAGAATGCCAGCCGCGGCGATCATTCCACGAAGATCTTCTGGGGAAGTTTCATTGCGGACGAGCAGCACGGTCTCGCCAGCCTCTGCGGCGGCGGCAGCGCGGTTTGCGTTCAAATAAATCGTGCCGGATGCTGCACCGGGACCCGCAGGAAGGCCCTTGGCGAGTTCCTTGGCCTTTTTGATTTCGGCGACATCAAAATCTGGCGCAAGCAGCTGCTCGAGCTGGTCAGCTGGATTACGCAAAATGGCAGTTTCCCAGTCGATGAGCTTCTCCCTGACCATGTCCATGGAGAACTTCAGCGCTGCCGCAGCCGTGCGCTTGCCGTTGCGCGTCTGCAGCATGAACAACTTGCCTTGCTGGATGGTGAATTCGACGTCCTGCACATCCTTGAAATGTTTTTCAAGAATCTGGCGAACTTTCATCAGCTCAGCAAAAGCCTTGGGCATCTCCTTCTCGAGCTGGGCCACAGGCTCGGGCGTGCGGACACCAGCAACGACGTCTTCGCCCTGCGCATTGATGAGAAACTCGCCGTAGAATTCGTTGACGCCGTTGGCAGGATTACGGGTGAAAGCCACACCGGATCCAGAATCATTGCCTGTGTTGCCATAGACCATGGCCTGCACGTTCACGGCAGTGCCCCACTCATGCGGGATATTGTATTTGCGACGATAGACGATGGCTCGATCATTCATCCAAGAGCCAAACACAGCTCCAGCGGCTCCACGGAGCTGGTCCCAAGGATTATTGGGGAAGACATGGCCGGTGCGCTCTTTGACCAGCTTTTTGAAACGCTTCACCAGTTCTTTCTGATCCTCGGCGGTTAGATCGCTGTCGATGATATCCTTATGGTATTTTTCATGCTTGTAACTTTCGATCACCGTCTCGAAGGGCTCATGATCCTCACCTTCGCGCTTTTGCACGCCGAGAACCACATCGCCATACATTTGGATGAAGCGACGATAGCAGTCCCAAGCGAAGCGCTCATTGTTGGTCGCTTTGACCAAAGAAAGAACGGTCTGGTCATTCAAGCCAAGGTTCAGAATGGTGTCCATCATGCCCGGCATCGAGTCGCGGGCACCAGAACGCACGGCAACAAGCAGTGGCATCCCGCTGGCATCACCAAACTTGCAGCCCATGATCTTTTCCATCTTCGCGATGCCTTCTTCCATCTGCACCTGCAGGATCGCAGGATAGGTACGCTTGTTGGCGTAATAATAGGTGCAAACCTCAGTAGTGATTGTGAATCCGGGAGGCACAGGAAGACCAATGCGGCTCATTTCCGCAAGATTTGCACCTTTGCCGCCAAGCAGCGCCTTCATGGAGCCGTCTCCGTCCGCTTTTCCTGCTCCGAAGGAATAAACGTATTTCACTTTCTTTGCGCCGCTAATTGCTTGTTTTGCCATATGATATTTTCAGTCGATCAATGCGATTCGTTTGTGAGTCGAGTTGTTAAATGGAATTGAATCGCCGATCTATATTGCTGAATTATATGATGCAAGGCGTTTGTTGACAATGAAAACTTCCGCGATGCAAACGTGGAGGATTCCCATTCTACTCACAAATGACATCGCGATACGGTTGTTGACGCACAGAATGTTCTTCTGATAAAACCATTCATCATCATCTTCGGCGAGCCGTTTAATGCACGCCAACAGCATGACAACAACAACTCATCCGCCATTCCACAGCATATGAAAACCTCACTACTCCATCGTTCACGTCACGGTTTCACCCTTGTCGAATTGTTGGTTGTCGTGACCATCATCGGCATTCTGGCAGGCCTCGTTATTTCACAAGCACCCAAGCTGATGCAGCAAAGTCGCGAACTGGAGGTGCGCAATGTGATCGTCGCCATTCAAAACGGCATTCAAGCTTATCAAACCGAGTACAATCGTTTTCCGATCGATCCATCCCAAACCTCTAGTTCAGGCGGTGACGATGCGCCCGCAGTGCTCACCAATCAAAGCTCTAGTTTGATTACAGCCCTGATGGGGCCCGCCGCTAGGCAGGGCGACAGCGGAGGCTCTTCCGGCGGCAGCGGCGGCACTGCCAACCTGAATCCGAAAGACATTGAGTTTGCTACCTTCAAAGTAGCAAAAAACGGCCTCAACGGTCTAGTGGGTGCGCAAAGCCCCTACAGTCTCGTGGACCTCTGGGGCTCACCTTTTTATGTACTTTTTGACACAAACTTGGATCGAAAAATCGGAAACCCAGACTTGCAGAATCAAGACCCCAAAATCTCGCAGAACGCCGTTAGCCCGCCTCCTCAATTTCTGCCGACGGATGTGGCCATTTACAGCATCGGCAAGGATAAGACCCCCATGACCGGCGACGACATCGTCTCTTGGCGTAATTGAAATACTCTGAATGCGGCCTACGGGCGCTCCGCAACGCGGCGGTTTCCACTCGGGACCGCCGCTTTTCATGATCAAACGTACTTCGCGAGAACGTCAGCCGCCTTCGCAGGATCGACCTTCTCATAGAAATCATCCTCCACCATACAAACCGGGCCAAAACCACAGCTCGCAAGACATTCGGCGAATTCGATGCTGTACTTTCCATCAGCGCTCACCGCAATCGGATGATGATGATCGACATGCGAACGATCGATATTCGCCGTTTTGCAGAGCGACTCCATCAATTCATAGCTACCCGCCATAGCGCAGGAAAGGGTTCGGCAGACGCGGATGTGGTACTTGCCCGGAGCGGTTTGACGAAAGCCTGGATAGAAAGTCACCACTTCAAGCACTTGGATCGGCTCCAAACCGAGTTTCGCAGCCACCCAGTTCACTGCCTCCTCGCTAATGTAGCGGAGATGATGCTGCATGAGATGCAGCAGCGGCAGCACTGCGCTGCGTTTCGACACCGGGTAATGCGAGATGGCCTCATCCATCTGCTTCTCCAATTCGGCTGGAACTTCGAAGGCCATGCGTGGGTCGGTCAAAAACGGTTCAGGGTGGAAACATCAGCGGTCGCACTCGCCCATCACAAAGTCGAGGCTGCCAAGCACAGCTGGCACATCGCTGATCATGTGTCCGACGAGCAATTTTGGCAGGATGCAAAGATTCAGGAACGAGGGACTGCGAATCTTCAGACGATGAGGCACACCTCCACCCGTGCTGTTGATGTAGAAGCCCAGCTCTCCCTTCGGATTTTCCGTCGAGAAATAAACCTCACCTGCAGGTGCATCGATGCCCTGCGTGGCGATGATGAAGTGGTGAATGAGTTCCTCCATCTTCATAAGGACCTTTTCTTTTTTCGGCAGTAGCCCTTTTGCCTCGGCGACGTTGATGGCTCCGCCTGGCAGATCCTTCAGCACTTGGCGCAAGATGCGCACACTTTGGCGCATCTCTTCCATGCGAACTAGATAACGATCGTAGCAATCGCCCTTCGTTCCAACTGGGATGTCGAAATCGTACTTTTCGTAATCGAGGTAGGGATGCGCTTTGCGCACGTCAAACTCCACGCCTGATCCACGTAGATTCGGGCCTGTAATGCCATGCGCGATGGCTTCGTCGCGCGAAATCACCCCGATGTCCTGCGTGCGCTCCATGAAGATGCGATTGCGTGAGAGCAGCTTGTCAATTTCGTCGATCACCGGCTCCAGCTCATTCAAGAACTTCGTCACCGAGGCCTCAAAGCCAGCTGGCAAATCGCGAGTCTGGCCACCCACTCGGGTATAGCTCGTCGTGAAGCGGGCTCCAGTGAGCTGCTCGCACAGATTGTAGATCTTCTCACGCTCTGTAAAGGTGTAGAGGAAGACGGTCATCGCTCCCACATCCATCGCAAAAACCCCGACTCCGAGCATGTGAGCCGAGATGCGGGCCAGCTCACAGCAAATCACGCGAATGGCCTTGCCACGAGAGGGCAATTCCCAGCCCATGAGCTTTTCCACCGCCAGCGCATACGCCACGTTGTTGGCCAGCGGCGCGAGGTAGTCCAGACGGTCCGTGTAGGGAACGAACTGGTTGTAGTGCATGTTCTCGGCGATCTTTTCATCTCCACGGTGGAGAAAGCCGATGTCCGGGTCGGCCTTTGTGATGATCTCGCCGTCCAATTCGAGGATCAGGCGCAGCACCCCATGCGTCGCCGGATGGCTGGGGCCCATGTTGAGCACCAGTTTTTCACCCACGAGATCGGTGGTGGTCTCTTCCACGGATTCGAGCTGCCGTGCGGCCTTGGCGGCGGTATCGGGAGCCTCGTATTCTCGGGTGACGGTGGGCATGCGTTCGTAAAGTGGGGAAGAGCAAGACTTATTCGTCGCCCACGAAAGAGCGGCAACACGATTTTGTGAAAAGTTTCACAAGCTCGCTTTGCGGCACGGCCGCCGCCGACAGCGACCCCCTTGCCTAACTCCCTATTATAAGATGATGCATGCAAGTACCTTGTGGCAGTGGTCCGCCACGTCCCCTCATTTTCTCGGCAATGGGCTCTTGAAGGGTTACGAGGTTATGGCCGTGCTAGCGCCCACCTAGCCAAACCGGCGCCAGCCTCATGCTACGTGCCTGCGCAGTTGCTCGCTGGAAGGCTCGTCTCCCTTCAGGCCTTTTTCCTTCAGCACTTTGTCCACCATTTCAATGTACTTCAGCGGGTACTTCTTCCGCTGATACTTGCGAAACATCAGGTCACGCAGCATCAGCCAATCATCATCTGTCGGATGCTCCAATGGTGCCCATCCATCCATTTCTGGCTCGATCAGGTAGTGCCAAACCCAGTTCCTAAAATCCCAGTAGGCGCGCACGTAGCGCTTTTTTCGGGGTTCGATCTGCTCGTGCCATTCGTGCGCCTGGTTCTTTTTCATGGATTCGTGGGCAGCCAGCATGCAATCGTCCGCCTGCGCATGCAACCCCACACACGCTCCGCTTTGCCACCGCTCTTCGCCTACCTCGCCGCCGTGCTGGTCGGCGGGGCCTTGCTCGCGCCATCGCTCTTCGATCTCGGCCAATGGGCGCAAGGCTGGCTCAGCGACTCCGCCATGCGTGACTGGGGCACCGTTAAATGGCTCCTCAGCGAAATCGAACGCGCTCACTTCACACGCTACTTCAACCGTGCCGTGCTCGTCCTCGCCATCGCGTTCCTCTGGCCGCTGTTGAAGGCCATTAGGCTAGATCGAAGTGTTCTACCCACCTTCGCTCCTGCAGCCTCCGGATTCAAAGAAGGCCTCGCCGGCTTCATCTTGGCATCCGGCCTTCTTTTCGGCCTCGGCCTGCTTTTCATCCAAATCGGCATCTACACGCTCAAACCGGACGCCGCATGGTTGAAGCTCTCTGCGCATCTCACCGCCGCATTTGGCGCCGGCATCGTCGAGGAACTGTTTTTTCGCGGTGCCCTGCTCGGTATCCTGCTACGCACCATGAAGCCCAAAACCGCCTTCTTCTGGTGCACCTTCATCTTCGCCATCGTCCACTTCCTGCGTCCACCCGGCGACTGGCAACTCGCGGATGCCGATGTGCGCTGGCATAGTGGCTTCGCCGTGCTCATGCGGCTTTTCAGCGGGTTCGGTGACCTTCGCATCTTCCTCGCTGAGTTTCTCACGCTCGCCGCTGTTGGAGCCATGCTAGCCTTCACGCGTCTCTGCACCGGTCGTTTGTGGCTCCCCATTGGTTTACATGCTGGTTGGGTCTTCGGATTGAAATACTTCACCGCCCTCACGATCACCTCCGAAGCCCTCAACCGCGGCGAAACCCTCCCCTGGATCGGCTCGAACCTCAAAATCGGCCTCGCCCCCTTCGCCACCGTGCTCTTCACCGGCTTCGTGGCCAGCCTTCTCTTCCGCGCACCGCAAACTTCAGCCATCAACAATCGTTGATCAGCAATCGTCAATCGATCCGCTCCACGCCGCCTTTGATTGACGATTGTCGAACAACCGATTTTTGATTTTCGAGGTCATGCGTCTCTTTCTCTTCGCTCTCTGCCCTCTGCTCTCCGCCTTTGCCGCCGAGCCCAAGGACCGCCTCATCCGCGAAACCCCCGCGCTTTCACCCGAGGCCGAACGCGCCGCGCTGCATGTCCCCGAAGGCTTCGAGGTCCAGCTCTTCGCCGCCGAGCCACAAATCAACAAACCCATCAACCTCGCCTTCGATGCCAAAGGCCGGCTCTGGGTCTCCTCCACCGTCGAGTATCCCTACGCCGCCGATAAAAAACGCTGGTCCGATCCTCAAGGCACCCGCGTCAAAGACAGCCGCGATGCCATCAAGATCCTCGAAGACACCGATGGCGACGGCCGCGCCGACAAAATCACCGTCTTCGCCGATGCGCTGAACATCCCCACCGGAGTCCTCCCCTGGCACAAGCCCGAGCACAAGTCCGGCTGCATCGCCTTCAGCATTCCAAACATCTGGTACTTCGCCGACACCGACGGCGACGACCGCGCCGACCTCCGCGAAGTCCTATTCGGCCCCCTCGGCTACGACAAAGACACCCACGGCATGTGCAGCAGCTTCCGCCTCGGCCTCGACGGCTGGGTGTATGCCACGCACGGCTTTAACAACACCAGCCGGTTTGAAGTCCGCGCCGATCGTTGGCAGCCCGATGGGAAAATGACGAATGAGCGAATTCCGAATGACGAAAAAAGCCCGAATGCCCCAAGCTCGAAAACCAGCGATTCGTCATTCGAGCCTCGTCATTCATTCGTCATTCCACATTCGTCATTCGACATTCCTGGCCGCCGTCTCGAACTCCAATCCGGCAACGTGTTTCGTTTTCGTCCCGATGGCTCCAAGGTCGAACGCTACACCAGCGGCCAGGTCAATCCCTTCGGCCTCGCGTGGGACCGCTACGGCAATCTCTACAGCGCCGACTGCCACAGCTCGCCCGTGTATCAACTCATCCGCGGTGCCTGCTATCCCAGCTTTGGCAAACCGCACGACGGACTCGGCTTCGCGCCCGTCATGTGCCAGCACACGCACGGCAGCACCGGCATCTGCGGCATCGTTTACCTCGACGGCGGCGTCTGGGGCCCCGAATGGGACGATCACATCCTCCTCGGCAACTGCGTCACCTCCCGCGTCAACCACGACCACGTCACCTTCACCGGCTCCACGCCCAAAGCCAACGAGCAGCCCGACTTCATCACCAGCGACGACCCGTGGTTCCGCCCCGTCGATCTCCAACTCGGCCCCGACAACGCCCTCTACATCGCTGACTTCTACAACAAGATCATCGGCCACTACGAAGTCCCCCTCGATCATAAAGGCCGCGATAAAGAGCGCGGGAGAATCTGGCGTGTGGTGAAGAAGGGCTCAAAACCAGTGCCAAATGACTTTACCGCCATGAACGCCAAGCAGATTGCCGGGGAGGTGGGACATCCGAATCTCACACGCCGTCATCTCGCGCTACAGGAAATCAAGCTGCGTGGCACCCAAGAATGGCTTCCCGAGTTCTTCAGCATTTTTGAATCTGGCGAGGCCATGATGGCACAAGGTGATCGCGAGCCTCCTGATCAGCGGGTTAACGACATTGGTGACTATCACTACACGCCCGTAAATTGGAAAAGATCGGACCTGAAAATGGCCTATTCGATGTGGGCGTTGTCGTACCTCGGAGAACGGTATTTGGTCGCGAATGTTTTGCGTGCTCTACACACCGGAGGCACCTGGGTTGAAGACGACGGAACGACGCTACACGGCCTTGTGATGTCTCACGCAGCCCAAGTGATCGGAGCGTATGACAAACTCCATCCGTGGGAGAAATGGCTGCTAGGTATCGCATTCGATGGTCGTGGCAGCGCGATCGGGCGGGCATCGACACAGGTATTGCTGCAACGGCCAGATTTCCTCGCCGGCGACCCCAACTGGCCCGGCATCATGGTAAAGATGTTGGCACTGCAGACTAATGATCTGCTTTCACCACCCGGGCCGGAAAACTGGCTCACCCGCAAGTTGGGAGATGATTCCTTTGTGTATTCGCTTCGCCTGCTGCTGAGGGATGTACTCTCGCGGCCAAGGATTTTTGAAGACCCAGAAGCACATAGATGGCTAATGAAAGTATCGGATAAGACTTGGCTCATGGAAGTACTCGTGGCCGTCCCCACATCGGATGCTGCTGCGTTTTCGCTTCAACTCCTCAAAAGTGATCATTCCGTCGCCCCCGCCATCCTCACCCACATCGCCCGCCACGGCGATCCCACACTTCTCCCTCAAGCCATCGCCCTCGCTCGTCGCTCCGCCGTCCCTTCGGTCGCTTCCGTCTCTTCTGTCCCTTCAGCCGCGCTCCCCCTCCTCACCGCCCTCCACGACGGTCTCTCCGAACGCGGCACACCTCCACCGCCCGAACTCCTCACTTGGGCTCAAGACCTCGCCAAACAGCTACTCGAAGCTGCTTCGCAAAAACCCGCACCCGCGTGGACCAGCTCCGGAAACGCGAAATGGTCCCTGCAGCCGCGAAAACTCGCCGAAGGCGGTGAAGTCACCGTGGTGCAAAGCATGGCCAAAGGCGGTGGCGATGAAGAAAGCCACACCGGCACGCTCCAATCGAAAATCTTCGACGCACCCGCCAAACTCACCCTCTGGCTCAACGGCCACCGCGGCTTCCCCACCGCCAAACCGCACGACAAAAATCTCGTTCGTATCGTCGAAGCACAAACCG
>JAFMIR010000018.1 GCA_017853885.1 Prosthecobacter sp.
GCCTTCAGTCAGCGCCGCCCCGGGCAACAAGGGGATGGTCACCCTCAGGCACGCCGACAGCATGAGCTACCCGGACTGTCAGAACCAAGTGGTCGCGATGCTGAAAACCGGCAGCCTGACCAAGCATGTCTGCAAGAGCTGCGGCGGCACCCTGCACCATTGCAAACATTGATCTTTTGAACAGGTCGATTTATCCTCAAAGGCAGGCACCGCTTTTTCATGCCGGGATGAGAGGCGGGGCCTGAAGGCGGATGGCACCTACAGCGTGAGCCAGATGCAGGACTGGATGAACATGCTGGATGAGCTGATCCATGCTCTGAGGCGATGAAAGCTAGACTTTGAGACGGGAAAAAGAGGCGAGGGGGAGAGTACAGCATGGAGGCGGGACGACAGAACCCCAAGACACGGGCGGAAGCATCCGGAATGGGTGAAGCATCCACAGTAATAAATGTAACGTTTTTGAGGTTAGCCAACCACGCTTCTAGGATGATCCACAGCGGGTCTCCGCATTGAGGTGGGTCGTTTTTCCCGGTTCAGCGAATTCTCTGGAGTCGGGTAGACTTTGATCCGCCTTCAGATGGCTTAAAACCCTCTTGGGTTCGCCTGAATTCCTCCATGTATGAATGCCGCTTTTTCCATGAATATCCACTTATTCTGTTCTGAATCAGTACATTTGTCAGTCTTTAGCAAATCTGAGCGTTCTCCGAGCTCAAGCTGAGTCAATTACTTCGTGTTACGATCCTTTCTTGCTAGATGTAACGCTTTATAAGTTCCAAATGACCCTGCTTTTTTGCATCCTTCACCCCTTATTCTCATGCCTTTTTGATCTGGCTGATACCCCGACGAGTGCCTTAACCAACTCGGACGCGGCACAGCGCATCCGTACAATCTCGGATCCGCCTGAAGGCGGGATGACAGAACGCAGACGGGCGAGTCGAGCGGCTCACAGCAGCCGCCACTCGCGGCCGTCCTGGCCGAGGAGGTCATCGGCCTCCTTCGGCCCCCAGCTTCCAGCCGGGTATTCGCACATGGGTGGCGGATTTTCGGCTTGGTGCCAGGCGTGCTCGATCTCATCGATAAACTTCCACGCGTTCTCGACCTCGTCACGACGGGCAAAGAGGGTGGCGTCACCGGCCATGGCATCGAGGAGCAGGCGCTCGTAGGCCTCTGGGCTGGCTTTGCCAAAGCTGGAGGAGTAGCGGAAGTCGAGCTTTACCTGCTGCATGCGCATGGCCTGGCCGGGCTGCTTGCACAGGATGCGCAGGGCGATGCCTTCATCCGGCTGAATGCGGATGACGAGGGTGTTCTCGCTGTTTTTGAACAACTTGGAGGTGGCGAAGGGCACCTGCGGCGGCTTTTTGAAATGGATGCTGATCTCGGTGGCTTTCTTCGGCAGTTGCTTACCCACGCGGATGTAGAAGGGGACGCCCTGCCAACGCCAGGTGTCGATGAAGAGACGCAGTGCGACATATGCCTCCGTCTTCGATTCGGGATTGACGCGGTCTTCCTGTCGGTAGCCAACCCGCGGCGTGCCATCCACACTGCCGGAGGTGTATTGGGCGCGGATGACATTTTGCCCCACAGCCTCCGGTCCGATGAGCGGACGGAGGGCGCGGATGACTTTCACTTTCTCATCGCGCACGCTATCGGCACTGAGATCGGTGGGCGGCTCCATGGCCACGAGGGTAAGGAGCTGGAAGAGGTGGTTTTGCACCATGTCACGCAGGGCGCCGGCGGTGTCGTAATAGCCGCCGCGGCCGCCTTCCATACCGAGATTCTCGGCGCAGGTGATCTGGATGTGGTCGATGTAGCGCGAGTTCCAGTTCGGCTCGAAGAGCGCGTTGGCAAAACGCAGCACCATGATGTTCTGAGCAGTCTCTTTGCCGAGGTAATGGTCGATGCGGTAAGTGTCACTCTCGTGGAAGGTGGCGTTGACGACCTCGTTCAAGGCACGCGCGGAGGCGAGGTCTTTGCCGAAGGGCTTTTCACAGACGACGCGGGCCCATTTGCCCCCAACACCTTCATTTAGGCCCGTGGCACGGAGCATCTCTAGGATCGGCTTAAAGGCCTGCGGTGCGGAGGCGAGATAAAACAAACGGTTGGCGGGTGTGCCGCGTTCGACGTCGAACTTGTCGAGAAGCAGCTTAAGGTTCACATAACCGGCTGGGTCCTCAAACTCACTGCGATGGTAGTGGATGCAGCGAGAAAAGCTTTCCCAAAGCTCATCACAGTGGCTCTGGCGGCTATTTTTGCGGTTCCCGTCTTCCAACTCGCTCCTAAAGACCTCATCGGATTTTTCTCGACGGGCAAAGCCGACCACCTTGAATTGTGGAGGTAGGTCACCACAGGCAGCAATGTTGTATAGTGCCGGAATGAGCTTGCGATTGGTGAGGTCGCCAGTAGCACCGAAGATGACAACGGTGCATGGCTCAGCGCGGTGACGGGAGAGCAGGGTCTCTTGGAAGGGGTTTTCCAGATCGGGCATTTTTTCGGGGTAGAGAGACGCGGAGACTACCCGCCCCTCCGGTGATGGCAACCCATGATCGATCTCTCTGCAGCCAGAATGAATGAAAGCCCTTCATCACATGAATGAACACCTTTTCCGCTCAAACCGTGGGCCAAAGCGCCACATAGACCTTCGCCGCGAGCAGGCCGCCGATCACCGGGCCGAGCACGGGAATCCACGCGTCACGCCAATCGCAGCCGCCTTTGCCGGGAATCGGTAGCACGAGGTGCGCGAAACGCGGCCCGAGATCGCGTGCGGGATTGATCGCGTAACCGGTGGTGCCGCCGAGCGAGAGACCGATGGACCAGACGATCACGCCGACGAGGGCAGGGGAGAGGCCTTTGTCAAAGCCGCTGCCGGGCACGAGATTCGCCAGAGAGAGGACTGCGAGCACGACGAGGACGAGCACGAAGGTGCCGATGATCTCGCCGATGAGGTAGGCCGGGACGAGGTTCCACGAGAATTTGCCTATACCGGCAAGGCCTATGGTGACCGCAAGGCTGTCAATTCCTCATTGCAAGCTCACGTCTTCGCAGCCATGAACGGATGCCCCTCATGAACCGACAGGAAAATCTCGAAACCTTCTTCCGCGACGGCAAGACCGTCATTCTACCCATCGACCACGGCTGCGCCATCCCGGTGCCGGGTCTCGAAAATCCCTTCGCGATGATCGAGAAGGTCAACGAGTTCGTGGACGGCTACGTCATGAACCTCGGCGTGGCACTGCGGGCAGGGGACATCCTCGCCGGGAAGGGCATCTGCCTTCGTGCGGACGTTTACAATACCCGCACCGAAGGTCACGGCGCCGGCAGCATTGCCATGTGGGACTGCGAAGATGCTGAAATGGTTGGAGCCAATGCTGTCATGAGCATGCTTTATCCCGGGATTGCCTACGAGAACATCAATCTGCAGGAAAATGCCGAGCTGATCCGTGGTAGCATGGATACGGATATTCCGGTGATCATCGAGGCGCTACCCCATGGCTTAGGGGTCAAAGACAAATACACCTGCGAGAACATTCAGTTTGCCACACGCATGGCTGCGGAGATCGGTGCTGATGTCGTGAAGACGCCGTATCCGGTGGATGCCAAATCGCCGGATGACTTCCGCCGCATCGTGGAGAACTGCTTTGTCCCAATCATCATCCTCGGCGGCCCCGCCATGAATGATGACACGGACCTCCTCAAGACCGTCGAGGACGCCATGGAGGCAGGGGCAGCAGGTATTGCCATCGGGCGCAACGTCTGGCAGCACAAAAACCCTGCCGCTATCGCTCGCAGCCTCGCCGCCATCGTCCATGAGGACGCTTCCGCTCTCGAAGCCCTCGCGCTGATGAAAGAACCCGTGCGCTGAGCCAGTTCCGGCTGTGCCCGCCATGAAAAAAGCCCTTTGTTACCTCTTAGCCACCGCCGTTCTTCCTGCCGCAGCGCAGGAGGTGAAGAAGTTCGACATCAATTGCGATGCTTGGAGCCTAGGAGAGGTGCCCGCTGAGGTCTTCGTCCTCGATGGCAAGGTTTCCATTGCTGAAAAAGACGGCGGCAAAGCGATCATGATCGATCCTGGCACCGAGCTCGTCGAGGCCAGTGCTCAGATCGGCGAGTCCGCCGCTGGCAACGCCTTGATCCAAGCTCGCGTGTTCGCCAGCAAAAAAGGCCGCAGTTCGCCGCGCTTCGGCATCAGCGTGCATGGTATGAATGGTCCGCGCCTCTATGTGAATCCCGCCAAGAAGCAGATCGAGCTCGTTCGTGGCGATCAATTGCTCGCTTCAGCTCCTTTTGTGTGGGTAAGTGATTCTTGGCTCAATCTTCGCCTCGAGGTCACGAAGGGTGAGGGGGACAAATGGGCCGCGAGAGCCTATGTATGGCCACAGAACGGTCAAAAACCCACCGATTCGCTGAAGCATGAAGTCACCGGTCTCAAAGGCCAGGGCAAATGCACCCTCTGGGCGACCCCATATTCAAACACCCCAATCTACTTCGACGATCTCCACATTGAAGTCGAAGCCGCGGCAGCCAAATGAACACAACGCGCCGTGAAGTAATGGGGCCATGCACCGATTGTCGCCATTCAGGCAATGAACTAGCTGTGAGGGCCTCCTTCAGGTCCCTGTGCGAAACCGGAATCGGGAAGAGACCCCAGAAGTCATCTCGACCGTGACTCCTAAGTTCCTAAATGGCCCAACGCTCCTTTTAAATCGGTTTTATTTATATTGTTAGGAGTTTAGGAATGCGTCAGAAGGGAGCCTGTTGAGGCTCCTGCCTGGCCCATTCACTTCGCGAAGTGCTTCCGGATGGCTTCGACGAGCCCTGGAATCGTGAAGCTCTTCGCTTCGACGGCGATGGGCATTTGATGCCTGGTCAGCGCCTGGCTGGTCACAGGCCCGATGCTGGCGATTTCACAACCTTCCGGCAATGCGACACCCAAATCGAGGAAATGCTCGACGGTCGAGGAACTCGTGAACGTGATCATGTCCGCGCCTTCATTCTTCAGGCGGGCTAAGGCTTCGAGGTTGTCCTCTTTCTCTGCCACGGTCTGGTAAGCGATGGCCTCGTCCACGATAGCCCCCATGCTGGTGAGCTCGTTCGAGATTACTTCGCGGGTCTCTGCGGCCTTCACCCAGAGGATCATCTGGTTTTCGATGTTCTGGTTGGCCTTGAAGGCCTTCACGAGACCCTCGGCCACGAAATCTTTCTCCGGCATCAAATCGACCGCGAGGTGCCGGGCCTTCACTTTTTCGGCCGTGCCGGGCCCGATGCAAGCGATGCGGGCGGCGCCGAGGCAACGCGAGTCGTTGTAGAGCTTGTCGAACATCTTGAAGAACGCATCCACGCCGTTCGGGCTGGTGAAGACGATCCAGTCATACTTGTGACAGTCCTGCACAAGCTCGCCAAATCCCAGTAGGTCCTGCGGTTCCTCGATACGGATGGTTGGCAGTTCGATCACATCGGCACCCAGTTCGATCAGCTGACGGCTCAGTACGCCTGCTTGCTGGCGGGTGCGGGTTACAACGATGCGCTTGCCATATAGCGGACGGTTTTCGAACCAGTTGATTGCATCGCGCTCGGTAACCACATCTCCGACAACGGCGACGGCCGGGGCCTTGAAGCCAGTTTCTTTGACACGTTGCGCGATTGTGCCGAGCGTGGCCACCAGGGTTTGCTGCCGACCGGTTGTGGCCCAACGGACCAGCGCCATCGGCGTTTCCGGCTTTGCACCGTGCTTCATCAGCTCACCGGTGATCTCGCCAATGCGCTCGACGCCCATCAGAAACACCTTGGTACCCTCGGCTTGAGCCAGTTTCGCGTAATTGAGCGACGTCTCGCTCTTCGTTGGATCTTCGTGGCCGGTGAAAATGGTCAATTGGGACGCGTGCGAGCGATGCGTGACCGGAATACCGGCGTAGGCAGGCCCTGCAATCGCCGATGTGATACCCGGGACGAGCTCAAAACGCACGCCAGCCTCCGCCAATTCAGCTGCCTCCTCCGCACCGCGGCCAAACAGCACGGGATCGCCGCCCTTAAGCCGAGTGACGACCTTGCCCTCCTTCGTGAGCTTCACAATGAGCTTGTTGATCTCCTCCTGAGAGAGCGTGTGATCCCCTGCCTTCTTGCCTACGTAAATGCGCTCGGCATTGGGCTTGCCATGACGAAGTAGATCGGCGTTCACAAGATAATCATACACCAGCACGTCAGCTGCTGCGATGCACTCCTTGCCTTTGATCGTGAGCAGGCCGGGATCACCGGGGCCAGCGCCAACGAGATAACAAATGCCAGAGGAAGAAGTCTTTTTTGCCATGAGAGGGCAGATATAGTGGCAAGCGTGTCGCAGCACGCAAGACATGAAGCCGCTCGTGACTTGCAAACCTGCCCTAGCCTCTGAAAGATCCGCTCAATGCCTCGCTCAACCGCATTCCTCGTTGTGCTTGTCGCCCTCCTCGGCGTGCTGCTAGCGGCCTGGCTCGTCTGGAAGAGCCTGCAGGAGCCCACGAGCCATTCAAATGCTGCATTCGGCAAGCAGGCCCAGCGGGAGCTCGAATGGCACAAACGCCAGTTTCAGTCCATTGAGGACTATCAGGCCCGTTTGGTGATGCAACAACTCGACGAGCCCGCTTTGAAACAACGCATTGCAGCAGCCGTCGAGGCTCAAAACCGCCTCGAAGCCGCCATGCCGCAGGTTTCAGAAGGCGAAGCCCAGACTTGGTATGAGGCGAATCAGGACTCGCTGAGGATTCCGGCGGCTTGGCATGCGGCGCATGTTTTTCTCACGCGGCACGACAAGGCCAAGTCGGACCGTTCAGCGGAAATCGAAGCCATCCACCGCCAGCTCGCCGCGGGTGAACTCTCCTTCCCAGCCGCTGCTGAACGGTTTTCCGAGGACGAACGCACCAAGAAGCTCCAAGGCGATCTCGGCTGGTTTACGCGAGACCGCATGCCGGAGGCCTTCATCGACGCCGTGGCCAAACTGAAGCCGGGCGAGCTAAGCAACCCCATCCTCAGCCCACTTGGCTGGCATGTCATACGGCTCATCGAGCATCGGCCCGCCCGCACCCCAGACTACGAACAGGCTCGCTCGGAGATTATGGCCATGCTAGACCTGCAAAAACGCCAGCAAAGGCTCCGAACCAATCAGTAAACATCGCGTCGGTAGCGCTTGGCTTCCTTCATTGCCTGCACATAGGCCGAGGCCTCGTCCGGCGACTTGCCGCCTTGCTGCTCAATGATGGTATGCAGCGCCTTGTCCACATCCGCCGCCATGCGTGAGGCATCACCACAGACGTAAAAGATGGCACCCTGCTCCAGGTATTGCCAAAACTCCGCCGCATGTTCGAGCATGCGATTCTGCACGTAGATCTTCTCCGCCTGATCGCGGCTCCAGGCCGTCGTCAGCTTCGTCAGCGTGCCATCGGCCAGATAGCCTTCGAACTCGTCTTTGTAGAAGAAACAGGTTTTCTCGCTGACCTCGCCAAAGAACAGCCAGGCCTTGCCTTTGGCATTCGTGGCCTTTCGCTCCTCCAAGAAGGCACGGAACGGCGCGATGCCCGTGCCCGGTCCGCACATGATGATGGGCGTCTCGTCCTGCGGCTCGGGCAGACGGAAGCCTTTGCCATGGTTCACAAAGCACGGGATCAGCGTCTCGCCCACTGTCACACGCTCGGCGAGGAAGGTGGAAGCCACGCCGCCGCGAGCACGACCATGGCTAGTGTAGCGCACGGTGGCCACGGTGAGATGCACCTCATCGGGATGGGCCTTCTGGCTGCTGCTGATCGAGTAGAGGCGGATGTTCAGCTTCTTCTGCGTGGCCATGAACTCCTCGGGCGTGAACTTGGCAGCCGGATGCTCCAGCAGCAGATCGATGACAAAGCGGCCCCACAGGTAGTTCTTGAGTTCCTCCTTCTTTTCTGGCTGGGAAAGCTCCGCCAGCGGCGTGTTGCCGCCGGTTTTCTCGACGAGGGCCTTGATAAACTTGTTGTCGATCTCCGTGATCAGTGTGGCGTCGATCAAAGCCTGCCGGATCGGCACCTCGGAGCCGTTTTTCGGGTGCTTCACGATCTCATTGCCGCTGAAACCCAGCGCCGCGAGCGTGTCGGCCACGAGCTGCGGATCATTCGTCGGCTGCACGGCCAGCGAATCCCCCGGCGTGTATTCCAAGCCGCTGCCCGCAAGGTCGATCTCGTAATGCGCCGTGTGCTTCGGAGCACCAGGACCGCTCAGGTCAAACATGCGCTTCACTTTGGCGATGCAGGGATTCTTGACGTTGTACACCGGCTTACCGGCCTCGGGAGTGCTCATGGGTGGAAAAGGGTTCTGGAAATGATGTGCGACGCTAACGACGGCGATGTCTTCGGGCAAGATCGAAGCCTTTGCAGACTCCATTTGAACCCGCGAGGCTCATTTTGCCTTCGCGGCGGCCACCGTGAGCCATGGGCGGGTATCCGTCGTGATCAGCAGATCGCCGCGAGGCTCGGTGAAAGGCACGACATAGCTCGGAAGCAAGGACTGGCCATCGACGACCAGCTCCACGCGAAAAGTCGCCTGGCTCGCCGCGGCCTCGGGGGCGGCTTTCAGCGTCACTTTGATCTCGCCAGTCTTCGCATCGGCTTCCTTCACCTCGGCGGAAAGACCTGTCGGCAGGCCGAGGACGGACGCGTTCACCTTCCCCGCGAATTTACCGGTCACCTTCAGCGCGATCTTCACCTCGACGCTCTTCCCCACCTCGACGCGATAGGCGTGGTTATCGAGCACGGCGGTCAATGTGGGCTTTGCCGCAGTCACCTTGGCTTGATAAGCCTGCCGCGGACCACCACCACGATCACGATCCAGCACCACGAGCTTGAATTCGCCGTCCTTCGGAGCCTTCCAGCGCAACACCGGATCGGTCACCCCAGCCTCGCCATCATCGGCGGTGGCCAGGCTCTTGCCTTCGGCATCCTCCACCCGCAAGGCGGCATCAAAACGCCTCGAATGAACCTCCAAAACCAGCTCTTCCCCTTTCTTGGCAGAAAACGTGAAAACATCCTCTTCATCCTTCTTGGTCAGCACGCCGACACTTTCTCCCGGAACGCTGATTTTCGCAGTTTCGGGAACGAGGGCCGTTGAGGGCTCTTCATCCTCGACCACCCGCAGCCGATACACATGAGCACTGCTTCCTTTCAGCGAAACATCCGCCGCAGGCGGGTGCGCAAAGGCAAAAACTTGCGCGTAAAGCACGCCATCGACCTTCGGCGTGTATTCGATGCGCGGATCGAGATTGTGCGTGTCATGGCCACCGGCGATTTCGACGCCGCGGGCATCCAGCAGACGCAGCACCGGGTCCATCGGCGAGCCCAAAGCATAGCCATGCACCTCCAGCGTAACTCCCCTGCCCTTTTTCACGCGGATGGCGTGCGTGTCCACCTCGCTCGCCTTTTCCAGCACGCCGTTGAAGACAATGTTGATGCGGCCTTCCTGCCCTTTCGCATCGGCAAAGGCATCGTTCGGCTCCTTCTCCACGACTTCAGGCTCCCTCCCCACCTCGAAGATCCTCGGCGGCGAGCTGCCTTCTGCCGTGTGAAAGCGTACCAGATACGGCCCGGCCGGCACATCGGGCGCGATGGCCACCTCGAACTTATTCGCCTTGCTGCCCGCTTTGAAGACAATACCCGGATGGCTCGCCCAGACCACCGGCGAGTCTTTGTCCAGCCCCTTACCCGCGACCTCACACGCCACCGAGCCGCCGATCTGCCCGCCCGCAGGAAACAGGCTCTCAAAACCTGGGGGAACCGCCCAAGCGGGAAGGCTGAAGCACGAAATCAGAATGACGAATGCCAACAAATGCCAGTCATTCGTCATCCGACATTCCGCATTCATCATTTCCCCCCGCATCACGCAAAGAGCTCGCGGATGGGCCGCCCGCCGTTCACGAGCTGGACGGGCCGTCCGCTGCTCGTGTGCAGGATCTGATGGGGATCAATGCCTAACTTGTGGTAGAGCGTGACGGCAAAGTCTTCTGGTGAGTAGATGTTTTCGCTGGCATAGTAGCCCTTTGGATCGGTAGCACCGATCACGCCACCACGCGGCACCCCCGCTCCAGCGAAAAGGATATTCATGGCACCCGGCCAGTGGTCACGACCGTTGTCCTTGTTGATCTTGGGTGTGCGACCGAATTCACCGAGCGCGATCACCAGGGTGCTTTCTAGCAGCCCCCGACGGTCGAGGTCCGTGATGAGAGCGGCCATGCCCTGATCAAACTTCTGCATGAACTCTCCTTTGCATGTCTTGAAAAGATCGCGGTGATGGTCCCAGCCTCCGTAGTTCACGGTTACAAATGGAACACCCACCTCTACCATGCGACGCGCGAGCAGCAGGCGCTGGCCAAAATCCGTGCGGCCATACAGATCCCGTGTCTTGTCGTCCTCACGACTGATGTCAAAGGCCTCCTGAGCTGGCTGGGAAGCAATCAAGTCCACCGCTTTACCATAAAAGGTGTCAAAACTCACCGCTGGATCATCCGCTAACGCATCGTGCAAACGCTTCATGCGATCTAGGGAGAGGCGCAGTTCCCGGCGGGACAGACCACGTGCTTCGGAGATGTCCGAAGGCAGAACCACATCGCGAACCTTGAAACCCTTGGAGTTCGGGTCACCTCCAGCAACAAAGGGGGCATGCTCTGCACCGAGAAAATTAGGGCCTCCACTGCGAGTGATGCTGGGTAGCGTCATATAGGCCGGCAGCCCGCGCTGGACACCCCGCTTGTAACTGACCACGCTGCCAAAAGAGGGGTGGAAGGTCACAAACGCACCGCAACCTACTGGCACCGGTGTTGGTGCGCCCGTCATCATGTAGTGATTTCCACCACCGTGATTGGGATCCTTGTGTGTCACACTGCGCAACACCGTGAACTTGTCTGCGGCCTTGGCCAAATGCGGAACGCACTCAGAGAAATGAACCCCGGGCACGCTCGTCTTGATCGGCTTGAATTCCCCACGGATGTCGCTTGGAGCCTCCGTCTTGGGATCAAACATTTCGTAATGCGAGGGCCCACCGTCCAACCAAACGAGGATGCAGTTCACCGGGCGGCCGATGGACGGCTGCGGTGTGGCTTCGCGAGCCCGGAGCAGCTCTGTAAAGCCGAGCCCGCCACCCGCGGCGGTTAAACCGAGCTTCAAAACATCGCGGCGGAGGTGTCCGGCACAGTTATGGGTAAGGCGAGGCATTCGTTTGGAATGGGATAAAAATGCTACCTCAATCTACGGACCACCTTTTCCCTTCCTTGCAGCGAATGCGTCATCAATGCCCCGAGACCAGATCCACGGGCTTATAGCCGCCCTTGCCCCGGAAGTAGAGGAAGAGGCCGATGTAGCACAGCAGCATGAAACTCGGCAGGATGGCGATGGTGGTGAAAACACTGCGCTTGTTAGCCCCCTGCACCGCTTCGAGTTCCTTGGCCTGCGCTTCCGGCAGCGCCTTGATCTTGGCTTGGTCGAGCGTTGGACTAGCACCAAAGAGGCTCGGCTTCGGCTCGCCTTTCACGCTGGCATACAGCGCCGCATGCTCTGTTGTGTTTAGGCGCTTTTCGAGGTCACCGTCTTGCTTGAAGCCGATGTAAGGGCTGCCCAGCACGCCGAGGAACAGCACGCCGACGGCGGAAACGCCGTTCAAAGTGAGAGCGCCGCCTTTCGGAAACTGCTCAGATGTCAGGCCCAGTGTCGTCGACCAAAGGAAGGTCTTTCCAAGTGCATAAACCGTAGCTGCGGCTAGGATCGTCCAGCCTGTGGCATGGCTCAGGAGCATGAGACCGATAATCGCGATACTAGCGCTGACCCCCAACAGCCCGACAGGCGAGAAACGATGTACAATCGGCCCAGCATAGAAGCGAAGCACGGTCATGATTGCGGACACATAGACAAAGATCCAAGTGGCAAACGAAGGCAGGTCTTGTGGGCCACTTAGCTTTAGCAATTCCGGCATCCATCCATCGGTTCCCAACTCTGTCGTTGCCAGCGGTCCGATGGTAATCAAAACCACAAGGAAAAGCCAGTTCCCTGCAGAACGGGTATATAGACCGGCAAGCACTGCCACCACGGCCGCGATAACAAAGACCGTGGTCCAAGAAGCCTCTTGGTTCATCATCTGAGCCAAAGCGGGAGCTGTGAGGGCTGTGAGGATGAAGAAACCCACCGCTCCGACTTCCCTCAGCATCTCCCGATAGCTCACTCCGGCTGCCACACGTTCATTCACGGGAAAGGCGCACGGAAGGATGAGCAACGCATAAATGATCACCGGAATGAAGCAGAGAGCAAAGCGGAACTGCCATACCTCGCCAAAAAACAGTTTGGTTTCCGGTAGCAAGCCACAGAACAAAGCACCGAGTGCTAATCCGGCGGGCCAGCCCGCATGAAGAATATTCAGCCATTTGGCCTTCTCTTTATTGAAGACTGTTGCCACCACCGGGTTGATGAAGGATTCCACGGTGCCATTGGCGACAGCCACCAATAGGGTGCTCCAGTAAAAGTCTTGGTAGCCCGAGGCCCGCAGTGTCAGTGCCAAAGAGACTGCGTGACAGGCAATCGCAAAAAAAGCCACTGTCTTATAGCCAATGTAATCGATCACCAGACTGAAGAAAATGATCGAGATGGCAAAGGGCCACATGCCAGCGCCATTGATGCTTCCCTTCTGCTGCTCGGAAAGGTTGAAGCTGTTTTGCAGTTCCCCGATGGTATTCGCCCTGACGCCAAAAATGAACGATGTGGCCACCAAGGCGATAAAACAGGCCCAGAAAAGTTTCATGTTGGCTTTGCCGTTGGAGGACGAGTTCATGCGAGGAGGGAGCAAGTGGGTTGGGAAAATGAAAAAAACATACCAGCAAAGTTACCTCGTTAGCGCAATCACATTCTCCATCCCAGACCACTCGAATCACAGACTTAAAGAAACGCAGTCAGACACCGGATAAAGGATGGAATCTCCTGAAACATTTTTGGGCAGGGACGTGAGGAGCACCAAGCTCGTGTCTGACTCGGGATCAGCCCAGGCGAGGGTACCGGTGGAGCCGCTGTGCCCGAAAGCATGATCTGAGCAGCCCTTACCGAGGCCGCTGGGACCTATCATGAAACCGATGCCGCGATGTGCTTCGAGTTTGGGTGTGTGATCGATGATCATGCGCCTTGCAATGGCTTCGTTGAATGGTTTGCCCTTGGGTCGCATAAAGCTGCGCAGAAACCTCGTGATGTCCGCCGCAGTGCTATGAGCTCCGCCCCACGGTGCAGCCAGATTCCGCCAATAGTCGCTATTCCAGTCCCAATCGTGAGCGTTGGGATCACCGCCGCCGGCTTCGGGCGCCGCGTGTTCGGTTTGCATTGGCACCATGTCGTCTTTGGAAAAGGCTCCGAGACCCAAAACGGTTTGTGTCATGCCGAGCGGTGTGAAAACCTGCTGTTGCAGGAATGTCGGCAGAGGTGTCTTTGTGACTCGTTGGACGATTTCAGCCGCAAGAAGGATGCCCATGCTTTGGTAATGATACTGCGTACCCGGGGCAAAGAGAAGGGGGGTGCGTATTGCGCCCTTTATAAAATCCTCCAGCGGCGCATGGCGTGAACGCAGCGCGTTGTTATTCTCAAGCTGGTCGGGCAGGCCAGAAGTGTGCGTGAGCAGTTGCTCGAGTGTGATGTCTTTTCGAGCGCCTTCATTGAACTCCGGTAGATACTTCACCGCCAAATCGGAGAGCTTCACTTCACCCCGATCTACCAATACCATCACGGCAGCGGCAGTGAGTGGCTTGGTGATCGATCCAAGCAGAAACATCGAATCAGGTTTTGCGCTGCCAAAAGCTTTTTGCGTCGCTTCACTGCCATGCTGGACATGCAGCACCGCCTGATGCAGCATCCCGTGTTCGATTTGCTTTTGTATGATTTGAAAGGCTTCTTGCATGGTAGAGGCGGCACGCGCCGGAATCGCGAACGCAGCTAAGGCGCAGGATAAGGTTTTGCGGCGAGTCATGGCCAGTAGATGCGTGTGCCGTAGCGCTGAATAAGCATCTGATCTTGTTCAATGATTGAACAAAAACTCCTTCGTATTCAGAATGGCCCACAGCAGATCCTCATAGCCGTTGCGTTTAGCGCGTTGGGAATCAAGTGGGCTACCCTTTGCGTCAGCGCGAGGCTTGAGGAGATGGTTTTCGGCAATCTGTACTTCTTCGGCAGTTGGCTCGCGAGAGTAAGCGGCAAGGTAGAGCTCTCGGATACGCTTGGGCTCGGACATTTCAGCCTTGATAAGCTGCTCAGCGCGGCCGCCGTTGGCAGTGAGCTTGGATTTAACATCGCTGGCATTCATGAGGTGCAGGCTTTGCGCGAGGCTGGCACTTTGAACGCGCTCACATTCGCACACGCTGGTGTTGTCGGGACGACCGAAAACTTTGAGAAAGGGTGAGGCTCTGGTGTAGCTGTTGTCAGGCAGTGAGATGGCACGGGTGCCAGGCGGGAGATCAGCGAAGTCCGTTTTCGACGCGGTGACCATGTCGATGCTGTCGAGTAGAACCTCGGCAGTAAGACGCTTGGGGTAGAAATGAGAAAAGGCCTGACGATCAATGGCATTTTGCTCGTTTGGCATGGCACTGAGCTGGTAGGTGTGGCTTTGTGCAATCACCCGGACGATGGATTTGAGATCGAAGTTGTGGTCCGAGAAGTGCTTCGCAAGAGCATTGAGCAATTCAGGGTTTGTAGGCGGATTGGTATCCCGAAGATCGTCCTCGGGTTCGATGAGTCCGCGCTTGAAAAAATGTTTCCAGTAGCGATTGACGAGCGCTTTGGCAAAAAACGGATTTTTCTTGTTTGCCATCCAATCGGCGAGAGCAAGTCGCGGATCGTCATCGGGCGGGATGTCCAGCGGCGTCTCGCCGAGACCCGCGGGCTTCAGCATGACTCGAGTTTTGCGATGCTCGGTCTGCGCGATGCCGCGCTTGTGGAAAATCAGATCCTCACCCGCGATGGCAGTCGGTTTGCGACCGATCTGGCTGAAGAAGGCGGCCATGTGATAATACTCGGCCTGAGTCCATCGCTCGAAAGGATGATGATGGCACTGGGCGCATTGCATGCGCACACCCAGAAAGAGCTGTGCAACGTCTTCGACCTGCGTGGTAGGTTCCTTCACTCTTTTGTACCATGCGACAGGTGGATTTGAGACGATGGTGCCGGTGCTGGCGAGGATCTGGCGAACGAGTTGATCGTAGGGCGTGTTTGCGAGCAGGTTGTCACGCATCCAGGCGTGAAAGGCAAAGTTTGCAGTGATATCAGCATTTTCAGCACGCTGGTTTTTGAGCAATGCAGTCCATTTATTCGCGAAGTAGTCGGCATAGTCGGGCGAGTTAATGAGCGCCTCGATGGCGCGGTCTCGTTTGTCAGGCGATTGGTCGGCGAGGAAGGCCTTCGTTTCATCCAAGCTAGGCAGACGGCCGCCGATATCGAGGGAGACACGGCGTAGAAACGTGCTGTCATCGCAAATGGGAGACGGTGGGATGCCAATCTGCTTCAGGTTGGCGAAAACATGCTGGTCAATGAAGTTCTTCACCGGCGGCAGCGACTCAACTGGTGCACCCAGTGGTATGGAGATGCTGCAGACACCCACCTTGCCACCAAAGCGCACCATCACAGCCACGTTGCCCGGGAGGTCGAGTGTGTTCACAAGCCCGGCATCGCTGGCGGTGGCCATCGCAGTATCATTGGCTTCAAATAGAGCGAGTCGCGTCACGTCGCGACTGCTTCCATCGGAGTAGCGTGCGGTGACCTTGAGTTGCTGAGCAGCCTTCGGCTTCAAGGTAATGCGCGGGGGCTCCACGAAGATGGTGTTCAGCACAGGCTCATTCGGTTGGGTATAGGGCATGCCCTCGGCAATCCAGCGAACAAGAGTTTGGTAAAACTCGGAACCCGGCTCCAAGTGTTTTCCACCCGTGTGCGGTACGATGGCTGCGCCCTTGGTGATCAACAGGCTTTCTTCGGGAGCTGGCGGGAATACGCGGCGGCCTTTTCCCTGTTTTACAATGGCCTCATAGTCCTCCTCTGCCTCAAAGCCTAGCACGCTGAGGCGAAAGCCGCGCTGACCGGTAATCGCCTTGGCATGGCAAGCTCCTGCGTTGCAACCCGATTTCGTCAAAATGGGTTGAATGTCCCTTACGAAGCTCAAAGGCTCCGCAGTGAAGCCTAATGTGACGGCCAAGAAAATAGGAAGAACTTTCCAAAACATAATGCAAACCAACGCATCATGCGGTGCCCTTTTCGCAACCAACATCCCTCCTTTTCCATGAGATCATTTTCTTGGATTGCCATTTTTTTGTTCATGCCTCCAGTTTAAGCATCAGCGGAGACGGTTTCATGTCTGCAGCAAGGACCGAGCCTACGCGCGGATACCCCCAATAAGGTGAACAGAAAAACTGTGTTTGAGGATATTATAGTTTCTCAGCTCCAGCTTCTGCTGACATCACGCGGACTGGACTCGAAAAGCAATTATGCGATCTGGGCGGAGCCGAAGCTGATGAAGTGAAACCTAGGCGATGAAAAAACATCATAGATGGCGTTTGAGCTTTCATGACGCCCACCACACGCCGTTCATTCATTGCCGCCACTCTTGCCACAACCTGTTCAAAACTGACAGCGCAGGAGGCCGCAGATCCAGTGATCGACATTCATCAGCACATGAACTATCATCTGCGCAGCGATGAGCATCTATTGCTGCATCAGAGGGCCATGGGCGTGACGAAATCCATCATTCTACCGTCAGGCACTTATGTGAACCGTCTTTCAACACATAATGGCAAGTCAAACGGCCTGGCAGCAAAGTGCCTAAGCACAGCATGGGCGCGTGATTTTGCACAAATGCATCCCGATGCCTACCTGTGGGCTTGCAATGAAGTGACAGACGCCGTCTCTGCACCGATGGAGATCGAGAAATGGCTGAACCAGGGCGCATGCATGATTGCCGAACAAAAATTCATGGTGGAGTGCGATTCCGCCGCAAGTCAAAAGCTCTACGAACTAGCCGCAGCTTACCATGTTCCCATCTTGCTGCACTTCCAGCACCAGACCTACAATTTGGGCTATGATCGTTTTCATAACATGCTGGCAAAGTATCCCAAAACCACTTTCATCGGCCATGCGCAGGCTTTTTGGGGCAACATCGACAAACATCACGACCCAAAGGTGAATTACCCGAAGGGCAAGGTGACACCTGGTGGGCTCACGGACCGTTACCTAGCTGACTACCCGAACATGTACGCTGACATGTCTGCCGGCAGCGGATTGCTCGCCTTAACTCGCGATGAAGATCACACGCGCGGTTTTTTTGACCGACATCAAGACAAGATTCTCTATGGGAGTGACTGTGCCGACCATCTAGGCCGTGGGCCCGGCTGCCAAGGTGCTGCGACGCTTGCAGCAATCCGTAAGCTATCTTCAAGCAAAGTGGTGGAACGGAAAATTCTTTTTGGAAACGCGAATAAGCTTTTCCGCTTGTGAGTAGGCTCAATCTTCCGCTTCCCAATCCTCCATGAGGCGCGCGAGTTTGCGCTTGAGCCCGACTTTGGCGGCAGCCGACATACGATCAATAAATAGTACGCCATTCAGGTGATCAATCTCATGCTGGAAGGCACGGGCCAATAGGCCGTCTGTCTCCCACGTCTCGACCTCTCCCTTCAGATTCATGAAGCTCACAGTGATCGACTCGGAACGGCGAATATCCCCACGCAGGCCGGGAAAGCTCAGACAGCCTTCCTCGCCAGTCTCCTTCGCGGCACCAAGCTGAAGCTGCGGATTCATGAAAACCACCGGCATCCGCTTCACCATTTCCGCAGGCTGACCATTGATCTTCAGAAAGGTGATGCAGTCCGGATTGTGAGAACAATCAATCACGGCAATTTGTACATCTACGGCCACCTGGGGCGCGGCAAGTCCGACGCCATTGGCATCCCTCATCGTGTCAATCATGTCCTGCGAAAGCTTGTGAAGCTCGGGCGTGATTGTCGACACAGCTCGGCATTTGGCGCGCAGGACGGGTTCAGGATAGCGGACGATGGGCAGGACCATGGAGTTTCATATCATCGGCAGCGGAAAGGCTCAAGCCTTCATCATGAGCACCTCAAAACCATAGCTTGGTGACCGCTTGCAGGCGCACGATTCGCGTTGCCCAATTCCCTGCCCTGCGCTCTAAATGGGCCGCTTTCATCCTCCCAGCCAGCCCACATGTCCGAATTCGCCGCCGCAGCCACGCCGCCAACGCCTCCCAGCAGACGTCGTGTCTTTGCTTCCCGGCTTTTTAGCACCTTGCTTCTGTGGGGGGTGATGGTTTTCGCTTTTAACTCCCAGCGTGAATGGTTGGTCATGGTGATCACAGGGCTATTCGGCGTTGCCGGGGCCATGGAATACTATCGTCTGCTTCGGGCCGATCCGCAGGCTCGCACCTTCAACACGCTCGGCCTAGTCATTTGTCTAGGCTACTGGGCCACTGCGGCATGGTGGCTCCACCTTGGACGCTCATCGGACCTCATGTGGCTGGATCTGGCCGCTCTCACTGCGAGTGTGCACGGAAGCTTTTTGCTATGCTACCGTCAGCAACTCGAGGGCGTGGTCACGCTGCAGCGCATCTTTAGCACCGTTTTCGGTGTCGTTTACACAGTCATCTTCTTTGGTTTCATGGTAAAAGTCATTTACCTCTATCCAAACGAACCAATGAAAGGCAGCTTCCTACTGCTTTTCCTCGTCATGGTGACCAAATTCAGTGACATGGGTGCTTACGCCGTGGGTGTGTGCTTTGGAAAGCATAAGATGATTCCGCACATTAGCCCCGCGAAGTCTTGGGAAGGTTTTTTTGGTTCCTTTCTCGGTTCGTTTGCCGCTGCGGCCATCCTCATGACCTTCATGCCTCACAAACTGGCTCCGCTAAGCTGGCTCCACGCCATGATACTTGCTCCCCTGCTCTGTGCCACGGCTGTCACCGGCGACCTTGCCGAGTCGGTCCTGAAACGCTGCGTGGCAATCAAAGATAGCGGCCACAAGCTTCCCGGCATCGGCGGCATTCTCGACCTCACTGACAGCCTGTTGTTCACTGCTCCTGTGTTTTATTTTTATCTCAGCGCTCTTTGGCGCTGAGCCATAGTGGCAGAAAAGGAATGAGCGAGAATTTTACGATCAACATCATGCCACAACATCAGACCGAGGCTACAGACGCCATACCGCCAGCCACACGAGCGAAACGCGTTATTCTACTCGGATCCACCGGCTCTATTGGAGCGAGCACCCTCAAGGTCGCACGAGACTTGCCAGAACGCATTCAGATTGTCGGACTTGCAGCGAACAGCAGCATGGATGCCCTAGTCCAACAAGCTTTAGAGACCGGCGTGAAACACGTGGCCCTGTCCGATCGTGCTGCAGCTATCCAAGCGAAAACAAGGCTTCCAGATGCCGTCACTGTCCACAGTGGACCGCAAGGCCTCATTGACCTTGTGCATGAATGCGAGGCAGACATGGTCCTCGTAGCGATCGTCGGAACGTCAGGTTTGGCACCGGCTCTCGCTGCGATTGAATGTGGCATGCACCTCGCTGTGGCCAGCAAGGAAATTCTCGTGATGGCTGGCGAAGCTGTCACAGAGGCCGCGAGACGGAAAAACGTGAACCTTCTACCCGTGGACAGCGAGCACAATGCCATCTTTCAGTGCCTAGAAGGTCATCGTCACAGTGAGGTGCGCCGCATCCTCCTCACCGCCAGTGGTGGTCCTTTTCGACAACTGCCAGCTGATCAGCTTCCGCTGGTCACCGTGGCGCAGGCTTTAAAGCACCCCACGTGGACCATGGGACGCAAGATCACCATCGACAGTGCAACGCTCTTCAACAAAGGTTTGGAGATGATCGAGGCAAAGTGGCTTTTTGATGTGCCTATGAATAAGATCGAGGTCGTTGTTCATCCACAAAGCGTCGTCCACAGCATGGTTGAGTTCACAGACAACAGTGTGATTGCACAGCTCAGCCACAGCGACATGTGCTTTCCCATTCAATATGCCGTGACTTGGCCAGAGCGTGTCCCGAACAATCTGCGTCCTCTGGACTTCTCCAAACTTGCCGCCCTGCACTTTGAGGCCCCGCGGGTCAATGATTTCCCTGCTCTGAATCTCGCGCGTCACGCTGGCACCATCGGTGGAACTTTGCCCGCCGTGCTGAATGCCGCCAACGAAGTCGCTGTCGAAGCCTTCCTGAATAACCAACTGAGCTTTCCCGGTATCTGGCACACGGTGGAACGTGTCATGAGCGCCCATCAAGTCATTGCGCATCCCAATTTGGAAGCTCTCATTGATGCTGATCGCTGGGCCCGGCTTGAAGCAAATAGCTGAGGGCCAAAAAGTCGCAGCAATTTTTAAAATACATTGGCTGACAGCCGCTGTTTTTTGACCCGGCTAACCTCATATTTTCACGCACTGAGAAAGATATTCCCCTCGAAAATCTTCGAGATCGAATCGCACTCAATTGCTCAAGTTAACACTTCTCTCAACGTGCGCGCAATGCGGCCTAAGGTGGCGTCGCGACCAATCAAATGAGCGATAGTGGTGACGCCGGGACCACGTGATTGACCACTGAGGGCAAAACGCAGCAGAGGCATCATGGCTCCGGGTTTGATGTTCAACTCTTTCGCGGCGGCTTCAACGCCGTCCAGCACACCTTGCTCACTCCACTCATTCGCCGCTGACAAATGAGTAGCAACGACTCCCAGGAGGGTGGCATTTTCAGGTTTTCCTTTGAGTTTGGTGATCACATCAGCTTCGAAAGAATAGTCCTCCCGGAAAAAGTAATGGACCCAGTCAGGCAACTCAGAGAGCAAGCTCACTTTTTCGCGCACACTGTATACGGCCGCAGCAGCAATGGCTTCATCGGACCAAGACAGGCTTTTTGCCTTCAGAAATGGCATTGCGTGCTTGAAAAGCTCATCAGCGCTGAGTTCGCGTAAGTACTGCGCGTTGAACCACAGGCTCTTTTTGAGGTCGAACTTTGCATTGCTTTTATGGATAGCCAAAGGATCAAAGAGTGCCACGAGCTCGCTGCGAGAGAGTTTTTCATTTTCCGCTTTAGGCGTCCAACCTAGCATACAGAGGTAATTGAACACTGCGTCAGCGAGGTATCCAGCATTCATGTAGCTGTGCTCGATGGCGCTACCTTCATCCCGCTTGCTCATCTTGGAGCCATCGGGATTCAGGATAAGGGGGATGTGTGCGTAGGTAGGAGGCGTGACACCAAAGGCATGAAAAAGATCAACATGCTTCCACGTGTTCGAGAGGTGATCCTCACCACGAATGACGTGCGTCATACCCATCTCGATGTCATCCACCACATTCACAAAGTGAAAAATGTAGCTGCCATCCGGGCGGCGCACGGTCATATCCGGTTCCTCCGTGGCGGCGAAAACCACATCCCCACATACTAGGTCATGCACGGTGATGGCAGTGCGGCTGAACTTGAAGCGCACGGCTCCATTTTCCTCAGTGTAAACGCGCCCCGACGCTTTGAGCTTGGATAGATAGGCGTCATATATGGCCTTACGCTGACTTTGAAAATATGGGCCACAGCCGCCTCCCACTTCAGGTCCTTCATCCCAGTCGAGGCCAAGCCAGCGAAGGCCCTTGATGATGCCCGCCGATGCTTCAGCGGTGTTGCGCGCGCCATCGGTGTCTTCGACGCGTAGAATGAAGGTCCCACCGAGCTTGCGGGCCATGAGCCAGTTGAACAATGCAGTGCGAGCACCTCCAACATGGAGGTCGCCAGTGGGCGAAGGAGCGAAACGAACACGAACAGACATAGGGACGGCGGATTAGCCACCGGCTAAGCCTTTTGTCCAATGCAGATCGCTGGAACGTGTATGTCACCAAGACAACACTCGCCGATAGACCCAAGTAGACCAAAATGCTCCCAATCAAGGATAGCGTGGAAATTTCGAAAAATCGGGCTTTCGCTTCTCGACAAAGGCTTTTTTACCCTCTTGGGCCTCTTCGCTCATATAATAAAGAAGCGTGGCATTGCCGGCGAGATCCAGCAGGCCCATCTGCCCATCGCAATCTGCATTGAGGCAGGCCTTAAGGCAGCGCAAAGCCATGGGCGAGTGCTGAAGCATCTCACGGCACCATTTCACGGTTTCCTCCTCCAACTTATCGAGTGGCACGACGGCATTCACAAGGCCCATATCGAGCGCCTGCCGGGCATCATACTGGCGACACAAATACCAGATCTCGCGCGCCTTTTTTTGACCCACGATGCGCGCCAGGTAGCTACTTCCCAAGCCGCCATCAAAACTCCCCACCTTAGGTCCGGTCTGCCCGAAGCGAGCATTTTCGGCGGCGATGGTCAGATCACACACGACATGAAGCACATGTCCACCACCGATGGCATATCCTGCCACCATCGCCACAACAGGCTTTGGAAGGGTTCGGATTTTTCGTTGCACGTCGAGAATGTTCAAGCGTGGCACACCGTCATCACCCACATATCCGGCATCACCACGCACCTTCTGATCACCGCCGCTGCAAAAAGCAAGAGGTCCTTCTCCACACAGGATGATCACTCCTACGTCGCGATCCTCATGCACAATGTCAAAAGCATCAAGCATCTCGCGCACCGTCAATGGCCGAAAGGCATTGCGCACCTCTGGGCGGTTGATGGTGATTTTGGCAATACCCTCGCTGGATTTCTCCAGCTTGATATCCGTGTAAGATTTGATGGGAGTCCACATGGCAGTAGGCAGCTTGAACAAACGAGCCATCACGCGAATTGCGTATACAGCTTCAATTCAGCAATACGCTGAGCGACATCCAGTGGAGTCACCGTTTGCAGTTTGTGCGTGCTGAAAGCCTCGCAGGTGAAGCTGGCGACGACGCTTCCGTGCACCACTGCGGACTTGAGTTCATCAAAGGTCGGCTTGGTCTTGCCGTTGGCCGCCAGCCAGCCAACCAGACCTCCCAAAAAGCTGTCACCAGCGCCGGTTGGATCGAAAACTGACTGAAGTGGGTAGGCAGAACAGGAAAAAAAATGCTCTCTTGATTCACCGAAAAGGTAGCTGCCATGCTCTCCACGCTTCACGATGACGAATCGTGGGCCTTTACCAAGCAATCGGCGCCCGGCTTCTACCAAGTTGCTTGTTCCAGCAAACTCTTTTGCCTCGCCATCATTGATGACAAGCAGGTCAATACGCTTGAGCACATCATGCAGGCGTTCGTTGGCAATGCTAATCCAGAGATCCATGGTGTCTGCGGCGATGAAATCGACCTGCCCGCATTGGTCGATCATCTGCATCTGGTTCTCAGGATGCATGTTGGCTGCCACGGCGATCTTCGATCTTTGGGCTTCAGCATGGATTTTCACCGCCCAATCCTCCAAGACATTCACAGCCACGTTATGCGTCGTGCGGCTGTTCATATCCTCATGATACTCGCCGCTCCAAGTGAAGGAAGCACCACTGCTGCGCTCCAGGCCTTTGATATCGACGCCATGACTAGAAAGCATTTCGAGGTGTTGGGGCGGGAAATCGTGTCCAATGATACCCACAAGATGGACGGGTTTCACAAAAACGCTCGCAGCAAGCGCAGCGTAGCTGGCAGAGCCGCCTAGCAGGTTTTTCTGCTCATCCTGCGGAGTTTTGACATGATCAAGGGCGACACTACCTGCGATGACGACGGACATGTGTGTTGATGAGAGAGGTGAAGGGATGGGTTCAAGCCTCGCCGAATGAGCACTCCAAACTGGAGGTATACCGGAAAGGGCCGCCGATCTTCGGTTTGCGCCCCGCCCTGTCAAGCAGCACCTCGGTGCCAGATCCATCCAACAGCAACTCTTATCGTTTAAATCTGGTGAAGCAAACCCAGCCAAGCCCCATAGCCCTATGATCTTCGGGCTCCTTGGTGATTATAATCAAGTTAAAGTGGCGGAGAGAGAGGGATTCGAACCCTCGGTAGCGGATAAGGCTACGCATCTTTAGCAAAGATGTGCTTTCGACCACTCAGCCATCTCTCCGTTGTCCGCCAACCGGTTAGATTAGCGGTGAAGAGTATTTAGCGTTTGCAGCCCCGATGCGTCAAACGAAATGTCGCCTCTTAAGCACATGAATTCTTCCGCGCCATCTCTCGCCTGCTATCCTGAAGGCCGGGCGCTGCTCGGTCTCTCCGGGGGCCGGGATTCCGTGGCGATGCTGCACCTGCTATTGACAGCTGGGCATCGTAATCTTGTGCTGTGCCATTTAAATCACAGCCTGCGTGGTCGCGAATCGGATGAAGATGCTGCGTTTGTGCGATCACTGGCCGAAAAGCACGGCCTGACATGTGAAATCGCCAAAGCGAACGTAAAAGCGATAGCAAAGAATAAGAAGCTTTCCATCGAAGCGGCTGCACGACATGCTCGCCATGTTTTTTTCAAGCGGATGAGCCGCAAACACGCCACCAATAATTTACTCTTGGCCCACCATGCGGATGATCAGGCAGAAACGATCCTTGGCAATGTGCTTCGTGGTTGCGGACTGGAAGGCCTAGCGGCGATGGGACTCGTAACAGAACTCGACAACGGTCTTTGCTTGATACGCCCGCTGCTGAGAGTGCGGAGGGCGGAGATTGATGCTTATGTTCAAGCCAAAGGCATCGCTTATCGTGAAGACAGCACAAACGCTACTGCTGCGCATCGCCGCAATCGTCTCCGGCGCGAGGCGCTCCCCTTGCTCAGCGAAATCGCCGGTCGTGATGTGGTGCCCCTGCTCAATCGCCTTGGCGCTATTGCCGAGCGTGATGAGTCTTTTCTGAATGAAGCGGCCAACTTCTGGTTTGAATCGTGTCGCGAAGGTCACATGCTAACGAAGCTGAATTCCCTGCGAGAACTCGATGCCGCGATTCTGAGCCGCGTGATAGCTGCTTGGCTTCGTGAGCATTTGAAGCTGTCTGGCATTGGTTTCGAAGAGATTTGGCTTGTTTCAAGCCTGCTGCATGCTGAAAGACCAGCAAAACTCAATTTACCTGGCGGCCATTTCGCTAGGCGTAAGGGTGGCCGTCTTTGGGTGGAGTGACTTCGGTCTTGAGTTTCAAGGCCTTCGTTCGTATTTTTGTGGCGTAATCTTCGGAGCAAACCAGTCCATGATAGACGATCTCACCCCTAGCCAAGGCGCTCCATTCCGCCTCGCCAAGCGATTGGGGTTGGGGCGCAAGACGTTGGTGGATGCAGGGAATCAAATCGGCCTGCGTCCGGCGGAGGGTTGGCAGAAGCGAAACATGGATTTCCTCAACCAAGTGCTCATTCCGACCCTGCTCACCCCTAGAAAGCCCGGCTGTTATTACGGCGATCTACCGGTGGCCAAGTCCAATGAGATTGGTGTGACGTGGCTGGGCCACGCGGGCTTCTTTGTGCAGGTGGGCGACTTCAATATCGCCATCGACCCGGTTTGGGCGCTATGGCTCGGCCCGGCGAAACGCCTGCGCCATCCCAGCGTCTGGCCACACGACCTGCCACCGATCGATCTGGTGCTCATCACGCATGCCCATCATGACCACCTGCACCTTGCCAGCCTACGAAAACTGACAGCTGCGCAGCCAATCATCGTTCCGGAAGGAGTAGGAAGCCTTGTAAAAAACTGCGGATTTAGCCGCATCGTCGAACTCAAAACGTGGCAGAGCGCCAGTTTGGGCGATTTGCGTATCACCCTAACCCCTGCTCGTCATTGGGGTGCCCGGATGATTCACGATACACATCGCGGCTTTGGCGGCTTCCTAATTCAAAGTTCATCGCAGACTCTTTATCATTGTGGAGACAGCTCGATGTTCGATGGCTTTGGAGAAATTGGAAAACGTGCTCAGATTGATGTGGCACTGATGCCCATTGGTGCCTACCAACCGCCTAGTGGACGCCCTGTCCATATGAACCCGGAGGAAGCGCTTGATGCCTTTGAGATGGTGGGAGCCCGACACATGGTGCCAATGCATTTTGAAACTTATCCTCTGAGCGGTGAACCATTGAACGAACCGATCGAGCGACTGGAGATCGCTGCCAAGGAAAGGCGGCTGATGGATCGAGTGCTTCGTTTGCAGGAAGGAGAGTCCTCCATATTTGCACCACCTTGAGCTTACGCCCTCAACTGACACTGATTGCCGCCATCTCCGAAGATGGCTTTATTTCGCGTGGCCAAGGGGTGCCGTGGGATTTACCTCGGGACCGAATACATTTCCGAAACGCGACCGCTGGGAAATGGTTGCTCATTGGTAGACGCACATATCAGGAGATGCTGGGATGGTTCCAAGATCACACTCCACTTGTTTTGACTCAGAACACGACCTTCGTTCCTTCGGTGGGTAAGGCTGTGCATAACATTCATGAGGCCATCGACTTAGCAGCAGAAGCACACGCGCCTGAGCTTTTCGTCTGCGGGGGTAGAATGGTCTATGCAGATTCCATTCCACACGCAGATCGCCTGCTTATCACCCATGTTAAAACCGTTTTGGGCACTGGTGTTCCTTTCCCTAGGTTTGGATCCCCCCATTGGCATCTGATTTCTAAAATCGAACATCCCGCTGATGCTGAGAATGCTCTCGCCATTTGTTTCGCGACTTACGAACGCCAACAGGATAACTCAGTAGAATGAATTTTTCCGAATGTGGGCTCACTAGAATGATGTAAGCTGCGGTCCTCATACATGAAGTTCTGGAGTCTTCTTACTCTCATCCCCTGCTTACTTGTGCTTGTGACACAAAGCGGCTGTGCAGGCTTGAAAGAACCCCAGGAAACCCAAAAGAGTGGCAACGGATCCAACGCAAAAGCTGAGAACAACACGGCGGTGGATGTTGGCTTCCTGCTGAGTATGGACTACAATGAAGCGCGGGTATTAAGTGCGCATTCAATTGAGTTTCCACCTTTTTACAAAGTAGCAGCAGACAGCATTGAAGTGACAAAGACCAACCCGGACGGCACACCGCGCCGACTTTGGGCGAAGGGACGTGTCTTCATCGAGATGAACTACAACGAGCCAGCAAAAGCGCTCTGCCAGGAACTCCTTCTCAGGCATGACGAGGTCATCCTCCGTGGCAAACCTGTGCTTCAGCGTGGCAGCAGCACTGTCGAAGGCGTGGATGATTACACCGTGTTCTACATTTTTGGATCGAAATTGCGAGTCATTGGCATGCACCGTCTTGTCAACCCAGATCAGATGATGGCGGGCACGCACCCCACAGGGTTCCCCACGCTCGATGCATGGACGAATGCTCCCAATCCGCTGCTTCCTCCGCTTACCGAGAGCGATGTGCCAGCGCAGGTTCGTGCAGAACTGCAACGCGCCGCCGAAGCAGAAATGCTTCATCAACAAACCCGTTCTGTATTCGGTCCGGTCAAACCTGAGACCAGGCCCGAAGTTGTCGAGCCCAAAGAGCGAAAACACGTTGGCAAAAAAAAGGACAAACATTGATGTCTGGATCCCCTTCTCCATTCCTTTTCGCCTGTTGCCGTGAAGGCTCAGAGACCTCACTGAAAAACGATGTTCTACGTCGTCATGGCACATTGCTCACACCCGCCTTCATGCGCCCGCAGTTCATTACCTGGAAAGTTCGTTCGCCGATCGATGAGTCTTTTGACCTTGCATCGCCGTTTGCCCGTGTCTCGGGCCTTTCGCTTGGGCAGTGTAAAACGGGCGAAGAAATGGCCACGAGGTTAATCGAGCGTTCTCTCCGCCGTGTTTGCCTGCATGTCTTCCCGCGTGTGGCGCCGGAAGATGCCGACATCGACTGGCAGTCGCTTGATTCCATTCGTAATCACATTGCCTCGGTGTTGCAGAATCACGGTATAAAACTCGATGAGGGCGCAGAGCATGTTTTGAATCTTGTTGTCGATGACAATCCCAACGCACTTTTTTTTGCTGGCCTGAGGAAGCGTCGTGCCGAGGACCCACAGACTCCTGGCGGATTGCCATGCCTCTCGATTCCTGGCCACGCACCATCCCGCGCTTGGTTGAAAGTTGAACAGGCGCTCGGATGGCGAGGTTGGGATAAACTCGATCTACGTGGACTCTCGGCGCTCGATCTCGGCTGCGCCCCAGGTGGGGCTTCACTGGCCCTGCTCGATCGTGGTATGAAGGTCATAGGCGTCGACACGGGCGATATGGACGAGGTAGTGCTACGTCACGATGCCGGTGGTTTCCGACATCTGCGGATGCCGCTGTCACGCCTCAATGCCACAAAGCTGCCGTCTGCTTTCGCCCTGCTGCTTTGCGACATTAATCTTGCTCCACCTGAGGTTCTGCCGCACATCGCGCGAATTTGTGACAGTATCCAAGTTGAGCGTCTCATTCTCACCCTGAAGATGAATCAACCTATCTTTGAAAAGCGCTTGGACGAGTTCGTGAATTTCATCCGCAGCTTCGCTCCGAGCCCTGTGGTGGCCACTCAGCTTGCTGCCAACCGCAAAGAGGTCTGTGTGATGGCGGGTCGCTGACAACGAGCGCAAAAACTCACAAAATCATCCCAGGTTCATAGTTCGCACCTTCAGGATAGGCTTTCATGACCGCCTCCACGCGGCAGCAAAAGGCATCGACCTGCTCAGACGCATCACCGGTATTGCTCTTACCAGCCGCAATCAGGCGCTGCATATCCTCTGCGGTAAGGCTCAGACGGGAATCAGTTACCAAGCGGACAAGAAGGTCATTTTCGCGAATCCTGCCGGTGCGCATTTCTTTGGCAACTTGCACCGCATGCTCCTTGATGACTTCGTGGGCCATTTCGCGACCAGCTCCAGATTTGACGGCCTCCATCATGACAGTGGTCGTCAGGAGGAAAGGTAAATAGCGCATAAGCTCCTGCTCGATGACGGACTCAAAGACCTCCATCTGGTTCAGGATGGTTAAAAACGTCTCCAACAGGCCGTCGAGTGCGAGGAAGGCATCCGGCAGCATCACACGACGCACCACAGAGCAGGAAACATCACCCTCATTCCACTGGTCACCGGCTAGCCCGGCAGCCATGGTGAGATAACCTTTGAGGATGACGTGCAGGCCGTTCACGCGTTCGCATGAGCGGCTATTCATCTTGTGCGGCATGGCTGAGGAGCCCACCTGGCCCTTGGCAAATCCTTCAGAGGCCAGTTCGTGCCCGGCCATCAGGCGCAGCGTTCGGGCAAAGCTGCTTGGGCCGCTGGCAACTTGGCAAAGGGAACCAATGACCTGCATGTCAAGACTGCGCGGATAAACTTGACCCACAGCTCCAAACGCCGCAGGCATGCCCAAATGATGCAGGATGCGATTTTCAAGTTCAGCGGCTTTTTTTGTATCGCCGTTGAAAAGTGTGATTTGATCCAAACGGGTACCCACTGCGCCTTTAAGCCCGCGTGCAGGATAGGTTGATATCACATTCTGGAGGTCGCCAAAGGCCAGCAGGGTCTCTTCCCCGAACATCGCAAGGCGTTTGCCTAGCGTGGTAGCCTGAGCAGCAACATTGTGTGTGCGGGCAGTGAGGGGGATATCACGAGTTTGAGAGGCGCGTCGCGAAATACCTGCGAGCACTGCAACGGTTTTACGTCGTACCTCCAGCAAAGCACGAAAAACTTGTAGCTGTTCCACATTCTCCGTGAGGTCGCGGCTGGTCATGCCTTTATGGATGTGTTCGTGCCCAGCGAGTTCACAGAATTCCTCGATACGTGCCTTTACATCGTGACGTGTCACGCGTTCACGCTGCATGATGGAAGCCACATGGATCTGATCCTTCACTTTCTCATAGGCTTCGATGACTCCATCTGGCACTGGTATACCGAGATCACGTTGGCTCTTAAGCACGGCAATCCAGTAATCTCGTTCGAGGCTCACCTTACCCTCAGGTGACCAGAGGGCACGCATAGAAGCAGTGGCATAGCGTTCGGCGAGGACGTTGGGGATGGAGTCAGACATGCAACGTTCGTTTAGAGTTTGAGCCCCAAAGTGCAAGGCTCAATCTCGCGCCTTCACTTCATTGCCGAAGTGGCGGCTTCTTGGAACGCTCGGCGCATCGGGGAGGCATCGCCGGTGGGCTTGAGGCCGGTGCGCTGAATAAGCAGGATATAGATCGTCTTTGTGGTAGGATCAATCCAGCCCTGTGTGCCGTGAGCACCACCGTGGCCAAAGGTGCCCGGAGAGAGCATGGCAGTCACACCAGCCGGCTGGCGCACGACTTGAAAGCCCATCCCCATACCCATGCCCTCCGAGAACCCAGCTTTCATCTCGCCGGTGTGGTTGGTGGTCATGAGTTGGATCGTTTCAGGACGGAGCAGGCGCTTTTTGCCAATGACGCCGCCATCAAGAATCATCTGGTAGAGCTTCAGCAAATCCTCCGCCGTTGAAAACAGGCCGCCAGCGGCTAGCGGAGCCCGTTTTTTGTTCGAGTAAGGCTTTGTAAGGTATCGAATACCCACGGGCTCCAGACCTCGGGAATCGGGGGAGGCTTTATAGGAGGTCGCGAGACGAGAGAGTTGCTTTTTGTCCGGCCAGAAAGTCGTGTTACGCATGCCGAGCGGTCTGAAAATACGCTTTTCCATAAAATCCGCATACTCTTCACCGCTAACAACCTCGATCAGACGACCCAGCGTATTGATGCCGGGATTGCAATAAGACCACTGCGAGCCCGGCTCGAACTGCAAAGGGGAGAGCGCGTAGGTAATGACAGCCTCCTTTAAACTGAGCACGTCAATTGCCTCGCCATCAAGCGGTGAATGACTTACGAGCCCGCTGGTGTGCATGAGCAGATCTTTGATGGTCACCGGGCGAGCGGGCTTCACCAGCACCGTATGCTCTGCAGACTTCACTTTGATCATGAGTTGACCTTTGAACTCCCGCAGGTACTTTTCGATGGGATCGTCGAGGCTCAGTTTGCCCTCTTCCTGAAGCAACATGACACCCATTGCCGTGATGGGCTTTGTCATCGATGCAATCCAGAAAACAGTATCATATTCCATGGCCTTCTTCGTGGCGATATCCGCAAGGCCGATGGCCTCAAAACTGAGCACTTTACCCTCACGAGCCAGCAGAGTGACAGAGCCAGACAGTGTGCCGTCTTTGACAAACTGTTGCATCGCCTGTGGAATTCCGGCGAATTTAGGATCCGAGACCCGTGGCTGCCCTTTGGCGTGGAGCACCCAGGCGGCGACGAATAAAATGGCGAACGAAAGCGAGTTCATGATGATGAGATCGTGGTACGAAAGAGGCGCGAGTCAATCCGACACCGTATCTACCCCTGGAACAGCCAGGCCACTTGGCACTCGGACAGGCATGTTGGTGTCAAAGCCATCGCTGCTTAGCGCCTGAATGAAGGCCAAGATAGCCGTGTGATCCTCGGGGAGCAGGCTCACATGACGCAACAATGGATCGAGTGGCGGCAGCGAACCCTCATCACCACCGTCAAGAGTCTCAGCCGCTTGGTCCATGAGGCGGTCGTAAAAGAGCATCACATCGGACAAGGTTTTAAGACTGCCATTGTGCATGTAAGGCGAGGTGTGACGAAGTTCACGTAGAGTGGGTGTGCGGAACTCCTGACGGTTCGTGGTGCCATCTGTAACAGCAATGGCATGCAACTTAAAATCGGAGAACATAGGACCGTTGTGGCATAGGGAGCATCCAGCCCGCTGAAAAGCTTGCATGCCTTGCTGCTGCAGAGCACTCATCGCAGCTTTGTCTCCTCGCATAAAGCGATCAAATGCGGTTTCCGGCGTAATCAGTGTGCGTTCGTAGGCCGCAATCGCCCTGACCACCTTGTCCTCAGAAATTTCGCCATCAAAAAGTCGCAGATACTCCGGGACCGCTCGCAAGCGCTTCAGCATCTCCGGAATGGCCTCGACCTCCGTGAGGACTTCACCAAGCATTTCTTCGCGGGAACGAATAGGCTCTAAAACCTGCGCTTCGAGGCCTTCAATACGGTTGTCCCAAAACATGGGTGCCTTAGCAGCAGCATACGTTTTGCCGAACTCTATGCCGTTGAAAGCTGCATTGAGCACCGTAGGAGTATTTCGATGAATAGAAGGGAACAAAGTAACAGATTCACGCTGTCTTTTTGGGCCCGATCCGCGACCGTGAAGGCCTAAAAAAGTGGCACGTCCATCTGCCCAGCCATACTTCGGATGGTGGCAGCTGACGCAAGCCACCTTCTGCGTACCCGAAAGAATCGGATCGAAAAACAGCAAGCGCCCCAACGCAATCATTTCAGGGGTATCCCCGGGGTGCTTGGCAACCAGCGGCAGAGCTCCTATTCGCTGGTCTGGAACGAGATCCTCCGCGCCTCGGCAAAGCGTGGCCAGCAGCAGCATGGCAAAGGGACGAATCATGTCAGGAAACAGCTACGCCGAAAGCACGGGGGATTTCGCGTTGACTTTGCATCCCAGCCCCCCACTCATCCGCCCGCATGCCGAAAACAATCCTCTCCAAAGAAGAAACCACTTCCATGCTTATTCAGGCCTGCGAGGCCGTCATCGCTGCTGAGCCTATGCTTTCGGAAGCGGACCGCAATCTCGGCGATGGAGACCACGGTCTGGGCATGCAACGAGGTATGTCAGCCGCAAAGGATAAGCTCACCGCCGCCCCCCCCGACAGTGTCGAAAAGGCCTTCTCTAGCGTCGGTATGGCCATGATGAGCAGCATGGGTGGCGCGAGCGGCGCGATCTTTGGCACATTTTTCCGCAACGGCGGCAAAGCTCTCGCAGGCAAGGAGGCACTCGATGCCGCAGGTCTTGCCGCGTTTTTTCAAGCAGGCGTGGACGGTGTCAAACAGCGTGGTGGAGCCGCAGTGGGTGACAAGACCTGCGTCGACGCCATGGAACCTGCTTCTCAGAAAGCCTGCGAGGTTGCTACAGCTTCTCTTTCAGAGGCAATCTCGGCCATCGCAGCCGCTGCGGAGAACGGAAAAGAGGCCAGCAAAACCATGATTGCCAAATTTGGCCGCGCCAAGACTCTTGGAGAGGCCTGTATTGGCTTTCCCGATGCCGGAGCCTGCTCTGTTGTCGTGATCGTAAATGCGATGAGAGAATATATCAACGCATGATGGTTGTTCTTGTTCTATGCCACTTCATTTCCTGCCAAACATGAAAATCCTATTAGCCACACTGGCATTATCCGGTGTCAGTACATTCGCCGATGATTTCACACCTTTGTTTGATGGCAAGACACTCAACGGCTGGAAGAATCCCTACGAATGGGGGGAAATCAAAATCGTGGACGGCGAGATTCATCTTGCCGGTCAAAAAAAATTCTTCGTCGTCACGGAAAAGACCTATGGAGACTTTATCTTTGAAGGCGAAGTCAAACTGCCCGAGGGCAATGCGAACAGCGGTTTCATGTTTCGTGCCCATGTTGAGAAGAACAAGGTTTTTGGATACCAAGCCGAAGTCGATGGCGATGCCATCCGTAAATGGTCTGGTGGCCTGTATGACGAGGGGCGACGCATGTGGTTTATTAGTCCAGTCAAGGGTAACCCAGAAAGTGAGGCAGCCTTCCGCGCCCGAGCGGGAGATGCGTTCAAAAGGTATGATTGGAACACCTACCGCATCGAATGCCGCGGCCAGCGCCTCAAGATCTTCGTAAACGGGATTCTAACCACCGACATCGAGGATAGCAAAGATACCAGTGGAGTTATTGCCATCCAACATCACGGTGAAAAAGGTGCCATTTACAGGTTCCGCAACTTACGCATTCAAGAACTTAAGTAATCAAGCGGCCACCTGAGGAAGCAAGAAGCAGCTGAAGCCCACGCTCTCATTTGCCAAAACTTAAGATCGTGTGTTTTGCGAGAACTGACAAGGGGATGTCAGCGGGAAATCTTCCATGAGGCTTCCTAAGCACTCGGCAATAAGTGTCTTTGCAAAAAGACACTGAATCCAGCGTAAAAAAACTGCCTGGCAATAATGAACCCGCAATTTAGCTCCTTCGGTTGGAATAGGGTCGCCTATCGGGACTAGATGGGATCGAGAAAAGCAGGCTTTGTCGTGAAGATGGCGACACTTGACCACGCGCCCGCACGCAACAAGTTCGTCACACTTCCTTCTTTGCCGCATGACACCTCCCGCAGCATTCGCTCAACATATGAGCAAGATCATGATTGTTGAGGACGAAGCGGACATATCCGATATGATCGCGTTGCATCTGGCCCGCGAAGGTCATGCGAGCGTTACGGTAAGCAATGGCCTACAAGTGCTACCAAATGCAATCGAGCATCAGCCTGATATCATCATCCTAGATTTAATGCTTCCAGGCCTGGACGGTCTCACCGTCATGAAACGACTCCGCGCCGACCCACGCACAGCGAACATCCCGGTGGTCATGCTAACCGCACGCTCTCAGATGGCGGACAAGATCTCCGGTTTGGAGTTGGGCGTGGACGACTACCTGACGAAACCATTTTCCCCGCGTGAGCTTTTTCTTCGCATCAGCGCCATTCTCCGCCGGACCAAAAAGGTCACAGTCACATCCGAGATCCGGCGCGGCCCATTCATTCTGGACCGGGTCAATCTGAAAGTGTATCTGCGAGGAGAACCGCTTGATCTAACAACAACAGAATTCAAGTTCCTCTCCGTCATTCTTGAGAATCCGGATGCGGTGCACACACGCGCGGAACTGTTGCGTGATGTTTGGGGTTATAGTGCGGACACAGCCACCCGCACCCTCGACACGCATGTGAAGCGTTTGCGCGAAAAACTGGGCAGCGATAGCATGTGTATTGTCACGGTGCGCGGCACCGGCTTCCAATTCCAAGCGCCCTCTGACTCCGCCGCATGACCGTTTTTCTATGCACAATAATCATCTTTGTTCTCGTGCTTTGGTGGCGGGAAAAGAGGAATCATGAGGTGTGGGTGACCAAACTCGTGACCGCGTTGGGGTTGAAGCATGTCGAGGCCCACCTGATTGCCGAGACGGCGGAATCAGCACGCGTTGCTGCAGACCAGCTCCCGCGAGAACGAGGCTTGCACAGTTTTTTTGAAGCGATCCTGAACGAAATCCGCCAAGGGGTCGTGATCGTGGATGCCGACATGCGCATCCTTTTCGCCAACAGGCCGTTGGCCGTCCTGCTGCAAAGACCCCCTGTTAATGCCGGTCGCAGCCTGATCGAGGAATTGAGGGATCATCAGCTGATCGAACTGGTTCAGCTAGCGATCTCAGGAAGGGAACGTGTCACGCGGCAGGTTCAGATGCTAGCGACTGCAGCAGCCGCCAATCTCAGCGGCCGTCACTTCATGATCGAGGCAGCTCCACTTTCGGACCCTCGAGTCGGCGCAGCATGGCTGATGGTGCAAGACATTACGGAAGCGGCTCTAACCGAACAGATTCGTCGTGATTTCATTGCAAATGCATCCCATGAGCTGCGCACACCGCTGACGATCATCAACGGTTACATCGAAACCCTACGGGAATCCCCAGCCCTATTGGACCGCTGCCTTGAAACCATGGAAAAGCATGGCAAGCGGCTGGCCCGGCTAACCGAGGACATGCTGTCAATATCCCGGCTCGAAGATGCAAGCATACCGCTCAACTATGAGATATTTGAGGTTAAACAATGCGTCCAGGATGCCATCGACCACTTAGCACCAATGCACGAGGGGCGCGATACTCGTTTCCAGCTCGATTTCCCCCCCAAGAACGCTTTCATCACAGGTGACCGGTTCTACTGGGACCAAATTTTCACCAATCTAATCGAGAACGCACTTAAGGAAAACCCTCAATCTGGATTGGTCGTCAGTGTAAGCGGCCACTGGAACGCAGATGGGCAATGCACTCTGCGGGTGTCGGATAATGGCACTGGGATCTCGGCACATGACCTACCTTTTGTCTTCAAACGCTTTTTTCGCGGTGACAAACACCACTCCTCAGCGGTGAAAGGCACTGGTCTGGGGCTGAGCATCGTCAAGCGAGCTGTAGAGGCGCATGGTGGCACCATCACCGCATCAAGCCGTCCCGGCATTGAAACTGTATTCGCCATGGTACTACCTACCAGCTGTTCATTTCAGAGCATTCCCGGGGTATAACGCGGCTTGAAGCTCCCGCCACCTGCCAACTGAGAACGCATGGCTGGATCATCCACTGCTTGATCCACAGCATCCTGCAGGGCTCGCGAGGTCAGTTGCTGCAAAATAGGAAGTGGTGATCCCGATCCCGGGCGATAGGCAGCACTCTGACGCTCTGCGAAATACACTCTGGAGAACAGCACGCGCCCACTGCCCACCTCGACAACATTCATTCGAATTTCCGCTGAAGCGTATGGGCGCACCAAAAGTTCAGCATGAAGGCCGATCACATCACCCGTAACAAGAAAGCGGGCCTTGTCAGCAGTGGCCAGCATGCCGCGATGTTCCAAGGCATGAGCAAAAGCGTTTGCGACGACAGTTTCGATCGGAATCTTGGTGTTGAGATGCTCAATCGGAACACCAACTGGTAGTTTCACTGTCCCTAGATAGCTTGAGTTTAAGCCGCGTTTATTGGCGAAAGCACCAACACTGAATTCAGGAGCTCCACGCGACACACCACCAGCAGGCGGAACATAATCGAGCGTGATCGAAGAATCAGTTGCGCAAGAGGAAAGAAAGACTGCTGCAGCAAATGTGCACAAAAGGGAAAAGCAACGAGAGTGCATGGTTAGGGAAAGCATATGTGTTCTATCAGGCTGAATCAATGGACGAAGTTGATGCAGCTTCATTCGCATTTCTCTTGAAATAAAAACAACCCTGCCGGATTCGGTCCTCAGGAAAAAAACCCCCAAAACCTGAAGCCAAATATACCCGGCAGGGCTGATTTAATGGTTATATTCAAAAATCACCTTCCCATGCAATATGAAAAACTTTCTTTCCGAAAAAAAACTGGAGACTACCTCGCATGGGTCCTGTTTTTTGTCGCTTCATACCCTTCAGAAGGAAGCGCCCAGCTGGGCAGTTGCGTTCGGCAAGTCCTAGTGAGCCAGGCTGCGGACTGGAAATCGCAAACAGCAAGCTTGCAGTGCTATCAGCGTCTGTCGGTACACTCTCCTTGGCAGCCAGCGTTCGCTAGGCCCATGCCTGTGCTCTTGGGGAAAAAAGGTTTGGCTTGGGGGCAAGGTGTCTTTCATACCCCAGCAAGCGGCATTCCTGCCAAACTCGAAAAAGACCTAAAGTCGCCTGCGGGCATTTTTTCTCTGGGAAGTCTCTTCGGATATGCGGCCACCCCACCCTCCGGAGTCCACTGGCCTTACATCCAAGTGGGGGCTTGGGATGCGTATGTGGACGATTCATCCCTTCCCTTTTACAACCAGCATGTGCGCATCGATCCCCGCCAAGGCATTCCTCCATGGTTTGAGAAGCAGCGCATGCGCCTAGGGGACGCAGCCTATCGATGGATGTTGGAGATTCGTCACAACCAGCAGCCCCCTCTACCCGGCTATGGCAGCGCGATTTTTTTCCATGTGCGCCGAGGACCTGACAAGCCCACGGCGGGATGCACTACGCTAGCAGAAGAAGACCTCGTTCGTCTTTTGCGATGGCTCGATCCTAAGGCGGCCCCGCACTATGTGCTGCTGCCAAAAGACGAATACAGTGCCTTACGTGGCATATGGGACCTACCCTGACAGTTTCCCCTCGACATTCATGGGAACGACGTGGACGATTTACATGCCATGAGCTTTCTTATTCGCACGCCGCTCGCCGCTTTCCTTCTTGTCCTTTCATTCCCATTCGCCCAGGCTCAAGATGCTGGTAAGACAGATATCGATCCAGCCAGCATGGCCAAAGAGGTCTTACAGAAGCTCTTTGCGCCATCAAACTCCGCTGAAGAACTCACCGTGTTGGCCAAAGAGGCAAACAAGCTGGGCGTCCCGCGACAGCAGATCATTGAGGCAAAACTCGTCTGGGGTCTCCGCAAGCAGGACACCGATTACTTGATCAAGCTGCTGCCGGAAGTCGAGGTGCTCGCCTCCAACTTCGACCCTAGTCAGGCAGCAGTAATGCCAAACGCAGAAGCGATAAGTTCTTTTGTATCCTACATTCGAGCATTGAGGGCCCAAGAGCATCAGGATGTCGAGGGTTTTAAAAAGCACATTTTGGAGGCCATTTGGCTACAGCCCGGGCAAGCAAACGTGTTTATTCAATCCATCGAAAAGAATCGGCGAGAGGCAAAAATGCATGCTATTAGCGTCGACTTAAAAACACCCTTAACCGACTCGATGGGCGAAGCCACAACACTCGGCGACCTCGTTGCAGGTAAGAAAGCCATACTGATCGACTTTTGGGCTTCCTGGTGTGGGCCCTGCATGCAACTGATGCCCTCGTTGAAGAAAAAAACTGTCATGCTGACAGCTCATGGTGTCGTCGTGGCCGCGATGAACAAAGACGATGAAAACGCTCTCAGCATCGCCGAGCGCATCCGCAAAGAGCAGGATATGAAAATCCCATGGCTCATCGAGCCCGCCGAGCGCCCCTTCACGAAGCAGTTCGAAATTGACAGCATTCCCCGCATGATTCTTCTAAGCCCCAGTGGAAAAGTACTCTTCAACGGGCACCCGGAAGATCCTAAGCTATGGGATGCTCTGAAGAAGTTGGATTCCAGTATTGAGGCACCACATTGAACTGGCACAGCGCCGGACTTGCGTCGTCGTTTACAACGGTGGTTGGAAGTTTAGCAATTCGATTTCGATGGCGTGCTTTTTTTCAGGCTGCACTTCGACAACGGAAATGGAACCGTATTCAATATTGAAGTGTGCCATTTGCATGAGAGGCATTCCGAGCAGCAGAGCTAGCATCACTCGAATGATGCCGCCATGACAGAAAATCGCCACACTTTGGTGAGCATGTGCTGACAGAATCACCGAGGCACACCTTCCAACACGGCTCTGGATTTCTGTCACAGGTTCACCGCCTGGAATGCCATCATTCCCGATGATTTCTAGCCAATCGAATGCACTCACACCGAAAATGGACTGAACTTGGTCCCATCGGTGACCTGTCCAATCGCCAAAATCCACCTCGCGTAGGCCTTCAAGATAGCTGGGATCCATGCCTCGTGCGGATGCAGTGGGAGCAAGCGTTTGGCGTACTCGCTGCATTGGACTAGCATAGATGGCGTCGATAGGTGTATCTTCAAGCCAAGTAGCCACAGCTTTTGCTTGTAGTAGCCCGCGCGGCGATAGCTCCATGTCAATGCGCGAACCTCCGAAGACCTTGTGATATCGCTCCTCTACCTCACCATGACGGATCAGGTAAAGCTGGGTGGGGTGGTTCGGTAGATGCAGTTTCACAGAGATGGTGCCTTCATGCCTCGAAGGCACTAAAACGCCACCAAAAAAGTCTGCACATTATATGCACAGACTTTGAGTATTTTCATGCCGGAACGGAGCGTGCAGCGTGGTAGGCCTCGATGATCCGTTGCACGACAGGGAGACGAACAATGTCCTTTGGCAGAAACTGGATAAATTGAACCCCTTCAACCGCTTGAAGCACTTCGACAGCCTCACGCAGTCCAGAGCGAACACTCCGGCGCAGATCGACTTGGGAAGGATCACCCGTGATGACGCATCGAGAACCTTCGCCGAGGCGGGTGAGAAACATCAGCATCTGTTCGGTGGTGGTATTCTGAGCTTCATCGAGGATGATGAAGGCATTTTTGAGGGTGCGACCGCGCATGTAAGCCAGGGGCGCAATCTCGATGGCTCCGCGTTCAATCAGTCGCTCAGCATCGTCCGGCTCCAGCATATCGTATAGGGCATCGTAAAGGGGACGAAGGTACGGAAAAATCTTTTCCTTCAGATCACCCGGAAGAAAACCGAGTGCCTCGCCCGCTTCGACTGCAGGCCTAGTGAGAACAAGACGCTGAACTACTTTTTCGCGCAGCAGGTGCAGACCTTGTGCCATAGCGAGATATGTTTTTCCAGTTCCGGCGGGGCCAAGACCAAACACGACCTCACTCTGACGCATTGCCTGCACATAAGCGATCTGACCGCGAGTCTTGGCAAGAACAGGCGGTTTTTTTCCGGTAGAGAGCAGTTTGAGTTGCAAAATGGCATCTGCCGGTGAGTCGCCCAATTCACGCTGCACACTTTCTGTCACAAGACGAATCATGGCAGGGGTAATATCCCCCCCCTGCCTGCGAACCCTTTCTAGTTGAACAAATACGTCTCTCGCTTGGGAGATGTGATGATCGGTTTCCCCATCGATTTTCACCCATGCCTCACGAGAGGTAAGTTGCACATTCAAAGCTTCACCAATAGCTCGAAGACTGGCAGACTCGTTGCCGATGAGTTTTTGGAGGAACTGTGGTGTTTCGAAGGTGATAGTGACAGTTGGCATGAACAGGTGAAAGGAGCGTAAAAGAAGACAATTAGAAAAGGAATACACCATCGCCGCAAGTCATGAGCGGTTTAGCGGGGTGGGACAAAATACTGCTCCTGCTATCAGGATTCAATGTCATGGGGATCAAATCGATCTTCCCTGCCCTTTCTTATGCGATCCATGGCTTGATAATTTTACCAGACACATCAGTCAGCCGGAAATCGCGACCTTGAAAGCGGTGAGTAAGACGCAGGTGATCGAAGCCGAACTGATGAAGTAGCGTGGCGTGGAAGTCGTGCAGATCTACGGGGTCTTTGGTGATGCTCCAGCCAATCTCATCAGTCTCCCCGTAAATCTGCCCCCCCTTCAATCCACCACCTGCTGCAAGCATGGTGAATGCAAAGGGATGATGGTCTCGACCTGTCGCGTTTGGATTGCCGCCGCGGTTTTCCCCGAGTGGTGTGCGACCAAATTCACTGCCCCACACGATCATCGTGTCATCAAGCATTCCGCGCTGCTTTAAATCGCGGATCAACGCGGCAATGGGTTGATCGGCCATGCCGGCATTATAGCTGAGTTCGTCGTTCAAATTGCTGTGATGGTCCCAGCTCGCGTGCATGATGCTGACAAAACGCACACCACGTTCGACGAGCCTTCGGGCTAGCAGGCAGTTCGTTGCAAAGGATTTGTACTGCCCGGGACCGCCTCCGCGGGAGGCTTTGATCGGTGGGTCATGCCGGTTGACGCCATACATCTCGAGCGTTTTGGCATCTTCGCCTTTTAGGTCGATCAATTCGGGCGCCGATGCCTGCATGCGAAACGCCAGCTCATAAGCGGCGATGCGGCTGACTATCTCCGGATCACGAACTTGATCATGTCGGCTCTGATTCAGCTCCATCAGCGTGTCGAGCCCCTTACGCTGGAGGCTCATTGGGATACCCGGCGGGTTCTTGAGATTGAGAACCGGTTCGCCTTGATTGCGAAAGAGCACTCCAGCGTAGGTGCTTGGTAGAAAACCACTCTGCCATAGTGAGGCGCCGCCGCTGGTGCCTCGCCCGCTGGTGAGCACGACATAACCGGGAAGGTTTCGAGACATGCTGCCGAGGCCATAATTGAGCCACGAGCCAATGGTAGGTAGGCCAAATTGAGGCCGACCACAGTGTAGCACCAACTGGCCGGGGTGGTGATTGAATTGATCTGTATGCAGACTGCGGATCATGAGCCAGTCATCAGCCTGCTTGCTCATGTGTGGCAGCAATTCACTGAAGTCCATACCGCACTGACCGTATTTGGCAAATCGACGAGGGCTACCCATGAGCTTCGCAGTCTCTTTTCGAATGAAAGCAAAGCGCACATTTTTTGTCATACTCTCCGGCAGGCTTTGACCGTTCAATTCGTTGAGCTTTGGCTTCGGATCGAATAGATCCATCTGGCTCGGCCCTCCTTCGAAAAAGATGAAAATGCAGTTTTTCGCTTTGGCAGGAAAATGCGGGGGTTTGGGTAACAGAGGATCAGCTCCAGCGACGGTTTCTGCGCTCAAAACACCCTCTTGGGCAAGCAAGGAACCGAGAGCAAGCGCCCCCAACCCGCTGGACGACGTCGTAAAAAACTCACGGCGTGTTTGCTGAATCTGGCTCAGAACAGGATGCATCCCACAGAAACGCGCTTCGAACCAAAACTTTGCGCCCTAGCTCGTGTAGGCTGATCATTAGGCTTTCAACAGGCAAAATCCTTTTGCAGCACTGGCAGCTGCGCAGCATACTGAATGGCCTTAATTTTCGACCGATACCTTTCAAACCTCACGTTGCCCATGCCAACTTACGACTACGAATGCCAGACCTGTGGCCATCAATTTGAGGCCAAGCAATCCATGAAGGACCCGCACCTAACTGACTGCCCTATTGAGAGCTGCACGGGTCCGGTGAAGCGCAAAATAGGGGTTGGCGCGGGCTTCATCTTTAAGGGCACAGGTTTCTATATCACCGACTACCGCAGCGACTCCTATAAGGCCGCTGCTAAAAAGGATTCCGAGGGTTCCTCATCATCCGGTGGCACCTCATCAAACACCCCTGCGCCATCCACACCCGCTGCGGCGGCCTCAACGGCCGCAGCCTAACACCGGGCAGCACTTTTTTTCTGAAAACACCTGCCGCTGTCGTGAAACGTCCTCTCATCCAAACGCTGCGGCTGCTTGTCCTTAGTGGTCTTGGCGGTGCTGCATGGGTAGCCCACAGACCCGAAATTCTTTCTTTTATCACGCCCTTGGTCCAGAAGGGCAAAGAATTCGATTTGCTCGATGACCTGCGCCAAGCCTCGATAAAACGTGCTTCCCTCATTGAAATTCATGAACCGGATTTGAACCGTTACCTCTCTGCTACGTTGCCGGCTAGGCTCGGTAGCAAGCTGGAGAAATGGGTGCGCCTTACCGATATGCGTGTAGATCTCGAGCCAGGCAAAGCGCATGTCATTCTCGTATGGGAGCTGTTCGGCTACCGCCGCACTGCCAGCGTGGATCTGGTCATTCAACGCGTGGGAGAGCATTTTCATGTCGAGATGCTTGGCGGCTCTCTGGGCCACCTTCGCCTCCCCCGTGGTATGATGCGGCCGCTGGAGCCCGCTCTCGGAACCGTAGCCGAAGCCCTTGATCCTGAGATTCGCGCCCTGTTTCAGATGACCCAAATCACCTTGGCGAAAGACAAGCTTGTGCTCGATTCACGCTTCACCTCCACATGATTCCGCGTCCCACTCTCGACTGCTACTTGGGCTTTGTTTTGCTATTAAGCAATGGCTTTCTCCACGCGCAGAATCCAATCCCAAAAGCGAATCTGCCACCCTTGACGGCAGCAGAAAAAGCCGCCGCAGCTGCCATCCAGCAGCCTTCGCAAGTTCAGGCGCCAAAGAAGACGCAGTCTGCCACATCACGACCCGTCCCGAATTTGCCAGATGTCACTTCACCGGCGCAAGCGCCACTCAGCTCGCCAGCAATCAAATCAATGCCGGTCGGCACATCACTACCATCTAAGGCCACGTCTGAATCAAAGCCTGTCAGGGGCATGACAAAAGAGCAAGCTCTCGATGTCGCCACTCAACCACGCATGCAGGGTAGAGAAGCTCCTAGGATTCCACTGCCCTCGGACAAGTTGCCTATCACAACCTCAACCAGTGCTAGCGGCCAGTTCCGCGTGCATCACCCAGATTTCGAGCTTCGCAGCAGCATGTCCTCTCATTTGGATCAGATCGCAAAGGATCTGCGGGATGTGATGAACGATGCAGAGCCCCACACCCTTCCCATTCAGGTGCGACTCACCCGTGGCCAAGAGGCAGCCAAAGCCATTCATGCGGGCACATCACCCATCGCCATTGGCATCACTGAGGTAGAGGGGGGAGGCTTCCACCTTCAATTGGATATTTACGAGGACCGATCCCTTACGCTTACTCTCATCCGACAGGAAACGGTGCGTCTTCTTCTCGCTGAACGCATCCTGCGAGGTCACACCAAGATCACGCAGCCACAAAATCGCCTATTGCTTCCCGATTGGGTATTCACTGGCGTAGTTCAAGCCATGGCTTTTCGTGCTGCAGCACGTCCGCCAACCATGTTCGCGGCCATTTTTAAAAGCGGCAGGATCTATGGCATAGAAGAAATTATTGCTGTTACACCTACACAAATGGACAGCCTGTCCCGCAGCATCTACGAGACCTCCTGCGGCGCCCTTGTCATGACCCTTGTGGATCAACCAGATGGTGGACGCCGCTTCAACAAGTTCCTCAACAGTCTCAACAGCCTCGCAACTTCAGAGCGCAATCTGCTGGATCAAGCTTACCCGGGGTTCACCGCATCCGCTTCTAGCCTGAACAAATGGTGGGCACTGCAGTTAGCCACTCTCGCCAAACGTAGCCTTTCGGATCCACTCACAGCCGATGAGAGTCTCGTGGCACTGGAAAAAGCCATTACCATCAGCTACCACGCTAAGCTGGCGGATGTGCCTAAAAACCTAAAAAAGCGTCCTTTCCCCCAGCCATCCCCACTCTTCAGCACTCCTGCGGCTGCTACCATCAAAAGTCATCCCGATGACCTTGCATTGGCAGACAGCACCATGAAGACTCAGGATCAGTCTGCGGCATCCAAAATCGGAGAGCAGATAGATTCTACAAGCGGCACACTTGGCCAGGAGTTAAGAAACAATAAAGAAGAAGATAACGATTCCTCTGCCAGCCAGAAATCGAGCGGTCTTTGGCTGCGCTACTTGACCTTCGGTCTCATGGGCAGCAAAAAGGACATGGAGATGCCCGATGCCAGCAAAGATGAATCTAGCAACGGCTTCTTCAGCCGCTTATTGAGAAAGCGAAATGACACTGTGACCGCATCGCAACGCAATGCCGGCGAGGTAGCCACTCAAATGAAAGAACAAGAAATCATCGACCGGGACAAGACTCAGCAACAGGGAGAAAAAGAAGCGGCGGCTAGGCAGAAAGCGACCCAAAGCCAAGCAAAAACGCCATCTGAGACCGAAACAAAGGTGGGCAGTGAAAAGCAGTCGAAGGCCGAAAAAGGCCCGGTGAAAATCGCCAAGGATGAACTCAAGGAGAAATCCGAAAAAATAGCACCTGCGAAACCCTCCAGCCTGAATCCTCTCAACTGGTTTCGTGGTAACAACAAGACTTTAGAAGAATCCGAAAAGATCGAAAAAAAAACCGATAAATCCCAATCCAAGCAAAATACTAAGTTAAAGAATACAGAGCAAAGCGCATTGCTCGATTTGACACGCTTGCCAATCGCCATCATCGACTTTCACATTCAGCTCATGCTGGACACAGGGGAGTATTTCTTTCCCACCAAAAGAACGCATGCCCTTCTAGACTTTTTGAAACGTAAAAAGCCTGAAGAAGAAAAAAAAACCTTGAAGCCGGAAGCACCAAGATCCGAGATTCGAACCGATTCAGTCAAAAAGAAAAAAGCAGCAGCCACTCCCTCCGCACCTAGAACCACCAATCCAAACGCACGCCCCGCTGTAAGATCCATAGAGCCTATGGACGGCTCTCAGCGCACCACCAATCCGAATGCCAAGCCGCTGATTCTTCCCAAGATACCAGCCAACACTGCGACACCCAGCTCGAGGGAAGCTTTGTCTACGCTACCTAGCGGTATGGTGCTTGTTGAAATACATGTCGAAGACCACAAACATCTGCAGAAGTTACCTGATCGAGCGAAAATCCTTGAACACAATATTTTATCTCTCCGTGCTCTTGAAAATCGTGTCAGCGTGCCAATGCGTCCTGTCGTCATCGGTTACCTAGACGTCATGCTGGCACTCCAAGCAGGCAAAGCCGGTGCGGAGATCGACAAACGTCTCGCCCTGCTCCGCGAAGCCGCCTTCACTGCCGCGCAAAAAACAAAGACCGTGCGTGACTACCTTGACTTCTACGAAGCAAACGAAACTGAGAAGCTCTCAGGCAAATTCGAGGACTTCCTTAACTTACCTACCATCATTCAAAAAGAGCTTCAACCTCGCGAAGATCCTATCGCCCGATACCTCGACGCTATCGACAAGGAGTTCTCTAAATAGCCGTCACCTAGTTCGTGTCTGAAATGTGCGTGAATGCTTTTGCGACGGCACATGAATCGTGTAGCTCATCGCATCCGCTTGCACCGTGCAGTGGATCGGATGCGCCGCGCAGCTATCACCTAGGTCAGCGTGGTTGGCAATCATCGACTTATCCGCGGTGTTTTCCGCGTCATCGCGGATGTTTTCATGCACCTGATACATCGCCTGAATTGTTGGTGTCGATTTTAAAGCGTCCATTGCACTCTTGCTCGTGCCCTTCTTGGGGCCATTGTTCATCACCGAAACCGTTGGCTGCAGGCTGCGCACTAGCAACGGGTTATTGCTCACATCGAGGCCATGGTGGTTCACCTGATAGAGATCCACCGTGCCGGCGAGATTCACTGGTGACACCAGCTTCTCTTCGATATTCCATGTCAGATCACCACCATCAAAGAAACGGAAACCGCCGAACTCCAGCAGCATGACCAAGCTGTTCGCATTGTCTGTTGGATCAGTAGCCTTAGGCGGCACGGATCCATTCAAAGGGTTCATTGCCGCTCCTAATGGTGCGGCGATGAACTTCTGATTTGCACCGAGGCAGCGCAGCACGAGCTTAGGCGAGCCATCCAACTGTTTCAGAGGCACCTGCGAGCCCGCATTCAAAGTTACGCGCTTCTCCACCTTCGCATCGCGGTATGGGCGGCTCATCAGCACCCAACGAATGTCCTGCGCTTTTCCATCCGGACTACCTTCTGGGATACCCTTGTCATATAAGACTCCCACCGGCATCAGTGCCGCAAGCTCCGCAAGTCCACCAAAGTGATCAACGTGAAAGTGCGTGATGATCACATGATCGATCCGCGTCACACCTGCCAGTTCCTTGGCTACCTTTTGAATGCGCTGCGAATCACGCCCGCCAGGATTCCCGGCGTCAATTAGCACCGATTCCCCAGCAGGGGTAACAATAAGCGTGGAACCTCCTCCTTCAGAATCAATCCAGTAGAACTCCAGCGTCTTTCCACGTGAGTAACAAGCAAATATGACTGTAAAAAAAACAACAAAAAACGATTTCATAAATGAATATGTTATGAGCCTGCTAGAAACAGAAAGCTTTCAACACCCTCCATTTCTCTCAGTGTCCGCAACTGCATCCTCCACCACACTTCTTTTTTTTGCTCGGCCTAATCGCACGCGTAATAAAAACGATGAGAGTCGTTAAAACAATGGCAGCGGCGGCGATGGATTGCCAATTCATACCTAATTCATAAACGTGCATTGATCATCGTCAATCCCGTAAGGAGCAAAGCGCGTCTTCATGTTATTGGTAGTATTCTTGAATACGCTTGATCCTGCATCACTGGTCTTTTTGATCAAACACGTGAACTGCCTCCGAGCTATGCTTACTGGTTTTTCGAAACAGTCCGAAGCATTTCGAAAAGTGTGGGATTGCAGACGGCTTCTGACCTTAACGTGGCTAAATAGCCGTTGTTATTCTTACCAAAGAATTTCAATTACTGATTTCGGCGCTTTTTGAGCAATCACCATGGCGGACGAATACATCACAAAAGTCTTGAGCGATTGTTTATGGCCTACGTCCTTCATCTACGTCTATGTAGTGAGCAATCGTTTGAATATCGTCGCGATGGGCAAGACCACTCTCTAATTTTCGTTTAACTAGGGTGGAACTAATGTGATCATTCCAACCAAGCTTGCTGACATAGTGATTCCACACCAATTTTTCTGTGGCATTTAATGGGCGAGTCTGTTGCTCACACCACTGAAGAATCTCCTCGTCTGTGCCGCCACATAGCACTCGCTGTCTCAGCATTTCGTAGTCGATGCGCATCAGGTCGATCAGAGCGCCATCACTGCCTTTTCCCAAGTTTAAATGCAATTCCTTCCAAAGCTTTCCAGCAGCATGAAGCCGGATCTTCCCAATCATGCGCGGAAAGTATTTTAAACCAGCAATCTCATCCATAGGACTGCATGGTAGCGTGGTAGGATCAGGCTTGGTGGACATACAGCTCTTTCATCTTGTCGCACAAGCTTCGCAAATCGATTTCTTGTCGGCAGTTGCGGCGCGAACAGGATCGGCTAGCCTCATGCCGTGCTCCGCATCTTTTCCATTTTGCTAGGACTCACATCTCAAGCTGTTCCGGCTCTGGAAGCCATGGCGCCTACCCTACCCAAGGCCCCCGAACCAGTCGAAGCCATCCTGCGCCTACAGCTCTTTCTCGATTCGAAACTGTTCTGCCCAGGTAAAGTGGATGGCCGACCAGGAGAATTTACCACCAAAGCGTTGAATCGCTACCAAGTCGCCTACGGCATACCGCCAACTGAAATCGATGTTCATACACTTGATCTCTCTCCTGTTGGCGAGCTTTACACAACTTACATTATCCGCCATGACGACCTCAAATTTGTAGGTGATCTACCAACAAAGCCTTCGCTTCAGAGCCAGAAAAAATATCTACCCTACGATTCGCTGCTCGAATTCCTCACCGAGCGCTTCCATACGTCTCCAGAACTTCTCCACTGGATCAATCAGCCCATCAAAATGAGCCATTTGAAGCCCGGTGATTCGGTAAAGGTTCCCAACGTGGCTGACCCCTTCCAAATTGAATCGCTCAGCACCATCCCCAGCCTACCTCAAGTGCCTGCTTTTCTAGGGCGCCGGATCCAAATTGATACACGGGAAAAGCTGCTTGGCGTGTACGAAGGAGAAAAGCTGCTAGCCAGTCTACCCATCACTCCTGGTAGTGGTCATCTCGCTACGCCGCCGGGCAGGTGGCGCATCCTCGGCATCACGCAGATGCCAACCTTTCGCTGGGACGAAGGTGTGCTAAACTACGGGGTGCGGACGAGTAAAGCATATCACTTGCCGATCGGCCCAAACAACCCTGTTGGCGTCATGTGGATCGGACTCAGCAAACCTGGCATAGGGATTCATGGAACCAACATGCCGCAAACAATTGGCCGCAGTTCCAGCCATGGCTGCATGAGAACAGCGAACTGGGATGTTGTCCGCTTATCCAGGCTTATCACCACAGGCATGACGGTTGTTATCGAAGGCCCTGAACCTGAGCCCCGTCCTATCATCACAAAAAAAAATCCCAACGTTGTTCCAGTGGAAGTCAAACCCCAGGCACCTACAAGGAAATGGTATCAGTTTTGGAAGAAATAGGTCTTTGCTCAAAAAAATGTTTTAGAAGATCGCATGGTCTGAAAAAGATGGGCAGATGAGTGGGGCACCAGAAATCAGGCACGAAGTTCATGGCATAGTCTAAAAAAACTCATGAGCCTAGCTGACTGCAGACGAAATCGCTGCAATCGCAGTGAACCATCGGCGAAAAATTCAAGTATGACGTAACCGTTTTTTCTAAACCCCTCTCTCGACCATGGCAGCGAGGGTTATATAGTGAATTCCGTAAATCTGCTGGTAGTCATTCTGATTTGAATGACCTTGGAATACCGCGGTCAGCCACGAGCCTCAAAGCCCTCAAAACTGCCGGTTGCCCTGGTGTTGGCTTCGAACTGTTGCTTCGTTAATGTGCAGATGCAGTGATTGCCCAAGACATAGTGCCGAGGCATGGAAATGCCTCGCGGTAGAAGCGGGTTTTCGACATCGGCTTGTCGGCATAGTTCAGATCGGTCATCAAACCAACTTTCAGGAGTGTTCACACTATGGAATCAACTGCTTGTATACTGCTGAAGCCGACAGGCAGAGGATGCTTTGCGGAAGAAAGGCACTACGAGTCTTCACCAGCACTCAAATACTGGCCCAACCGATTTGTCTTTTAGAGAAAAGCTCAGCTAAGAGTGGAGAGTACCTTGGCAACGCAGTTTTCCGCAGTCAGACCATGCTTCTGACGAAGGATTGCAATGGTGCCGTGTTCGATAAATTCGTCCGGCCAACCGATACGCACGACTGGAGTGCGAATCGCTGCATCACTGAGATGCTCAATGATACTGCATCCAAAGCCGTTGTGGAGCACATGATCTTCAAGTGTGCAAATGACCTTCACTTTCTTCGCATAAGTCTCGATGCAAGCGACGTCCAGCGGCTTGATCCAGCGGGGATTGATAAGTGCGACGCTCAATCCCTTAGCTTCAAGTTGCCTTTTTGCCTCCTCGGCCACGGGAAACATGTCGCCGAGGGCAATGAGAGCGACATCGCTGCCGTCAGTGACGATCTCCGCTTTGCCAATCTCCAACATGTTGGGCTTATCCTTCGGTGGAACCCCGGGTCCATTACCTCGCGGGTAGCGAATGGCTATGGGGCCTTTTTGGTAGTGGGCCATCGTCCAAAGCATATCCACGAACTCGTCTTCGTTGCGAGGTTGCATGTGCACAATACCAGGAACACCACGAAGGTAAGCAATGTCGAATAAGCCATGATGAGTAGGCCCATCGTCTCCACTCAGCCCGCCGCGGTCCATGCAGAGGCGCACAGGCAGGCTTTGCAGTGCCATATCATGCACAATCATGTCAAAGGCACGCTGCATGAAAGTCGAGTATATTGTTAGGAATGGTTTCAGACCACTTGTGGCCATGCCACAGGCGAAAAGTGCTGCATGCTCCTCGGCGATGCCGACATCGAAATACCGCTCTGGAATCTCTTTTTTAAAGACGCTAAGACCCGTGCCGCCCGGCATGGCACCTGTGATGGCGACGATTTTGGCGTCCTCCTTGGCAAAATCTGTAACGGTGCGTGCGAAGACTTGCGAATAGGTGGGTTTGTTCGCGATGGGCGTCTCGCCTGTCTCGATATTGTATTTGCCGAGTCCGTGAAACTTGCCGGGATCCTCGAGAGCGGGTTTGTAACCCCTACCCTTCTCAGTGATGATGTGGAGTATCACTGGCTCGTCCTGAGTTTTGAGAAACTCAAACGTCTGGATCAGGAGCGGAATATCATGGCCATCAATCGGACCGTAATAACGAATGCCAAACTCATCAAAAAGCAGGCTGCGATTGGCTGGCGTAGCGCTTTGAGGCAGGAGAATGCCTTTGGCGTGATCCTCGGCTTTTTTGGCGAATTTACGGACATCCTGACCGAGCACTAACTCCACAAATTTGGCAGCTTTTTGATGCAACGAAGCAAAGCCAGGATGGGTCGCAATGCTGTTGAAGTACTTAGCGATAGCTCCCACATTGCGGTCAATCGACCACTCGTTATCATTGAGAACAATAATAAGCTTCTTCGTGTGCGAGGCGACGTTGTTCATGGCCTCAAACACGGGGCCACAGGTGAAGGCGGCATCACCAGCCACGCAGACGACGTGCTCGTCTGTTCCATTAAGATCGCGCGCAGTAGCCATCCCCAGCGCCGCACCAAGAGCAGTGCCGGCGTGGCCAGCGCCATAACAATCATGTTCGCTCTCTGTGCGAAGGCAGAAACCGTTGAGCCCTTGATATTGGCGGATAGTGCTGATTTTATCCCAACGACCTGTGAGCATTTTATGGACGTAGGCCTGATGAGCAACGTCGAAAACGAAGCGATCCTTGGGTGTATCGAACACACGATGCATCGCTATGGAAAGCTCCACAACGCCGAGATTAGGCCCTAAGTGCCCACCGGTCTGGCTGAGAGTTTCAATGAGAGTGCGGCGAATTTTTTCAGCCAGCGCGGGGAGTTTCTCCGCGGGAAGGGCTTTAAGGTCGGCGGGCGAGTTGATGGCTGGCAGTTCGGAGTCCACGGAGCTAAGGGCTAGGAGGCAAGATAAAAAAATCAGAAGAGGCGAATTTCGTCGTTCTCGGAAGCTTTGCGACGTTTCGAAGAGGGCTGACGGGGAGATGCGTTATCCTCCGAGTCATCAACCGCAGCGTCGTCCAAGGGGGTTCCAGCGGCTTTGCCACTTTCCAAATCAGCGGAAATCATCTCGACACGGCGACGAGCACTTTCAAGTCGCTGACGACAATTTTTGAGCAACGTGATACCCTCCTCGTAACTGCGAATCATTTCCTCCAGCGGCATGCGATCTGTCTCCATGGCACCAACAATCGCATCGAGACGTGACATGGCATCCTCGAAGGATAATTCTTGGATTTGCTTAATGGTTAGACTCATAGAGTGCGCTGGGGGCGGCAAGTATCAAAAGCCTGCCTTGGTAGCAAGCAGTAAAACCAAGGTAAAACACCGCTGTGCCTCATCTTCTCAGGTGCGTGCCTCATTCACGAATTCCGCCACGAGGGCAAGATCCTTCACACCTGGTGAGGACTCCACCCCGCTAGCCACATCAACCGCAGCCGGATGTGTTTGGCTGATGGCCGTGGCAATGGTTTGTGGCGTAAGCCCACCGGAAAGAATGATGCGTTTGTCCGGAAAGCGATTCGCGGCCTGAACGGCAAGATCCCATGGAAAAGAATGTCCAGTTCCGCCATAAAGACCAGGGTTGTAGGCGTCGAGCAGCACATCCGCGCACGGGTACGCCGCGATGGCATCAAGAGAAGCGGCATCGCGCACTTGGAAGGCCTTAATGACCTGCTGTCCACGGTCGATCAACTCCGCCACGAGTGTTGGCGGCTCATCACCATGCAGTTGAATCGTGCGAAAGAGGCCGCTTCGAATGGTTGCATCGAGAAGAACTGAGTCAGGATTTACCAAAACAGCCACCAGATGGTGATGTGCGGCTGTTTCGCTGAGGTGCTGTTCCACCTCGCCAAGTGGCAGGTAGCGTTTGGAGCCCGGCCAGAGATTGATGCCGACGGCATCAACACCTAAATCAAAGACAATAGGGACCTGTCGAGGCTCCTTGAAACCGCAGATTTTAATACCTATACGATGGTGGGGAGGAAACATGGGCTCAGACCGCTGACCGATCTTTTTTCACAAAACCACTCATGTGGACGTTGTCACCCATGGGCATCACTTTGACCTCTTCGAGCTGCACCGATTCAGCAAGGACATGACTGTCGACTGAAGGTCTGCCTCCTCCGCATATTAAGGGTGAGATATACCAATGCACTTCGTCTACAAGATGCTCACGGAAAGCTTGGCCGAGCACAATACCACCACCCTCAATGAGCACGCTGACCAAGCCGCGCTCACCAAGTTGCTGCATCACCTCACGAAGATTCTCCCCCTTCATGATCAACGTTCGATCCTTATAAGCATCAGTCAGTAGGTGGCAATCGGCCGGGATGTCACCGCTGCGTGTGAGCACGACTCTCCAAGGCTGCTCCTTCCCGGTGGCTGCGCAGCCATCACGAAGAGTAAGACGTGGGTTATCTTTCCGCACTGTTTCTCCACCAACGATAATGGCATCGGCTCGGAGCCGCAATCGGCGGCCGTGAATGCGGGCAGCATTGCTAGTGAGCCACTGACTTTCACCCTTTGGCCGAGTGATTCGCCCGTCGAGGCTCTGCCCGGCCTTGGCAATCACATAGGGTAGTCCGGTAGTGATCCATTTCGAGAAAGCGCGTATCAGTTCACCGCATTCACCAGCGAGGGTGCCGTGCTTGACGCTCACGTCCTTAAGCATCAGAATTTCGCTCGCTTTTTGATGGTGCAAGGGATTCGGGTCATTCGCACCAATAACCACCCGCTTGATACCTGCAGCGATGATTGCCTCCGTGCATGGCGGTGTGCGTCCGTGAGTGCAACATGGTTCGAGTGTGACGTATAGGGTGGCACCCGGCAGCAGGTTTGGAAAATTCGACTTTGCATCTTGGATTGCCATGACCTCAGCGTGAGCTCGACCTGCCTTAGCGTGATAGCCCAGCCCAATGGCCCGATTCTGAGCCACAATGACAGCTCCCACGGGCGGATTGGGGCTGGTCAGGCCCACACCACGTTTTGCTTGGTCAATTGCCATCTGCATCCAGCGGGAATCTGGATCGAGTTTGTCAGAGAACGCCATTACATGACCTTTTTACTCATCTTCAAAAGAAAACGCCAGCACGATCTACGAAATACGGTCGTCGTTTAGACTAAGTTTGGCACTGGTGGCACTTCCGCGATCGACAGCCGATTCTGATTCGTATCGAATTAGATCTTATTTAACCATTCCCTTTTCTGCTCAGCTTAGAAAAAATATCACTATTATAGAATCCAGTCACCCGTAGGAGCAGGAGATTAAGTCTCAATGCATTCCTCAAGGCCTAGGAGAGACTCGTTAACGGGCATCTTACGACTCATTCCTTTAGCTTCTTGACCAGATACTCGAACGCATTCTTGGCCACACCTTCAACCCCGGGATAATAGAGATCACAGCTCACACCACTTGCTTTACAGTGCTCTTGAAGCTTAGCACCAAAGTTAGCTGTATGAGTGGGATCCTTCTCGTCATGACCTAAATTCGGCACGCTACCAAAAGTAAGATGCACGGGGGGATCATCAAATGTCACAAGCGCATAAGGTGAGTATTCAGCGATCCAAGGCAGGATCTTCTCACGAGCAGCCAGAAATTTTTCAAAAGAAGGGCGCTCTTTGCCCGAGCTCGTTAGGAAAGCATGGCCACCATACTTGCTGTTTGGTGTCCATTCTTTCATCTGCTGAGGATCAAGAGTGGTCTGAGCCCCTGCGACCGAGGCGCAGTAAAGACGGGTAGACTCGCGCGCAACGGGATCGCTACTTTTTGCATCGGCCATTTCCGGATGAAAAGCCAACCAAAGGCTGCTGCAGGCACCAGCACTACCGCCACTGGCACCAATGCGTGTCTTATCGATGTTCCACTCATTCGCCTTGCTGCGCACCGTCTGCAAAGCCCGCGCTGCGTCATGCAGCGGTGCCTTGACCGGAGGAACCACTTCCTGAGCCTGCGAAATGTAACGGTAATTGATTGAGACAACACTGATGCCTTCTTTGAGATAAGGCTCCACGGCGATGCTCGCCTTGTCCCCTCCCATCCAGCCACCACCATGAATGAAGAACAGCAGTGGCACGGGCTTGTCTGATTTCACCTGCCAGAAATCGAGCACATTTCGCTCGTGAGGACCATATCTGAAGTTCGCCACAGTCGGGGGCGGGTTTTTAGGATAAGTCTTTTTCGCAGTTGCCACAGCTTTCTGCGAAGGCACGGCGTTCTTGGCAGGTGATTGAGCAAGTGCGGACAAACCAACAAGAGCGAAGATGAAAAGCCTGATTTTCATGATGGAATGCTATCAACGACATCAATGTGTTGAATCTGGCAACGAACAAGTCTTCACGCTGATACCGGAACGTTCCGCCTTACCACACGAAGGCCATTTTCAGGGCTTACCGGCATCGGCAGGTTTAGTGGTCAAACCTAGGCTTCTCAAATGATGTGACATGCTAATTCGATCGATGTCACAAGCGATGATGCCGTGTGGAGCAAAGAATTCAACAAGTTGGTGTTCGGTGGCTTAAAGCTTCCGTGCAGAAGCTTTCGACCATTTGAACGTTCTGGAGAGTAGGAGCAGTTGGCACCCACAACCCTTCACGAAAGGTTTTTGGCCCTGCGAAGGAGAAAAGATAGATGAGGTGAAATCAGGCAAATAGCTGCATGACCGGCTGTCCTTTGTCGACAACGGTGAATGGCCTCTTGGATGGACTGTAAAGAACCGTGTCCATAGGCAAGCCGAGAGCGTAAGCAATCGTGGCATTGAAATCGGGCACACTTACCGCGCCATCGATAACCTTGTGACCGTTGTTGTCCGTGCTCCCCCAAATCTGGCCACCACGAATGCCACCTCCAGCTAGCACACAACTAAAACCGGGCGCGTGATGATCACGGCCATCGTTGACATTGATCTCTGGCGTTCGACCAAATTCCGTTGCGAGTACAACGAGTGTCTCCTCGAGCAAACCGCGGGCCTCAAGGTCTTGGAGAAGCGTACTAAGAGCCGCATCAAGCTCATCGCAAAGCTCCGGCACACGAGTGAAATTGGCATTATGGGTGTCCCAGCTGCCGAAAGTCACTTCCACATGACGCACACCATGTTCCACCAAACGACGTGCAAGGAGGCAGCCTTGACCGAAGCGGTCGCCTCCATACTGGTCACGCAGCTTGTTTTCCTCAGCATCAAGATCGAAAGCCTTCAACTCTTCGCTCTTCATCATTTTGATAGCGTCGTCATACATGTCGCTGTAAGCGCGGACGTTTTTGACGTCGTAGGTCTGTGCAAATTTAGCATCCAACTGCTTCGCTACCCGAAGGCGGCTAAGCATGCGATCCTCGGTAAACCAAGAGCTGGTGCGCACATTGGCGATACCACTTTCCGGATCGTTAATCATGAGCGGGGCAAACTTCGCCTCAAAGAAACCCGCGCCGGGATGGCGGCTGTCATTGCCAATCATGACACTGCCGGGCAGCGTGGGGTTGCCACGTCCTTGAAACTTCTCCAGCCATGCCCCCATGCTAGGATGTTTGATGCTACTGCGCTGAGTGTAGCTCGTTCGCTGATAATACTGACCTTGCTCGTGAGCGCCCTGCGTCGAGTTCATGCCTCGCACGATGGCGATCTTGTCCGCCTGCCGGGCCATGAGAGGCAGGTTTTCACTGAGGCGGATGCCATCGACGTTGGTGTTGATGGTCTTCGTGAGGCCCATCACATCCTTGTTGTCTGGCTTCGGATCCCACGTGTCGAGGTGAGACATGCCACCGGTCATGTAAAGATAGATGACGTTATGCGCCGTGGCAGCCTGCTTCATTGTCGAAGTGCCTTGGCCGGGCGCAGCGAGCACTTTCGAGGCAGTGACACCGAGGAAGGTGCTTGCAGCCGTGGTGACGAAGTGACGACGAGAAAGGTCAGAATTCATTTGCGGGATGTTTTGAAGGTGTTGAGCGCCTTGCGCTCACTGAATGAAGTAGAACTGACGCGTGTTCAGAACGGCCCAGAGGGCGTCCCCCTTGTTGGTGATGTTGTTTGTGTGCACGACGGGCAACAGGAGCTGCTTCTCCTCGGCGGTGGCTTTGCGACTGAAAAGGGCTAGATAGATCAAATCAATGCTTTGATCCGGTGTTTCGGCACGACGGATAGCGCGTGAGACCATCGTGTAGGGATTCATGAGGTTAGAGAAGGTCTTGCCATTCAGCAGCATGAGCGCTTGGCCGACCGTGGCATCGTCATTGCCGTTTTCGACAAGTTCACGGTCGCTTTGACCAAACTCGCGAAGGAAGTGTCCGTTCGGAGCTGGACTGCGTAAATCTGCCGCGCGTATCATGTAGCTGTCGCGGAAGTTTTCCCATGCCCTCAACGAGGCCAGCTCCTCCTTCGTGTCTGCCCTGAGGTTTTCAGCATCACGCTTCATGCGGATCTTTTGCTGCTCGGTGAGGCGGGCACGGAGGCCTTTGTTGAAGACCGCGAGGGCTTCATCGATCGACAAATCCTTGCCGTCCTTCGATTTGATCACGAAAGCGATCTCCTTGGCAAACTCCGGATCCTTCACCTGCTCATCTAGTTTGCCCTCGCGAGCCAATTCGGCGAATTTTTTGAAGCCGGTAGTATAGACGATCTCCTCGGCGGCCTCGTCGATGGCACGGCGCTGATTGCTCACGACCTTCTTGGCTTCGCGGATGGCATCTTCATCCTTGGTCTTGGTGGCCTCGGCGAGTTGTTCCTGGGCCTTGCGCACATCAGCGGCGAGCTGCTTCTGCTTCAAAGCGACGGCAGCGGTGGCCTTGGCGAGTTCTTCGGGCGTGAGAGCATTCAACGAGCGATCTAGCCACTCGATCTTGCGGATGGTGGAGTCGCGCTCGATTTGGGCTTCGACGCTCGGCACATCAGGATTGGGCTTGTAGAGCGTGACCATGCTGTCCCAGATCTGCTCGGCGCTCATGCGGCGGAGCAGCGGTCCGGGGAAGTGGTAGGCTTCGCCGAGCTCCACATCCTTCGTGTAGGCGGCACGTTGATAGGCGGCACTGTTGTAAATGATGCGAAGGAAGGCCTTCATGTCGTAGTTCAGGTCCTTCATCGTCTGCTCGAGGTAGGCCATCAGCTGCGGATTGCTCGGCACGGTGGAGTCGGTGATCTCATCGACGGGCTCGATCAGGCCCATGCCCATGGCTTTTTTCCAAAGACGGTTTGCAATGACGAGCGTGAAGCGCGGATTGTCCTTCGAGGTCATCCAGTCCGAGTAGGCAAAGGCGGGCTTCTCGCCGTCTTTGATGAGACGGCCGTCCTTCGAGAAAGAAGCGGGGATCACGGGCTCCACAACGGACTTGGGCTTTGCATCGGAATACTGGTAATCATGCGGCAGGGCCAGCGACTTGCTGTCCGTGCGGTCAAGCACGGTGTTGTAGCGCAGCGGGCGGAGGATCTCGCTCATCGCCTTGCTCATGTCCTTGCGTTCGATGCCTTTGGGAATCATCGCGGCGATTTCCGCGGCAACCTTGGTCTTTTTGCCCTTAGTCTTCGCGGCTTTGTCGCCATAGCCGCCACCGAAGACACTGGCGAGCAGCGGATTGCTGAGGCCGTTCGTGCCGGTCATGCCGTAGGTGTGCGCGGCCATCTGGTAGTAATCCATCTGCGTCCATTTATCGAACGGATGGTTGTGGCACTGGGCGCATACCATGCTGGTGCCGAGGAAGATCTGCGTGGTCACTGCCATGTTATCGAGCGGCATGTTATAATCGCGCAGGTAGAAGCCCACAGCGCCGTTTTCATAGGTCTTGCCGCTGGCGGTGACCATCTCGCGCACCAGTTTGTCGTAGGGCACGTTGTCAGCGAGAGCTTTGCGGAGCCAGTTGTTGTAGGCCGCACCAGCGGGCTGGCTATTACCGACTGCGAGCTGCGAACGTAGGCGAAGAATGTCAGCCCAGTAGTTGAAAAAGTTTTGCGTGTAGCCGTCGGAGGCCAGCAACTCATCGATGAGCTTCGACCGCTTGTCTTGAACCTTGTCGACAAGGAAGTCAGTGGTCTCTTTGATCGTCGGTATGCGCCCGGCGATGTCGAGGTAAATGCGGCGGACGAAGACCTCATCGCTCACGGGGGCGTTCGGATGGATCTTCTCCTTTGCCAGCTTGGCGAGAATGAGTTCGTCAATCTTTGCCGCGGTGGCCTTGAGGTCAGGCGCAGCGGCAGCGGACAGTGCAAAGCCAAATCCGCAAAGGACGGCGAGCAGGCTCAAACAGGGCTTTTTCATGGGGAAAACAGGTTTTTTGGGGGACGGGGCGCGAAAACGCAGGCTTGCAGGCCCTCTTTCTCAATTTTGTGGCAAAACAGCCAAAAGCGGCTCAACGCCCCAAGCACAACTCATGCCCCAGGATCGCCAGAGTGCTGATGGCGGCGGTCTCCGCCCGCAAAACGAGCGGTCCAAGGGTCACCGGGACGAAACCAGCTTTTTGAGCCTCAGCCTCTTCTTCGGGCGTGAAGTCCCCTTCCGGCCCGATGAGCACGGCAACGGACGCGGGAGGACTTGGCGGAGCGATCTGCTTGAGCGTGCGAGAGTGCTCACTGAGCGCCGGGATAAGTTTCAAAGCCGCGTCGATGCCTGGAACGAGACTGCGAAAGGCTTTCGGTGCCTCCAGCCAAGGCACGAAGGGCGTGTGGCATTGCTTCGCACTCTCGATCATGTGCCGCCGCCACTTCGCGAGCTTCTTTTCCACCTGCGAGCCATCCAGATGGATGACCGTGCGCTCGGTGATGACCGGCTGCACGCTGGCTGCTCCCAGCTCGACGGCTTTTTCGAGCAGCCACTCAAACGGCTCGGCTTTGATCAAGGCGGGAAACAGATGAATCGCGGTCGCGAAGGGCGCGACGCGGCTTTCTGAGGTCACACGGGCCTGCACGGCTTGCTTGGTGACTTCTGTAATCTCGCATACGGCCACGCGTCCTTCACCGTCGAAGATCTCGATGGCATCACCAGGTTGCTTTCGCATCACGCGGACGCAATGCGCGGCCTCGTCATCAACCAGTGTAAGCAGCGGCGAGGCCCATGTGGCAGTGGAAAGATGGAAACGCGGGAGGGACATGCGAAGCAGACATGCAGTGGCTTGGTTCGCGAGATTCTTCAAGCTGAAGCCGTGCCCGTTGCGGAGGGCGTGGCGGCACCTATGCTGCTACCTTGCTCTACGACGCACACAATCACTTCCACGACGAACGCCTTGATCCATGGCGTGAGCAGATCATCGCCACAATGCCCAGCACCGGATTGGGTGAGATGATCGTGAATGGCTCGTGTGAAGAAGACTGGCCACGGGTGGCGGAGCTTGCTCGCAGGCTACCTTGGGTGCGGCCAGCCTTCGGTTTGCATCCGTGGTATGTGAAGGAACACGGATCTACGTGGCTCGCCTTCCTCCGCGAGCATCTGAAAAGCCATCCGCAGGCTGTCGTAGGTGAGACGGGCTTGGATCGATGGATCGAGAATCCGGACATCGAGGCCCAAATCGACTGCTTCAAGACCCAGATCGCTCTTGCCGTGGAATTCGATCGTCCAATCACGATACATTGCCTGCGGGCCTTTGGCCTGCTCGACGACGTATTGAGATCGGTGATACTGCCACGGCGCGGTTTTCTGCTACATTCCTATGGCGGACCAGCGGAGATGGTGCCGGGCTTTGTCAAGCTAGGCGCTTATTTCTCAATTAGCCCCTACTTTGGCCATCCTCGCAAGGCAATACAGCTCGCCACCTTTGCTCGGATTCCACTGAATCGCTTGCTAGCGGAAACGGATGCGCCCGACATGCATCCGCCGCCGGAGCTAAATCCGCATCCGCTGACCGATGCGGATGGCAAAACACTCAATCACCCCGCAAACCTTCTCGTGAGCTATGATTTGATCGCCCAGCAGCATCAAATAACCCTTGAGAATGCCGAACAGGTCGTCGCAGCGAATTATACACGTCTTTTTGGAGCTTGAAGCGGCCCACTCCCTGCTTCATGCCAAATGCCTCCCCCAACCATCACGTCCATGCGCAAAACCAAAATTCTCTGCACCCTAGGCCCAGCCACCGAATCGCCAGAAGTTATCGCCGAATTGATCGCCAAAGGCGCAGACGTGATGCGGCTGAACATGAGCCATGCTTCACATGAATGGGTAAGGACCGTTTATGCTCGCATCCGCGACGCCGCGGCGAATTCGAAGCGCGAGATCGCCGTGCTAATGGACCTCACTGGGCCGAGCATTCGCACCGGGGATGTAGAGCAGCCCTGGCAGCTCCAAGTGGGCGACACAGTCGAGTTTCGGTGTCTGCCGGAGGCCACGGCATCCACGCATTACTCGGTGACGGTGAACTACCCGGAGCTGGGCAAGGACTTGAAAGCTGGCGATATCATCATGGTCGATGGCGGCATGATTCAGATCAAGACCACTGAAGTGACGCTCAAGCATGTCATCGGCACCGTGCTGACCAAAGGGGAAATGAAGTCCAGGCGGCATATCAACCTACCTGGCGTGCCAGTGCGTTTGCCACCGCTTACGCAGAAGGACTATGCAGATCTGGATCTTGGTGTGGAGCTCGGCGTGGACTTCTTTGCCTTGAGCTTCGCCCGTGAACCAGGTCATATTCAGCATCTTCAACTGCTATTGGAACAAAAGCAGAGCAAAGCACGTGTGATTGCGAAGATCGAAAACCAACAGGCACTCCACAATATCGATGCCCTTGTCGAGGCCAGCGCCGGCATCATGATCGCCCGTGGTGATCTCGGCAGCGAGTGCCCCATCGAGGATTTGCCGCTCATCCAGCGCCAGATCGTGGAACGCTGCTCCTATCATGGCCGTAAAGTCATTGTGGCGACACAGATGTTGGAAAGCATGATCGAAAACCCAGTGCCAACTCGAGCAGAAGTGACAGATATCTTCAATGCGGTCATTGAGCAAGTGGACTGCGTGATGCTGAGTGGTGAGACAAGCGTAGGCCGTTATCCGGTCAAGTGTGTGGAAGTGCTCCACAGTGTCATCAGCCGGATTGAGCAAAAGTACCCATCAGGCCGCTTCGCCAGTGATGCGCCTTTGAAGACAAACAAGCATAAGACCGTCAAAGCCGCCATTGCGCTGGCCAATAGCATTGAGGGCTCAAAGCTGCTCGTTTTCACCCTTCGCGGCGTAATGGCGCATCTGCTCGCCCACCAACGGCCGGAATTCGCGCCCATTTTTGCCTTCACGCCCAAGCTGCATGTCTCCCGCACGCTTGTCACCGCTCGTGGAGTGCATCCTTTCGTTCTGGAGTTCACCGAAGGTCAGCCAGAGAGTAGCATCCGCCATGCGCTGGAGCTACTTCGCCGTGAAAACTTAATTAAACCCGGCGATCCGCTGGTCATTCTGAGTGATGCGCTCTATGACGGCATCAATGTCGATGCCATTCTTCTGCGCGAAGCTTGATTCATGATCGGATTTCTCACACCAACCTTCTGGAACTCCACAGCCTCCCATGTAGCATCTCCCCCCTGTGGGGACACAGTTGGTCTGCAGGGATTTGTCGAGTCCCTTTTTCCAACCAATGGCACATGCCTGTTTCAAACCAGTGGCACTGAGAGCGCTCCGAAATGGGTGGTTCTCACCAAAGAGTCCCTTCGACAGTCTGCATTGGCTGTGAACGCTCACTACGGCATCAGCATGAAGGACCGCTGGTTGCTCGCACTGCCGCTGTGGCATGTTGGAGGCTTCGGGATTTTGGCAAGATCCTTTGTGTCTGGATCTCAGGTGACAGCACTCGAAGGCAGATGGAGCCCCGAGGCCTTTGTAAAGCTCGCAATAGAATCGAGAAGCACGCTGACTTCACTGGTTCCCACCCAGATTTTTGATATTGTAACGGCCGGGTTGAAGGCACCTGATTCAATGCGCATCGCTCTAGTGGGCGGAGCTGCTCTGAGCGATGAAATTGAGCAAGCCGCGCTAAAACTTGGGTGGCCAGTTCGAAAAACGTATGGGATGACCGAGGCAGCGTCTCAGATCGCTTCTCAGCGCTTCGCTGGAGGGGCATTCGAGGTTTTAAGTCTTTGGGATTTGCACACTGACACCAACGACATCCTTACCATACGAGGTCCAGCTCTGGCAAAGGGCTACATCTTCCAGAGTAAGGATGGGAACTGGAGGTGGAGTGAAATTTCCAAGACACAGGGACTTTGCACGCGAGATCGAGTGTTCTTAAGCGAGGTCTGCGGAAAGCGTGCGCTGAGCTTCATTGGCCGCGAGGCAGGTAACATCAAAATTCTGGGCGAACTCGTATCTTTGAACCTGATTCAGACGCGAATCGATAGTCTTCGCTTAAGTCTCGGAATAACGGAGGGCGACGCCGCTGTCTGCGATGTTCCGGATCGACGTGCGGGTGCAAGACTAGTTCTTGCTTTTTCGAAGATCATTCCAAAAGACGCCGAAAAGCTTATGAATGCGCTTAACAAAGAGCAGCGAGCTTTTGAGCAGGTTCAAGAAGCCCGCCAAGTGCCTACTATTCCGCGCGGAGAAATGGGAAAGATTTTCTTCGAGCTGCTACGTGCATCACTAACTTCCTAATGGTGAGAAAGCCTTTGATTTAACCATTCTTCTTCAAGCCATCATTACCCAATAAAGGAGTGATGACAGGGCGGTCTTTCATCTCCGGTGAGATCAACCAATTCTTGGAATTCTTCGGATGAGGAACAAAGGAAATCAAGAAAAGCTCCTCGATTTTGTCCGTAAGCGTTTCCTGTGAGGTTCGCACAACAACGTGGACATACTTTTTATCAGGTTCCGAGGCTACGGAGAGGATATTGATTCTCAGCGTCTCCTTCTTCCGCTTCATGGTTTCAGGAGCAATTTTGAGCTTTTGGTGCCAAGCATTGCGATCAACTACATAAAACTCCTGAGGTGTCATTTTTTCGAGCTCTTTGTAATCTTTGGCGTTGTAACCTTGAAGCATTGCCGCTTCATCTGTCATGGTCGGGGCAGCTTTGATGATTCCAACGGTCTCGCGTTGTCTCCGTTCGAGGGATTCAGTAATGATCATTTCGGCTGCAGTCTTCCAATCTTGCTCCACGACGGCCGTGAGATACTTTTTCACCAAACTCGCGCACTCATGATCAACAGGAAGAGTTTCTCCGTGAAGAGTGGAAAGAACCTGAATGAAAGCAAAGATGGCAGCTAGAATACGCATAAAAATAAAAGAGATCTCTAATGCGTTAGAAAACGGGCGTCAAATGACGAATACGAACGCGTATGCCAAAGCTTGATGGGTAAATTTTGCTTTTCTCGTGAACACAGACCCCTTAATTTTCGACGAAGAAGATGCTGGATTTCCGGCATCTCTCCCTAAAACTAAACACACACGATCATGAAAAAAGCCATTTTACTCGTTCTCACTTCCACCACCTTTATATCATGCACCAGTGGACCCGGCACCCAACAGGGTGCTGTGCTCGGTGCACTTCTCGGAGCTGGGGCCGGAGGAATCATCGGCAATCAGAGCGGTCGCGGCTTGGAGGGTGCCGCCATAGGTGCCGCCGCTGGTGCACTGGGTGGTGCAGCACTCGGCAATGCAAAAGACCAGCGCGAAAGTCAAGGCGGCTACTACGATCGCAGCGGCCGGTGGGTGCCTGCTCAGCCACAAAACGCAGGTTACTACGATCGCAATGGTCGCTGGCACTCGTATTGATCACCCCTTATTGCTGGAGAAGTCATTCGCGCCTGTCCAATGAACTCTTCATTGGACAGGTTTTTTATTGCGACGGTTATTGACCACTTCTCATGTTGCGAGAATTGGCTAACGCTCAGCGCTTTCTTTCTGAAACGGCTGGTCCACGACACTTCTGAAGATTCACGTACGAGACACGCATTCAATGATCCAGTTCATCAAATACGGCATCTGTGGAGTGGGTGCTCTTTTGGTGCATCAGATCATTTGGACTCTTGGTTCAGCATGGTGCTATCCTGCGATTGATTCCTCCATTCCACAGGAAGTTCGGGCAGTTCACTCGCTATACAACAACGTCATTGCATCGATCTTCAGCAATTTATTCGCTTATTTCAGCAATGTGCTATGGGTCTTTGAACGCGGCAGGCATCACTGGACAAAAGAGTTTTTCTACTTCAGCTTAATATCTTATAGTAGCCTTGGAATTGGCTTGGTAGCAGGCCCGCTAATGATTCATCATTATGGGATACACACCATTCTTGCGCAGGCCATCCTAGTTTTCGTGAGCGTCACTGTGAACTTCATTTGCCGGAAGCTTTTCATCTTCAAGGCCTGAAATCATGCTGCACGTTGTACTGTTCCAACCTGAGATTCCGCACAACACAGGTGCCATCGGAAGGCTGTGCCTTGCCACGGGTGCGCGGCTGCATTTGATCCGGCCACTGGGCTTCAGCCTAGAGGACAAATACCTGCGCCGCAGCGGCTTGGACTACTGGGAACGCGTTGATGTGCATCAATGGGACTCGTGGGACGCTCTTCGCAGCTCCGTTACGGCAGGCAGCACGTTTTACTTCATCGAATGCGATGGCGGCACGACCTATTGGAAATCAAAAATGACCTACGAAGAAGTTTATCTCGTCTTCGGACCTGAGACACGCTCGATCCCGTCATCGATCATCGACGCCGAGCGATGCCTGCAAATCCCCATGCGCGAAGGCGGCACCCGCAGCCTGAATCTGGCCACCGCAGCGGCCATCGTACTTTACGAAGCCGTGCGGCAGCGGGCAATGTTGTAGGCAATTCCCGACAAAAAAGCTGAAAATGACCAAGAACCTCTTCTAACTACACGGCATCATCACTTTTCTCTTTTCCGACTCCTCATTTTCAAGCTTCACTCCAGCCTGCATGCGCTACCAGCCACTCCCCGCCGATCTTTTCATTGCCAACCGCCAGCGACTTTACGCAAAGCTGCCGCCCAACTCCCTCGTCATCGTTCATGCGAACGACGTGCTGCCCACAAATGCTGATGGCTCCCTGTCTTTCATCCAGAACAGTGACCAGTTTTACCTCAGCGGCATCGATCAGGAGGAGACCATCCTCGTGCTCTTCCCCAACGCCGCGGACCCGAAACAACGCGAAATGCTGTTCGTCCGCGAGACGAACGAGACCATCGCCGTGTGGGAAGGTGAAAAACTCACCAAAGAGCAGGCCAGCACTCGCAGCGGCATCCAGCGTGTGCATTGGCTGACAGACTTCGAGGCTCAATTCCGCTCCGTCATGTGCCAAGCCGATCAGGTCTATCTCAATTCCAACGAGCACATCCGTGCCGTGATCCCCACGGAGACACGCGAGACGCGTTTCACGCATCGTTGCAGGCATGAGTATCCGCTGCACGATTACCGGCGCCTCGCCCCGGTGATGCACGAGCTTCGTGTTATCAAAAGCGAGCATGAGATCACCGCGCTCAAAGAGGCCGTCCGCATCACCAGCGATGGCTTTGACCGCCTGCTGAAGTTTGTGAAGCCCGGCATTCATGAGTTCGAAATCGAAGCGGAGCTCGCACACGAGTTCATTCGTCAACGCGGCCGCGGCTTTGCCTACACACCGATCATCGCCACCGGCGCGAACGCCTGCGTGCTGCACTACATCACCAACCACTGCCAGTGTCAGGACGGCGATCTTTTGCTGCTCGATGTGGCCGCAAACTACGGTAACTACAACGCCGACCTCACACGCACGATCCCGGTGAATGGCAAATTCGCTCCGCGACAGCGCCAAGTGTATGAAGCGGTGCTACGTGTATTCAAAAAGTGCTGTCAGATGCTGAAGCCGGGTGTCATCATCCGCGAGTATCAGGAGCAGGTAGGCCTGCTCATGCAGGAGGAGCTTCTCGGGCTCGGCCTCATTACTCAGGATGAAATCGCGAAGCAGGACCCGGACAAGCTAGCCTACAAAAAGTATTTCCCGCACGGCACCAGCCACCCGCTCGGCATTGATGTGCATGACGTGGGCCACATGTGGAAGCCCATCCAACCCGGCATGGTCTTCACGGTCGAGCCCGGCATCTATATCCGCGAGGAAAAACTCGGCGTGCGCCTCGAAAACGACATTGTCATCGGCGAAAACGGCAACATCGACCTCATGGCGCACATCCCCATCGAGGCAGATGACATCGAGGCCGCCATGGCCGCCCGGTGATGCGTTTTCATCTGCATGGGAGGGGAGGTTGGAGACGTTTCAGAACTCTCATGAGACTGCTCTTCTTCCTCGCCCTCCCTACCCTGCTCCTTGCTCAAACATCCTCCAATCCGCCGAAAGGAGAGCCCACCAATGCCGCCGAGGCCGCAGCACAGAAAGCGAAGGCTGAAGCCGTGGTCGAAGAGAAGTATCAGGCACTCGTCGCCAAGCTCCCGCCAGATCAGCAGGCATGGGAACGCGTGCTGCAGGACCAACTCGGCGGCTTTTACCTGCCGATCCACAAGAAGGAAAAGATCGCCGGGCGATCCAGTGCCTGGGATTTCGTGCAGGATGATCCAAAGCTGCCCCGCGTGCTGCTCATCGGTGATTCTGTCTCGCGTGGCTACACGCAGGCCGTGCGCAAGTCGCTCTCAGACCAAATGAACGTGCATCGTGCTCCGGCGAACTGCGGCCCCACGGCCAGCGGCCTCAAAAACATCGACGTGTGGCTCGGCGATGGGAAATGGGACCTCATCCACTTCAATTTTGGCATCCACGACCGCAACACGCCTATCGCGGATTATCAGCAGCGACTCGAACAACTCATCGAACGCATGCAAAAGACCGGCGCGAAGCTCGTCTGGGCCAGCAGCACACCCTGCCCTGACACGAAGGACGGTAAATACAAGGCCGCCCCCATTCCCGAGCGAAACACTGCCGCCGCTGACATCATGAAAAAGCATGGCATCGCCATCGATGACCTCTTCACGGCCATCACACCTCATCTGGCCACGATGCAGAATCCCGACGACGTGCACTTCAATGCCCAAGGATACGATTTTCTCGGCCAAACCGTCGCAAAGGCCATCAGCGAAGCTTTGAAATGAATTCTCGTTTTGCCATGCACCGCCTCCTCCTTGCCCTTTTGGTCTTTTCCACCCCTACACTGGCTCAAAACGCCGCGAAAAAGAAAGCTGGCATCGGCACCGATGCACCGGCTGGAAAGCCCTACATCTACAAACACAGCGCCGGCAAGCCGCGCCAAATGGAGATCTACTTTCCACCGCAGCATGATCCGGCCAAATCCAAGGTGCCCGGCATGATCCTCTTCCACGGCGGAAGCTGGACCGGCGGCTCGCTCAGCCAGTTTCGCATCGCCTGCGCCTACTTCGCCAGTCGCGGACTCGTCTGCGCCACCGCGGAATACCAGATGCTGCCGAAGAACGCCAAGCTGCCTGCCGGTGAGACACGCAAACGCGTCTGCGTAACCGATGCGAAAAGCGCCATTCGCTGGCTCAAGCAGCACGCGGGCGAGCTTGGCATCGATCCGCAGCGCATCATCACCGGCGGTGGTTCCGCTGGCGGGCACATCAGCGCCCTCGCCACCCTCAATCCAGGCCTCAACGACCCCGTCGACCCGAAAGACATCGACACCAGCATCGTGGCCTACTTGTGGTTCAACCCCGCTTTCGCCGTCGATGACACCCAAGATCCCGAAATCGACATCCTGCGCCATTTGAAGGCCGATCTGCCTCCCGCCATCGCGTTCTTCGGTGACATGGATAGCTGGAAAAAAGGCTGGGACATCGCCTATGCCAAGTGGAAGGCCCTCGGCACCATGACCATCGAACTGCGCATCGCTCCCGGCCAAGCTCACAGCTTTTTCAACAAAGACCCGTGGCAGACCGTGACACTCATCGCCGCCGATCAATTTCTCGTGAAGCAAGGCCTGCTCAGCGGCGAACCCACCAAGACGATGCCGGCGAGCGGTGAGGAGCTGGTTCCGGCTCCGTGAACGGCGTGCACGAAGCCTCGCGATAGCCTCCTAGAGTACACCATCCCTCTGGCGCTTTCGAAGGGTTCAAGACCTTCGCAAAGCTCCAGAGGGCTGGGCACTCCAAAACGGTAAGCACCCTTGAATGCCTACACCTGCTGCGGAACTTCGTAGCCCTTGCGATACTCGCGGGTGAGCAAAGAGAGAGCCTCAGATGTGGCAGTGGCACCAGTGAAGGTTTCCTTCGTGGCGTCAATTTCCAGCATCGGACCGATCTTGATGTCGAGCGTCGAATCATCGAGCTCGTTGCGCTTCAGGTGTTCGTGGAAGTCACCGATCACATCGTTCCAGGGCTGAAAGTCCTTCACCGCAGACTCGGCCTGCTCGCGAACGTATTTCTGCCCGAGGCGATAGGAGATATTCGCAAGATGGCACCAGGCGCTGGATAAATGGATGTCCTCCACCTCGGCCTTCAAATCGCTCGGTTTGCGGCTGCGAATAGCGGCGATGAAATTCGCCGCGTGACTCTTGCCGCCATCGCCTTTGAAGGTGTGGACCTTCTTGCCTTCGGCATCGAAGACCGAGCCACCGCCGCGGCTGCCGGTGTAGTAACCGTTCTCGCACTCGACAATGAGGAAGGCCCCGGTGCGGCGACGAAGATAAACATCAGGCGCGTTCACGCCCTTCATGCGTGGCAGATTGTGGAAATCGACGATCACCGGGATGTCGCCGGTATCCATGTAGGCGAAGTGCGTGTTTGGCGTCTCACCCGCGTCATTCCAAGCAAAGCGTCCGCCTCCGGCGATGACGCGTTTGGGCAGCTTCACCTTGTCACGGAAGACCACGTTGCGTAGGTCGTCGAGGATGTGCGGTCCCCAGTTACCCATCTCCCCGTTGCCAGTGTTCCAGTCCCAATGCCAGTCGTAGTGAAACTTTTCGCGGAAGAGCTGCTCGTCCGCAGCCGGGCCGAGCCACAGGTCATAGTTCACGCTCGGCGGTGGCGTGAGCGGCATAACACGCTTACCGATGGTTTTGCGCATGCTATAGTGATTGCACCGGACATACTTGATCTTACCAAGCGTTCCGGCGTCGAAGTAGGCCTTAATCTCGTCCTGCATCGGATCGCTGCGCTGCTGCGTGCCACCCTGGCAGATGCGGCCATATTTGCGGGCTGCCTCGACAAGCTTGCGGCCTTCCCAGATGTTATGCGAGACGGGCTTTTCGACATACACGTCCTTGCCCGCTTGCATGGCCCAAATCGCGGCGAGCACATGCCAGTGGTTGCAGGTGGAGACGACGACGGCGTCGATGCTCTTGTCTTCCATCACCTTGCGCAGGTCCTGCGTGGTAGCGGCATTCGGGAAGAGCTTTTTGACCTTTTCGAGCTGCGCCGTGTCCGGATCGCACAGCATCACGACCTCTACGCCGGGCACTTTGGCCATGCGTCCGGCATTGCCGGTGCCCTGGCCACCGAGACCGATGCTGGCAATGCGGATTTTTTCATTTGCCCCTAGCACTCGACTAGCGGAAAGCGCGGTGAGGCAAAGAGTGGATTGCTTGATGAATGCGCGGCGGGACTTTAGATTGGGGTTCATGGCTTCAAAACGCATCTTTTTGCCAAAAATCTCTCTCGAATGCAAAGCCAAACCCACAGTGGATGTCTGCAGGAAGATAATTGCAGCCTTAGAACAGCATAGCTGGAATGCCTCAGCCTGCCGCTAGGGGATCTGGGGAGGGGCGTTGGGGGATCCTAACTCTCCTTTTGCATTCGCTGGCAGGCTCGCCACGGACTAAGAAGTCCTTTCCCTATTCTCCCATGCGCGCCCGCATCATCAAAGACTTCCGCTTCGAAGCAGCTCAGACGTTGCCAACTCTGCCCACTAGCCACAAATGCACGAAGATGCACGGCCATAGCTTTAAGGTAGAAATCGCTGTCGAAGGAGAAGTGAATCCATCCATCGGCTGGGTCTATGACCACGCGGAAATTTCCAATGCCATGAAGCCACTAATCGAGTTGCTTGACCATAGCTATCTCAATGAAATCGAGGGGCTCGAGAATCCCACCATTGAGTACATGGCTGCCTGGCTGTGGAAAAAGCTCGCGCCGCAGCTCCCCGGTCTAGCCGAGATTACCATCCACGAGACGCCAAACGCACGCTGCGTCTTCCGTGGCGACTTTTAACCCATACTCCTAACCGATCCCTGCCGTGGAAGACACAGACTACAAGGTCCAACTCGAAATCTTCGAAGGCCCTCTCGACCTTCTTCTCTATCTCATCAAAAAAGATGAAATCGATGTTTATGATGTCTCTTTGGAGCGCATCACCAAGCAATACTTGGACTATATCGATACTTTCAAAATGCTGAATATAGAGCTTGCCAGCGAGTTTATCGTGATGGCAGCCAACCTGATGTACATCAAAAGCCGAGAGCTACTGCCCAAGGACGTGCAGCCTCCTGAAGAAGAAGCAAGTGAAGATGATCCACGTTGGGAACTCATCCGGCAGCTCGTCGAATATAAGAAGTTTAAGGAGGCGGCGAGCTTCTTGGGCATTCAGGAAGTGAAGAGTGATGAATTCTTTGTTACCACCCCTGAACTGCCTGACTTGGAAACGCCAGTCGTCAGCATCGGCCAAGTGGGTATTTTTGACCTCATCCGCGCTTTTCAGCGCATCTTAAAGCGCTTTGAGAATGCCTCCGACTTTCGCGAAATTGTGGATGACCGCTTCACCGTAGCGGACAAGATTGAGGAATTACTCAATATCTTGCCTGTAGGTGGGCGTTTGCGCTTTGAGGAACTCTTCAGCAGTGCATCCAGCCGTGGTGAGGTCATTGTGACTTTCCTTGCCATGCTTGAACTCATCAAACTGAATCACCTCCAAGTGGAGCAAGAACAGCTCCTTGGAGAAATTGTCATTGTGCGGCCACAGCTCTAGCAGTCGCTACCGGTTCAGTTTGTTCACGATCTGCTTCCACTTACCTCGTGCCGGTTGAAGCAAAAACATGATAGCATAAGTTTACTAGTCTGTGCTCGATCGGACAAGCATAGCCTCGAAAGGCCATGCTACACGGGGCTTTCCGGCGGATCCTGTCGCGCGAGTAGATGGGTGAAGGGATGCGTAGCCGCCAGATTGTATTGCTTGATGGCCAGAGACCAGAAGGGTGCGAGTTCGTTCTCGGTAGCGCTCCAGAGGCGATAGTGGAGGTTGGTGACAGTCTCGGTGTCGTTGATGAGCGCATTGACTTCGCGCGGTGTGAGGGCTTGCGGGCCTTGCTGCAACAGCTTGTCGGCGATCTCGTCGAGATACTCGCGGGAATCCTGCGTGTTCTTGCGGCGGCGCAGGAGGGAGATGTGGAGTCCGTTGACGTAGGGATCGAGGCAGACCTGCATGAGGCCGTAGTTGCGCTCGATCTCCGGCGGCAATTGCAGGCGGCCTTTGACCTCGGCGAGGTTCCTTTCGAGCTCGCGGAGCACGGCGGGCGGTTCCGTTTCCTCGGGGCTGAAGAATAAACCGAAGCGCTGGCCGCTTTTTCCACTGCTGAGCCAGATGGCCATCGGAATAGCGAGTGCAAGAGAAATGAAAATGGGGCTCATCCACAGGAAGAAGCTCCATGAGATCATCCACGCGACCACGCCCCACGCGATGCCGAGCAGCGTGACGCCGCCGAAGGTCAAAATGACCTCCCGCCAGTCCACGCCGTCGAGCTTGCGCTTCTGCGCGACCCATTTGACGCCCTGGCCGGTGATGATCTTGAAGACGAATGTGGTGTGAAACCACATCATCACGGGCGACATGAGCGTGAAGATGACCGTGTCGAGCATGCTGCTGAGCATGGCGAGCATGCGGAGCTTTAGCGGTTTGAACACGCGTCCGCTCACCGCCTCGTCAAGCAGGATGACGAATTTCGGCATAAAGATGAGCATGGCGGTGAGGCCGAGAAGGAGGTGCCCGGCACGCTCGGCGGGGCCATTACGCACGACATGGCCCGGTGTGGCGGCCAGCCAGGTGGTGAAGACAAGCAGCAGGAACCACAGCGGCGAGCTGACATAGCTGAGCACACCGTGGGCGAAGTTCAGCCGGCTCATGAAATGCCAGCCACGGGCAAAGAGCAGCCAGAAGTGCTGCATGTTGCCCTGACACCAACGACGATCACGTTTCAGCGTATCGATAAGAGTGGGCGGGCCTTCCTCGTAACTGCCGCGAATCGTGTTGAGCAGGCGCACGGCGTAACCCGCTTTGCGCATAAGAGCCGCCTCAACAAAGTCATGTGAGAGAATGTGACCGCCAAACGGCACCGTCTTTGGCAGCGGAGGCAGGGCGCAGTGCTGAATGAAGGGCTCTAAGCGGATGATGGCATTGTGCCCCCAGAAGTTTGCCTCGCCATTCTGCCAATAATTGAGCCCCGCCATGAAAGCTGGGCCGTACAGCGACTGCGCGAACTGCATCAAGCGGCCGATGAGCGTCTCACTAGCCACCTGCTTCGGGAAGGTCTGGAGGATGCCGATGCCCGGATTTTTCTCCATGATGCGCGTCATAGCGACCATGAGAGCTCCTGACATGAGGCTGTCCGCATCAAAGACGATCATGTAGCGATACCTTTTCCCCCAGCGGCGGCAAAAGTCGGACACATTGCCGCTCTTTCGATTGATCGGCTTGCGACGGTGACGGTAGAAAATCTTCCCGAAGGCTCCAAGCTGGCGTGAGAGCTCCAGCCAAGCGGTTTGCTCCTCGATCCACTTGTTCGTCTGGTCGCTGTCGCTGAGCACGAAGAAGTCAAAGTGCTGCAGATGCCCGGTTTTCTTCAGCGACTCGAAAGTTACGCGGAGACCTTCCCACACGCGGGTGACGTCCTCATTATAAACCGGGATGATGATAGCCGTGTTCGCAGAAAGCGGCCCATCATCGTCTTGGATGGTGTTCCAAAGGTTGGTAGGGTCGTCGGTTGGCCGGTTTTGCAGCCACACGCCGATGAGCGCTGTCCAGAAGCCGCTGTTGAGCTGGTAAAAAAGCGGCACAAAGCAGATCAACAGGCCGATCTTGGCATTGCGATAGCCTTCACCGACCTGGAGGAAGCGAATCATGAGCCAGGTGCCCAACAGCGTGCCTAGACACACGAGCGTGAGGAAGGTCACGCGGCGGGCACGTGCCAGTGTGCGAGGGATGATGCCCGCCAGAGGAGATTTGGCCGGGACATCACTCATTGGAGCAGTCGATAAACGTAGTAGAACACGAGGGAGACAAACACGGCGAGGATGGTGTAACGCATCCACGGCTGTCGGGCGAAGCCCTCAAAGGTGCCTTCCGCCACGTTGGTGAAGCCGAGGTCGATGTCACGTGGCGTCATTTTCGAAACCTGGAGGCTCGGACCGCTCGTTCGTACGGCCTGACGCATGGCCTCACTCATCTCTGGTGGCGTAAAATGAGTGTCCATGAAGTGCAGCGGCCATTTTTCCGGTCCGTCGCTGATGTAAAAACCGAGACGACCACCGGCCTCGATCTGCGGCTCGGTGAGGTTCATGTCGTGGTAGATACGACCGAGCCAGTCGTGCATCATTTTCCGCGCTTCATCGATGGCATAGGCCACGGGTTTGCGGGTGGGATTTTTAGCGTGGGCCTCCGAGGCGCGGCGTAGAGACTCGAGCACGAGTTGCGTGCGGCGGATGCGGTTGTGCAGACGGTAAGAGCGGAAAAAGTCGGCCAGTCGTGCGTAGGCCTCGTTCCACTCCTGGTCCGTGCCAGTGGCGGGTGCGAATTGAATGTTGACGGCCTCCATGCGGATGTTCTGGCAGAGGCTATAAAGCAGGGCCGCTGCCAGTCAATCCGGGCCGTCAGATCATTTCATCAGCTCAGCAAGCTTGGGACTGATGGCATCCGCCCAGATCTGGTAGCCCTGCGCCGAGAGATGGAGGAAATCAGGCATGATTTCCTTCGAGATCGAACCGTCTGGCTGGAGGAACTTCGCGCCGATGTCGAGGAAGTGGATGTTTTGACCGTCGTGCAGTTTGGCGATGATGCCGTTCACCTTGGTCAACTTTTCGCGGCCCGGGTTCGGGTTGGGCTTCTCGCCACGAGGAAACACGGCCAGCAGGAGGATCTTGGCCTGCGGCTGCTTCGCACGGATGGTCTCGACGATAGCGATGATGCCTTTCGCGATGCTTTCGGCCGGATCGTTGCCAGAGTTGTTCGTGCCGATCATGAGCACCACGGCCTTCGGCTTGATACCATCGAGCTCGCCGTGGGTGATGCGCCAGAGCACATGCTGCGTGCGGTCGCCACCAATGCCGAAATTCGCAGGCTTGTAGGCACCAAAGGCCTTGTCCCAGATCTCTTTCTTACCGTTCCATCCTGCCGTGATTGAGTCACCGAGGAAAACGAGCTGCGCCTTGCCTTCTTGAGCGATCTTCACAAAACGCTCATGCGATGCGATGAAGCCCGCGTTAACCTTGCCATCGGGCCCGAACTTCTCCGCTGCCACGTCCGGAACCTGCGGCGGCAGTTTCACCGCAGAAGCAGCGGGCTTGGTCTGCGCTTGGGCGGCAGTGATGAGGACGAGGAGTGCGAGGATGGTGTTCTTCATGGGATGGCGATTTTGATCAGCACAACCTAGGAACACAATCTTAAAGTCTCACGCCTAGCAAAAGCCCCGCAACTCGATTGAACGGACCCGACTCACATGCTCGTATGAAGCACACTGCATGAAACCGCTACTCTCCCTGCTCACCGTCCTCGTCCTCGCGACGTCGCTACATGCCGAAAAGATCGTCGAAGTCGTAAGCGAAGGTCTGAAGGAGCCTTTTGGCACCGAATTCGATTCGAAAGGCACAATGTATGTCGTCGAGATGATTTCGGGAAATAGGCTCTTCCGCGTCGAGGAGGGCGGAAAGCTCATTCACATCGCGGGGCAAGAAAAAGCCGGTTACAGCGGTGATGGCGGCCCCGCTCTCGAAGCGCAATTCAACGGCCCGCATAACCTCGCGGTGCTACCGGATGGCAACATATTGATCGGCGATACCTGGAACGGCGTCGTGCGCAAAGTCGACCTCAAAACCAGCACTGTGAAGACGCTTCCCGGCTTCAAAGCCAATAGCAAAAACGTCAAAGGCACTGGCCCTTACTGCATCACTCTCGATTTCACCGGAACGAAGCTCTACATTGCCAATTTACAGCAAGTTCACGTTGTCGATCTCGTCAGCGGCACTTGCCACATCGTGGCTGGTAACGGCAAAAAAGGCCGTCCGGAGGACGGAGCCATCGCCACCCAAGCCCCGCTCGTCGATCCGCGTGCCGTGGCCGTCGATCACAACGGCCATATCTACATCCTCGAACGCGGTGGCAATGCCCTGCGTGTCGTCGGCACCGATGGTAAGATTCGCACCGTGGTGAATACCAGTGGCAAAAAAGGCGGTGAAGGTGATGGCGGCCCCGCCTTAGAGGCTACTATGGACGGTCCAAAGCACCTCTGCGTAGACAAAGACGATACCGTCATCATTGCAGATGCCGAAAGCCATCTGATTCGTCGCTACATCCCAGCCACAGGCAAAATCGAGCGCATCGCCGGCACCG
>JAFMIR010000045.1 GCA_017853885.1 Prosthecobacter sp.
GACCGCATGAAGGAGCCGCCCCACATGCTCGATGAGATTGTGAACGCCCTCGGTGAGGTATTCGCCAGCCGTCGCTATGCCGACCGTGTGATTGAATATACCTTCAAGCGCCACCGCAAATGGGGCAGCCGCGACCGTCGTTTATTCGCAGAGTCGATTTATGAGTGCGTGCGCTGGTGGCGCTGGTTTTGGCATCTTGCCGGGCTTCCCGATGCTGCTCACGCCAATCCACAGGAGATCACACCCGAGACCTGCGCCAAAGTTTGGTCAGCTTACTGGCTCACAAATGGCCGCGAATTGCCACGCGATGACCATGCCCCGCTGTTAAACGCCAGCGAGGTGCAGAAACGCTTAGAGCAACAAGTTTCTAGTGCCCTCCGAGCTTCAATCCCCGATTGGATGGACGCCCGCTGCTCCACCGAACTTGGAGCCTCTTGGCCGGCTCTTCGCGAGGCGATGAATCGGCCTGCGGAGGTCTTTCTCCGCGTGAATACGCTGAAAGCCGACCGCCGCAGCGTCCGAGAAAAAATGGCCGAAGCTGGTTTTGATGCGGAAGCCGTCGATAAAGTACCTTCGGCCCTTCGCCTTGTTCAGCGTCAAAATGTTTTCAGCACAGCCGCGTTCAAAGAAGGCTTGTTTGAGGTTCAAGATACCGCCTCACAACTTATCGCGCCTTTTTTAGAAGTTACAGCCGGCATGAAGGTAATCGATGCTTGCGCCGGCGGCGGAGGCAAGGCTCTCCACGCGGCCGCCTTGATGCGCAACAAAGGCAAAATTCTTGCCCTCGACGTGCATGCTTGGAAACTTGCTGAACTCAAAAAACGCGCTGCCCGAGCCGGGGTGGCCATCATTGAGACCCGTGAGATCGAGGGTTCAAAAACCATCAAACGCCTCACCGCGCAAGCCGACCGTGTTTTGCTTGATGTGCCATGCAGCGGTCTCGGCGTGCTCCGCCGCAATCCCGACACAAAGTGGAAGCTGAGTGAAGAAGAAATTGAACGTCTCAAAAATCTCCAAGCTGAGATTCTGGAGAATTACAGCCGCATGGTGCGCCCCGGCGGCAAGCTGGTTTATGCCACCTGCAGCATTCTTCCAGGGGAAAATGAGCACCAAGTGCAGAAGTTCATGCTGCGCCACGCTGACGAGTGGGAACTGGAGGCCGAATTACGCCGTTCCCCCCTCGATGGTGGCTTTGATGGCTTTTACGCTGCTCGTCTCGTAAGAATCACACGAGCCATCGAGCCTATTACGCTCACCGAGCAAGAGATCCCGCAGCTTGCCGCGTGAGCGATTTCTTGCGTTCATCACGGCATGCGCTTTGAGTGTAATGTCTCATGATTCTGCGACGATTTCTCATCCTCATCTCCGTCAGCCTACTGCTAGACGCCTGCCACTCCTCCAATGAAGGTGGCATGCCATTGACGATGTTTGAGAGCGATGCCGGAGAGACGGCAATTCGACATGTGATCACCACTCTTCCAAATTTGAATCCCGGCGTGGCCAAGAACTATTCTATCGTGCTCGGTGAAATCAGCCGTGATGGCATGATGACACCAGCAAGCGACTCATTTGTGAAGCGCTTCGCCAACCTGAATCTCGAATTCGTGAATGCCATGCATTTAAAAGCCCACGAACCCGAGCAGATCATCGTCGATAACAAAAAGTTCCTCGCGACTTTCGTGCTGCAGCTTCGCACGCTGCGCCAGCTCAGCATGACAACTTGGGAAGCGGAGACTGGCTGGAGCTACAAAAAAGACTTTGGCCGCGAAAAAATCCTTCTGGAGCACAAGGAGGGACGAATCAACGTTATTAAAAATGAGAAGATCCCCTGAGCCTGCCGCGCATGATCAAACTCCTGCTTATTGACGACCACTTTGTCGTGCGTAGTGGCCTCGCAGCCTCGCTGGAACTGGAAGACGACCTGAAAATCGTGGGCGAAACCGAACGCGGAGAAGGTGCTTGCGGCCTTTTTGAGCAAAGCCACCCGGATGTGGTCCTGATGGACCTGCAATTGCCCGGTATCAGCGGCATAGAGACTACGACAGCACTCCTCCGCGATCATCCACAGGCGCGCGTGCTGATTTTTTCCACCTTTGCCCGCGACGGCGAGATTCAGGCAGCGCTCAAGGCAGGTGCGCTGGGTTACCTGCAAAAGTCCGCGTCTCGCGATACACTGCTGGCGGCGATCCGAAGTGTGGCTGCAGGCCGCCCGAGCCTACCACCGGAAATCACGCGCCGCCTTGATGATCTACTCGCCGGCCCGGAAATTACTCCACGTGAAAAGGAAATTCTCACTCTCGTGACCCGCGGCAATGCCAACAAGGAAATTGCCGCTATGCTTGGCATCAGTGAAGACACCGTAAAGCAGCATGTCAGTCGCATCCTCGTAAAGCTGAAAGTCAATGATCGCGCACAAGCAACTGCGGAAGCCATCCGCCGAGGTCTGGTCAATGTGGATTCTCAGGGCGCGGGCTGAGCTTGCATCCTGAGTCTGCGGAGGCAGTGTCGGCAATCCCTATGGAACTGCGTCATCTTCGATACTTTCAAGCTGTGGCCGAGGAACTGAGCTTTTCTCGAGCGGCACGCCGCCTGAACATCGCGCAGCCAGCTCTCAGCCGTGCCGTACAGGAGATGGAGCGTGAGCTCGGCACGCAATTGATCGAACGAGAAAGAAGATCTCCGCGGCTCACCCCCTCAGGCATGGTGCTTCTTCACGAAACCAGTGTGCTGCTGGAGCGGCTTGAGGAAACGCTACGCCGTGTGCGCCGCACCGCCAAAGGCGAGGAGGGGGAGCTGCGCCTTGGCTACATCGGTCCACCAACCCGCGCTTTTCTTGGACGGTTGCTCAAGGAGTATGCACAGCGTTTTCCCCGTGTGACGGTAATACTCGAAGAACGCACCCCAGAGCGCGTGTGGGAGATGGTCTCCAAAGGTCGACTTTCGGTTGGACTCACTCGTCCGGTTCTCGCACACGAGTCTCTTGGACTTCAATCCCAGCTGCTACGGGAAGAAAAATTTTGCGTTGCCGTGCACAAGGAGCATCCATGGGCTTCGTTAGCCTCTGTGCCGTGGAAAAAGCTCGCAGGAGAGCCTTTGATCATTCTAACGCGTCGAGAAGGTGCCAGCTCACATGATTCGATCCGCGGCGCATGCGCGGCGGCAGGTTTCGAACCTCGCATAACGCACACGCCCAGCCTTATCGGGACCATTTTGCAATACGTCGAGGCCGGTGCCGGCATCGGTGTGGTTCCCGAAAGCACTGTGAGCAAGAACCTTGTCCTCATCCCCCTCAAGCCGCATACCACTATCCCTCTTGTTATGGTTTGGGCCAAAGAAGGTGAAGATCCTGCAGTTGCCGCTTTTCGCAATCTCGTAAAGGAATGGCTCCGCGAAAACAAACTATGGGAATAAGACTCAGCAGCTTTTCGGCAATCGATGAAAAGCTTCGGCGGGCAGTTCCACGATCTTTTGTCGTCCACTGGCCCCACGCAGCAGCGTAATGGAACCTTGGGGGACACTGAGCTCCTTTGAGAGAAAATACACGAGCGCCGCGTTGACTTTTCCGTCGAACGCTGGGGCTTCCAGCTTCACCAGCAGTACGGGGCGACCTTTTTCATCGGCAGTCCACCCGGCAAATTCAGACTTTCGGGCATTCGGCGAGACACGCAGGGCCAATTGAGTAGAAACAACCATGACATACCTTCACGAGAGCATTCGGCAGCGCAACTCCGGCGGCGGCATGAGACAAGCCTCGCGCTTCCCAAACCATCGGTAACGATTTCTCGCCACGAAACGATACGCAGCATCGCGGATGGCACGTGGTATGAACTGGCCACATACCACGAGTTTCCACAAGCCACCAATCCGACGCCCTATTTCGATCACTGCATCGCTCTCGCGAAATGCCCTTTCTTGTGTGACAAGCAATAAGGTTTCTGGCGCATCTACATTGAGGCCATGCTGCGAGTAAAGTCGACGTCCGAGATCACTCTGGATCGGCGCAAAGTGAATACGCCCCTTCGGATCTTGCTCCATGATGAAGCGAACTGCGCCATTACAGAGGTGGCAAACGCCATCAAAGAGCATAACACACTCGCATTTGGGAGGAAGATCGATCACACCCGCCATTTACACATCATGACAGCAGCTGGTCAAGAGCCTGAACCTTGACTTCACGCGCCACCAAGACTTCGTCTGGCATGCCTGACGACTTTCCACGCCTCAGAGAACTCCTTCAACATCGAATCGATCTCATTGCTGATCACGCGTACCGTGATCAAGATGCCGCCGCACATCTCGCAGCATTGCAAAAAGTGTCGGAGGAAATCAACGCTGAACATGCAGCGTGCCGCGAAAACCTACCACCTCGTCTGAATCACTTTCTGACCCAAGCTAGTTTTTCGAAGGCCCTGGATTACTTGACGCAAGATCCATCCAAGGGGATCTGATAGATTGTTTTTAAATTTGGAACGGCCAGCTTGGCCTTTGCTGTGTTCTTTTACCAACCTAAGCAATTCAAATATGCCAATCACGCTGGAGCCCAACCTTCTGAATTGCAGCTTTCCAACATCAGAAAGCCAAAAACAAAACACGCCAGCGCCTCAAGCCAGCACCGGCTTCACCACCTCGCCATGAACGTCGGTTAGGCGGAATTGACGACCTTGAAAACGGAAGGTGAAACGTTCATGATCGATGCCCATGAGGTGCATGATAGTGGCTTGTAGGTCATGGATGTGCACTTTGTCCTTTGCGGCATTGAAGCCGAATTCATCGCTCTCACCGTGCGTCATTCCAGCTCTGATGCCACCACCAGCCATCCATATCGTAAAGGCATAGGGATGATGGTCGCGGCCCCATTGTTTGGTATTCGTAATGTCACCCTGGAGGAAGGGCGTGCGACCAAATTCCCCCCCCCAGATCACGAGTGTATCTTCAAGCAGGCCACGCTGCTTGAGGTCCTTCACCAACGCAGCGCTGGGGGCATCGACATCGGTGCACTGGATTTTGAGCTGTGTGTTCAGGTTGCGGTGTTGGTCCCAGCCGGCGTGCATGAGCTGCACAAAACGCACCCCACGCTCGGCAAGACGGCGAGCCATGAGGCAGTTGTAGGCGTAACTACCCTGACGGAGCACATCAGGACCATACATGTCGAGAATATGCTTCGGCTCATTCGATAAATCAGTGAGCTCTGGCACACTGCTCTGCATGCGGTAAGCCATTTCATACTGGGCGATGCGCGTGGCAGTCTCCGGATCGCCATGGTCTCGTAGTTTGATAGCGTTCAATTCACCGAGGCCGTCCAGCATCGTGCGTCGCAGCTCGCGGCTCATACCATCAGGATTGCTGAGATACAAAACGGGGTCGCCGCTTCCACGGAACTTCACCCCCTGGTATTTTGAGGGCAGGAAGCCGCTGCCCCAGTAAAAATCATAAAAAATCTGGCCGCAAGAGGCTTCCTTGTCGCGGCTGGTCATCACAACAAATGCAGGCAGGTCCTCTGTCTCGCTACCGAGACCGTAGCTAAGCCACGCACCCATTGCAGGCCGTCCAGCCTGTTCACCCCCGGTCATGAGGAAGGTGATAGCCGGGGCGTGATTCACCTGCGTGGTGTGCATCGACTTGATGAAGCACAGCTCGTCTGCCATTGCGCCGATTCGTGGAAGAAAGGAGCTGACTGTTGCTCCGCTCTGGCCGTGGCGGCTGAACTGCGTGATCTCACCAAGCACCGGCCGTGCAGCTTGGCCGCCGGTCATGGTACTGAAGCGCTTGCCGCCCACCACGCTCTCAGGTATCTGCATGCCGTGCCTTTGCTTAAGGAGCGGCTTATAATCAAATAGATCGACATGCGATGGCGCGCCGTTTTGCAGCAAATAGATCACACGCCGGGCTTTTGGAGCAAAGTGCGGTAGCGCTGGCGCGAGTGGATCAGGCTGTTGCGAGGCCATCAGCGAACCCAGTGCAAGTGAGCCAATACCAACAGCGCCCTGCCCGAACAAGGCGCGTCGACTGAGTTGCTGGTGTTGAAATTCAAAAGCATTCATTCTTTGGATACAACTTCATCGAGGTTGAGTAGCATGAGACAGAGACTGGTCCACGCGGCATGCTCCGCGGGTTTCAAAGCAGGATCCGTCTTCGCTTCGCCGACCTTCAGCAACTTTGAGGCGCCACTAGCAGCCTGCTGCCTTAAGGCAAGCAGCTGTCTCCTTAAGACTCCCAATTCATCAGCTTTGGGCTCACGATGGGTGACGATTTGAAAGGCTTGCTTCAAGTGAGTTTCGTCATCACCGGACAAGTGTAACACTTTCTCAGATAGCACACGTGCAGCCTCAACAAAGGTGGTGTCATTTAGCGTGACAAGCGCATGCAGCGGCGTGTTGGTGCGACTGGTCTTCACTGCGCAAACTTGGCGTGTGCTGTTGTCAAAAAGCAATGTCGGTCCGACAATGCGACGCCAGAACACATACAACGTGCGACGATACAAGGCTTCGCCATGATCCTGCTGGTATGTCTTTTTTCCAAATGTGGCCTCCTCCCAGATGCCTTCGGGTTGGTAGGGCTTCACGCCTGGACCGCCGAGTTTTGGATTCAGCAAACCCGAAAGCGCCAAAGCTTGATCCCGAAGCATCCAAGCCGGCATGCGGAAACGTGGACCACGAGCGAGCAGTCGGTTTTCAGGATCTGTTTGCAATTCCGGCTTTAGCCCATTTTTTTTAACACCCTCAGAGCGAGCTGAGGCCCGAACAACGTGCTCGGAACTTTGCTGATAAGTCTCGCTCGTCACGATAAGGCGCAGAAGACGCTTCACATCCCAACCGCTCTCCATGAACTCAGCCGCCAGCCAGTCGAGCAACTCGCGATGCGGCGGCACTTCACCCTGCACGCCAAAGTCTTCCGCAGTCTTCACAAGGCCCACGCCAAAGATTGACTGCCAGAAACGATTTACCGTCACACGAGCAGTGAGTGGATTTTGGCGACTCACAAGCCATTGCGCGAGGCCGAGACGATTCTTGGGCGCACCGTCGGCCAGCGGTGGCAGAACCGCAGGCGTGGTGAAGCTGACCTTTGTCGTGGTCGGCTTGTCATAAGCACCTTTTTCGAGCTGATAAGTTTCCCGCAGCTTCGGCAACGTGTCCATGATCATAACCTTCGTTACAGCGTTCTTGGCAGCCAGTTTTTCTCGCTGCGCGGCGAGCAAGCGCTGCAGTAGCTTCGTGTACTCAGAATCCTTGTCCTTAAAGTAACCGATGGCCTCTAAGAGCGGATCCACACCACGATTGCGCGGGACCGTTTTCGCGATGTAAGCAGGTAAATTGCCCGGCAGATCGATGGCGGCCGATTCTGTCAGCGGCCTGCCAGCGGGACGCGGGAACTTTTTCAGCTCAAAGGCATCCAACTCATTTGCAATTGCATGCACCATGGCTTCGGCCTTCTTGCTGCGTTCCAGTTCGTCCGGCGTGCTCAAGTCCATCGCGGGCGCAGCTTGACCGCTGCGCGCCACCCCATCTTCGCTAGTCTGATTGAAGGCATCGTAGAGCGCGTAGTAGTCGCGCATTGTAAGGGGATCAAATTTATGGTCGTGACACTTAGTGCATTGCATGGTGAGTCCAAGCCAGACGGTGCCGGTGGTCTCAACACGGTCCATGACATTCTCCACACGAGTCTCCTCAGCGATGCGCCCCCCCTCACCATTGATCATATGGTTGCGGTTAAAGCCTGTGGCGATTTTTTGTTCTTCCGTGGCATTCGGCAAAAGATCACCAGCAATCTGCCAAACGGTGAACTGGTCATAAGGCATGTTCGCGTTGATCGCACTTACCACCCAATCACGCCAAGGCCACATTGTGCGCTCGGGATCACCTTGGTAACCGTTCGTGTCAGCGTAGCGGGCCGCGTCTAGCCACTCCCAAGCCCAGCGCTCACCAAAATGCACGCTGGAGAGCAATTTTTCGATCAAAGCAGTTGGCTCGGACTTCTCCGCCGGATCAGGAGGCAAACCAATCAGGTCGAGAGAAAGCCTCCGCACAAGCGTTTCACGCCTCGCTGGTGGATTGGGCTCCAAACCGACTTCGGCGAGCTTTTGACGTACGAAGGCGTCGATGGGATGCTTTGCACCTGTTGGCACTTTTGGCCGAATCACCGGTTCAAAGGCCCAGTGCTTCCCCCAATTAGCTCCTTCCGCGATCCATTGCTTCAAAAGCTTTTTCTGGCTGTCAGTGAGCTTGCGATTGCTCTTCGGTGTCGGCATGACCTCATCCGGATCATCCGAAACAATGCGGTGGATCAACTCGCTCTCGTTAGCTTTGCCCGGCAGGATGATTTTTCCGGTCTTCGCCGCTTTTTCATCATCAAGTCGCAGATCGGCTTTGCGATGATTCGCGTCCGGTCCGTGGCAGTGATAACAGTTCTCACTGAGGATCGGCTGAATGTCGCGACTAAAATCGACCGCCGCCCGGCAAGGCAGGGCAATCGCAAGGGTGAGGAGGAAAGTGAAGCCTTTCAAGCGTCTTAGCTAAACGCAAAAAAATCCACTCTTTTGTCCTGAGGCGGGATTCTTCATGCGGCATGCGCGTTCGCATGAAGGGGGGCATCTCACGCCTCAAGCTTCCAAGGGCCGCGGTAGTCTCGGCCGAGCAACTTTGAGGCTTCGGCATCGCCTATGATCTCCTGCTTGGCCGGATCCCACTTAAGGGAACGGTTCACCATCATGGCGATGAGGGCCAAGTGACCGGGGATGGAGCTATGATGCGCGGTTTCCACAGGGGTGACTGTCGGCTGGCGACTCTTCACGCAGTCGAGGAAATTCCGCCAGTGGCCCGGTGTCTCGTAAAGACGCGTCTTGATCACATCATCGCCTAGCTTCGGGGCTGCTGAGCCTTCGACAACGGGGCTGTTGGGGTCTTTTTCGTTTTGGCGCTTCTTGATGATCTTTTTGAAGGCAGCATTGGAGCAGTCATAAGCACCACCGCGATTCACATAGACCCAGCCATCGGTGCCGATCCATTTCGTGCCCATCTGAATGTCGCCATGCCCACCAGCGATGGTCATCGTAATATTGCCATGATACTTCGCCTCGGCGCGGTATTTGGTAGCGGTATTCCAAATGTCTGACCGCGGAGGCATGTCCACTTGGATGGGTTTCACCTCGACAGGACCGTTGTTGTCACAATCCATTCCCCAATGCGCGATATCACAGTGGTGACCAATCCAGTCGAGCAACTGGCCCCCGCCGATGTTGTAGTCCCAGCGCCAATTTTTGTGAACACGGCACTCGATGTAGTCCTGCATCATCGCCGGGCCAATCCACATCTCATAATCGAGCTCTGAAGGCGGTGGAGTGACATTGCGTTTATCGCCCGTCTTGGCAAAATCATTGTGACCGGCAGGCAGCCCAACATGCACCTCGCGCAGTTTTCCGATAAGCCCATTGCGCACGACTTCAGCGCCGATGCGGAAATTTGACTCGCTTCGCTGCCATGAGCCGGTTTGCCAGATACGGCCATGCTTTTGCACAGCTTTTACGATGGCTTGCTGCTCGGCAATGGTGCGGGCGAGCGGCTTCTCACCATAAATATCTTTGCCGTTCTTCGCCGCTTCGATGGCGGTAAGGGCATGCCAGTTGTCCGGCACAGCTAGCATGACAGTATCGATGTCCTTGCGGGCCATCACTTCGCGGTAGTCATGGTATCCTTGGCAGTCTTGGTTCTTATAGGCGGCATTCACGGTGTCGAGCGCCTTCTGCAGCGCACGCTTGTCAATATCACAGGCCGCGACGATCTGGCAGTCAGACTCACCAAGGAACTTGCTCGTGTTCGACGGGCCCATCATGCCCCAGCCGATCACGGCCATCGTGATCTTGTTTGATGGAGCTTTTTCGCCCAGCACGCTGGCGGGTATGATGCTGGGAAAGCCGATGGCGGCGACAGATTGACCGAGGAAGCGACGACGGGAGGTGAAGGGCACGCGTTTCATGGATGAGAACTTCTTGGATAACCGGGAATCATGCCTTCTGTCCATCATGAAATCGCCCGCTTCAATTCCCGCTCTTTTCCAAACTCCAAATATCAGACACCGCGCTTTTGTTCCAAGAGCCAAGTCCAGAATTCCGAGTTGTCGTAAGTCTGTGTCCAAGAGTCGTGTCCGACGCCAGGGTAGATGCTCAGCTTCACCGGTGCACCGAGTTTTTGCAGGGCATTATGGATCTTGTGACTGTTTTCCACGGGCACAGCGCCGTCCTTGTCACCATGAAAAATCCATGCAGGCAGGTGTTTCAGGCGACTGGCCGTCACCCAGCGCACACCAGTTCCGCCGCAGATGGGTGCAATGGCAGCGTAGGTATTTGGATACTCAAATGCCGTCTCCCAAGTGCCGAACCCACCCATGCTCAAACCGGTTAGATAGACGCGACTGGCATCAATCCGCTCAGTTTTAATCAAGTGATCCGTAACAGCTTTCACACCATGGGGGTTCCAAAGCTCGTTCGCCGGGCATTGCAGGCTAGCAATGACCGCGGGGAACTTTTGTCCGGCCGCGATCAGCTTCGGTGGACCATGCTTTTTGAGCATTTCGAGGTCATTGCCGCGCTCGCCACTGCCGTGGAGAAAAATCACGAGAGGCCATTTTCGGGTCATGTCGACCCCATAACCTTCGGGTGAGCTGAGCAGGTAGTTGTAACGAACCTTGATGACGAAATCACCAAAGAAGCTTTGAGGCTTTTGGGTGTCAGCGTAGGCGAGCGCAGCAGCGAAAAAAAGATAGATGAGTATTTTGGCCATGCCATCCAAACGCATCAAGCATCACTGCCTTACGGTTGCCCCACCTCTTGAAGCAGTTTATTCCGAAGGGCCTTGGCGAAGGCAACGGCATCCATGGTTGTGGCGGGCAAAGCGTGTTTCTCGACGGCGGTGCCAAGTGCCTTCACCCCCCACACCTCTTCCAAATGTTCGGGCATGCTGCCGAGGACATGGAGGAACTTTACTCGATCGCCTTCGCTACGCAGTCGTTCAGCCATTTTTTCTACTGCACCGGGCACGCGCGGCAGCGTGGCGAAGCGCAACGTGCGCAGCATCGGCTGGCCAGTCAACTCATGGGCGATGGAAAGCATTGTGGCAAGGCCCAACGCGTCCGACTCCTCCCCTGCCCCATAAGACACGAGCACCATTGTGACATCGTAGGGCATCTGCCTGCCGGCGAGCTCGGTGTCGACGTTCGAGCACTCCACACCGGCGTTCTGGAAGCGGTCACGACGCACCGTGTAGCCCATGTTTTCTTCACCCATGGTGGACTGTAGATACCCGGGAACGGCTTGCAGGGCATCAGTCTGCTTTAAGACCACGCGGAGAAGATCGTTGTGCTTTTCCATGCCGCCGAGGCTGATTTCACGCTTCAGGGCAAGCGCGTATTTGAAACTTCGATCCGCCGCTCGGTCCTTCTTCCACTGCCAAATACCGAAGCTGGCAATCCCAAGCAGCACAGTGCCCGCCGGGAAAAGCACCAGCGCAGCGCGGATCCAGCGTCCGGGATCAGAAGAAGATGGAGAAGAGGATTGTATCATGAGGAATGAATGGCTGAATGCACAGCCTGCGCTGCACGTTGATAAGCTCCCCCGCCGCCTAGCATAGCAACGACGGATGCCAAATCAGCCTGCAGAGCTCCACGACGATCTTGCAGAGTCATTAGCTCTACCGTTGCCTTGGCCAAGGTGTTGGAATTTAAATCGTGCTGCACGAGTTCTTTTACGACCTCGCGCTTCGCCAAGATGTTGATGATGCCAAGGTGCTTGATGCGCACAACGAGCTTCCCGATCACATAAGTTAACCAGCTCACGTTGTAGACAAGCGTGTAGGGCAGGCCAAAGCAGGCGGCCTCGAGCGTGGCCGTTCCACTGGCAACCGCGCCAACCTCGCAGCGCTGCATGAGGTCATAAACCGTGCCGACCTCGATCCAGCGCTTGGCCTCCGGCACACCCATGGCATCCGACATCGCCCGCATCTGGCCGGCAAGGGTTTCATTTGCCGCAGAAACCACAAAACGTGCTTCTGGGATTGCCATGCGGATGACCTGCGAAGCCCGCACCATGATCGGAAACAAACGACGAACTTCATTGAGCCGACTGCCGGGAAACCAGCCAACGAGACCGGACTCCCGTTTCCATTCACGACGAAGCGTCTGCACTCGATCAACCATCGGATGGCCGCAGAATTCTGTGGGCAGCCCACTTTGTTCGTAAAAAGCCTTCTCGAAGGGGAAGATGCAAATCATGAGGTCCAGAACCTTCGCCATGACCTTGACACGCCCCTTCTTCCAAGCCCAAACTTGAGGGCTGATGTAGTAAATCAACTTCCCACGAAAGCCTGCAGAACGCAGCGAAGATGCCACACGGAGGTTGAAGCCTGGATAATCAACCATGATGACGGCATCAGGTTGCTCATTGAGGATCTGCGCCTCGACTGCCAGTTTCTTTTGTTTGAAATAACGATAGATTTTTAATACTTCCCAGAGGCCCACGACACCGGCTTTCTCTACCCAGTCGTCGATCCCAGGCCCCGCCACCTCACGCATCTGGCGCCCGCCAAGACCGCTGATCTTCAAGTCAGGATCCAGCCTCTTCATGGCACTCAACAGACCCGCCGCATGCGTGTCTCCGCTAATCTCTCCGGCTATGATGAATACGCGAGTCATGCGCAACACGGGAGGCGGTCGGAGAAAACAAGGCAAAATATCATCTCGGATGATTAGCCAAGCACCTTCCAGGGTCAAACCGCATGTATTCTCAAGCCAACCTGCGCCATGGTAGCGCCGCTAAAACCTCGCCAAAGCCCAGTCCGCCGCCGCTTCGATCCGCTTCAAGAAAACCGCCATGTGATCTCACCCGCTCAAAGAAAGCCTCTTTTTCAAAGAGGTGCTCCGTGCATAATCCACAGAAATCGAGCGCATACCCCTGTGCGGAGGCAGTGGCGGCTTGGTATGCAGCAAACATCTGCCCCAGTGCATGATCCATGGCGGAGGTCATCACAAGGCGTTTGTTCACATGCAGATCCGCCACGAACCGCCAGTCACGACGCGCGGGTTTGACCACCACTGCATCAAAGCCGTGCGTGCCAGACTTCCATCCCTTGTCGAGCGCCAATCCCACACCCCATCGATGCCTTATTGCCTCCCAAGCGTCTGCGTCATATGGAAAGGGATCCTCGACAAAATCGAGAGTGCGATACACCCGCAGCGGCATGAACTCGACGAACTTCTCAAAAGTGAGGCGATCGAGCACCCCATTGAAGTCAACGCGCAGCCGCACGCCCTGCGCTTCGAAGCGTTTGGCACAACCTTCGAGGAACCGCATCGTTTCACCATAGTTCGCGAAGCCCTTGGCCTTGATCGCGGTCCAGCCTTCCTCCATCACGCGCTGCATTTGCGGCTCTGTCTCAGCCGCAAAACTCCACGAATAGTGGCTGCGCGGAATCGTGAGTCCTTCAAACAAGCTCACACCCGCCCGGCGAGCCTCGCCATCCACGGCCGCGCATTGCAAGGCCATCTTCGTCACCGGTGTGGTGATACCTTCGGCCAACAAACGAAGCTGCTCCTCTACCGGCGCATCGCCAAATTCCGGCCACGGATGCACACAGCCATAGCCGTCATTCACACAGATCAGCGCCCCAGCAAACACACGCCGCTGCGATACCGCATTGAGCGCCGTTCCGCTCTTGAGCAGGTAATCGTGGACGTAAATCGGAGTCATACGATCCCTTCGCATGAAGACACAACACATTCAACGGCATGCATCACGTTTGCCAAAGCTGCCTTTCCTGCCACACTCGCGATCGCATGCAGTCCCTCACTCGTCAGCTCCTCGACCAAACGAACCTCGATGCCACTCAAATCGTCACCGCAGCGGCCCAGCTTGTCGACCCCGCAGTCGAATCCGCGCAAAAAGCGGACTTCCTCCGGGCACTAGCCAAGAAGGGTGAGACGCCGGCGGAGATTACAGCCTTTGTGAACGAGTTCCTCAAGCTCGCCGTCGATCCCGGACTGGATCGATCGAAGCTTCCTGGCCCCATGCTGGATGTTGTCGGTACGGGTGGTGACCAGCTTCATCTCTTCAATGTGTCCACCACCGCGATGTTCATCCTTGCCGCCGGCGGTGTCTGTGTCACGAAGCATGGCAACCGCGGCATCACATCGAAGGCGGGAGGTGCCGATGTGCTCGAAGCGCTCGGCATCAAGATCGACCTGCCGAAGGAAAAAGTCGTCGCAGGCATCGAGAAGACCGGTTTAGGCTTCTTCTTCGCACCGCTGTATCATCCTGCCTTTAAAGCCGTCGTTGAGGCTCGTAAGCTCCTTGCCGCCGAAGGCCAGCGCAGCATCTTCAACATGCTCGGACCGCTATTAAACCCCAGCAGGCCAGATTATCAGCTCATCGGCGTTTTCGATTCGAAACTGACGCACACATTTGGCGAGATTCTGGTCCAACTGGGCCGTAAAGGCGCGTGGGTCGTGCATGGCAGCACAGGTGATGGCCGCGGTATGGACGAGCTGTCGAGCCTTGGCGTCAATGACATCTGCGAGGTGAAAGCCGGCGAACTGCGTGATGGCAAGCTCGATCCGCAAAAGCTCGGCTTTACACCTGCAAAGGTCGAAGAACTTGTCGGCGGTGAGGCTGCGGAGAATGCCCTTATTCTCGAAAGTGTTCTCGCAGGCACCACCAAAGGCCCGAAGCGTGACATAGCTGTGCTGAATGCCGCCGCCGGTTTCGTCATCACCGGCATCCTCGATGGCATTGAGGCCGGAAAAGCCTTGGCCGAACAGTTGCTCGACAGTGGTGCTGCTCTCGCAAAGCTCCGCGAAATGCAATACCTAGCTTAATTGGTATTAAACAGACTTCACATCGAGTCTTTCCCCGCAGCGCATCACGCGATGCGCCTGCTGAAGTCGACCGCAAGCGGCCACGAACTCATCCGGCGTCTCGGTGTTAAATTCGAACATGTCATAGTGGCATGGAATGACGAGCCGGACACCGATGGCCTTCGCGAGTGCAGCAGCTTCGGTGCCGTTCAAATTGCCAGCCACGCGGCGTTCGGGCTTGTCGCCGTTGATCGGCAGGAAAGCGATGTCAATGGGGCCAAAGGCACGGCACTTGGCCACAATGTCATCATGCCAAAGCGTGTCACCGCTGTGATAAAGACGAAAAGGGCCACATTTCACGAGGAAGCCGATGCAGACGCTGTTTGCTTGCTCATCGCGGATGACTTCGTTGTGCTTCGCCACGGTCGCCTCGACCTGCCAGTCATCTTTGGCATCCACATCCCGTTCACCGAGAGCGAAAAGGTCCACCGCCGCACCTTGCAAACGCTTCAGCACCTCGGCGCGGATTGAGTGCGGGTGGTAAAGACGATAGCTAGGACTCGCAGCGGCAAGAGGCACAAGCGTGTCACCATCGAGATGATCCGTGTGCACATGGCTAGCCGTGACACGGGTGATTCCGGTGAGGCGTTTCGGATCGATACAGCGCTCGGTCATACGCACATGCGGCTTATCCGTGGCAGCATATTTCTTCGTCAACGAATCGGATAAATAAGGATCAAAGAGTATGCGCTGCCCATTCCACTGCACGAGAAAGCCACTCTGCCCCAACCACCACACATGCAGGACATCCGGCCCACCCTTCGCGGAGTCGAGGTCGGCAAGCAGAGCATCATCTTTTTGCAATGCGGCGATCACAAATCGCTAGTGCGCCGGGCGAAGGTGGGATTCAAGCCGATGTTTGCACTACTCTGACACATCTCATCCATCCACTGATTGCGCTCGTAACGTCATCGGCCTATTTCACAGTTCCCCATGCCTCCTGCCACTTTCACGATCGTACCCGCACAGCCACCGGATGTTCTCACCGGCATCGAACTTGATGATCCCAAAGCCGCTGCTGCAGGCGTGCCTGCCGTCGCCAATTCGTTGAAGCATGTTTATGGCAACAGTGGTCTCATGCGAGGCACGGCTGCGATGCTGAATCTGAACCAATGGGAGGGCTTTGACTGCCCGAGCTGTGCTTGGCCAGATCCCGAAGATCACCGCAGCGCTTTCGAGTTTTGCGAAAACGGCGCCAAGGCCATCGCCTCCGAGACCACAAAGAAAAAGGTTACGCCCGCCTTCTTCGCACAGTTTAGCCTGCACGAGATCGCCAAGATGAGTGATTACGAAATGGATCAGGCAGGTCGTATCACACAGCCGATGGTGCTGCGCCCCGGAGCCTTACATTACCAGCCCATATCGTGGGATGAAGCGTTTGAATCGGTCGCCAAGGAGCTCAACGCGCTAGCCTCGCCGGACGAAGCGGTATTTTACACCAGCGGCCGCGCCACAAACGAAGCGGCTTTTCTTTACCAGCTCTTTGTTCGCCAGTATGGCACGAACAACCTGCCTGACTGCTCCAACATGTGCCATGAAAGCAGTGGTGCAGCCATGGGGCTAAGCATCGGTGTCGGCAAGGGCACCGTGACGCTGAAGGATCTCGAAACCGCAGATACCATCCTCATTATTGGACAAAACCCGGGCACGAATCACCCGCGGATGCTCAGTTCGCTGCAGCGTGCCGTGGATGCCGGCGCGGAGATCATCGCCATCAATCCAATGAAAGAAGCGGGGCTGACCGGCTTCATGCATCCGCAGCAAGTCAAAGGTGTGCTCGGCATGGCGACACCGCTGGCGAGGCAGTTCATGCAGGTGAGGGCGAATGGCGATCAAGCACTGCTCAAAGGCATCGCGAAGACGCTCGTGGAGGATGGCAGCATCGACCGTGATTTCATTTCCACTCATACACTTGGTTTTGCCGACTATGAGGCGCACCTGCGTGGCCTCAATTGGTCGGAATTGGAACGCGTGAGCGGCATTTCACGCAACGAGATCGAAAAAGCCGCGCGTCAATCTGCTCGTGGTTCCCGCAAGCTTATCACCTGCTGGGCGATGGGCCTGACGCAGCACAAGAATGCCGTCGCCACCATTCAGGAAGTGGTTAATATCCACTTGTTGCTTGGTGCCATCGGACGTGAGAGCGCTGGCCTGTGCCCCGTACGCGGCCATAGCAACGTGCAGGGTGATCGCACGATGGGTGTGTTTGAAAAAATGCCTGCTTGGTTCCATGACAATCTCGACCGCGAGTTCGTCTTCCAATCGCCGCGTCATCATGGCTACGACACCGTCGCGGCTATCAAGGCGATGCACGAAGGCCGCGCGAAGGTGTTTTATGCCCTCGGAGGCAATTTCCTCCAAGCCACACCGGACACCGAATACACCGCCGAGGCCCTGCGAAAGTGCTCCCTAACCGTGCACATCTGCACGAAGCTCAATCGCAGCCACGTCATCACTGGCCGCACCGCCCTCATTCTACCCTGCCTCGGCCGCAGCGAACGTGATGTGCGTGATGATGGCGTGGTGCAGTTTCTCACCGTGGAAAACAGCATGAGCGTGGTGCATGCTTCCCATGGCAAACTCGACCCCGCTTCGCCGCATCTGCTATCCGAACCTCAAATTATCGCCCGCACTGCCGCCGCAACGTTGAAAGGTCGGACGACTGTTCCGTGGCTGGCGATGGGCCGCGATTACGACCTCATTCGAGACCGCATCCAGCGCATTGTGCCCGGCTTCGAGAATTTCAATGAACGCGTGCGAAAACCCGGTGGTTTTTATCTGCCCAATAGCGCACGTGAGCTAAAATGGGAGACCTCAACCAGTAAGGCAAACTTTGCCACGCATCCACTTTCTTGTGTACAAGCTGCCGAGGATCAGCTCGTGCTCCAAACTTTCCGCAGTCATGACCAGTTCAACACGACGGTTTATGGTCTGAACGACCGCTACCGTGGCATCGGCAACGAAAGACGCGTGGTTTTTCTCAACCCTCAGGACATGAAAAAACGCAGCATCACTCCCTTGCAGCCAGTCGATCTGACCAGCGAGCATGGCGGAGAGATCCGCGTCGCTCGGCATTTCCTCGCCGTGCCCTACGACATGCCCACTGGCAGTGCTGCCGCCTACTTCCCTGAGGCCAATGTGCTGGTGCCAATCGATAGCTTTGCCGATGTGAGCCTCACACCGACCTCGAAAAGCGTGCTGATCCGTGTGACGGCATCCAGAGAAGGATGAGATTGGATGAGGCGACGTCACTCCTTGCTCGCGGCTTACCCCGTGCTAGAGGAAACGTTTCAGTTTCCTCAACTTATGACACTCACCGGCTCTCACCTCATCGCAGGACGCGAATCCGCCCCTCACGGACACTTTTACCATGGCGTGAATCCCGCCAACTCCACCCAATTGAAGCCCGCCTATGCGGATGCGACAAAAGACGAAGCGGATGAGGCAATGTGTGCCGCAGAGGGCGCATTTGATGCCCTGCGTCTAGCACCGGTAGAAACTCGAGCCGCCCTGCTCGACGCCATTGCCGATGAAATCATGGCGCTAGGTGATGCGCTGCTCGAGCGAGCGCATGCAGAGACCGGCCTCCCCATGGCTCGTGTCACCGGTGAACGCGCTCGCGCCGTGGGCCAGTGCAAACTCTTCGCCAGCCTCATTCGCGAAGGTTCTTGGGCCGATGCTCGCATCGACCATGCCATTGCGGATCGTCAACCTTTGCCAAAACCGGACGTGCGCCGCGTGATGATGCCGATCGGTCCGGTTGTGGTCTTCGGTGCCTCAAATTTCCCCTTTGCTATCGGTGTGGTAGGCACGGACACCGTTTGTGCACTCGCTGCCGGTTGCCCGGTGGTCGTCAAAGGTCATCCGGCTCATCCGGGCACTTGTGAGATGCTCGGTCGCGCGGTCATGAAGGCCTTGCAAAAAACCGGCCTGCCCGCTGGTTGTTTCTCATTGCTTCATGGTCGCGGCACGGAAATCGGCATGGCATTGGTCAAACACCCGCACACTCAGGCCGTCGGCTTCACCGGTTCGCTTAGAGGTGGTCGTGCTTTGATGGATGCAGCTGCAGAAAGATCGCACCCTATCCCTGTTTATGCCGAGATGGGCTCGATCAATCCTGTCTTCGTGCTGCCCGGCGCACTCAAGGAACGCGCTTCAAAAATCGCCGAAGCTTATATTGGCTCCGTCACGATGGGCGTCGGCCAGTTCTGCACGAATCCGGCCATTGTGCTCGGGCTCAAAGGCACTGAATTGAAGCAGTTTGTTAGCAACGCAACCGCGCACGCCACCAAGGTGGCTCCGCAAAGCATGCTGCACCGTGGCATTTGCGAAGCCTACGATGCAGGGACCGCTGTTTGGCAAACAATTGATGGCATCGATCTCGCTGCCGAATCTGAGATGCGGGTCAATCATGAGGCCACACAAGCTGCCTGCCGCATCTTCACCACCACACTGGATGTGCTGGAGGCCAATGAGGAGCTGCGGCGTGAGGTTTTCGGTCCTTGTTCCGTCATCACTGAATGCTCTACACTGGAGGACATGCTTCGTTTTGCGAACAGCATCGAAGGCCAGCTCTCCGCCATGATTCACGGCACCGATCAGGATCTCATCGACTTCGCGCCGCTGATCCGCGTGCTCGAAAAGAAGGTCGGGCGCCTCATTTTCAATGGCTTCGCCACCGGCATCGAGGTCTGCCCGTCGATGCACCATGGTGGCCCCTACCCCGCTTCCAGCCACAGCCACTTCACTAGCATCGGCACTGCGAGCATCTACCGCTGGACGCGCCCTGTCTGTTACCAAGGCTTCCCCGATGCCGCGCTGCCCGAAGCACTGAGAGGGAAGAACTCCAGAGGCTCGATGCGCACTGTCGATGGCACCCTTACCCGGGATGATGCTTGACCGTTTTTCTCTCCGCCAATTCCAGCGAAAGAAAAAGCCTCCTGAAGTCCTCGCTTGAAGCGTTATCCCCACTCGCCAAAACCACCTTCACAATGCCATATCTCCCTCATCAAGAGAGGTCTTCCCAACCTCTTTGAGAGCTATTGAAGGCACTTTATTTGAAGACCATTACTTTGCCCGCATCCATGCGAGGATATCGGCGATGTCTTGAGGCTTCAGCATCGCCTCCAAACCGACCGGCATCAGCGATTGAGTTCCAGGCGTGCTTCGAACAATGTCCGTGCGTAGCAGAGTCTCTGTGCTCATCCCCAACTTCAGGGTAATGCTATTGGCAGTTTCCTCAGCCAGCAGTCCTGTGTGATCTTTCCCGTCTTGCGTTCGAATGGTGTGCGTGACGTAACGCTGCTCAACAGCTCGATTCGGGTCGAGAATAGCCTCCAAAAGCTGCTCATCAGGCTTCCCTGCCACCGTTCCCAAATCGGGACCGATCTCATGACCCTCGCTTTTGAGCCGGTGACAAGCGGAACAAGCTGCCAGATACATCTTATGGCCTTTCGCAGGTTCGCCAGTGAGCTTTGAGACACCCGCGTAGGCTTTGACGACTTTGTCGCGATCCGGATTTCGATTCGTAATGAGCGGGACCGATCGAGTCGTGGAGCTTTGCAGCGATGATTGGAGGGTTTTTTGCCAAAAAGAGGCTTCCGGATGGTTCGGCGATGAGGAGAGAGCGGCGATGAGGAGGCTTTTGTTGACTGGATCAGCCTTCACAAGAGCACTCAATGTTTCGTCAGAAGCATCGCCAAGTGAAAAGGCGAGTTGTGAACGCACACGAATGTCCGGATCGTTTTTCAACCGGATTAGCTCGCTAGTCATATTTCTGCCCTCTGCCAGGCGGATGGCATGCTCGCGAACCAGCGCTGACGGAGATTCAAGGGCCTTGAGAAGATGTGAATGTCTCAACGTTTCAAGCGTGTGCATGGTCCAGAGCTGCTGAACGGCAATAGCGGGGTTCTCGTGGAGCGATTCAGTGGTCCAAGCGGCTTTTTGTTCAATGAGCAGTCGCTGAGCGGTGTCACGTTGCCACCCATTGGGTGAATCAAGGCCGCGCCGCGCAGATCTGACTTTCCCGATCGGACGCACGCGATAGATGCGGCCTTTGTCACTTCCAGCGTATAAGTCCAGATGAGCCAGCATCTGCGGTGGAATCCACTCTGGATGCTCTAGAATCAAGCGGTAGAAATCCACCACATACAAACAGCCATCCGGCCCCATGCGAGCCTGCGTAAAACGGCTCCAATGATCTTCGCTGGCAAGGAATTCGCCATTCGCCTCGTCCTCAGCACGCCGACTGGTAAAGCTGATGCCACTCGGCACAAGGACCTCGCGGTGCACGAGGTTATTGGCAGGTTCACAGATGAAAAGACTGCTCTGATAATCTGACCCAAAAAGCGTGTCACGATAAGGCATCACACTGCAGCCTGAAGTGAGCGTATTCACAGATTGTGGCTGGTTCAGGCGGCGAACGGGCGCACTGACCGGAAAAACCTTGGTGCCAGTAGAGTTGAGGTTTTGCTTCAGCGTGGAGACGGCGAGTTTCGGGTTTCGCGCGAGATAGCGATCATCGAGAAAATAATGCCAGCCAAGGTTGCTGTTGTTGCCTGAGAACCAATTCCCAAAATCATCCCGCCAGCGACCATACTGAGCCCTGCCAGCAAGCAGTTGAAATTCATGCGTCACCGGATGAAACCGAAAATCGCGACCGCTAAGGTCAAACTCCTTACCGCTTTTCACTTCAATAACCTTGCCACCGCTGTCGCCATTGCCTCCATAGAGCCAGCCATCAAGCCCCCAGGCAAAGCCGTTCACCAGATGCTGCGGATTACCCTTGTGAAAGCCAGTGAGAACCGGAGTTCTTTTATCTGCTCGTCCATCACCATTGGTGTCCTGAGCAAAAAACACGTCAGGAACGCTTGCGACGTAAACACCCCCATTCCAAAAAGCGAGACCCGTTGGGTAAAGCAGATCATCAAGGAAAAGGGTGGCCTTGTCATAGCGCCCATCGCCATTTTCATCTGTGAGGATCTTGACGCGCCCACTGCGTTTCACCCCTTGATACTCATGAAATGGATAGTCAGCCATCTCGACGACCCACATGCGATCTTTCTCATCCCAATCAACGAAGATGGGATCCTGAACCAAAGGTTCTGCGGCGACCAGTTCGACTTCAAAGCCAGGCTTAAGATGGATGGCTTTCATTGACTCCTCTGGTGTGCGTGGCAGAGGCGCGGGAGGCCTAAGAAGCTCAGCGTAGCTCATGACCCTCGTTCCCGCAGCCCACATGGCACCGTCTTTGAACTCCACATCCCTGCGAGTCGTCAGCGGAAGGGCGTTTGCATCCCCCGCCCTACCCTCACGCATCACATGCGTCCAGCCGCGCAGCCATCCGAGGTTTTTTTTCTCTAGGTCATTGAAGACAAAAACGCCATAATGCTTGCTGTTGGAGAAAACGAGATCATCAAAGCCATCCCCATTCAAATCAACGAATCGTGCACCATTCTCCAGCGTCACACCTTCTGGTAGCGGAGCATCCGGTTTGGCGGCGTAGAGCGTGGTTGCAGTGAGAAGCAGTATGAGGCTGCGCATGAAAGGGATACAGCAAAACCACCACGAGGATTTCAGACCTGTTTACGAAACACGCCGCACTGCGACAACCTCGATTTCATAGCGAAGCGTCGGCGGCAGGCAGTTCGTGATGGTGGTGCGTGCAGGACGTGGCTCTGGGAAAAACTCGCGGTAGAGCTGATTGTAGAGCGGAAGGTCCTCCGCATCGCGGACGAAGTTTCGTGTCTGAACAACATGCGCAAGGTCGCTTCCAGCAGCCTCAAGCACACGCTGGACATTTTCTACCGAGCGGCGGAATTCACCCTCAAAGGTGTCAGCGATGATCTTTCCTTCTAGATCTACAGAAGCCTGCCCGGAGACAAAGATGAGATCACCCACAACCACGCAGGGACTGAAGGGTAAATTTGAAACCGGCGTGCCGGGCAGTCTCGGATAAGATACAATGGGGTGATTCATGAAGGAAAAAGGAAGGCCTGTGACTTCAGCAGGTTCGGCAGACACAGAATCGTTTTGATCAGCTTTAGATTCAAATTTCATCGCACCAAATCACAATACTGTAGATTGTGCGCGATGAGTTGGAGTACTAACATTACCAAGCTATACCAATGCCTAGGGTCAATGAAAAACCATTCAGGGCAACTTCGGCACTTGATGCACCGGTAGACATTTTGATTTTGCCGGCATAATCATAGCGCAACTGGTTGAAAACCATCCATTTCCCAGGCTCTCCCACATCAAAAGTTGTTCCCAGAGATGCATAAAACCCAGGAAGAAACTTGGAACGCGAAGCCTGATCGGTATAATTACCTATCACTGTATTGCCACTGTAGATGGTCGTAGATGAATTCATTCTCACACGGGCGTAGTTAAGCGAGAGACCCGCTTGGAGATCGACCCCGTGAAGATTCAACTGATCATCGAGCCATCCACCTTGCTCGGGATCATGGCGCCAAATACCACCGAGGGAAACTGTCTGGAGCTCAATGTTTAGATCCGTAAAACTAACTCCGCTAAGACCACTTGCTGAGGTGTCTTCTACGCGAGAGTGAGGCATGTTGTCTAACAGAGGGCCAGGCGGTAATACTGGACCCGAATACGGAGCAGCAGGTGGAATTATCCCGTAGAGGAAGTATTCATCCAATACTCTTGTCTGCAGCATACCGAGTTGTGTAGCGAGATCAGCACCCGTTGAAATGCGCGACCAAACTCCGGAGAGTCCTATTTCGTTCCAGAACGACCCAGGGTCATTCTTCCACACACGATGAATTTCCACATAGGGAAAAAGTGACTCTTGCATCTCTTCCACACGTTCAAAAGCATCCGTTCCAATAGCACCAGCGCGAAAAAGATAGAGACTGTTGTTTCCCGGAGAATCCCATGGCTGACTTAAGTTCCATTGCTGACTCGATCTCCTTACCTGAGAAGCATCGGAATAACCCCAATTTGTCGTCAGGTTAAAGTTTGATCCAATATTAACAAAACCATCGTCATATGTGCGATTGGCTTCCGCATTAACCGGTCCAATTGATCCGTAAACTGCAGCTGAGGCCTGCGCTGATGAGTAATAACCGCCAGTTAGATCACGACTGACCGAAGAATACCGAAGATCAAAACTCTGTCGCACGCCAAACCCTGTTTGAATTTCCCAACGGGCCTCAGAGTCGGAGCGAACCGTCATCATCTTCTTCGAATCATCGGCATCGCACGTGGCAGGATAGAATCCGAGGAATAAAATGGCACCAGTAGCGAATAGAAAGCTTTTCATTAAAATGGGATCGCTCACGTAAAAATAGTTCAATAAAAAATGATCTACCGTATCAATTCTGAGCAGGCAGTGGAATGACACGATAAAAACGGGAACCTGAGGTGCTAGGGTGACTCATTGTTTTTGGCGACCCGTTGTCTATCCACTGAGTGCGCGCGCTATTCGCATTGATCAGAGGAGTGACCCGAATCCAGTTTTGCAGGTCTGCACTATACTCAACCGCATAAGTTTGACCGACTACCGTATCCCATTCAATCATAAGGTCTCCGTTGAACAGGCGGACAAAATTCACGGACTGACCAGCATGAGTGTTGGATTGCGATGGAGTAACCGGATTCATCACGATAAGGTCGGGCGTGAAGATCGGGTTCGGCAAGATGGCACCTCCCCCAGAATTGGTCGAGGATAGTGATTGGTATAGCACCTCGAGATTCACATCGAAGCTGTTGCCCGCCTGTCCTATTCGGGCAAGCACTCCGTCATAACGAATCGCTGGAGTGCCACCTAAGCCATCACCATTAGAATTGAACAACGTGGCCCCCGGAATTAGCTGCATCGTGAAGCGAAGCCCTCCAATCGAGTGGGCGTGGAGGTTCTCCACACGTATTTTCTGTTTGTATAATCCGGTCTGACGATCGAGCTGCAATGCAGTTAGCGGGGTGATCCGAATTGCCTTGAAGCTTATCACATTGACAATGAAAAGCGCTTGGTCTGGATCTTTGCCGACAGCGCTTGCCTTGGCAACACTGTGGTGCTGATTGTCACCGCCGAGCACGTAAGTAGCTGGCAGTTTGAAGGCAAGTTCAGAGCCCCCTGGACCAGGGACGAACATCGAAGCCTCCGAGCCACCGACGATTTCATATTGGTTGTAGTCGGCGAAATGATTGATGTATGCGGTAATGGAAGTCTCGTTCTCCATCACATAAAGCTCGACCACGCGATCAGGAACTCGCGCTGTTCCTCGAAACTCACCTGAAACTCCATCGTAGCCAGTATTGCGGGCGGCAAGTTGAAGGGTTTCGAGACCTTCCGGCACGCCATCGTCATTGAGCGACGTGCGCACATTGATCTGTCCAGCGAGCCCAAGTGAAAGAAACTGTCCAGTATAAACTACCCAATTCACCCCATCGAAGTACTCCAATGTGGGACCATAGTCACCAGCGGCCTCTGTCGCAGAGCCATCAATCAAATCCAGCGTAACCCATTGGTTCTGCGCACCAGCGACGGTAAACACCGCATGGCCAAGACTCTCGTGCACCGTAATGTCGGACACGATCAACGGACGGTCGTCATCTAGGCTATCCGTGCTGCTCGCAGGTGTGCTCGGATTGGTTGGCGGCAGGTCTGGATACTTCACTCCCGTGCCGTCAT
>JAFMIR010000087.1 GCA_017853885.1 Prosthecobacter sp.
GCGCCTCGCTGGAATGGTTGAAAGGTAAGCAGAACCCGGACGGCTCTTGGGGGCGTGGCAACAAGTCCGCCATGACCGGACTTGCACTTCTTTGCTTCCTTGGCCGCTGCGAGACACCCGAATCTCCTTTCTACGGTGAAAACGTCATGAAGGGCATCATGTATCTCATTGAGTTGAGCAAGAAAAATCCCCACGGCATCATCTCGGAAGGTTGGCAGGGCGAAAAAGGTGGCGCTGGCACTTACGAACACGGTATTGCCACTTACGCCCTTGGCGAGATGTACACGCTGGCCCGTCTCGGCTCCAAATCCCTTCCCGGCATGCGCGAGGCCTTTGAAAAGGGAGTGAAGGTCATCATTGAAAATCAGTCTCCCAGAGGAGGTTGGGGTTATGGTGGCAAGGAGATCGTTTACAATAAAAACGCCAATGATCTGTCTGTCGTTGGATGGCAATTCCAAGCCATTAAGGCGGCCAAGAATACAAAGCTCAAAATCGATGGCCTCGAGTCCTGCATCAAAAAAATGATTGATTACATGGAGAGCATGCAGACCAAGGATGGAGGCTTCGGTGGAGCCAACCGTGACGCTCACTACAATCAATGGTCGCTTACCGGCGTGGGCATCCTCGCTCTTGAAACGATGGCCAAGAACAAGTCAGCTGCCACGAAGAAGGCTGTGAAATTCATGCACGAGTTCCTCGCTGCTGAACCACTAGACTGGAACAAGAACTGCAACCTCTACTGCTGGTATTACTACACCCAGGCCTTCTTCCAAGTCGGGGGAGAGGAATGGAAGTTCTACAACCAGATGTTCCTTCCGCAGATCCTCAGTGCTCAGCAGCCCGATGGCAGCTTCAAGCGCGGCCGCCCGAACTATCCTGCCGGTGACGCTGCGGACGAAATCTACCGTCAGTGCTTGTGCACCCTCCAACTCGAGTCCTACTACCGCTACCTGAAAGTCGGTGATCGCGAGGAGCAGAGCTTCTTCGACAAATAACCGCATCTGACTTCCCACTTCTAACGTCTCACCTTTTCACAGGGCGTCTCATACACCGAGACGCCCTGTTCTTTTCCACTCCATGTCTGCCACTCCCAATTTGTACGAAACCCGTCGCCTCCTCGATGAATATTTGTTGTTTCACTACGGCATGCCTGCCGAGGTGCTGCCCTGGGAAAATGGACCGCGTGACGCCCTGAGCTTTCCTGTGCGTACCGTCATGGAACTCATCGATCTCCCGAATACGCCATGCGAAGCTGCCGCACTCGATCTCGGCTGTGCCGTTGGACGTTCCAGTTTCGAACTTGCGACGTTCGGCATGCAGGTGCTTGGCATCGACTATTCGCAAAGCTTTATTGATGCCGCCTCGCAGCTCGCCAGCATCGGCAGTCTGCCTTACGAACGTATCGATGAGGGTAGCACCAAAACCTCACTGATCGCGCGCGTTCCGGAAAATCTCCGTCGTGAGCGTGTCACCTTCGAGCAGGGCGATGCCATGCACCTCCGCCCCGATCTCGGTGACTACGATATCGTACACGCAGCCAATCTTCTCTGCCGCCTCACCGATCCTCTCAAGCTCATTGAGCGTCTCTCATCCCTCGTGCGGCCCGGTGGCCAGCTTTTGCTTACCACGCCCTGCACTTGGCTCGAAGAATTCACCCCACGTGGAAACTGGCCGCAAGGCTCAACGCGCGAATGGCTCACCTCCCTCCTCGAAGCTCACTTCGACCTCGCCAAGACCTGCGACATGCCCTTCCTCATCCGCGAGCATGCCCGCAAATACCAATGGAGCGTCGCTCTTGGCATGCGCTGGCGGCGCAGGTGATGTGGGCACTCCTGCCCGAAAGAGCGCGAAGTTTGCCGCCGATTGCTTTCTTGCCTAAGCAGGACTTTTTCGCCTACGCTGACTTTTTGCATGAAAAACGCGCTTCTTCTCGCTTCCCTCCTTGCCGTCGCTTCGCAGGCGCAGACACCGAATTTCAAAGAGCAGCTCATCGATGCCGAGGTGGGCATTGGTTACGGCCTCGCCGCCGCGGATGTAAATGGTGATCAGCGCACGGACATCCTCCTCGCGGATAGCAACATCATCGTCTGGTATGAAAACCCCACGTGGAAAAAGCACATCATTGCTGAAAAGCTCACCGAGAAGGACCACGTCTGCATCGCCGCGCGCGACATCAATGGCGATGGCAAGTGCGAGATCGCCGTCGGCGCCGAATGGAACCCTGGCGATACCGTGGGCAGCGGTGCTGTGTTCTATTTGATCCCTCCAGCAGATCGCACGCAGCGTTGGGATCCTGTGAAGCTCACGCATGAGCCCACCACGCATCGCATGAAGTGGGTGAGAAACCGCTCCGGCCGCTACGATCTCGTCGTCGTGCCGCTCCACGGTCGTGGAAACGACAAAAACGCCCAGGGCGCCGGTGTCCAGGTGCTTGCCTATCACATGCCGGATGATCCACGCAAAGCATGGAACACTACCCTTGTGCAGGGCACCATGCACAAGACACACAACCTCGACATCATTCCCGCGATGGGCACGGAGGCCGAGAGCCTGCTTCTGTGCGGACGTGAAGGCGTCGTGCGTCTCGATCCAACCGACAACGGCTGGAAAGAGCAATGGATTGCCAAGCATCCCACAGATCATCCCGACCTCCAAGGCGCGGGCGAAGTGCGCTATGGAGCCTTTGCTGGAGGTCAGCCGTATATTGTCACCATTGAGCCCATGCATGGTGACAAGCTGGTCCTCTACACACCACCTGCCGACGGTCCCAAAAATCACACTTGGCAGCGGCGTGTGCTCACGAGCGAGCTGGTTGATGGCCACGCCATTGCCACGCATGACTTGCTTGGGCTCAACAACCGGCAGATCGTCGTCGGCTGGCGTGCGCAACAAAAGATCGGCAAGGTCGCTGTGAAGCTTTTCTGGACCACAAAAGAAGATGGCAGTGGTTGGCAAAACACTCTCATCGACGATGGTGGCATGGCTTGTGAAGATGCCGTATGTGCCGATCTTGATGGTGACCGCGATCTAGAGATCATCAGCGCGGGCCGCCGCAGCAAAAACATCAAAATCTATTGGAATCAGCGAAATCCTTGATGCGACGCCATGCGGCCAGGGTGGGTAATCTGATCGTGCGAACAACACCCCACATTCAAATGGCAAGTGGCTATGCTACCTCGCAAAATGCGGCGACCTTGCGGCCGCCGCATTGGATCGGAGTGAGGATGTTGCAGATCAGTTTTCACCCTGTGCTTTGGTGAAAGCGTCGGCGCCGTCAAACTTGCAGAGCTTCTCAATGTGCATCCAACGCAGGCCCTGACCTTCAATCGCTTGGAGCATCTGGTGGACCTGTGGAAGCGGCACCTCGACAACTGGTATTTCGAGATAAAGACGGCAGCGCCATTGATCTACGACGTCCGGTGCAGTGCCAGTGAGCGGATAGACGACGGTGCCTCGGTTGGATATCATCTTCAGTTTGAAACCCGTGCCTTGGCAGGCGGCCTCAAGTTTCGGGCCGAGTTCAGCAGCACCTCCCCCAAATTCCACAAACACATCCATGCCGATGGTTTCACGCTTCTCGACCTTGGTAACGACTGTGGAGGATGGGCGGGCAGGCACCTTCATGGGCTTGTGCTCGCGGATCCTGTAGTTCGAGGGCTTTTTGCCGAAGTTCCCAAGGATGGCCGCCGTGTAGGCCTTGGTGCCCACGGGGGGCGTATCGGTGACGACGTCACGGGTATGGATGCCAGATTCGAGAGTATGCATGACCGCATTTTCGATAAGGCTGGCTGCCTCGAATTCGCCGAGGTAGCGCAGCATCATCACCCCCGAGAGAATCATGGCGGTGGGGTTGATGGTGTCTTTCCCAGCATATTTCGGAGCGGAACCATGCACGGCTTCGAAGATGGCCACGTCATGTCCTATGTTGGCACCCGGCGCGAAGCCGAGACCACCGATGAGGCCAGAGCCAAGGTCGGATATGATATCCCCGTTCATGTTCGTGGTGACGATCACGTCAAACTGCTCCGGCTTTTTGGCAAGCTGGTGGGCACAGTTGTCGATGATGATGTGCCAAGACTCGAGGTCTGGATATTCCTTGGCCATCTTTTCAAAAGTGGACTTCACCAAGCCTTCGGTTTTCTTCATGATGTTCGCCTTGGTGGCGCAGGCCACGGACTTGCGGCCTTCGGAGCGCGCGAATTCAAAGGCGGTGCGCATGATTTTATCACAACCTTTCGAGGAGATGAGCTTCAAGCACTGGGCAACATCGGGCGTCTGCATGTGCTCGATGCCAGCGTAGAGATCTTCGACGTTTTCGCGCACGATGACCATGTCAATGCCGCTGCCGGAGAAGCGGGTGGGAACGCCAGGGAATTCGCGAACAGGCCGGATGTTGGCAAAAGTCTCAAAGAGCTTCCGCAGAGTCACGTTGGCGCTTTTTTCCCCAAAGCCGACAGGGGTCTCAAGCGGTCCCTTCAAAGCGACACGCGTTCGGTTCAGGGAGTCGATGGTGGCCTGAGGCACCCCGGAGGCGATGCCTTTTTTGAAAACCTCAGCTCCGGCTTCGGCTTCTTCCCAGATGATGTTGGGGCATGCGGCATCAATCAGGGTCTTCGCGGAGGCGACGACTTCGGGTCCGATGCCGTCTCCGGCGATGAGGGTGATGGTGTGTGTCTTGAGTTGGCTCATGTGCTGGGGGGCGTCAGGGCTTCATTGGGATCATGCCTTTCTGAGTGCTGACAGCTCCAAACTGGCAAGCGTGACAAATTCTATCCAATAGATGTTTATCAACGTATCGTTCGTTTTGGTAAAACCCAAAACGAACGATACCAGCGATAATGATCCGGTCCGGAAGCCCTAAGGATTAGAGCTTCGCAAGGATGGCGTTGAAAGTGGGGCTGGGGCGCATGGCCGCGCTGGTTTTCACCGGATCGGGATGATAGTAGCCGCCTATGTCCACTGGACGGCCTTGGATGCTGACAAACTCGGTGACAAGCTTCGATTCATTCGTGGTGAGGTCCGCAGCGATGGGGGTGAAAATGGACTTCAGCTCCGTGTCCTTGTCCTGCAAGGCGAGTTCCTGCGCCCAGTACATGGCAAGGTAGAAATGGCTGCCGCGGTTGCCAATGCCGCCCACTTTGCGCGAGGGGCTGCGATCCTTCTCGAGGAAGGTGCCCGTGGCGGCATCAAGAGTCTCAGCAAGCACGCGTGCTTTGGGATTGGCGAAAGTGTCCGCGAGGTGCTCGAAGCTGGCGGCGAGGGCAAAAAACTCGCCCAAGCTGTCCCAGCGAATGTGATTTTCTGCGAGAAATTGCTGAACATGCTTCGGCGCAGAGCCGCCTGCACCGGTTTCAAAAAGACCACCACCATTCATGAGCGGCACGATCGAGAGCATTTTGGCACTCGTCCCAACTTCTAGAATGGGAAACAAGTCGGTTAGGTAGTCACGCAGCACATTGCCGGTGACCGAGATGGTATCAAGCCCCTGTACCAGACGCTCCAAGCTGAAGGTGCATGCTTCAGCAGGGGCCATGATCCGGATGTCCAGACCCGTGGTGTTGTGATCGAGGAGATACTTTTCCACCTTGGCGATGAGTTGGGCATCGTGCGCACGGTTTTTATCGAGCCAAAAGACGGCGGGCACTTTTGTTGCCCGCGCACGATTGACGGCGAGTTTGACCCAGTCCTGCACGGGCGCATCCTTTGTCTGACAGGCGCGCCAGATGTCGTTTTGCTCGACCGCATGCTCAAAGAGGATGGAGCCAGCTTCCGTGACAACACGCACGGTGCCGTCAGCGGGTATGTGAAAGGTCTTGTCATGGCTGCCATACTCTTCGGCAGCTTGGGCCATGAGACCGACATTCGGCACGCTGCCCATGCTGCGCGGATCCAGTGCTCCATGCTTCTTACACCAGTCGATGACAGCCTGATAAACACCAGCATAGCTGCGATCTGGAATGCAGGCGAGCGTGTCCTGCTCCTCTCCCTGTGAGTTCCACATTTTGCCGCCTGCGCGGATCATCGCAGGCATGGAGGCGTCGATGATCACATCGCTGGGCACATGGAGGTTGGTGATGCCTTTGTCGCTGTTCACCATGGCAAGGCCAGGGCCACTGCGATAAACGGTTTCGATGTCGCCGAGGATCTCGTTCTTCTTGGCCTCTGGAAGCTGCTCGATCTTCTGATGGATGTCACCAAAGCCATTGAGGGGCTGCACGCCGAGCTCGTTAAAAGTGGCTTCGTGCTTGGCAAAGACGTCGCTGAAATAAACGCGCACCGCACGACCGAAGATGATCGGGTCACTCACTTTCATCATGGTGGCCTTCAAGTGCAGTGAGAAAAGCACGTTCTCGCTTCGTGCGCGCTGAATCTGCTGCTCATAGTAGGCGATGAGCTTTTTTTTGCTCATATACGTGGCATCAAGAATCTCGCCAGCTTTCAAAGCGATCTTCTCCTTCAGCACGGTCACTTTTCCATCGGG
>JAFMIR010000105.1 GCA_017853885.1 Prosthecobacter sp.
TATTGATTCATCATCCATGATGTACCGCCGTAAAGATTTCCAGTATTTACATAAACGTAATCACCAATTCTTGCTTCTGTGGCTGCTGAATGATTATCCCAATCTGATGCTCTTGTCAATTTCCATTGTGCAGAAGCACTACCCGCATTTGTAACAACATATATTCCATTTTGTTTTTGATCAAGTTGATTGTTAACAAGAACTCTTTCATTAACAAGAAGTGTTTGACCATCAATAATTAATGCTGCGCTAGCAGTAGATTGAATGTATGCTCCAACACCATATCCTCCGTCTGCACCAGCACTTCCAGCGGTATATGTAGGAGAGTTGGGCAATATTGTTGTAGTAGCAACATGTACAGAATCATGAGCATTTTGAGAACCCGCTGGACCCATTGGACCAGTGGCTCCAGTTGGCCCTGTAGGACCAGTTACCATAGAAGCAGCACCAGTTGGACCAGTCTCTCCTATAGACCCAGTTGGTCCCGTAGGACCAGTTGGCCCCTGTGAACCTGTAGCACCTATTGAACCTGTGGGTCCAGTTGGACCTGTAACAGTAGAATCAGCACCAGTTGGGCCAGTTGATCCTGTAGCACCGATAGGACCAGTTGGTCCTATATTACCTTGTATGCCTTGAATACCTTGAATACCTTGAACCCCTTGAGGACCAGTATCTCCTTTAGGACCAGTCTCTCCTTGTGCCCCTGTGGGTCCAGTAGGACCAGTTGGCCCTTGAACTCCTTGTGATCCAGTTGGACCCGTACTTCCTGTAGGTCCAGTATTTCCAATTAATCCTTGAGATCCAGTTGCACCAGTTGGGCCAGTTGGGCCTGTTGACCCAGTAGCACCTGTTGATCCAATGGGACCAGTATTTCCTGTAGGACCAGTTTCGCCTTGAATACCTTGTTGACCTTGAATGCCTTGTACACCTTGAGGGCCAGTTGCGCCAGCAGGACCAGTTGATCCTTGAATTCCTTGTGGTCCAGTTGGACCAGTTACGCCAATAGGTCCAGTTGGACCAGTTACGCCTTGTGCGCCCGTAGGACCAGTTGGACCTGTAACACTTGATGCTGCTCCAGTAGCACCAGTTGGACCGATGCCTCCTTGTGGTCCAGTTGGCCCAGTCGGTCCAGAAAATCCTTGAATACCCTGTATGCCTTGAACTCCTTGAGGTCCAGTAGGCCCAATATTTCCTTGATTTCCCTGAGGACCAGTTGGTCCAGTAGGACCAGTTGGGCCAGTGATGATTGATGCAGCACCAGTTGGCCCCGTTGCACCTGTAATTCCTTGAATGCCCTGCGGTCCTGTTGGTCCTGTAGGGCCAGTTGGTCCAGTAATAAATGATGGATCACCCTGTGGTCCAGTAGGACCAGTCGGTCCTGTGGGGCCAGTAACTCCTTGAATTCCTTGTGGACCAGAGTCGGCAATCTCAATACTTACACATTCTTGTTGAACAACAATACTAACATTTTCATTGTCAACATTAACAATTGTAGGATTTTCTTCTATACGAATAATAGATTGAGCCATTACCTCGTAACCTCAGGGGTAACAATAAATTTGCCCTCTATGATTCTCGTAACCTCACCACCAGAATCCAGTTCCAAGTCATAAACATATTCTTTAGGAACAAGTTCTGAGGTATCTGTTGCACTAATTGTTACAAGAATTGTTCCTTCATCCCCACCTAAAACAATTCCACCATTTTCTGTTGTCAGATTAAGATTATATACAGTGCTCGTATGCTTTTCACGAACCTGCATTCTAGCGGTATAGTAAGTAAGATCAACAGGAGTATCGCCAATGATCCATGTAAATTGCTGATGAAAAGTAGATCCTTGTGGACACACAATGTTGTATTTTCCAGGTATCATTAAACAAATTCTCCAAATTTTATTACTTTTATTATATCAAAGATTAGATCGTGAATAAGGAGATGCCCATATATTTCTAAATTTTACTCTATCCAGTTCAATATCTCTCCATTTATCTCCAATATATTCTGGATCACTTTCTGATTCTCCATGATCTACACCAATTCCTTTCATTATGCAAATATTTCCGCCACGAGCCTCACATCTTCTAAATAAATCATCATCTCCCCACCACCATATTAGTTGTGGATGAACTGCAAACTTCTGACCTTGCCAAAAGTTTGCATCTATCATAAAAGCATGTCCTGTCTTTTGTTGCCAAGTGGCTTTCTCTGGATATACGTTTTCTATTTTGTCAAATGATCTTTTACTTGTATCTACTGCCGCTATTTGATAATCCTGCATATTGTCTGCTATATTTTTCAATGCCATAAACGGTAGTCGTATATCATTATTTAAAATTGCCAACTTAGCATCATTCATATTTGATGCTCGTGCAACCATGTTGTTCCACATTTCATATAATCTCATTCCACTTGCATCTTTATAATATAGTCGATCATCATATTTCATTTTATGATATGCCCAACTGATTGTTTTGTCAGTTGATCCATTATCATATAACCATACTTGATCTACTTTGTCTCCGATAAGAAGGGATTCAATAAGTGGGGCTGTCCAACGTAGTTGATTTCTTACTGGAATAGCAGCAATAATCATTTCTTAATACCCCAAAAATATAGATCGCAGGAACGTCTGTTGTATGCAAACTCATACTCAGAAAATATTTCATCAAAGTCTATGTGATCAGTAAAATCTTTTTGATTAAGATTTTTATAATAATCCCACTCAAGAGTGAATGGAGATGATTCTGGAGAACTTCTTGTTGTTCCATGTTCTGGCCTGCCGTCGCTGGCGCAGGTAAATATGACAAATTTTGATGCCATTCTGCACATATTGAGAAATGTCTCAAGCCAATATGGATTATGTTCAAAGCATTCAGCAGATACTGCAATATCAAAAGAGTTATCATCATATGCAAGTTCTTGACCTTGACCAACTACATCTACTGATGGCCCTTCTTGTAAATCAACTCCAACATACAGAGTAGAATTAAACAAATGACGAACAGATCCATTGATATCAAGTGATCCGACCTCTAAAACACTGACTTCATTGAACATTTGTGGAAATTTTGCTTTTGTTGACATAAAAAAGTCTATTTGCTCTTTATGAGACATTTTTCTCAGCCCTTTCTGAATAAAATTCTAAATTTTTTCTTAATCTTTCATCTTGATGTGCTATTCTAGCAGCATTTGCGCCATGAAAATAGGCTTCATGATAAAAACCAAGCCTGTATGCAGATATTGCAGCATAATCGTGAGGTGAAAAACCCCATGCTACCTCATCACAGATATATTCAAGTGGTTTTTCCTTTATATCTAATGCTTTTGTTGCAGCATTAAAACATTCCTGCCATTTTTCTTTCTCATAATAGTATTTTGCTAATTCTACCCATGCCTCACGACGATCTGGACATTCCTTTGATGCACGAAGAAGCCAATACAACCTATTCTGTAAATCACATTTTGACAAATATCTCATTGATGCCGCTCTTTCTGGCTTCCATACAGCGCGAGGCAGCGAAAGATGTCTAATAAACTCATCCTTTGCCTCTTTATACATATTATTGAAATAATATTCTCTTGCTAGATAGTGAGCATTCCTATCATCATCAGGATCTTCTTGTACTGCCAACTGAAGTAATGGAAAATATTGACCACGAGACTTTGTGTGATCAGGAAAATGATGAATCTCAAGATCACACCATTCTTGAGTCTCTGATTGTGCAGATAATACTTCATGAACTGGATGCTTCCACCTAAACCCATATCTGCTATGAATCTTGTCTCCACCATATTCAAGTCCTGGGCTGCCGTCCTCTTTCCATGACCAAGTGTACTTGTATCTAGGACGAGTAGTATTATTACTAAATGGTTTCTCTAAATGTGTTCTCCATCCTTTAACCAATACCTCATCCATATCAAGAGCAATGCAATAATCTATATCATGTGGAAGATAATCAAGAGCAATATTTCTAGCAACATCAAATCTCCAAGGACTGATTACTTCAACTTCAACATCAATTCCTAGTTCTCTTGCTAATTTAACTGTATTATCTGTGCTACCAGTATCTAAAATAAAAAGATAGTCTGCATCTTTAGCAGACTCATACCATCGTTTTACAAATTGCTCTTCATTTTTTGCAATAGTATATACTGCAACTTTCATGGTTCCTCCAAAAAGTAAATTATATCATCGCCTTCATTAACGATTCTGTAACGATTTTGATATTTTTTACCAAGGTGCGATTGACAAGTAAAAATCATGCTGTATACTCTTCAATATATAAAAGAGAGAAGAGAATAGAACCTTCTCCTTCTTCTGGTCTACTGATCCCCCGAAGGGGGATTAAGAAAGGGATACATGATAAACGTTCTTGATAAAGGTTATATTAAGTTAGTAAATAATATGGGGTCTGACTTAGATGTAGCAAACTCTGCTAGAGTCTCTTTCGATAAAGAGATTTCATCTCTGGAAGATAAAGATGTAAAACTAATCAATTATCTAGTAAAGCATAAGCATGATTCTACTTTACGTCATTGCGTAATGACCTTTGAAGTATATGCACCGCTTATGATAGCACGTCAGTGGTGGAAGCACCATATTGGTTCGGCGGCAATTGATGATCAAGACGGTTGGAATGAATCCTCTCGCAGATACGTTACAGAGAACGAGGAATTCTATATTCCCGCTATTGATAGTTGGCGGTCTGCACCAGAAAACAGCAAGCAGGGCAGCGGTGATAGCGTTGGCACATACAAGGGTGCAAAGTATTATCAAGCAATGAATAGAATCGTTCAGACAAGCACCGAACTCTACAAGGAAGCCCTTGCAGACGGAGTTGCACCAGAACAGGCACGCCTGCTGCTTCCTGCCTATGCTATGTATGTTCGTTGGCGGTGGACGGTATCGCTCAATGCACTTCTGCATTTCCTTTCGCTCAGATTAGATCCACACGCCCAATATGAAATCAGGGAATACGCAAGAGCAATCAATACTATCGTTCACCAACACTATCCAATAACAAGTGCAGCATGGAATGACTATAGAATTTAGTTCACGGGCGCGAAAAAGAAGACTCAAATGGTTTCGTGCAGGCATGATCAAAAAAGCAACAGGCTGCATCGATTGCGGCTATGCCGCACATGCAGAAGCATTGCAGTTTGATCATATAGGTGACAATAAGAAAGCCAATGTGTCAGATCTTATTCGCAGTGACTATTCGTGGGATACAATACAACAGGAAATAGACAAGTGCGTAGTACGATGCGCTAATTGTCATGCAGTCATTACGGCTGTTCGACGATGGGAATCGCGTCAGTCTTCGAATGCTCATACGACACCAATTGATTCAATGTATCAGTCAACTGAGTTACCTGCCGACGCAACTGAGCATTCTCCTGAAGCAGAGTCTCGTTCTGAGCCTTGAGTTCGGCAATGGCGAGTGTGAGTTTTTCGTTCTGATCGGATAGCAAGTCTATCTTGGTGTGTGCTTCTTCAAGTTCGCTTCGCACGGTATCAAGGGCGGTACTCACTGATTCCACCGCGAACTGGCCTGCTTCGGCTATGGAATTGTACATATCAGCCAAAGACTTACGTCTATTGAAGAACCATGTGGCTAATGCACCAAGAGGAATGCCGAGCAGTCCGATTACTGCCAATAGAATCGGTGTGCTCATCCTATTCTCCTGAGCACTTGATGAAGATCTACCCACCTAATGAATGTTGCCAGAGACAACAGAATCCAGAATAGTAGAATAGCGTAATACAGTGCATAATTCGATACTGTAGTAGCGATTCCAATGTAAGCATCAAATATTGTAATAGCCACAACAGCAGCATTCATAAACATCCATGCATACATCTCTGTATACATATTGAGAATAAGTTTGCTGCATTTGTGGAGAATGCACCACACTATTACACTCCCCGCCAAAATCATGTAAATGGATATCACCGTCAGAAGAAATTCACCTACTATATCTTGTTGCATTTCTGGAAAGTCTGGATCTAGAATCTGATATATTCCTGCCCCCGCCAGAAATACTGCTACAAAAATGTCAAAGGGACGCTTCCGCAAACCATATGGAATTCGTCCCTTGACACTATTCATCTATTTAATTTTCCTTATATATAATTTTATATTATTATATCAAAAATTATACAAGACTTGGATCGTTCTTCTTAGGTCCAAGATTGGCTGACACGATGCTTGTTGCATATGAGAACAACGCACCACCAAGTGCTAGTCCTAGAGTTGTCTTCCAATCTACTGTGAAGATATTGAATGTATCTGCTGATCCAAGCACCAGAATGAACTGAGCAAATGTCTTGAGTGCTCGTTCTGTGGCTTCCTTCCAAAATTTTACTGTAAACATTATAGGTTCTCTCCTTGAGTTGATGTTTCGTCTGACGACGCTTCGCCTGACG
>JAFMIR010000046.1 GCA_017853885.1 Prosthecobacter sp.
CTCACATGCGCCCCAACCGCCCAGACCATCCTACCGCCCGTCAGAACCGCCACTCGCGCAGTGATGCGACGGTTCACACTTACGATGAGGGAGATCTCGCAAGCCTTCTGGAGGACAAACCGGACCCGCTGGTGCTGATCCTCGATTGCGTGCAGGACCCGCACAATCTCGGTGCCTGCCTACGCACCGCCGATGCTGCGGGCGTGGCGATGGTGGTGATGCCGAAGGATAAATCATCGCCCATCAGCGAGACGGTGATCCGTGTGGCCTGTGGCGGCGCGGAGAATGTGCCGCTCGTCCGCGTCACGAATCTCGCCCGGGCCATGGACAAGCTCAAAGAACTCGGTGTTTGGCTCGTGGGCACCGCCGACGAGGCCACACAAAGCCTTTACGATCTCGATTTGAAAGGCGGTATCGGCATCGTCATGGGCGCGGAAGGTCCGGGCATGCGCCGCCTCACCGGCGAGCATTGCGACTTCCTCGTGAAGATCCCGATGGCCGGCAAAGTCGAGTGCCTGAATGTCTCCGTGGCCACCGGCGTGTGCCTGTTTGAGTGCGTGCGGCAGCGGATGAAGAAATGATCTGAGGTCAAAACGACCTCAAAGCCACCCGGTCTGATTCAAGCGACCGGTGAGCTCCATCTGCTTCTCGAGCTGCATAGCATACTTCGCAGCATTTTCAGCGTTCGGCTTGCAACGAGTGCTTTCATCAAGTGTGACGAGTTTCGCGCAAAGCTGCTCATAGCTCACTTTTTCGGTGCCGCCTTGGTTGGCGTGGGCGTAGGCTGCCTGAATGGCTCCGCCGAGGGCCGCGCCCTCGCTGGTGTTCAGCGTGACGACTTCCGCGTTGAAGCAATCGGCGGCGATCTGACGCCAGGTGGCACTCTTGCTGCCTCCACCAGTGAGACGGATCTCCGTGGGGTTCATGCCGAGGTCACGGAAGCGCTTCAAACCATACGCGAGGCCAAGCGTGGCACCTTCCACCGCAGCGCGTGCCATATTGGCAGGTGTCATGTTCGTGGGACGCAGGCCGTGGATCACGCCGGTGCCACTGGGGAGATTTGGCGTGCGCTCGCCATTCAGATAAGGCAAGAACATCAGGCCTTCCGCTCCGACCGGGGAGGATTTCACCGCGACTTCGAGCTGCTTCAAATCCCAGCGGAACATCTCGCGCACCTGCTCGGTCACCACGGTGACATTCATTGTGCAGACGAGTGGGAGCCACTGGTCCGTGCTGTCGCAAAATGCTGCCACCTCACCTTGTCCATCGACTACCGGGCTACCCGCCACGCCATACAGCGTGCCGCTGGTGCCAAAGCTGGCGGTCACAACGCCCGGCTTGATGTTACCCGTGCCGATGGCACCCATCATGTTGTCACCTCCGCCGGCGCTGATGATCACATCAAGGTTCAGTCCCCACCTCACCGCCAGATCACGACGAAGCGTGCCATGCACAGCCTTCGACGAGCCAAGCGGCGGCAACATGCTGCGCACGCTGGGATCGATGTAATCGCAGATTTCATAGCACCACTGGCGAGTGTTCACGTTCAGGATACCCATGCCGGAGGCATCACCGTATTCCATGCGCTTCACACCGCTGAGCCAGAAGTTGAGGTAATCATGCGGCAGCAGGAGGGTCTTCGTCTTCGCAAAGTTCTCCGGCTCGTTCTGCTTCATCCACAGCAGCTTCGGAATCGTGTAGCCCGGCAGCATCGCATTGCCCGCCATCGCAATCACGCCCGGCTGCCCTCCAAAATGATGCGCGATCTCCGCGCACTGCGCTTGCGTGGAGGTGTCGCACCACAGTTTCGCCGGACGCACGGGTTTGTCATCGGCACCGAGAGCCACTAGACCATGCTGCTGACCGCTCACGCCGATGCCGGCGATCTTCTTTTTATCTGCACCAAGCTGCTCCAAGCACTGCTGCACACAGGCATCCACCGCATCGATCCATGTCTGCGGGTCCTGTTCCAGATGGCCGGGCGGCAGGCCTTCGATCCAATCATAGGTCGAGTGCCCGGAGGCAAGAATGGTGCCCGTGTCGAGGTCGAGGACGATGGCCTTGGAGCTTTGCGTGCCGCTATCGATGCCGAGAAAGTACATATGTCAGAGGGGGGTGAGGTGGAGCAGGTTTTTCGGCCAAAAGCACCTTCGTTCCAAGCTCAAAGTTCAAGCATCGAAACCCTTAATCCTTCGACTGAATGTTTCCCGACTTGCGAATCGCACGCAGGAGGCGCCAGCCGAGGAAGAGCGATATGGCGTAACCGAGGGCACCGAATACGGAAACGCCGAAAAACAGCGGTTTGGCATCGCGGCTCCAGAGTTCGGACGAACCGAGAAACACGGCGGCGGTGAGGATGCCGAGCACGAGGCGGTTCACGATGGGATCGAGGTGCCGATGATCGAGATGCACGGTGAGCGTTCCATCGCGAAAACGGCTCAGAAGGTCGGTGAGATCACGCGGCAGAGCATTCAGTAGCCGATCCCAAGAGCGCCAAGCGCGGCGAGCTCGTTTAGCCACGCGTCCGGGAGCCAAACGCCGCAGCATGAGCCGAGAGGAATACGGTTTCATCAGTTCCGTGAGGCTAACCTCTGGGCTGAGACGCCGGGAGGTGCCTTCGAGCACAATGATGGTCTTCAACAGCAGCGCGAGCGCTGGCGGCAGCACGATGTGATGGCTACGGATGATCTCCACGAGGTTGCTGAGAGCCGAACCAACGCAGATTTCATTTAACGGCATGCCCGTGTAGTCAGCCATGAAGTCCTGCAGATCAGCGCGGAGCTTTTCGCGAGCGCAATCCCGCGGCACCGCACCGAGCCGCAGCACCTGCTCGGACACGAGATGCGAATCCTGCTCCACAATGCCGAGCAGCAAGGCCTCCACCTCATCACGCATGTCCTCATCGATCCGGCCCACCATGCCGCAATCGATCACACCCACCACATGACCCGGCAGCAGGATGAGGTTCCCCGGATGCGGATCGGCGTGGTAGAAGCCATCGCGGAAGACCATTTCGAGATACATGTTTGCCCCACGTCTGGCGAATTCGCCCAAGTCTTGGCCGCTCTGCCTCAGGCCCTCAATATCCGTGCCTATGATGCCCTCCAACCGTTCCATGGTGACGACTTGATGCGAGCTGAGATGCGGAAACACCTCCGGAATGCACACCGTGGGATCATCGGCAAAGTTGCGGCTGAATTCCTCGAGGTTCTGGCGTTCGTAGGTAAAATCGAGCTCCCGCAGCAAGGTGCGGCGAAACTGACGCACCAGCGCCAGTGGCTGGTAGGAGCGCAAGGCGGGTGAATGCTTCTCTAGCAGCTCCGCCAGTGCCTGCACGATCTCCAGATCTGTGGCGGCCTGATCGGCCACACCGGCACGCCGCACTTTGACGACGACGCTTTGCCCCGTGTGAAGCATCGCCGCATGCACCTGCGCCACCGAGGCCGCCGCGAGGGGTTCCTCATCCCATCGCGCAAACAACTTCGCGATGGAACTGCCGAGTTCGCTTTCGATCGTGGCCCTTGCAAGGTGCGCGGCATCCGGTGGCACATTGGATTGCAGTTTGGAAAGTTCCTCCGTCATCTCGGGGCCGATGAGATCCGCCCGCGTGCTGAGCATCTGCCCCAGTTTGATAAAGGTGGTGCCCAGCTCGGTGAGTGCCATGCGCACTCGCGCGGCCTGCGTGACACCTTCCGTTAGCGATTTTCCATCGGCGCTTTTCAGTCTTTCCTGCAGCCACGCATACTTGAAGCCACCAAACAGATCCGCCAGCCCATACCGCCCGAGCACGGCCGCGATCTCAGCGAGTCGTTTCGCGTGACGTTCCAAGCGGGCGAGGGCGTCGATTTTCATGGCTGAAGCAGAGTGTCCGCGGGAACGTGGCAAAAAACAATCACGAGTTGCAAGGCAACCTTCATGGCAGCAGTTTCATCAGTTGTATGCGCTTGATCGCCCTTCTTTTTGTTACCACGGTCTCCCTCTTGGCTCAGCAGCCGCCTTATGATGTCTTTCCAGAGGCCAAAGCTCCGTACTTCCGCGTGCGTTACGAGGCGTCGACGAAGCCTGGTGAGCTCATCTATCCCGTGAACTACACCATCTGGGTGCCGCCAAGCACGAAGACACTGCGCGGCGTCATCATTCACCAGCACGGCTGCGGTGAGGGTTCTTGCAAATCAGGGCTCACCGGCGCTTTTGACCTACACTGGCAGGCGCTCGCCAAAAAACACGACTGCGCCCTGCTGGCTCCAAGCTACGAGCAGCCTGACAAAGCGGAATGCCAGATGTGGTGCGATCCACGCAATGGCAGCGACGCAGCCTTTCAACGTGCGCTGGCCGATCTCGGTGCTCAGAGCGGACATCCAGAGCTCGCCAAGGTGCCATGGGCTCTCTGGGGACATAGCGGTGGCGGCCACTGGTGCGGCGGCATCATGCTCATGCACCCGGAACGCGTCGCCGCCGCGTGGCTGCGCAGCGGTGTGCCCTTGCTGACTGCAGATGAGAAACGCAGCACCATCAAGCCCCACCGTATTCCGGATGCTGCGCTTGCCGTGCCGGTGATGTGCAATCCGGGCACAAAAGAAGGTGTGACCGTCAAGGAAGGCCGCTTTGCCGGCGTGTGGCCTGCGAATGAGGCCTTCTTCAACGCGATGCGTTCCAAGGGCGGGCTTATTGGCGTGGCCGTCGATCCGCTCACCGCTCATGAATGCGGCAATCAACGCTACATGGCCATCCCATGGCTCGATGCCTGCCTCAGTGCCCGCCTGCCGGAAAAGACCAGCGAAGCCCTCCAGCCCATGCCTGCTGAGAAAGCATGGCTCGCAGCTCTTCTCACGACCGAAGCCTCCCCTGCCCCACAGTTCTCCGGAGATGCCTCGAGAGCCATCTGGCTGCCTGATGCTCCTACCGCAAAGCTTTGGATGCACTACGTCAAAGACTCCGCTGTGCCTGACACGACTCCACCTCCCACACCCACGAATCTGCGTGTGAACGGCTCCGTGCTCACTTGGGATGCGGAGGCGGATCTCGAAAGCGGCATCGATCACTTCATCATCGAGCGCGATGGCAAGGAGATCGCAAAAGCCACCTCGCCGTCGAAGAATCCTTTTGGCCGCCCCATCTTCCAAGGACTGCAATATAGTGACACGCCCGCCAATCCTCTTGTGCCGACCACCTTCACGGACCCTTCACCGGAAACAGGCAAGACGCACACCTACCGTGTCATCACGGTGAACACCGCGGGCCTGAAGTCGAAGTAATCGCGAAGCAGCGTGCTCGACCATCAAACACGCCATCCCGGACGATACTCCTTGTCGAGGAGCGCATTGGCCGAAGGCGCGTTTTTGAAAGCAATCGCCTCGTTGTCCCATTCGAGGCGCTGGCCTGGATGACGAATGGCGATCATGCCAAGCAGCCCAATCTCGCTCAAAGCACCACCGTATTCGAAGGGTGAACCCGCTTGGCGATTCGCGCGGATGGCGTCGAGCCAGTCTTTGTGATGATCCCCCTTCTCGACGCGTGGAAGCGTCTGCTTTGGCATGGCGAAGGCCTTCATCTTGGACTCCGGGATGATGCGCACGCTGCCCGCGCCGTGCGAGCCGTGCATGATCTTCCCTTTGTCACCGATGATGACCGCACCGATGCCGACAACCTTGCGCTTATCCTCCTCCAACTCCGGCGGCGTGGGAATGGTCGTCTCACCATCGTGCCACACGAGCTTCACTGGACCGCGCGTGCCTTTGCCGGGAAACTCAAAGGTGATGCGACTGCCTTTCGGATAATACGCGGCGTCTTTGACCGGATCGTAGCCTGTGACCTCAGCGCTGATCGCCGTCGGTGCACCGAGATCGAGGGCCCAGTAGCTCGGATCGACGATGTGGCAGACCCAATCGGCGATGCAGCCATTTCCATAGGCGCTGAAGCCACGCCAGGCGAATGGCACTGCGGCCGGCTCATACGCATGCTCTTTGAGGGGGCCCATCCACAGGTTCCAATCCAGTTCTTTGGGCACGTCCTTCGGTGGCGACGCTACTTTGCCGATGCGGCAATACACATCGCGGAAGGCATCGCAGCCTGCGTGGATCTCCGTGATGTTCCCGATAGCCCCTGCCTGCACCATTTCGACGAACAGGCGGATCGTGTGCGATGAATGCCCCTGATTACCGACCTGTGTGATGACCTTCGACTCCAGCGCAGCCTTCCGCATGCGGCGCACTTCTTGAACTGTGTGAGCCAGCGGCTTTTCACAATACACATGCTTGCCAAGCTGAAGCGCCGGCAGGCAAGCTGCGGCGTGCGTGTGATCCGGTGTGGCAACGACCACTGCGTCGATCTCGTTGCCCATTTGATCAAACATCTTGCGGAAATCCTTGAACCGCTTCGCTTTCGGATGCTCGGAAAAGCTCTTCGCAGCATTGCGGTCGTCCACATCACAAAGCGCCACGATTTCCTCCCCTGAGACACCCTTCAAATCCACCGCGCCACGCCCACCGCAGCCAATGACTGCCATGCGAATCTTTTCCGACGGCACCCGCGTGCCACTCTGCGCCCGCACGACATGCGCCGGAACAAATTGAAAGCCAAAAGCAGTGGCCGAAGTTTGAAGGAAGGCGCGGCGGGACGAACGGTGAAGACGAAGGCTCATGATGCGATTTGTAACGCGCCATCTTCGTCATTTCCTACGTCTCCTTTCTCAGGAATAGCAGACGAGCTCGTTGAAGCCATGTCAGCCCCCAGCAAGTGAAGACCAACAAGACATCACGCCGCATGACGACGCCCGATGAGACGGCCGATGACAACAGAAACGGACAGAAGAGAGACAGGTATCGTGGGCGGAAACCACAGCAGTGTGGTCTGAAAGCCAAGGAAACCCATAACGATGATGAGGAACAGAAACAGCAAACCACGTGTGATGGCTTTTTGCCGTGGCATACGCAAAACGATCCACAACCCGGCAAGCGCGGTGAAACTCCAAAGGATCAGCTGCTCCAAGCGATCGAGCACTCGCAAGCGTGGCAGGCGAAGGATGCCGGTGAGCGCCTGCGCATGAGCGCGAGCTACTCCAGGTTGTGTGGAATCATCCGTGCCGATGACGATGATTTTTGCGGCTCGGATGCGTGCTTGATTCTCCGCACTGAGCGCATTGGCAAGGCCTCCAGAAAGGAAATCGAGAGCATTGATACTTGGGACATCCACATGAGGATCAAAGACCACATCCCCATTGTCTTGCAACGGCACATAGAAACCGTTCTGAAGGTAGGCGCCGGCTCCGGCACCGAGCACAAAGCGGTGCGTGGCATACGGCGTGTGCGTGTGCCTAGCCAGAGCTTGAGCCAGGACACTGGGCATGAAGGTATCCTCCTCACGCAGCACATAGGGCAGCCGCTTTTCGACCATGAGGCCAAGTTCTGCATGCCGGCGCAGTTGCTCATCAGGCGCGGCAATGAGAGCGGAGAAAGCGGGGGCACGCTCAAGATCCCCAGACAGCTTCACAAAGCGCGGCATCACATCGTCCAATCCGCCGGTGAAAGCAGGACCCGCCACGTTTGGGGTGATTTGCGCCTCCACGCCAAGCACGAGGCTGGAGAAAGGCACCATGCTCTCCGCCAAGGCTGGGATGAAATCGGGCGAGGGCTTGCCCCAGCTGAGCGGTTCTGGAATCACGATGACGGCATCGCCAGCCTCATGTAGGCCATTGAGGATCATCTGCCAATCGATCGGCTGCGCCGGCCACCCAGCATACTCATTCTTCTCGGTAGGATCTAGGCGGACAAACAGCACCTCTCCCTGGGTGGTGGATGGATCCGGCGTCGTAAGCCTCTCGCGCGAGTTGGCAATGAGGAAATCGAGAAACAGCTCATCCACCTTGTGGAAGCGGCCAGCAGCCTGCTCACGATCCATCCACCACGCTATGGGAGCGAGGACGGCGAGCCAGATGAGAAGGCGAAGCAACATGGACTCAGCATAGATCACCCGACGCAAATGCGAGCACATTTACCCGTCTTTGTCGTATCATGTCCGAGCACGCTCATACCACGCTGCGGCCTTGCATCGGAGTCATCTACAGCTTGCTTGACGGCCTATGGCTGAGAAAACCATCAAGCTCGCCCTCGTCGGCGCCGGCATGTTCGGCGGGGATGTCCATCTGCGTGCTTACGCGGACCTCCAACGCTTCGGCATCGCCGGGCAGCTCGCCCGTGTCGGACTCGACAAGTATTCCCGCGACCTCGCCCCGGTGAAATTTGACCTCGTGGCCGTGGCGACGCGTTCGGAGGCCTCGGCGAAGAAATCGGCTGCGTTCTTCAAAAGTCTCACCGGGCATGAACCTCGCTGTTTTCATGGCGAGGAGCCCTGGAACGACATCTTGAAGGCCTTCCCCGATCTCGATGTGATGGCCGTGGCCACCCCGGATCACCTCCACACCGCACCAGTGCTCGCCGCGCTCAAAGCAGGTGTGCATGTGCTCACGGAGAAACCCATGTGCCTCTCCACTCTCGAAGCCGATGAAATCATCGACGCCGCGAAGGCGAAGAACCTCATCGTCGGCGTGGACATGCACAAACGCTACGACCCCGACCACCTCCGCATCCGCGACGACATCCAGAATCGCATCGGCGCGCCGCTTTACGGCACCGCCTACCTCGAAGAGCCTCTGGAGGTCTCCACCAGCACCTTCAAGTGGGTCGAAAGCAGCGATCCTTTCAGCTACGTCGGCCCGCACTGGACCGACCTCATCTTCAGCTATTACCAATCCAAGCCCGTCAGCCTCACCGCCGTCGGTCAAAAGAAGCGCCTCATCCGCGATGGCATCAACGCTTACGACGCCGTGCAGGTCCGTGTCGATTTCGACAACGGCATGTCGATCAACTTCCACAACAACTGGATCACGCCCGCCGACTTTGAAGGCCCCGTGAACCAGGGCCATGAAATCGTCGGAGCCGATGGCAAGGTGGAGAGCGACCAGCAATACCGCGGCTTCCGCTGGTGGAATGCCGGTGGCGGCTCTCGCACGAGCAACAACCACTTCACCCGCGATGTGCTGCGTACCGATGGCACCAAGGCCTACATCGGCTACGGCGTGGACAGCCTCACCGTTGCTTTGGTGGCCATCTGCGATGTCAAATTCGCCGGAGCCAGCCGCGACGCCGTCGCGCATCTCTACCCCACTGCCGAGGAAGCCCGCATCACCTGCGCCATCGTCGATGCCGCCGCCAAGGTGCGTGATTTGAACTTCCAATACCTCTCCGAAGGCAAAGGTGCCCCCGTCACCGCCCGCTTCGGCGACGACGGCATCACCATCATCGACCCGCTCAACCGCGAAAACACCTTCCAGCGCATCTACGAGCGGCCGCTGTGAGGAGCAGAAAAGATCCGAGCGGCAGATCGAGCACGAATGATCCATTTGGAGCGGCGGGAATGGAATTTGACTTCACCGCTCCCCCAAGGTCGGGGCTGACACTCCAGCCCCTCGGCGTTTTTCGCCCTCTAAAGGGCCGATAGCTTCAGGGATTGCCTGATTGCGCCAGGCGGCATCGTGCTTAACGGATCAGCCCTCCCCCAACTCCATGCTCACAGAAAACGACATTCGTTCCGCGCTCGGCGGCGTCCGCTACCCAGGCTTTAGCCGCGACATCCTTTCCTTCGGCCTCGTCAAAGGCATCCACATCTCCGGCGGTGATGTGACAGTGGAGATCTCCCTCGCGACCCGCGATCCGAACATCCCGCGGCTCATTCATGAGCAGGCGATGGACGTGCTGAAGAAGCTGCCGGGCATCGGTGAGGTGCGGCTGAATTTTGACATCAAGGACCCGCCCGGCACGAACACCACCGCCTCGGAAAAGCTGGGCAAATCGAGCATCCCGGGCGTGAAAAAGATCATCGCGGTGGCCTCCGGCAAGGGTGGCGTGGGCAAGAGCACCGTGGCGAGCAATCTGGCCATCGCCCTGAGCAAGACCGGAGCCCGCGTGGGCCTGTGCGACTGCGATTTGTATGGTCCGAGCATCGCCCACATGTTCGGCACGGACGAGCGGCCGTATCAGAACGACGAGCAGCAGATCGTGCCGATTGAGAAACATGGCCTGCAGCTCATCTCGATGGGCTTTTTGCTCGAAGATGCCTCTCCGGTGATCGTGCGCGGGCCGATTGCCACGCGCTACACGCAGCAATTCCTCCGTCAGGTGGCCTGGGACAACCTGGATGTGCTCGTGCTCGACCTCCCGCCCGGCACAGGTGACATACAGCTCACCATCGTGCAAACGGTGGCGCTCGATGGCGCGGTGATCGTGACGACGCCGCAGGAGGTGGCGTTGATCGATGCCCGCAAGGCGGTGTCGATGTTCCAAAAGGTGAACGTGCCGATCCTCGGTATCGTGGAGAACATGAGCTACTTCCTCTGCCCATCCGACGGTAAGGCCTATCCCATCTTTGGTCAGGGCGGCGGCGAGACCGAGGCGAAGCGTCTCGGTGTGCCGCTGCTGGGTCAGATCCCGATCGAGATGCCGATCCGCGAAGGCGGCGACCAAGGCCAGCCCATCGCGCTCGAAAATCCGGCACAGAGCACGGCCTCCAAGGTTTTCCACGAGATCGCCGCGAAGCTGCGGTGATGCCGTGTGCCCCCCAAAGGCAGCGCATTCCCAGAGCCACCTCAAAAGGGATTCTAGGAGCCTGATGGCATTTGAAAGATCGCAAGGCCAAGCTCTTGCCTCCCCTGCTCTGCTCGGCATTCTCGGCGACCGATGAAACGCCTCTACCGCCACGCCCAGATCGCCAGCGAAGACTCGCCGAAGCTTCAAACCGCCGATGTGCTCGTCGATGGCGACCAAATCGTCGGTGTGGCTCCAAACATCGAAAAAGCTGACGGCGCAGAGGTCATCGACTGCCAAGGGCGGGTGCTGATGCCTGCGATGTTTGACATCCACGTCCACGCCCGCGAGCCCGGGCAGGAGGAGAAGGAAAACATCGCCTCCTGTGCCGAGGCGGCCATCAACGGTGGCGTGACCGGATTCATCATGATGCCGAACACCACTCCGGCCATCGACAACGGCGGTGTGGTGCGCAGCGTGCTCGAAAGCGCCCGCCGCACACGCATCGGAGCAGGCATCTTCACCAGTGGTGCCATCACCAAAGGACGCAAAGGTGAAGAGCTCGCCGGCATCGCAGCCATGAAGGGCGCCGGTGCGGTTTTGCTGACGGATGACGGCTTCCCGGTGGATAATCCGCAGGTGCTCCGACGCGCCATGGAATACGCACGCGAGTTCGACCTGCCGCTGGCGAGCCATTGCGAGGTCAAAGAGCTTAGCGGCAAAGGCTGCATGCACGAGGGCAAGGTGAGTTACTCCCTCGGCCTACCGGGCATCCCGGCCATCAGTGAGGAAATCTGCATCGCACGGGACATCCGCCTCGCTGAATTCACCGGTGTGCATCTCAACATCCAGCACGTCACCACCGCCGAAGGTATGAGAACCATCGCGCGGGCCAAGGATCGCGGCATCCGTGTCTCCTGCGAGATCGCACCGCACCACCTCATCTTTCATCACGAGCACATCGGTGACTACGATACGCACTACAAAATGAACCCGCCGCTGCGCACGCCGGAGGACAACGCTGCGCTGCTCCAGGGCCTGAAGGACGGCCTCTTCGATGTGATTGCGACCGACCACGCCCCGCACACGCCCTTTGAGAAAAACCAAGACTTTGCCAGCGCACCCTTTGGCATCACGGGCCTCGAGACCGCTCTCGTCTCTCTCTACGATCGCTTCATCCGCAACGGCGTCCTCGACTGGAGCCTGATCGTGAAGCGCTACAGCGCCGAACCGCGCCGCCTTTTCAAACTCCCGCCCGTGCCGATCAAGGAAGGCAGCATCGCCGAGTTCATCGTCTTCAACCCGCAGCGCACCACCACCTTCACACGCGACTTCATGAAGTCGAAGAGCATCAATACGCCCTTCCTCGACCAAACGCTGCAAGGCATGGTCGAGCGTGTGATGTATCGCGGCGTGGAACTTAAAGCGTAGAGCGCAGGGTGAATGGCGGAGATTCCAGCCTCTTTCTCTCGCCTAGACCAGCCCTGACCATGTCTCTCTGATTCTCAGCGACGTGGCAGCTTCATTAGCGGCGTCATTCGCTCGACAGCTAGGGGTCCAAGAGCCTCCTCGCTCTTTGCTTGCCACTGAAGCCAACGCGCGCGCCGGTCATTTCAGATATTTTTTGGGAGAAACGATCCACTAAGCAAAAGCGGCACCTTCATCAGGTGCCGCTGCGCATTCTTGAGAGGATGAAAGAGCTTATTTCAGCTCGACCTTCACGACTTTTTTGCCCTCCAGCTTGATGCCTTCCATCTTTTCAAACTTTTTCGCGGCATCAGCCATGCTCATCCCACTGTCACCCGATTCCATGAGCTCACCAAAAACCTCAACGTTATCGAGAAGCTTATCGAACTGGAGATCCAGGAAGGTGATAGTGTCGCCTTTCGCATGAGCGGCATCGGTGCTGGCGATGCCGCCTGCGGCCTTCACGTCGATCGTCACGCGCATACCGGCAAACATTGGCTTCATCATGGCCACCTGAGCCTTCATCTGAGCCAGCTCCTCGGTGCTTTTCTTCGGCTTGTCGATTTTGTCGCTTTTTTTATCCGCGCCGTTGTTGGTGATCGTCAACGTGCCGCCTTCAAGGGCGAAAACCATGTCCTCCTCACTCTTCTTTTCTTTTTGCTCAGGCGAGTTGGGCTGAAATTTGAGCTTGCGGATATCCGCCACGGCAAAGGTTACCTTGTTGCCACTTTTGCCATCGGGTGATTTCACTTCTCCGATGGATTTCACCGTCACCCCTTCGCCGAGCTGCTTCGCACGTTCCTCGGCTTTCGCCTGATCCATGATGAGGCCCTTGAGCTGATCCCCCGGGCCACCCGCGCCCCCTTGGGCGAGCATCGCAGCCAACTGGGCCCCGAGGAGGGTGGTTTCCTCGACGATGGCCGTTCCATCCTTATTCACGATGATGGTGTTTTTGATTTCAAGGCAGGAGGCAAGACTAAAAACAGCCGCCACAACGAGGATGAGACGCGAGAGGTTCATGGAGAGTGAAGCTTACAACGCAGAGCTCCGCGGCCACAAGGCGAAACACGGAACATGCGGGGATTTTTTCCACACGCACGGCTCAGGAATCTCACCTTGCCAAAGTGTCATCCGTTTGAGAGAACTCGGCCATGGAATCCCACGAAGTCATCCAGCAGGCCATCGACAAGAACTCCAATGTGAAGGAGGTGGCCGCTCAACTAGCGATCTCCAGTTCGCTCGTGTACAAGTGGGCTTCGGGTGAAGATTACAAGGGAGATGGGGCTACAAACCCGCTCGACCGCGTGCAAAAGCTCTACGAGATCACTCGTGACGATCAGCTCATCCACTGGCTATGCCAGAAAGCCGGCGGCGTCTTTGTGCGCAACCCACCAAGCAAGTGTGTGAAGGGCTTTGAGGTCGTCCCAGCCACTCAGGAGATCGTGAAACGCTTTGCCGACGTGCTTTCTGCCATCAGCAAGGCCGCGAGTGATAGCCACATCTCACCTGAGGAGGCTGAACACATCCGCAACGAGTGGGATGATCTGAAACGCTATGCCGAGGGCTTTGTCCGCTGCTGCGAGGAAGGAGACTTCGTCAGTCTGGCCAAGACAATGCACGAGAAGTAATCGCCGAGATCAGACCGCGTCTGCAGCGAGGGCCGCGTTGCCGATGATACCCGCTTCATTGCTGAAGCGAGCGGGCACGATTTGAAGGCGCTCCCACACCACGGTGCTGAGCATACTCTGAACCTTTCGCTTCAGTGGTGCGAAGATAAGCTCACCTGCCTGAGCAACCCCACCGCCGATCACAAAGGCGTCGGGATTCAGCAGCCAGGCAATGCTGGCTAGCGCGGTACCTAGCCAATCAGCGATCTCACCCCAGATCTGGCGGGCGATGTCATCCCCGGCTTGAGCCGCAGCGGCGATCATCTTGGGCGTGCAATCCTCCATATCCTTCGTGATACCTGCCTCAGCGTAGCGCTGCACGGCATGTTCGGCGATCTGCTGGTTGCCGGTGTACTTCTCAAGAGCCCCAAGATTGCCGTAGTGGCCGGGCTTTCCGTCGAAGTGAATGCTCATCTGGCCAATCTCACCCGCGGCGAAGCCACTGCCACGAAACATCCTGCCATCCAGCACCACCCCGCCACCGATCCCGGTGCCCATCGTGAGCCCAATCACATTTTTTAGGCCACGGGCCGCGCCGTAGCGAAACTCGGCATAGACCATGGCATTGGCATCATTTTCCACGAGCACCGGCAGGCCGGTCTTCTCGCTCAAAATGGCTTTCAGCGGCACATGCTTCCAACCGGGCACATTGGTCAACTCATGCACGAAGCCATGATCAAAGTCCACCAACCCCGGGACACCTACACCAATCGCACAGATGTCCGGATACTTCTCACGCAGCCTGCTCACCCGGGTTGCCATCTCGCCAATGAGAGCCGCGGGGCCAGCAAAGTTCGCCGTGGGGATGGGATCGTCGGTGATAAGCAATTCGTCGCCACGGCACACGCCAAGCTTCACGGACGTGCCGCCGAAATCGATGCCGATGGAGGTTTTGACTGGTGCGGACATGGGAAAGGGCGCGGAGATTGCCCGCCGAACACAGACCGTGCAAGATCAAAACGAGACCTCAAAAGCGCCCGTCCAATTGATCAAGTTCCCGCGCGATCACCGTTTAGGTGTGCCTCTGCATCCCGACCGCCTGATGAAAGCCACTCCGCTCCTCCTCGTCGCCCTCGTTTTCACCCTCGCCCACGGTGAGGACATCCGCCAGCAGCCACCGAAGGACCTAAATGGCTACTTTCCCTTCCAACCTCCCTCGTCGTTGAGTGAGTGGGATGCGCGCAAAGACTATGTGCGCCGCCAGATCCTGGTCGCGGAGGGTTTGTGGCCGATGCCGACGAAAACAGCACTAAACCCGGTGATCCATGGCAAAATCGAGGGAGATGGATTCACGGTCGAAAAAGTCTATTTCGAGTCTGCTCCTGGCTTTTACGTCACCGGCAGCCTGTGGAAGCCGAAGGTCATCAAGGGCCAAGTTCCCGGCGTGATGTTCGCCCACGGTCATTGGCAGGATGCGCGGCTCTCCCTCGCCGAACCACAAGCGGTACGACAGGAAATCTCCATCGGAGCGGAGCGCTTCGAGAAGGGCGGACGCAGCATCTTCCAGTCGCTCTGCGTGCAACTTGCCCGCATGGGCTGCATCGTGTGGCAATGGGACATGCTCAGCGACTCCGATTCGGTGCAAATCCCGCGTGAGGTGGTGCATCGCTTTGCCAAACAGCGACCGGAAATGAACACGACAAAAAATTGGGGGCTCTACAGCCCTCAGGCCGAGTCAAACCTGCAATCCATCATGGGCTTGCAGACGCTCAACGCCGTGCGCGGCCTCGATTTCCTGCTGTCGCTGCCGGAGGTCGATCCGAAACGCACCGCCATCACCGGCGCGAGCGGCGGCGGCACGCAAACGATGCTCCTCGCGGCCATCGACGACCGCATCCAGCTCTCCTTTCCCTGCGTGATGGTCAGCACCTCCATGCAGGGCGGCTGCACCTGCGAAAACGCCAGCCTCCTGCGCATCAACACCGGTAACATCGAGTTCGCCGGTCTTTTCGCCCCCAAGCCGCAGGGCATGAACAGCGCGGACGACTGGACCAAGGAACTCGCCACCAAAGGCTTCCCCGATTTGCAGAAGCTCTACGGCACCTTCGGAAAGAAGGACAACGTTTTCCTCCTGCGCGGCGAGCACTTCAAACACAACTACAACGCCGTCACCCGCAGCGCCTTCTACACCTTCCTCAACAAGCACTTCCAACTCGGGCACCCCGCGCCCGTGATTGAGCAAGACTACGAACCCCTCACCGCGGATCAGCTGACCGTGTGGGACGACAAACACCCCGCGCCGAAGGCCGCCGATCCCGAGTTTGAACGCACGCTGCTGAAGTGGTTCACCGAGGACACGAAAAAGCAACTCGAGAGCGCCGATGCTGAAAAAGTGCTGCGCCCAGCCATCGAGGTCGTTATCGGCCGCACCTACGATCAAGCGGGCAGCGTTGAATGGGATCTGAAGGACAAACAAGACCGTGGTGAGCACATCGAAATGGCAGGCTTCTTGAAAAACACGACGTACAGCGAGGAAACCAACGTCACTTGGCTCTACCCGAAGAACTGGAATGGCCGCGTCATCATCTGGCTTGATGACAACGGCAAGTCAGGCTTGCAAAACGACGACGTGAAGAAACTCGTCGCCGCTGGCAGCGCTGTTGTCGGTGCCGACTTGCTCTTCCAAGGTGGCGAACCCGTCAAAGAAACCCGCGTCGTCGCCAACCCGCGTGAATTCGCCGGCTACACGCATGGCTACAATCACGCGCTTTTTGCCCAGCGCGTGCATGACGTGCTCTCGCTCGTCAGCTTCGCGCGCAATACGAAAGTCGGCACACACCCCAATCCGAAGACGGTCTGCCTTGCCGCGTTTGGCAAACAAACCGGCCCGATTGCCGCCGCGGCTCTTTCACTCCTCGGCGGAGCCGTGGACCGCGCGGCCATCGACACGCATGGCTTCCGTTTTGGCAAGGTGCTCAGCTATCGTGATCCCATGTTTTTGCCAGGTGGCTCCAAATACCTCGATCTGCCCGGTTTCCTCAAACTCGCCGGATCTAGCGCGATGTGGCTCAAGGGTGAGGGCAAGGAGCCGTCCGGCACTGCCTTGGATCATCTCAGTCTTTAGACCCTTTTTCAAAAAGGATGTCCGAAATGACCGGCGAGCACGGTGGTCTCAGTGGCAAGGAAAGATCAAGGAGGCTATTGCAGCAATAGCTAACGAGCGAATGACGCCACCAGTGAGCCTGGCCCGCCGACGGGAATCAGACAGACATTTTGAGAATCCGTCTTGCATAGTCAAACCTACGCCAGCTTTACCGGGCCTGCTCGTCTTCTAGAGCCTTGCAAAGGGATTGTGGGGTTGGTTTATGGATCCTTCGAGGAGGCATGCTCTTTTTTCGCCCGGCCTGATCTGGGGTGTCGGTTTGGCAGACAGGAGATGGGAGCCCTCGATTCGTTCTCTTTTCACCCCCCCCATGGGGCCCATGCAGTGTCGCGAGAATGACGGGCAGGGACAGCTTCGGGAGGCGCTTGCCCATCATTTGAAGATTAAGTTGTCTATTTAACTCATGGGTTACAAAAAGAGATGACATTCAGCCGCACATCTGCTGCAATCCTGCGCTTCGATAAAATCCCTCCAGCCCTGCTGCTGCCGCTTCAGCTCGCTGACCGCTCTCCCTCTTTTTCTGTCTTTGCATGAGTCCGTTCCGCCGTTTCTCCCGCCGCTTTTGGCCCCTGCATGCCTACCTAGCGGCATCGATGGCCCTGTGGCCGGCGCCGGCGGCCCGCTCCTACTGGACCTGGGATGCAAGCTCCGGCGCTAAAGCAGAGGTCGCTAATCCACCTGAGGGCGATTCGTGGTTCGACCTTGATTCCGACGGAGACAGCCTGACCAATGCGCAGGAGGCACTGTTTGGCTCCGACCCGTATCAGATCGACACGGATCAGGACGGTTTGCGCGATGACGCCGAGCAGCAGCTTTCCGATCCCACCGCACCATTTGATCCCTGGCTGTGGGACAGCAACAGCAATGGCTATTCCGACCACGACGAGTTGTATCAGCGGCTGCAGGGTTACGTGCCGGTGGTGCATTACCCCAGTCTCAGCAGCTCGGGCAGGCCCTTTTTCAGTTATTCGGACGCCGATGGTGATGGCTTGAAAAATCACGAGGACAGCGATCCGCTGAACATGGACCGCGATAGCGACGGCATTCTCAATTGGAATGACACGGCCTACATGGATGATGCCAACAACGGCTACACACCACCGCCACCCGTGAGCGATCCTGGAGTGTGGATCGGTGGAAACTGGTACCCCACAGGCACGCTGGACAGCGACAACGACGGCATGCCGGATCCCTATGATCCGTTCCCGTGGGGCAGCTTCTGGTATAGCGGGATCGAATACGGCGGCTGGTGGACTGACTCTGATGGCGATGGCATTCCCAATCCGGCGGATGGGTTTCCCAATGGCAGCTTTTGGTACAACACCACGGAATACGCCGGCCTGTGGGTCGATCGTGATGGCGATGGCATTCCTGATCCAGCGGACCTTTGGCCGACGATCGCTTACAGCTTCTGGTATAACGCTCAAGAATATCCCGGCATCTGGAGTGATCAGGACAGCGATAGCATTCCTGATGCGGCGGACCCTTTTCCAAACGGCAGCTACTGGTGGAATGGCCGTGAGCATTCCGGAGCCTGGGTGGACTCGGACTATGACAGCATCCCCGATGCGCATGACGCGCATCCCAACGGCAGTTTTTGGTACAACAACATCGAATACAGCGGCACATGGACGGACATGGATGCCGATGGCATTCCTGATCCGGCCGACCCTTTTCCGCAGGGTGGCAGCTATTGGTACAACGCAGTTGAATACGCCGGACCGTGGAGCGATCGCGATAGCGACACCATCCCGGATCCTGCCGATGTCACCCCCGATGGTGGCTACTGGTTCAACGGCACGGAATATGGTGGCTCATGGATGGACTGGGATGGAGACGGAGTCCCTGACCCAGCAGACCTATGGCCCCATGACCGCTGGAATAACGAACCCCATTTCAACTACAACGGCACCGACTATGCCGGCGTGTGGAATGACCGCGACTCGGACAACGTCCCTGACCCCGCCGATGCTTATCCAGACGATCCGGAAAACAACGCCGATACGGATGGTGATGGTCTTTCCAACTACCACGAACGCACGCAACATGGCACCGATCCAACCCTACGAGACACCGATGGAGAGGGACTAACCGACTCCGAAGAGCTCTACACCTACCACACCAACCCGCTGGAGCAGAAGACCCACCCCAACCAGCCTTACACCGATTATTACACGGTGGATCAAACCGACACGGAGGGCGATGGCGTCCCCGATCGCATCGAGCAGTGGTATGCACAGCTTGGCTATGCGATGGGCAGCGGCACCACCGATGATGCCAAGGCGGACTTCGATGGCGATGGCTACAGCAACGTGCAGGCCTACCGCAACGGCTGGAGCTTCATCGCACATCTCAATCACTACGATCATGACCAGGATGGCATCCTCGATGTGCTGGAGGACATGTGGAGCGTGAGCTATCCGGGCATTTTAAGCAGCAGCAACTTCGAAGACGCCGTGCAAGACTACGATGGTGACGGTTTGATGAATGTCGAGGAGGTGGCTCTGGGCTTAAACCCTGGCAGCGCGCATTCACGCAGCACGACGGTGCATGATTGGCAGGAGTGGGCGTGGCGGCAAAGCATGGGCACCAAGGCCGCGTGGCAAGCGCTGGAGGACGCGAACCAAGACGGGGTGCCGGAGGGGCTGGCGGCCTTTGTGAATGATGACAATGCAGGCAGCAGCGGCATCACGCTGCCGCAACGCGCCGCGTGGGGAGATTACGATGGCGATGGCATGCCTGACGTATGGGAATACCGCCATCACCTCCACCTGCGGGATGCGAGCGATGCCCAAGGCAACCCCGATGGCGATGCCTTGACCAACTTGCTGGAGTTCCAGCAGAACCGCGATCCATGGATCCAGGAGGACCCTCCGCCACCGCCTCTGGCGCTGGGGGGCCATGTTCCCAACGGCGCGGTGGGAGAGCCCTACAGCGCCACAGTGGCCGCTAGCGGCGGCACACCGGGCTACAGCTACAGCGTCAGCAGCGGTGCCTTACCAGGGGGCTTGAGCTTGGACAGCAGCAGCGGCATCATCAGCGGTGTCCCGGTGAATGAGGGAACGTTCAATGTCTTCATTAGCGTGAACGACAGCACGGGACAGATGGCGAGTGCCTCGTATGACGTGACCATCGCCGGCTTCGAGATCATCACTCAAAGCCTGCCCGCTGCCACCCTAGGCGCGGATTACACCGCCGTTATCCAAGCGGCTCGCGGTGCAGCGCCTTACACCTTCAACCTCATCACCGCCACAGATGAGACGGGGCTGCCCTTCGGCTACACCTTGCAAAGCAACGGCACCCTCACCGGACTTGGTGACAACAGCGCCGGTTCACAGCACGCGGGCACTTACACCTTCACCGTGCAGGCCAATGACAATGCCGGGCGCACTGCAACCCAAACGCTCACCTTGGTGATCGAAGACGCACCGCCGCCCCCACCGCTACACTTTGTCACCACCCAGCTACCCAATGCAATGGCAGGCTGGAACTACAGCAGCCGGCTGATCGTCGGCGGCGCGCAGGGAACCCCGACCTTCAGCATCACCGGACAGCCTGCCTGGCTGCAACTCTCTGCAGACGGCACCTTGAGTGGCACCCCGCCGACTACGGGGATCCACAGTTTCAGCGTCCAGGTGCGGGATGAGCTTTACGATCCAAGCCTCGCCTCCTTCCGCACCACCAGCGCCACCTTCACCCTCCAGCAGACCGGCTACCAGCCCGTCATCCTCACACTCCTCAGCGGCAACCGTCAAAACGGTGTGCCGGGCCAACCGCTGCCCCTGCCTCTGGTTGTTCGCGTCACGCTCAATGGTGAGCCGATGGCCGGCGCCTCGGTGATGTTCGGCGACATACCCTTGACGACCCATGCCAACGGCACCGCTTCTACTCACTGGCTGTGCCCACCAAGCGAGGGCGGCTTTCAGGTGCCTGTCACTTCTGGAAGCGGCTCCTCGGTGTTCCAGGCCTGGGCCATCCACCCACGCGGTGGCCATGGCAGCTCGCTGCCGCGGCTTGATTTCAATGCTACCGCTGGGCCACCTCCCACCCCCAAAACCCACCACCTCCTCGCCCATGATGCCGAGGTCAGTCTAGAAAGTCGCTTCGTCAGTGAAAACGGCGGTCAAATCGAAGCCCAATATTCGCAGCACGTTTACAAGATGGCAGATCAAGGCAGTGGCCTAACCATGCTCCACCAATCAGGGCTGCCACCCTACACCCAAACCCGCACGAACTGGAGCACCAGTGATGGCACCGCAGGCCGTGAACCAGAAGCCCCTGTCCCCCCTCTCACCCAGCTCACTCAATGGGTCCCAGGTGCGACCGACGGCTACCACTTCAGCGGCAAGGACACGGAGTCTGGACCGGTGGAAGGTGGCCCGCACGAATCGGGAGGCGCCGGTGATGGATTGCCTCACGTGGACCACTTGCTGCAGGAGCCCGGCACGTTCTTGGATGCAGGGTGGTTTGGCAGGGCTCACGGGGTGTATCAACGCACAAGCTCCGAGGTGCGACTGCGGCGCAGGACGCCATCGCCCACCGCGCCGCTGCCGGAGATCAGGCGCACGTTTTTACTCGTGACCTACGAAACAGATGCAAATGGAGTGGAAACTCTCACGCAAACAGAGGTAAAATCCCTCACCATGAGCCCTTCGGAAAACGAGTCCCACCCACTCCAACTCTCCCCCGAGGCCCCAGCTCCAGGCAAAAGCAAACGACTCCGCCTCCTCCCGGTGGAGTTACTGTCAGACCTCAACAACGATGGACAGATAACGAGTACCGATTCCGGCTTGAGAGAGGCGGCCACAAAGTCGGGGGCAAGCGAAAATGCGAAGGAGAAAGGGACAGAGTATCTGTTCATCAACGACAAGATGTCGAATGGCGTCTGGGATGCCGATGACGATGGGGTTCTGTCATTTTCATATGGCGTAGGGGACTTGGTTGGTCTTGGCACAGGATATGGGCGAATGTCTAAGCCGCCCGCTACTCACAAAGACGATGACGATGCTCAAGCGTTGAAGATAAGCGTCGGCGGCCTCAACACTGGTGTTGTTTGGTTCGATCATTCCGTCATCGACAAACTGGAGTTCTTCAAAACGAAGGAGTGCAAGGCGGGCGACAAGATCAACATCACGGCTTCATCACCTTTCAACTTGAGCACCGGCAGCTTGCCAGAAACCATTTACATGCGGCTCAGGGATGATTGGTCGGGTGTAGATTCGGAAGACACCTTGCGAATGTTTGTTGGCAAAACCGTTAACGAAACATGGGCTAAAATCACGCTGCCGCTAACCGTCATTCGGGACTTCGGAGCAAAGCACTTCTTCCATGCTGCACGCGATTACATCTTGGAGAACAATTCGCGGGTTTGCATCAGAGATCATGGCTACCCGTTCGGGCCAAATCCATCTGTGATCTTCCGCCTGTGTGTCATGCGTGAGGAAGCCACCAAGATGACTGCGTTTGATGCACATTCCGGAGGACAAAAAGGCATCGAAGAATCATACTTAGCACTCCCAGCAGCTCCACGCATTCCTGCCGTCGTCATCAATGGCAATCAATGTTTCTGGTCTCTCGGCTATAAAGAAGACAGCGCACTTGATGTAACGCACATAGTTGGCAAGATTGCCGACAAGTGTCATGGTCGTGTTATTCGAGGATCGGTTATGGCCGCTACTTCATCAGACAATTTCGATAAAACCACAATTCTGGCGGCAGGTAGCCAACTAGCTGGCCCTGACCCGATACCTGCGGGCAAGCTTGCCGGGCCAGACGGGATTAAAGGAACTGCCGACGACATCGAAAATGATTACGCAAACACACCTGGCGGCAAATACATCGGAAACAACGCCGGCACTTGGACGTTCGCCGCAGGCAGGGCCGGAGGCTCAGACGCTCTTGGCGGCTTGTCCACGAACTACGCCAGCGATGAACGAGCCGACAAAGCGCATCAAATGATGGGCTATGCAAAAGGCCTGGAGACAGGCAAAGGTTGTATCTTCACAGCCACACAAATCAAAGGTGTTGGATATGGGACAATTGTTAAGGGAGACGCAAGCAATGCCGGTGTTCCTGCTCTTTCGCCCTCATCGGACGCTGGAGCGATCAAGCTCTTTATCCTAGACAGCGGAGGTGGTTCTCTCGCTTTGATGCACATCGATCCAGCCGGAACGATGCGGGGCGCTTACATGGGGCGAAAAACCAACTTTGGCTTCCCATACTATGTGAACAATTATCTCGCTCTTGATCCAGCACCAGCGCGGCCATGAATACGCAAATACTCCTCTTGTTGTCAGCCCTTGCTGCACTGGTTTTGGTTGGATGTGGGAAAGAAGACAGCCCCCAACCACCCACGACGAACGACACTGCAAAAGCGAAGGCGCCTCAAACTGTCTTTTCTAAAAAACTTCCAGAAAGCTCACCAGCACCTTTGCCGACACCCCCACCGGCAGAACGGCAACCGATGCAGCAAACACGTCAGCGAATCCTTGGGGAGATCGTGCAGTTGATCGGAAAGCCATCTGCTGGCTTGACCGGTGAACATTGGAAAGCCATCAAGGCGCGATACTGGAAGCCGGAATTTGATCGAGTCGTGCAGCCAGCAGCCAAGCCGACAAAAGTTCAAGACTTGCTTGCGGTGCCGAAAGGCAAAGAGTCACTGATTGCCCAAATCCTCACGGGTCGCTTCTCAGACATCAGCGACAAAGCCGAGCAAGACGCAATGCTTGCCTTGCACACTCTGGCGTTGGTGACTGCTACAAGTGGCGGAACTTCGCTGCCAGCCGCGTTGGAGGATCGCAAAGGCGACGCAAACATCACACGCGGCGATCTGATCTTGTTCGAGGTGCTCGACGATGCCTTTGTCGATGTGCAGCGTCGTGAACAGGTGTCCAAAGCCGAACTGGATCAGTGGACGCAACTAGCAACTTCCCACAATAGCCTGCACCGCCTTCTTGCTTTGCGGACTTACCGACGTGTTGCCCCCAATCCTGAGCAGTGGCTCGATTTTTATCGAGCTTATGTGAATGAGCAGGATCAAGGCATCCTGGAGGAAGTGACAGACATGGCGTTCCAAACAGCCAAGCCCGAAGCGGCTGCGGTGCTCGCCGAAATCCGCGCAAGACCTAGTGCGGCAGCTAATCCCGACTTCGCGGCCAAGTTGGATAGGTCCATCGACTTCCTTCAGAAACTTCCATCTCGAGGGCAATGAAGCGAATAGCTCAAATCATCGTGCGCGGAGGCATTTTGTTGGTGGCGACTTTGGTGGTGCTGACCCTGTCGTTGGCAGCTTTTAACATGGTGTCCGACGGTATTTCCAACAGGTTGATAGCCAACTTCGAGCAAGACCCAGTGGAAGGCTACGACTACTGGCGGTGGATTTACTTCAAAGAACATCTTTTTGAACACCTCATCGTTGCAGGAATCTTGCTCACACTCGCTGGACTCGTCGCGTGGGGATGGGTCGCTTTTGTGCGCGATGTGATGCGAAACCATAAGCTCCAGAGTTGATCCGTCACTGGCCTGCAACGTCATCAACAACGGCAAGTGTGGCTCGCACAGCTCACCAGCTCCGCACCGTTGCCAACCGCTTGTTCAGTGTGGAAACGGTATCAGGTGACATGAAGCACGGAAAATCAAGGGTTCAAGCGTCATTCCCTGGGCAAAAGTAAGTTTGGTATGTTGGCGGTGGCCATGGCAGCTCGCTGCCGCGGCTTGATTTCAATGCTACCGCTGGGCCACCTCCCACCCCCAAAACCCACCACCTCCTCGCCCATGATGCCGAGGTCAGTCTAGAAAGTCGCTTCGTCAGTGAAAACGGCGGTCAAATCGAAGCCCAATATTCGCAGCACGTTTACAAGATGGCAGATCAAGGCAGTGGCCTAACCATGCTCCACCAATCAGGGCTGCCACCCTACACCCAAACCCGCACGAACTGGAGCACCAGTGATGGCACCGCAGGCCGTGAACCAGAAGCCCCTGTCCCCCCTCTCACCCAGCTCACTCAATGGGTCCCAGGTGCGACCGACGGCTACCACTTCAGCGGCAAGGACACGGAGTCTGGACCGGTGGAAGGTGGCCCGCACGAATCGGGAGGCGCCGGTGATGGATTGCCTCACGTGGACCACTTGCTGCAGGAGCCCGGCACGTTCTTGGATGCAGGGTGGTTTGGCAGGGCTCACGGGGTGTATCAACGCACAAGCTCCGAGGTGCGACTGCGGCGCAGGACGCCATCGCCCACCGCGTTGGCAACCACCCGCCCATCGAGGCAGAGAAAACGGGTTACGGTCGATGAGGCTTCTTTGC
>JAFMIR010000088.1 GCA_017853885.1 Prosthecobacter sp.
CTGCGAAAAAGGGATCAGGCGACAGAAAAGGGCTTCGGATTCTGAGCCTCGTGAGGATGCTCGGTGCCAGTGTAGACCTTAAGTTTCTTCAAGACGGCGCGACCCAGACGATTGTGAGGCACCATACCTTTGACAGCACGCTCGATCAGGAGCTCTGGACGACGCTGACGAACACGCTCAACGTTTTCGACTTTCTGGTTGCCGATGTAACCCTTCTTGGAGGTGTAAATCTTCTGCTGCTCCTTTTTGCCACTGAGACGCACTTCCGCGGCATTCAGCACGACCACGAAGTCGCCGGTGTCCACGTGGGGGGTAAAGGTGGGCTTTGTCTTACCACGGATGATGTTGGCGGCGGCTAGGGCTACATCGCCGAGGATCTGATCCTTGGCATCGATGACATACCACTGCCGGTTGGTCTGCTCTTGGGCTTTGGCTGAAAAGGTCTTCATGAGGAATTCTAACAGGAGGGGAGTTTCCACCCCTTGGGGGCGAAGGGGCGGCGAGAATAGAGGTCGGACCCCGAGTGTCAAACGGAATCTAGGACGTTGTGAACAACCCAAGGGCTTACTTGCCGCTCGTCCACGTGGCAGCGTTGATGAGGATCTGCTGATAGGGCCTCAAATCATGCGTGCGGCCATCGTGGCCAAGCGCGATGCCCACAACGCGGGCTTTCGGATGCTGGGTGATCCACACGCTCGGATGGGGCTTTTGGTATTTGTCACTTTTGCTCGTTTCAGCGAGCACTTTGATGGCCGCGGTGCCTTCGGGAGTGCCTTCGGCATTGATGTAATATAACTCGTCTTCGACCGTGAAGCTGGCGGGCACATTCTTCATCACGGGATGGTCAGCTTGCAGGGCTTTCACATCGAAGGGATGAATTCGGTCATGGCCACGGGCACCTCCTCCGACGATTTGGGTATTGAGTTCGGGCCAGCCACCGAAACCATACCAAGTGCCGGGATGCAGCATGACGATGCCTTTGCCCGCAGCGGCGAAGTCGAAAAGCGCCTTACGATACGCGGCGGTGTCGAAGAATTTGCGGTTCACGCTGATGATGGCGGCGTCGGCATTGGCGAGTTCAGCAGCGGCTTGGTCGCGGTCTTCGGTGTAGTGGACGGTGAAGCCGGCGGCTTTGAGCGTCGCGACATCGGTCTCACCAAAGAACTTGGCGAAGTTGTGCGAAGAACCTCCGCCGATGACGAGCACACGCGCTTTGCCGGCTTCCCATTGCACGGGCGAGGCAGGAACGAGAGGACCGTCTCCTTTACCACCTTCTTTGGGGCCTGCTTCGGGAGTGGTGCGTGCACTTTTAGCCGCACCGGGAGCCTTGCCTTTGCGGACAGCCGCACCCACATCTTTTTTCCCTGCAACTTTCTCCGCACTCGCGGTGATGGCGACGGTGCAGGGCGCGATGATGCTGCCACTGGTCTTGAGCGTGAGCTTTTTGAGCTGTGCTTTTTTCTTCAAATTGACGGCGAGATAACGCAACTGGCCGCGGCGCGTGAAATCGCCCGCATCGTCGCTCAGCGGCACTTCGGCGCGGCCGATGTAGTCGGCGAAATGCTCACCATTTTTCAGAACGATGGACTCACTATCACCGTCCGCGTATTCGACGTGCACAGTCATCGCGGATTGGCCGATCGCGGCGTCACCGCCGAACGGCCAGGCCCAGCCGGCCACACCGCCGAGCATGTGGAGGCTCGCCGCCGTCGCGTTGGTGGCGATTTCGACCTGCGTGGGGAAATGATCGGCCACCGTGCCTTTGCCGCCGCCTTTGAGCGCGATGAGGCTGGCACCAGTCTGAGATTTTTCAGGGTCCATGATGAAGAAGGGCACGCCATGCACGGTGACGTTGCCGAACTTGTGCAGGGTGACGGTTTCGTCCTTAAACTCCTCACCACGGAAGATGCCGACACGGCTGTCAGCATTGTAGGCGGCGCGGAGGTCGATCACGCGATACTTCGAGTCACCACTGCCGCAGATGAAGGCGAGGATGTCGCGCAGCACCTCGGGGCCGAGCGCCTCCAAACCTTCTGGCATAAGACTGCGGCGGGTGTTTTCACGCATGGCGATGTCACTCTTCTTGATCTCCACGTCGCCTCCTTGGTTGCGCAGGTTGATGCTGGCGGCGTTTTCACTGGTGATGACGCCGACGTGCACGTCGCCGTTCTTTTTGGTGATGTTCCAGGCCCAGAAGCTCGGATCAACCTCACGATTCGGGTCCACGATGTGCACGAGCAGCTCTGCCGGTCCGTGCGCGCCCATGCCGACGAGCGGCGGGGCCACGTCTTTACCGATATCGCCCAGCTTGTGGCACACAGCGCAGGCGGCAGTGAACATGGCCTTGCCGTTGGTCAAATTGCCGGGCTTTTCGACCTCGGGCGTGAGTTTGGCGATGATTTCGTTCTTCGCCTTCGCACCGGGATTGAGCTTGTCCATCATCGCATTAGCCTGTTTAGCGACGTTCTTGTTCGGATGCGTGCGCAGACGCGCGATGTTGCCCGGACCGAGAATTTTAGGCTCAATCTTGCCGTCCGCGATACTAGCAAGCAGTGCAAGCGCAGCCTCGGGACGCTTCAAAACGGCGTCAAAGGCCAGTCCGAGCGCCTTGGGCTGCAATTTGCCCATCGAAGCGACGAGTTCGGTCACGCTGCCGCTCTCACCGAGTGCATTGATGATTTCAGCTTGCAGTGCTTCGGGCGAATTTGCCTCGACCAAGGTCGCTACGACCTTCGAACGCGCGTCCGCGCTACCGACGCCGATGAGCGCGCGGGCCGCGCTGATGCGTTCACCCACGGCGGTGGTGTTGTGGCTGAGTTTGGCACTGAGATTCGCAATTTGCTCCTTCACCACAACGGCGAGCGCGCCGTCTTTGTCCCACTTGGCCACGAGCGGCAGCGCCGCGCCGGCGGTGCTGGCATTGGTGAGCAATTTTTTAAGCGAATCGGTAAGCGATGGCGTGAGCTTAGGCACCTCACCCATTTGCTGCACGATGCCTTGCAGAATCGCGATTTTCAGAGCGTCGGCTTTTGCTCCAGCCTCTGCGGCAGCAGTGATCAGTTTATCGGCGGACTTCGCAGAGGGCAAAAGGGCCGCAACGAGACCTTCCGCGCCTTCTGGCGCTTGAAGAGCCTGAGCGATGGTGTCGTCGGCGTGATCGACCGCAGCTGCGATCACCGCGGAGCGCGTCCAGTCATCCTGCGCGGATTTGAACGTGGCGAGCGCGTCGGCCTTGGATTCAAACGTGCGCAGCGCGGAGCTACCCATCGTGCCCTTCGAGTCGGCGCTGTGGTGATAAAAACTGCCCGCGACGGGCTTCGCCTGCTTGTGCTGCACTTTCCACACTCGGCCAAAGTAGTGGTCACGATCAGGACGCACGGCGGCATTGGCGGGGCCATGAATCGGACCGCGGGTATCGTTGTGAATGACGGCCTGATTGTAAAAGTCGACGACATACAGTGCGCCGTCGGGGCCAATGCGGTTTTCGATCGGGCGGAACCACAGGTCCTTGCTGCGCATGAACTCGGTTTCCTCGCGACCGGGTTCTTTGTGAGTCTTGTAGCTGACACCATCCTTCTCGACGAACTGGTGATGCACGATGTTGAGGGTCGGTTCCGTGGTGAAGTAGCTGTAGTTCCACTTCGCGGGCCACGCGCCGCCTTCATACATGGCGCAACCGGCCGCAGCGGTGAAATTGCCGACTTGATCGATCTGCACGTAGGCCTGCTCCGGCCACGACATGGCGGGGAAGGTCTTCTGGCCGCTGATCATGCCTTTCCAGCTCGTGGTGCCGGGGATTTTGCCTTTGGCTAGCACATACTCCGGCAGCACGACGTGGAAAAACACGGTGCCGCTGGTGGGCTGCGTGAAGAACACTTGGCCATCGGAGGTAATGTCGAGGCCCCAGGTGTTGCCGCCGCGTGAGGAATACTGCTCGATCTCGGTGCCGTCGGGCTTGAAACGAATGACACCGCTGCCGATACCGACCGCCGGTTTGTCCGGCGCATTCACCGCCGTGACATTGCCACCGCTGTAACCGTGCGTGGCGTAAACCCAGCCATCGAGACCCCAGCGCAGGTTGTTGATGACTGCATGCGTATCCCCGGTGCCGAGATTCGTGTAGAGCTTCTCACGCTTGTCAGCCACGCCATCGCCATCGGTGTCTTGGAGATTCCAGATGTCCGGCGCGGCGCAGGCGATGACGCCTTTCTTATAAAATACGAAGCTGGTGACGAGTTCGAGCTTGTCGGCAAAGACATGCTTTTTGTCCATCACGCCGTCGCCATTGGTGTCTTCGAGCCAGGAAATGCGGTCGATGGGATCGCGGTCGTATTTTTTCGTCCAGGAGCCGCTGTCCTTCCACTTCTCCACATTCAGCTCGCGGCGGCCGTTCGGATACTCGGGCGTCTCGCAGACCCACAGGCGGCCTTGTTCATCCCAGTCGATGTTCATGACCTTGTTGATGAGCGGCTCGGCGGCGACGAGCGAGAGATCGAACTCGGGATGCACTTCGATTTTCTCCGCGGACTTGTTCGGATGCGTGGGACCGCCTTGGACGTAGCGGAGGTTGTCGCCGAGTTCCTCAGGCTTGCAAAGTTCGTCCGCGTTTTCACGCTTGCCGGCCCAGGCGATGCCGCGCAAGAGCAGCGCGCGCAGCGTCGGATGGCTGAAGTTTTTGTGATAGTGGCCGGGGATGCACACGAAAGAACGGTAGGCATCCTTTTCATAGGTCCACACTTGTGGCTGGATGTCGTAGATGCTGACGACCTTGCCGCCCTTGGTGATTTCCTCGGCGCGCTTGTTCGCCTTTTCGTTGCGTGTCCCCTGCGGTTTCGGCGTGTAGGCACCGGCCAAGATGCGACACTCTGGAAGCAGGTCCATGTCGTAATAGATCTCGTCGTCCATGGCGAAGTTCGACATGTCCTTGGTGATTGGGTTCTCCTTGTCCGTAAAGTAGAGATGCATCGGGCCTTCGAGCCACTTCGTTGGCCGCTCATGATTCCAAGAACCTCCAACAAGGGATTTAAACCACGCCGGATCTCGCGAGACCGCTCCTGCGTGGATCGTCACAATGCCACCGCCGCGGGCCATGAATTCGAGTAGGTTCTTCCGCTCCTCGCCGATCTTGATGTTTCCGGCTTCCTGTGCGTGCAGGATGAGCACATCCGTCTTGTCGAGCTGCTCTTTGGTGGGGAATTCGAGCGAGCCATCGGCCTTCGCGCCGCGTTCATTGAGCATCGGCACCCATTCTTTCAAAAACTGTGGGAAGTCATGCGCGCCGGGTCCGTGAGATTTTTTGCCGGCACGGATGAAGACCCGCAGAGGCTCCGCCGCAAACGTGGAGAGCCAAGGGCTAAGGGTAAAAAGACAGAGCGCGGCAAAGAGAGTGCGTTTCATGGTTGGAGAGAGTGGATGATACTCTAAACCAACGAGGCTTGAGAAGGGCGTTTTCGCACGGTGCGCTATCCGAGATGCACATCCCAAGAAAAGCGCTGCTAGGCTGACCTTTCATCCTTAAAGACCGCAAACAGAAGCTCGATATCCATGTCAGAGTGAAAGGGCACAGCTTAGAGTGGGTGCATCACGTCCTCCTCACTCCGAGCCGGAGCTGAGATGATCGAGACAGAGCTGTCGAAAAAGTCAGGGGTGCCTCTTATTTCACCGTCTCGTTCAGAATCTCATTCCGTTCATTTAGGAGCAGGCGCTTGGGCGTTACAGGTGTGTCTGAGACCCCCCAAGCCATGATGGTCACACAGTGGCCAGTGTTGATGAGATGAGCCGCAGCACCGTTGACAACGATCTGGCCAGAACCACGCGGCCCGGTAATGACGTAGGTTTCAAGACGCTGGCCTCCAGTGATGGAGGTCACGAGGACTTTTTCGCCGTCCCACAGATCGGCAGCCTCCATGAGATCAAGGGGGATTGTGATGCTGCCCTCGTACTCGATGTTGGCATCTGTGACGCGAGCGCGGTGAAGTTTGGATTTGAGAATGTGTCGAAGCACACGTCAGAGTGCCGCGATGCATCGCGGGGTCAAGGCGCGGCATGCCCAGTGATGATCAAAAGCGCCGCTCAAGAGAAAAAAACTTTCTCCGCCGTGCCGCGTAGCATCCATTGCTTGTCGGAGTCGCTCAGGAAAGCCAGTCGGTCGCGGATCAGGGCAATGGAATCACGGTAACGGTGACCGGGGTCGACTTGGAAGGGGCAATCACTGGCCCACATGACGCGCTGCGGCCCGAAGGCGTCTCGCACTTGGCGGATCAGCGGTCCCATGTCGAGGTAGGGGGCTTTCTTGGCACCC
>JAFMIR010000047.1 GCA_017853885.1 Prosthecobacter sp.
TCCATGCTGATGGTGCCTTCTTCCTCAGGAGGAGGGGTAGCGTCAGCGACTGGCAGTGGAGCCGCAGCAACAGGTTGGACGGCAGCGGCAGACACCATACCAGACTGTTGAACCGGCACCACACCAGACTGTTGAACCGGCACCACACCAGGCTGTTGAACCGGCACCACACCAGGCTGTTGAACCGGCACCGCCGAAGAAGAGGCTGCAGCGCCAGACATGGCCAAAGCACGCGCCACTGCGGAGTCCATGCCAGGGGCGGCAGCCCCCGCTGGAGCAGGAGCAGCACCAGGTGCCGCCTGTGTCGCCAAAGCACTGGCCGTGGCGGCTTGCTGCTTGGCGGCATACTCCGCACGCTTGCGGGCGAAGCCATCGCGATAGATTTGAAGGACAGGCGCATACTCCTGGTTGGCGGAGGAAGCCTTATAAGCCTCGAGCAAGGCAAGCTCACCCTCCACAATCTTGTCGTTGTAAAAATGGAGGGTGGCCTGATGGATCGCATCCGTGATCTTGGCCACCTGAGTGACATTGATCTTCTGGAGCCGCGTCTTCTCCTCAAATACAGCCTTTTGCAGCTCCTGAAGGCGTTTGAGATCATACTTGTAGGGAGTGACCCACTTGCTTTCCTTGCGCTCGACCTCGTAGCGAGAGTTGGCTTCTTGAACTTCACGATCAATGGCAGCCTTGGCACGGGACAGGTCTGGCTCGACGAGCCTCTTGCTGTTGTCATCACGCTGCTTCTGCAGCACCGGCTGATCCTTGATCATTTGAGAGAGCTTGGCGTCGAAATTGGACAGCACGGCGAGCACTTCTTCGACAGCCTTAGGGTAGTGAACTGAAGCAATGTGCAGCTTTCTAGGACTGGAGAGCTGCTCGAAGTCGCGCAAGGCACCACTGTAATCGCCTGCAGTTGCCTTCTCATTCATTGCCTGACGGATGGTGTAGGCGTCAATGTTGTATTTCTCGGCACGCGCATCCTGAGGACTGAGCCATTTACCCAGCATCTTGGTGCCACCAGCCACGACCTTTTCCTTCTCCGACTGAAACTCATCGATCATTTTCTTGATCTCATCTGCCTGAGGTGTGCCGGGATACCGGTTTACGAACGGGCGCAGACGATCTTGGATGATCTGCTCATACTTTTCCGCCGTCATCAAGTCAGCGGTAGGCGACAGTTTGCGCAACTCCTTGATCTCCACTTCCTCGGGCTTCTCCTTCAGGATGCCCCCGGGGGCGATTTCAGCCATCGGGATGAATTTTTCATCCATGATCTTGGCGGTCACTTTGTACTTCATGAGCACGCCTTCCGGTTTTTGCTCCAAGATCACACCTTCGAGCTTGTTGCCGTCCTTCAAAGTGACGATATCAGCGCGAAGCGAGCAGGTGATCGAGAGGGCGAGGGCGAGGGCGAGGGCCAGGACGAGCGGTGAGCGGCTCAATTTCATGGTGGTGCGTATGAATGGAAAGTTTGGGGGAATTGGAAAAATAAACCAGATGGCTGTGCCTCGTAAAGAGGGGAATCCATGACGTGGGATTATTTTTGGCGGCGTTGTAGGATGATACGCTTGAACCGCGCATCACCACTGGTGCTGGTGCTTGCCACATCGGGATCGTTTACGAAAACGTTGTGGATCAGTCGACGGTAGTAGCTGTTCAGGGGGGGCAGTTCGGCTGGCTGGCCGGTGGCACGCACCTTTTCAGCAAGTTCTCTGGCTCTGGCGATCATCCTATCCTCTCTCATCGATCGGTAAAACTCCACATCCACACGAATTCGTGGGGCATCGGGCATGTGGCGGAAGAGAATGCGGTTCACGAGGTATTGGATGTCCTCCAGCACTTCGCCGCGGCGGCCAATGAGAGCATCACTGTCCTTGGTCAAGACTTGGAGCGTAGGACCATCCGAGCCGTCATCCTGCTCGATCTGGGCGGCAAAACCTAGGTAGCCGAGCATGGCATCGAGGATGTGCTGGGCATGTTCGAGAGCGGTCGCGTTCATAATAAACCACTCGGTATGCGATTCTACCCAGTTCGTCATTCACAAATTCGATCTTCGCCTGTTTGGAACTAGCCCCCAAGCTTCGGCGGCTTGTGACCGGGCTTCTTCTTGTCCTTAGCGTGCCCCATGGGATTGAAGAAGGGGCTTTGTGGAGTCGGCTTCGGATCGCGCTTCATTTTTTCGAGCTTAGGCTCCGGCACATAGAGCTTCATGATCCACGTCTGAGCGATGCTAAAAAGATTCTGGGTAGACCAGTAAAGGGCGAGTGCGGAAGCGAAGTCATAGCTGATCCACAGGAAGATCAGCGGCATGAACATGAAGATCCGCTGCTGCATCTTATCCACTGTGGCAGGCTGAGGTGTGAGCTTCATCTGCGCCACCATGGTCAGTCCCATGATGATTGGCAGTGGATTGATGTTGAAGCCGGCGAGCTGCGCGACCGTATCCGGCGCAGAAAGATCCTTCACCCACCACAAGCCGTGACCACGCAGCTCGGCGGCGTATTCGAGCATGCTATAGAGGCCGATAAAGATGGGGAACTGCAGCAGCAGCGGCAGACAGCCTCCAAGTGGATTCACACCGTAGTCACGATAGAGCTTCATCACCTCCATCTGCTGTTCCTGCGGGTTGTCTTTGTACTTTTCCTGCAACTCCTTCATCATCGGAGCCAGCAGACCCATGCGTTTCATGGTGCGCATGGATTTGGCGTGGATGGGCCAGATGCAGAGACGAACAAAAATGGTCAGCAGGATGACCGCCACACCCCAGTTGCCGGTGACGCCGTGCATCCAGCGCATCACACTGACAAGGAAAATGCTCACAGGCTTAAACCAGCCGTAAAACATCGCGTAGCGGCGCTGGCGGTCGGTTTGCTCGTCGATCTTGCTAAGGCGGTGATATTCCTTCGGACCGAGGTAAACCTGATAGGTTTCCGTCTTGCTCGCACCGGGGGCTAGGTCGACGACTGGGATCCCCATCGCACCTTCGTAGGAATAATCTTCGACAAGCCCCTCCTTCGGGTGGCCTGCGAGCGGCTTGGCTAGGCGGCGGCGGGAAGACCAGAACTTGGCTGCTGCCCCCTTTTCGTCCGTCGTGCGGGTGAGAATGTGGGAGTAAAAGCGGCTTGCAACGCCCGCATAGCGCAAATTGGCAAATGACTGGCGGAACTCGGTGGCGGCCGCGCTGAACCAACCCTTGGCGAAGTAGCTGGAGATGTGGTAGCTCGCGTTGCCATTGTCATTCCAAAAGAAGCTCTGGTAGCGCTCATCGGCGTGATTCAGCGCGGTGGAAGCTCCGGTGAAGAGATAGTACTCCTCGGAGCGATGCGGTGCGGTGCCTGTGTTGGTCAGTGTGAGGGTGAGATTCAACAGATGCTCGTCACCAGAGGCGCCATCGGTCAGTGTGAACGTCTTTTTGACTCGAATGCCTTCAACGGAGGTGCCCTCAAAGCTGACCGAGCGCTCGCCCTGCTCCAGCATCTGATACGTGATGGTGTCCACACCGGCAGGCTCACGACGCAACGCAGCCACAGGCTCCGTGGCATGCTCATTCAACGTCACATGGTCAGCACCCGCCAGAATCGCGCGAGTGATACCTCCACCTTGGGTGCTAAATTCATAGGTGACCGTGCCGGTGGTGATCGTGTGCTTCTGCTCCGGAGTAGAGGTCTTGGCAACGGCTGGCACAACAGGGGCGGCAACTCCGGCAGCAGGTGATGTAGGTGCTTCTTTCGAGTTGTCAGCCTTCTTTTTGGCCTGCTCGGCGACCCTCTGGGCCTCGACCAGCTTTTGGTTCTCCTGCATGTAGTAAAAATTTACCCCCATGAGGAGAATGCAGGTGATGATGACGATCCAGCCTTTGCGATCCATGAACGTTGGGGAGAGGAGAGTGAGAGTTTCGGGAGTTAGGGGGATAAATGAATGGCCGTGAATGAGCCAGTGGCGACGGAAAAGTGCGGAATCATTTCGATTTCAATCCCTAGGCCTGGGTGGCACAGGGTCATGCCCGTGCCCACCCCAAGGATGGCAGCGAGCCATCCGGCACAGACCCATCCAGGAGCCACGCAACACGCCATGAGTCTCGACAGCCTCCAAAAAGTAAGCGGAACAGGTCGGCGTGTAGCGGCAGCCGGAACTAGGACCTCCAACCGCATGAATCATGGGCGAGATGAACTTTTGGTAAAAACGAATCAGAACTCTGACAACCCATTTCATGACATGTCAGGCGTGGTGGGAATCTCGGAAGGCGGAAGGAGGATGCCAAGTCGCTTAGCCAATTTCAACCAGTCACGTTCCAAGTCTGCCAAACTGGCCTCGGCCGCGCGCCAGCGACCAATGATCACAAACTGCCACCCGGGCGCAATTTCCATTCGGTGAGCCCGGATCACCTCACGGAGGAGGCGGCGGATGCGGTTCCGCTTCACAGCCATGCCCAGTTTTCTACCGGTGATGAGCCCGTAGCCGAACTCGACCACAGCTTCGTCCCTCAGAACGCCCAAGACGAGATACTTTCCCACACGGCTGAACCCTTTTTCCTTCACGCGAGCAAAATCACTCGCTCGTTTCAAACGCAAATGGGAGGGGAGACGCATGCCCGGCGGGCGGAAAATCAGGCGTGCTGCTGGATGTGGCGCTTAAAGTGCACTTCCACGCCCTTCGGCAGGAGGCGCTTGCGGCCTGCGGCGCGGCGGCGGCGCAGGATGTCACGGCCGTTGGCGGTCTTCATGCGGGCACGGAAACCAAACTGCTGTTTGCGAGTACGCTTGGAGGGTTGGTATGTCCTGAAGGTCTTGGGCATGGTGTCTGGGGTGGTTTAAAGGTTTGACGACGAGGAGGTCGATCCCCCGAGGACACACCGCAGAGGCCGCATCCTTGGAAAAAGGGGCGTGAGACTACCGGAGACGCCTGTTTTGTCAATCAGTGGTTCTTTAAGGCACCCAAAGAAAGGTTTTAATGGGGACGGGGGCCCCTCAGGGCGGTGTTTGTGGCTTGGAACAGATACCGCTCTTCCGCCGATCAATCTGCTTTCACCTCGACACCATGCTGCGCCAAGTAGGCACGGCATTTCTCCTCACCCATGTATTTGCCGAGCAAACGGCTGTCCACTTGGGTGAAATCGACCATGATGAGACCATCGAGCACGTCGGAGAAATCTTTGTCCACATTGAAGCTCAGGATCGTGGCATTGAGCTTGAGGTAATGCTTCAGCAACACGGGGATGCCTTTGCCATCGGTCTCAACACTGGAGACTAGTGCGGAGCAATCGTCCACATTTTGCAGGTTTGCAGAGATGAACTCCCGCATGAGACGACGACCGCGAATGTAACGGAAGGGGTTCCGCGGCTTCACAAAGCTGGCGAGCTGCGGGTGCAGCTTGTTGTCCTGCAGGAAGGCCACGATGATTTTGCGCGAGAGACTGTTGTAATCACGGCTGATGCTCACGGGACCAAAAAGCTTCGTGTACTGAGGATTCTGCGCCACCCAGTGCGCGATGCCTTTCCAAAGCAGGGGAAGAGAGGCTAGATTACGCTGATACGCCTTCACAATGAAGCTGCGACCCATCTCGACCGCATTGCCGAGGTGCGAGAGGAAGGGTTTTTCAAAGCGAAACAGCGTGCTGGTGTAGAGGCCCTTGGGACCGTATTCACGCAAAATGATGTCTGCCCGGCCCATGCGGTAGGCGCCGGCGACCTGCTCTTTTTCTTCGTCCCAAAGAATCAGGTGCTCGTAATAGCGATCAAAACGGTCCAGATCCACAGCCTCGCCGGTGCCCTCACCCACCTGACGGAATGTCACCTCGCGCAAGCGGCCGATCTCTTGGAGCAGGCACGGAATCTCGTGAGAATGCGCTTGATACACGGACAGTGTTCCCTGGCTCACCAACCGTCCGCCACGCGCCCGGAGGTGGTCCACCTCGCACACCATGCGGGTCTGAAAATCCGCTGCAGGCCCAGGCAGCATGCCATCGGCATTCGGTCCGATCATGACCTTTGGCACCTTGCCGCGCTGATGTAGCACAAAGGTATGAATGCGCAGGTAACGAGTGAGCGATTCGTCATCCTCAAACTTCTTCAAACGCGAAAACGGAATCGGATGGCCGACGCGCATCGGAATTTCCGTGCCCTCACGCCTGTTGAACTCGCGCAACAGGAGGCTGGTGCGCAGACGCGGATGAATCAGGCCTGCGGCATGGAACAGAGCACTGTTTGAACCGGGGAAGTACACCGGAAGAACGGTGGCCTGCGTGCGTCGAACAAGTGAGCCAAGGTGGTTCGTCCAAGCGGGCTCCTCCACACCACGACCGGGCTTGTAGGCAGCCACCTCACCGGCTGGAAAAAGGATCAATGTGCCGCCGCCGCGCAGAAGACGGATGGCTTCCTTCATCGGGCCGAGGTTTTGTTTCGCCGCGGCTTCGCCACCAAACGGATTCACGGCGATGATATGACCCTCCAGCTCCTTCATCGCGAGCATCATGGAGTTTGTCATCACCTTCAAATTCGGCCGAAACAACGCCGCCCAACGACTGAGCATCACTGGATCGACAATGCCAAACGGGTGGTTGGCGATGATGATGAGCGGACCTGTTTTCGGAAACTCAAAGCCCGAGGGCAGATCCACCTTTTCACGCGCTTGCAGAGCTTGCGCCACCGAATCGAACCACGCAAAAACAGACGGATGCTGCTCATGCTCGCGGAACAGCCGGGCAGATGTCTCGTAAACATCGTTGAATCCCTTCAAGCCGAGCGACTTCTCCAAAGCCGGCCCAAGAACGCGATAAAGTCTGCGCTGGAGAGGGGTTTTGAGATGCTCACTAAGGTCGAAAACCATGCGTTAAATACGGCAGGACAAGATTGGCGGATCAAACATCCATCGGCTCGAATCCCATACGCGCAAGGTTCTTCCCTGTTTCAAAACTGTCAGCTTGACGCTGTGGATTTCTCCTTTGTCTGAAAAACAAGGCGCAGGCAGTCGAGCCGCACGGTGGCCGTGTCGAGAGCCGCATCGATCGCAGTCATGTGGCTCCTGAGGGCTTCGATTTCCTCGGGGCGCACATGATCATTGAGCAGGCGGAGGTCTTCGAGGCGGTCGATCTCGGCCTGAAGCTGTTGGCGCATCGTTTCCTTGGCAGTGGCAACGAGCTGGGTGAGATCCTCCTCAGCCAGCTTGCGGGCCTTGGCGAGCATGGCGGGGAAGAGCTTATTGCGGATGGCAGCTTTCTCAAAAAGGCCGGTAGGCTGGCTTTTTTCGAGCCGCATCTCCTCGAACGGATCATTCTCACGACGGTCAGCCTGTGTATGATCAACCACCACGCGCAGCGGCGAGGGCGAGAGGAAGCGATCCACATGCAGCGCAGATGGCGCGACGCATTCGACGATGAAATGCGTTTCAAGGAAGAGACCTTCGCCCGGCAGATGCTTGCACACGGCAAAACTGCTGTTCCCATCCTCGCCGCCAAGGAGCAGGTCCAGCACGCCGCGCACGAGTGGATGATCTTGGGTGAGGAAGGCCACGTTTTCCCGGCTCAGCGCACGCGTGCGGTCAAAGGTGACGGTGAGACCATCCTCGGGCAGCGAGGGAAAGCGGTCGGTCTTGATGTCTTCGGGCTTCAGAAAGTAGGTGCGCGGAGCATGCTCCTCGACGTGCAGGCCAAAATGATCGACAAGGCGGATGAAAAAGGCCTCGAAGTCGAGGCTGTCATCGTGCTCGCGGATGGCGGCGATCACAGTGGCGGCACGCTCGGGCTTACAGGAATTGAGTTCGAGCAGACGGTCGTGGCCTCGTTCGAGCTTTTGGGTCACCTGCTGCCGCAGCTTTTGGGTTTGTTTGAGGAAGGCGTTCAAGCGCTTTTCGTCAAAATCCGCCAACAAAGCCTCCAGGCTATTCGCGAGGCCTTGGGCAATCTCCGTAGCACCGTGAAGGTTTTTCTCGAAGGCGTTCAAGCCATCGTGATACCAGCGGGCGAGCACCTCCTCAGCCGTTTGCTTCAAAAACGGCACGTGAATGTGAATCGTGCTCGTCTGGCCGATGCGGTCGAGACGGCCGATTCGCTGCTCGAGCAGTTCGGGATCGCGTGGAAGATCAAAAAGTACCAGATGATGAGCGAACTGAAAATTGCGACCCTCGCTGCCGATCTCGGAGCAGAGCAGCACGCGGGCACCGTCTTCATCTGCGAAGAAGGCGGCATGGCGGTCGCGCTGCACAAGAGTGAGGCCTTCATGAAAGAGGGCGGCGTTGATATGAATCTCACGCAGCAGACGCTCGTGGATCTCACCCGCGAGCTCGCGGGTGCGGCAGATGAGCAACACCTTCTGATCGCCGAGTTGCCTAATGAGTGCGGCGAGCCATTTCACCTTCGCTTCAAGCGCATCGCTACCCGCATCGATGGGCGCAAGAAGCGCCTCGCGCTGCGGGAAGCCGGTCAAAGCGGCCCTTGTGTTGCGGAACATGACGCGGCCCGTGCCAAACTCGTCGAGCATCGCGGCGATGAGCTTGTCTCGACTGCCTTCAACTTGATTTTGCGTCTCCTTCAACAGGTCACGAAGGTGCGCGGACTTCTTCGCGAAGAGCTTCTGATCCTTCGCGGTGAGGTTTTTGCCCTCGACGAGGCGGTCCAGAGCGGCGGCGACTTCTTCGTAGTGGCTGCTTTCCCCTAGGAACTGGTTCAAATCGGCGTAACGGGCCGGATCGAGCAGGCGCAGCCGGGCAAAATGACCTTCGGGACCAAGCTGCTGCGGAGTGGCCGTCAACAGCAGAAGACCTGGCACCTTTGCAGCGAGTTGATCGACGAGTTGATATTCGGCACTCGGCTTCTGCGGGCTCCATTCGAGATGGTGCGCCTCATCGACGACGAGCAGGTCAAAGCCGGCTTCAAGAGCCTGCTGGGCACGGTTCGAGGCGTTGGCGAGGAATTTCGTGCTCGCAATGATGAGCTGAGATTCGAGGAAGGGATTGCTGACCTCGCCATTGGCTTCGAGGGACTCGCAACGGTCTTCGTCGTAGATGGCAAAAAGCAGGTGGAAGCGGCGGAAGAGCTCGACGAACCACTGATGCACCAGCGCCTCTGGCACGAGGATGAGCACGCGCTCGGCACGGCCGGTGAGCTGCAGGCGATGCAGGATGAGGCAGGCCTCGATGGTCTTGCCGAGACCGACTTCATCCGCCAGCAGCACGCGCGGCACTAGACGGCCTGCCACCTCGCTGGCGATGTACATTTGATGCGGCAGCAAATCCACACGCCCCCCGCAGAAGCCACGCACCGCGCTCTGGCGCATCTCCGCCCGGCGCTCCAGCGCCTCGACCCGAAGGTCGTAGGCACGCAGGTCGTCCACCTGACCGGCTTTGAGGCGGTCCTCCGGCTTCGAGAAGCTGATCGTGTCCGAAAGCTCCGCCTCGCTGATCTCGCCGTCATCGCTCAGATAAAAGAGGATGTTCGAACGCTCCTCGACACGTGTTATGTTCAACAAACGGCCATCGTGAGTCTTCACTGAATCACCCGCATGGAATTTCACGCGGCGTAAAGGCGCAGCGGTGAGTGAGTAAGTGCGGGCCTGCTGGGCAGCCGGGTAATAAATTTGTACACGGCCAAATTCCGTTTTGCCGATGACGCCAATGCCAAGCTCGGGTTCAGTGTCACTGACCCAACGCTGTCCGGGGAAAGGTTGCTCCATGTTTGGGGGGTAAAAAGGGGCGCGATGGTAGAAGGCCGCACCGCAAGTGCAACGCCTCAAATCGCTCATTTTGAGACCCAACTCAGTACCCCAAGCAACCGGTGTCTAATGGCCTATGTCTAACTTTTTTGCCCAAAGCCTCGACAAAAGTCTCCTCGAGGCGTTTCACAAAATGCTGAGCGCTTTCATCAGCATCGCATGCAAGGGGTTCGCCGACGGTGATGCGGATGTGGATGCGGCGCAGCTGCACCCGCCAAACAGGCCAACCCTTGCTGAGGTAGTCGCTGTCAGTCTCAATGAAAACAGGCCAAACCGGTGCACCAGACTGCGCAGCGATGATGCCGATGCCGCCATGAAAAGGGTTCACAATGCCCTCCTTTCTCCGCGTGCGAGTGCCCTCGGGGAAGAGCAGTAGCCTTTCCCCCTGCCGCAAGGCTTCAATGGAACGCTGCAGCATTTTGTGCACCGGTTTGTTGGGGATGAAGCCGGCCAGCGTGGCTCCGCCGACAAGGATGGGATTATGCAGCAACGATGCTTTCAAAATGCATCGCAAGCCCTCGACGCGGGCGATGATCCACACAGCATCCCAAAGCGCGGGATGATTCGGGGCCACAATGAGGCCGCCAGTGCTTTGCCGCAGCTTGTCGAGGCCGCGATACTCGACCCGCAGCACGCCGAACGATCGGAGAACCAGCCAAAAAGTGCTGAATGCCCCCTTCAGCAGCCACTGCCCCACGGCGCGCGATTTGCCTCCCGGCAGAAAAGGCACACAAACAAGCCCGACAAGCACAAACAGCAAACCTCCGAACACCCAATAAACCAGACTGGCAATCGCTGCCGCCATCACGCGCAGTGCATGAAGCCAGCACCAAACGCCAACGCCACCCGCGCGGCCTTGCTGATTGCTCATACTCTGGTTCATGCTTATCAACCATCATGGCATCTGCCCCCGACCTTTTCCAAGCTCTTTCCGCCCTCCCACATGGAGCTGAATTTCGTTTTATCGACGAGCTAACGGAGCTGGAACCCGGCGTCGCGGCAAAAGCCTGCTGGCGGCTCAAAGGCAGTGAGACGTTTCTGCGCGGGCACTTTCCAGACGCGCCGCTGATGCCAGGCGTTCTCATGATTGAGGCGTTGGCGCAGCTCGGCGGCATCTTGGTGCAAACGAGGCCTGGCATCTCACCACTGAAAAACCTGCGCCTCACCGCTGTGCGCCAGATCAAGATCCTCGGCAGCATCACACCCGGTCAAAGCCTCCATCTCAGTGCCAAACTGGATGCGGTGATGGGAACGCTCGGTCAAGTGAGTGGCGAGATTCGCGATGACGCGGGCCATGTGTTGCTAAATGGTGCCGTAACACTCGCGGGCGAGCTTTGAAAGCTTGCCTCTTGCATCGCGGATCCCTTCACGCCATGAGCATGCCATGACCGATGCTGATTTCACCCCTGATACAGCCGCCGCAGTGCGGCAGCTCCGTGATGAACTGAACGCGCAGGGGAAGAAATTGGTCTTCACGAACGGTTGCTTCGATCTCTTGCATGCAGGACATGTTCGCTACTTAGCTGATGCCCGCGCTTTAGGGGATGCAATGGTCGTGGCGCTGAACTCCGATGCGAGTGTGCGTGCCCTGAAAGGTTCCAGCCGGCCTTTGAACAACGAAAACGATCGCGCCGAGGTTTTGTGTGCGCTGCGAGTCGTGGATGCCGTGGTGGTTTTCGACGATGAACGAGTCACGAGCCTCATCGAAGCCATCCGCCCGCATGTGTATGCAAAGGGCGGCGATTACACCGTCGAATCACTGAATGCCGAGGAGCGTGCCGCGCTGCAATCCGTCGGAGCAGAGATCCGCATCCTGCCGCTGGTGCCGGGTCGTTCCACGACGGCCACGATTCAAAAAATGCACGCGCCGCAAGGCGGCAAGCTGCGCATCGCGGTACTCGGCAGCGGCGTGGGCTCGAATTTCAGCGCCATTGTGGATGCCATCCAAGATGGAAAACTCGACGCGGAAGTCGTGGCAGCTATTTCAGATCAAAAAGACTCCGGCTTCCTCGCCGTCGCAAGAAAGGCCGGGATTCCCTCACACTTTGTGGATCCCGGAACGAACCCCAAAAAGCTCGGCGAGGCCGCGCAGAAGGAGATCTTTGACCACCTCGAACGAGCACGAACCGATGTTGTTGTGCTCGCAGGCTTCATGCGCATCCTGAAGGACCCGGTGATTCGTGAATACTCTGGCCGTATCGTGAATGTTCACCCTTCCCTGCTGCCAAAACACAAGGGGGCGCATGCTGTGCAGGATGCACTGGATGCCGGCGATTCCGAAGCAGGTTGCACCATCCATCTTGTCACGGCGGAGATCGACACCGGCGACATCCTTGAGCAAGGCCGCGTCCCTGTGCTCCCCGGCGACACCGCCGCTGTGCTGCACGATCGCATTAAGCAAGTCGAGCACGTCCTGCTACCCCAAGTGCTCAAGGAATGGCGTCAGCGTGGACTGGCCGTGCGCTAGCCTCACTTCAGCAGAATGACCTTCGCCGACCCACCGGTTCGCACATCCGATGGTGGAATATGACGTGCTGCAAGATCCCATTCACTGCATTGATCGGCTGCTTGCATCGCGTCGGCTTCGTGCCATGAGCAAGGCATGAAACCTGTTTTTGCTTGCTCTGAAAAACTCGCCGATATGACGCGGTGTGCCATCAGGCGGTTGGCGTGGAGTGTGAGATCATGAGCGGATTCACCGGCACTCTCAATCCCCAGCAGCGGGAGGCGGCCACCCACCTTCATGGGCCTCTGCTGATTCTCGCAGGGGCTGGAACGGGAAAAACACGTGTGATCACGGCGCGCATCGCCCATATGGTCAACGAGGGGATTGATCCCAAGCACATCCTGGCCGTCACCTTCACGAACAAGGCCGCCAACGAAATGCGGGAGCGCGTGAACGGGATGGTGCGGGATGGATTGGGCAAGAAGATTGGCGTGGGCACCTTTCACGCTTTCTGCGCTCGGCTGCTGCGAGAGTTCGCCGAGCATGTGGGCTACAAGAAGAACTTCGTCATCTACAGCCAAGCTGAGCAGGAGAGCCTCATGAAGCAGGTTCTCAAGACCCTGCTCAGCAGCGATGAGTCGATGGATGCTGGCGTGATGCTCTCGCGCATCAGCAAGTCGAAGAACGATGGCGCCAGCCTCGGTGATCCGCAGGAATCCACGGAGGGCGCGATCATGGATCGCTATCAGGGCGAAATGAGAGGGCGCAACGTGATGGACTTCGACGACCTGCTGATGCTCGGTGTGCAGTTGCTGGAGAGTAGCGCTGAGGTGCGCCGCGAGGTGCAGGCACGTCACCGCTATGTGATGGTGGATGAATTTCAGGACACGAACTCACTTCAGATGCGGCTGCTCAAGGCATTGGTGCCAGCCCCCTTCAACGTTTGTGTGGTGGGGGACGACGACCAGAGCATCTATGGATGGCGCGGGGCGGAGATCACGAACATCACCCAATTTGAGAACTTTTTCCCGAATCCACACGTCGTAAAGCTAGAAGAAAACTACCGTAGCACGACACCGATCCTGCACACGGCGAACAGCCTCATCAAAAACAACGCAGGACGTCGCCCAAAGAATCTTTGGAGTCGCATGGAGAGAGGGGAAAACGTGAAACTCGTGATCACAGCCGATGAAAAAGAAGAGGCGGAGATGGTGACCAAGGAGGTGGAAGCTACGCATTACCGGGACAAGCGTGATTGGGAGGACTTTGCGGTGCTTTTTCGCACGAATGACCAGTCACGGGTGCTGGAGCAGGCCTTTCGACAGCGTCGCATCCCATATCGCGTGGTCGGTGCCCGCAGCTTTTTCGACCGACGCGAGGTGAAGGACCTCGTGGCCTACCTCAAGGTGTTCACGAATCCGCACTCGGACATCGATTTGCTCCGCATCCTGAATGTGCCTGCCCGCGGCATCGCACCCTCGATCGCTGAACTGGCGCGCGAACGAAGCATGGAGAGGCATCACAGCGTGTGGGTGGCGCTTTGTGATCCGGACTGGCAGCGGCAGATACCCGAAAAGGCCCGTGCAGCAGTTCGTGGCTTCGTTTCGCTCATCAACAAGTACCACGCTGCCGCTGTCAAGGATGGCACCAAACTCGCGACGATGGGGGAGATGCTGCTTGCCGAAACCGAATACCTTGCGTGGCTCAAAAAAGGCGCGAAAACGCCTGAAGACACGGTGCGCTGGGAGATGGGCGTGAACGAAATGCTGAAAAGCCTCGCCACTTACGACGAGAAAAACCGCAGCGATGGCCTGACAGGTTATCTCGACGAGATCTGCCTTGATGACGAGCGTGAGGACAAGGACGACATTGAGAAGAAGAAGGGCGTGTGCCTGATCACGATGCACGCCTCTAAAGGGCTTGAATTCCCTATCGTATATCTGCCAGGACTGGAGCAGGGCATATTGCCTCACCGTCGCAGCTACGAAGAGGGCCGCGTGGACGAGGAACGCCGACTTTTCTATGTGGGCATCACACGGGCGAAGCAGCGCCTGACGATCAGCCACACTAGGAACCGCATCAAATGGGGCCAAAAGCAGACCTCACTGCCAAGCCCCTTTTTGAAGGAACTCGATCCCAAGTTCATCGAGGAAGTGGACTACAGCCGCCACATGAATGAATCCGTCACTCAGGAGGAGAATACCCATTTCTTCGCCGGCCTGCGGGCCATGCTGGAGGATGGCTGAAATTTTCAGCGATTGATCGTCGGCTCATCGTAAACCGAGCCGGGGAAGTTCTGACGGCTGAGTGCTCCACCCGCACCTGCTGACACGGAGCTCCGGAGGCTGGGCCCTAAGGCATTGCTGCCCCCCCCCACACCTGCGGTAATGTTGTATTGCTGCTGGTAGTTGCGATACAGCGACTGCCCACCAGCACCACCATTCATAGCATCGGGTGGCAGCAACTGCACGGGTTGGTCAGGTGTGGGTATGCCTTGCGACTTGCGTTCGATCTCTGCCAGATTGTGCTGATCCCAAGCGATCGCATGAGCGCGCGCCACAACCTTGTCATTCAGTTTGGACATCTGCTGTTGGTACTCCGATTCGCTGAGCACATGAGTCAGGCGCAGCTCTTCGAGTTGGGCAAAATCCGCTTGATACTCTCGCTTCGCCTGCGCTTTGAAGATCTGCATCTGCGCTCCTGTCGGGATGGAATCCATCGTGGACGACGCGCAAGAGGTCAGCAACGCGCAAGCTATGAAACTAAGAAGGCGGAAAGGAGAACTCATGATGTCAGATCTGGCGGATTTTGAACCATTGGCCGTGCCTCCGTCCAATCCAATGTTTGAAGCCGGGCGTATTTTGTCAACTGTCCCCACTTGTTTTGGACCCCATCGACACAGCCCTCCAAGCCCCCGAGCCGCGCGGCAATTATCTCTCCTACCCAGTTTCACGCCTGGCGGCGAAGATTGTTCCTCAGGATCTCACGAACTTCAAATCCCGCGGTGTCTCCCGTGTGGAGCGGGAGTTGCAGCAGGAGATGCTGGAGATTCAAGAGCGCTACATGGAGGTCATCGATGCCTTCAACTGGAACAAGCTCATTTATGAAGCCCATTTCGGCTTCGAGCCTGTCGTGGGTGAGATCTACCATCTTTACGAATTCGGCAACCGATGCCACCTCAGCATGATCGAACCCGAAAAGTGGCATCAACGCTGGATCGGCAGCTTCCGACTCAACGCCGATGGCCGCTGGCAGGTCGAAAAGACCGCTAAAGACTTTGATATTCGAAACTGGGTCAGCACACGCGTGGGCTGAACCACGCTCACAATGAGAGATGGCGCATGGCGCATGACGAAGCATGATTTGTCATCTCTATCCTATGATCTCTTTTTCAGACATTGGCCACAGGCTTGGTGGCCCGAGCGGCATCCAGGAACTCATGGACGACTGCGGGGCCGCCCTCACCATGCATCCAGACATGCGAATGCTCGGCGGAGGACAACCCGCTGCCATCCCGCAAGCGCAGAAGCTGTGGCGTCAACGCATCGCCGACATGCTCGCGGATGGCGGCATCGACAAGGTGCTGCTCAACTACGATCCACCCGGAGGTAATCCTCTTTTCCGCGAGGCCATGGCGGGCTTCTTGCATCGCGAATGCGGTTGGGAAGTGACCCGTGAAAACATTGCCGTCATGCCCAGCAGTCAGAGTGCCTGCTTCCTTCTTTACAATCTTCTTGCAGGGGATACTGCCGGCAAAAAGCGCCGTGTTCTCTTTCCCCTGCTGCCTGAGTACATCGGCTACGCGAATCAGGCGCTGTGCGAAGGCCAGTTCACGGCATGCCTACCCAACATCACCGACACCGCACCCCACGAGATTAAATACCATGTCGATTTCGATCGGCTGAAGCTGGATTCATCCATCGCCGCCATGGCTGTGAGCTGCCCGACGAATCCCACGGGCAATGTGCTTACTGCAAACGAGTTCGAAACCCTGCACGCCCTTGGCAAAGCGCAGGGCATTCCGCTCATCGTGGACCATGCTTACGGCCATCCTTTTCCCGGTGTCATCCACAACGGCTTCCAACCACACTGGCAGCCCGGTATGATTTTCAGCATCAGCATGAGCAAGGTGGGGCTGCCCGGCGTCCGGAATTCGGTCGTCGTCGCCGACGCTCCTATCGTCAAAGCGCTCTCCAATATGAACGCCATCACAGCGCTCTCGAATGGCAACCTGGGCCAGGCCATTCTCCTGCCACTGCTGGCCGATGACACCTTGATTCGGCTTGGCCGCGAAACCATTCGCCCCTTTTACCGCGACCGCAGTGACCACGCGAAGTCCCTTCTCACTGCAGCCCTCGGTGAAAACATCCCCTGGGCGCTCCACGCGCAGGAAGGTGCTTTTTTCCTCTGGCTGTGGATCAAAGGCCTACCCATCCCCGCCGCGGAGCTCTACCGGCGTCTGAAAGCCCGCAAGGTCCTGATTATTCCGGGCCATTACTTCGCGTTTGGCCTCGAGCAAACTTGGCAACACCCTAACGAATGCGTTCGTCTCACCTACTCACAGCCCATGCATATCGTGCAAGAAGGCTTGGAGATCATCGCAGAGGAGATCAGACGGCTTTTTTGAGGCTGCTGAGCGCGTGTGGGCGGGATTCGCCACACTGAGACCCATTGAGAAGACGACTCGTGAGATGAGGAGTCTCGTGGTGAATTTTCATGCTGGGAAACATCGCGGTTGCAAAGCGTCTGCGAACCGCCAGAATCCGTGTCCTCGCCGCCCTGGACGCCTCCAAACGCCCAAGGTGTGCGTCAACAAGGTCGGGCCGTAGTTCAGCCTGGTAGAACGCTTGCATGGGGTGCAAGAGGTCGTGAGTTCGAATCTCGCCGGCCCGACCATTGTTGTTGATGAGGCAAGGCTAAGCCAAGCGCTGGGATTTTTGAACGTGCCGCATGTGCTGCGTGAGGTTAAATGGAGGCATGGCCGCCCGCTCGTTTGCCTTCTTCGACTTGGATCACACGCTCCTGCCCTTCGACACGCAGGCGTTGTTTTGCAATTTCGTTCTGCGTAGGAAGCCTTGGCGGGTTTTTCTGCACGCGGTTTTTCTGCCTTTCGCGCTCGCCCGTGCTTGCAAGATGATCCGCACGGACACGGCAAAGCGGGCCTTCAATGCCTACCTGTGGGGCCTCTCGGCAGAAGAGCTTCAAAAGCTCGCGCGTGAGTTCGCTGCAACAAGTGTGGAGCGCTGGTGCTATCCGGAGCTGCGCGCCGAAATGCTTCGTCACCGGCATCAAGGCCGCGTTCTGGTGCTGAACACCGCGAGCCCGGATTTTTATGCGCATGAGATTGCCCGCGAGTTGGAATTCGACCACTGCATCGCCACGGAAATGATCGTCGGAAGCTCGGTGCCGTTGCTGCCTACGCTGCCGCGTGGCAACAACAAACGCGATGCCAAAATCACTGCCATGTGCGCCCATATCCCCGGCGTGCTCGAACTCACCGATGCCGATCGCGCCACATGTTGGAGCTACTCCGACAGCCATGCGGACCTGCCTTTGCTTGAATTCACTGGCCATCCGGTTTGCGTTCATCCCACGATGAAACTCGAGCCGTTGGCCAAGGTGCGCGGCTGGCCCATTCTACGCCCAACCCGCCCCTATCGCACCCGGCTGGGAAACCTTCTCCAGATGATGCTCCAGGTGTTTGGTATGCACGCGGAGTGATTCAATCGTCACCGTCTCCCTGTGAGATGTTGCCGTAGAGCTCGGGGAAGCGGCGTTCCAGTGACTTGGGGGTGATGTAGCCGATGAGCTGCGCCTCATGCCAGTCCGCCAAGCCCCAGAACTCGTGCGGCAGCGCCATCAGCACAGCGGTACAGGTGGGCATCTTCGGCACATTGGCACGAACCAGAAGCTTGTCCGCAAACTCATGCAAACCTGGATTGTGTCCGAAAATACAGACGTGGTTCCAACTCTCGTCGAAGCCACGCACCACACCGAGAATCACCTGTGGCTCAGCGAGATAGAGTTTCGAATCAAGCAATAGGCCGTCTGCTGCCATGCCAAAAGTATCTCGCATGATCTGCGCGGTCGTCAATGCACGCAGCGCCGTGCTGCTCACCAGAAAGTCCGGGGCTGGCAGGAGTTTTTCGCCGCCACCACCCCCAAAGTAGGTGCGGTGGAGGAAGGCGGCAACAGCAGGCGCCGCACGCCGTCCACGTTCATTTAATACTCGGTCATGATCGGGCACGCCCGGCTGGTCCCAGCTGGATTTGGCGTGACGGATAACCGTGAGATACTTCATGCGGCGCGTGGTCGGAAGCGCGGTGTTTGGCATGCGTGCCGGGTGGTGTCAACGACCGGGCTTCTCCGTTTGCTTGCTGCCCATCAACGAGATACAGCCTCAAATGGGCCGTCTCGGCTCTTGGCCGGACGCTCCGGTCGCGGGTTCAGTGAGAGAATGTAGGCTACGATGTCGCGTAGCATCTGCTCATCCTCGATGAAGTTCGACGAGAGCACCATCTTAGCGCCATTCACATCGCCCTTCACCGTGCCGCGCAGGCCTTTTTTGAACTGGGTGATCTGAGCCATGAGATACCATGCCTGCTGACCCACCAGCGGCGGGCTGCCAAAGGCGATCTCCCCGCTGGCATTGTAGCGGTGGCACTCCATGCAACGCTCTTGGAAGAGCATTTGACCGTTGGCGAGATCCACATTCTGCCAGTCTTTCTCCAAGCTGGTAGGCACAACGCGTGGCAGACTTGTGATGTGAGCGACCACTGCATTCACCTGTGCGTCGGTCAGTTGTTTGGCAATCATGGCCATGAGATAAGAGGGCGTGTCCTCAGGGATGTGCCCGCGGCGTCCCTCGCGAAAGCCAAGGATTTGGTGCCTAGCATACGATTCGGGTAGCGCTGCGATGGCGGGGGACTTGAGCTCCATCTTGCCTCCTCCGTCGATGCCGTGACAAGATGAGCATATCTTCTCAAAGATCACTTTGCCATCCGTCATGCCAGCGGAGCTCATCGGAATCACGGCGGCTGCTTCAGCCGCGGTTTGAGAGTGAGCCGAGGCAGGCTTGCGCGTGTGCGGCTCAGGTTGCTGCGCAAGAAGCGAAGATGCAACGATGAGAACCGCAGCAGCGAACAGAGGAAGAGTGAGGCGAGCCTTTGCCATCCACCATCAAACGCTTCCAGCCCGCCATGCTTGGCATGCATGACACACTTTGCCTCTTTTGGCACACGGAACACCAAAACATGCATCACCGATGCAGGTTTATCTCATCACACCCTAGAGAGAGTCGGAAATCCTCATTCGCCATTTGAAGCGCCGCCTGCTCTGAGGCATGGCAATCGGCACCTCATGCCTCACGAAGCCCAAATCGCCCGCCGCCGCTCCTTTGCGATCATTTCGCACCCGGACGCCGGCAAGACCACGCTCACCGAAAAGCTCCTGCTCTACGGCGGAGCGGTCGCGCTCGCCGGCAGTGTCACCGCCCGCAAAAACCAACGCGCGACAACCTCCGACTGGATGGAGCTGGAAAAGCAGCGCGGCATCTCTGTGAGCTCCACCGTGCTCCAGTTCGAGTACAAAGATAGCATCGTGAACCTGCTTGACACACCGGGTCACAAGGACTTTTCCGAGGATACTTACCGTGTGCTCACCGCCGTCGATGCCGCCATCATGGTGATCGATGCCGGCAAAGGCATTGAGGCGCAAACGCGCAAGCTGTTCGAAGTCTGCCGCCGGCGCGGCGTGCCGATCTTCACCTTCATGAACAAGCTCGACCGCCCTGCACGCGAGCCTCTGACGCTGCTCGACGAGCTCGAAACCGTGCTCGGTATTGGCGCGTGCGCCATCAACTGGCCGCTGGGTCTCGGCCAGCAGTTCCGTGGGGTTTACGACCGCATCACCAAGGATGTGCATCTTTTTGAACGCACAGCGCATGGAGCCTATCGTGCTCCAGTGAAAGTCGGCGGCCTTGATGATGACTTTGTGGCACAGCACGTCTCCAGTGATGCGCTGGAGCAGGCGAAAATGGAAATCGAGATGCTCGACGGTGCCGGTCATGCCTATGATCGCGGGGCGATTGATCGTGGTGAACTCACTCCCGTCTTCTTTGGCAGCGCCAGCAACAACTTCGGCGTGCAGTTGCTCCTCGACGGCTTTCTGGACCTCGCACCACCGCCGAAGTCTCGGCAAGCTGACGATGGTCGTCTCATCGAACCGACGAGTGAAGCTTTCTCCGGCTTCGTTTTCAAAATCCAGGCCAACATGGACCCACGCCATCGCGATCGCATGAGCTTCATCCGCATCGTCAGCGGCAAGTTCGAGCGCGATATGCAGGCTGTTCACACGCGAACTGGCAAAACCGTTCGCCTCGCCAACTCGCAAAAGCTTTTCGCGCAGGATCGTGAGACCGTGAACGATGCCTATGCGGGAGATGTTGTCGGCATCGTCGGCAACTACGGCTTCGGCATTGGCGACACACTCTCGACGGATTCGAAGCTCAAGTTCAATGAAATCCCGCGTTTCGCGCCCGAAGTCTTTGCCTACCTACACAACCCCAGCACGGCCCATTACAAGCGCTTTCGTGAAGGCCTCGAACAGCTCCTCAGTGAAGGCGTCGTGCAGCAGTTCATTCAGCCACATGCCGGACAACGTGTGCCACTGCTTGGCGCCGTCGGTCCGCTACAATTTGAAGTCGTGCAATACCGCCTCGAAAGCGAATACAACGCCCAAAGCCGCCTCGAACAAGCTCCCTACACGGTGCTTCGTTGGGTGCGGACGAAGGACGGAGGTGCCATCGAGGATTTCGACATTCCCAGCGGCGTCACCACCGCACAGGATGCCGAAAACCGCTGGGTCGTGTTCTTCAGCGACCCGTGGGCCATCAATTACTTCGAGCGCCGCAATCCGAATGCCGAGTTGTCTGAGATCCCATGGGATGAGGTCGCGCAACAGAACCCTCAGGAGCTCTAGCGCTGAATCCCAAAAGTTTTGAAGCCCTACCTTGATCAAAGAACGGAGGCTGGTCGTTTATGACGGGTCATGTCTTCCACTCCTGCCACTTCCCGCCGTCTTTTTCTTCGGCAATGCACGGCCACTAGTGCGTTGCTTGGCTTCCCGACAATCCTTCCCTCCTCCGCCTTGGGCAAAGACGGCGCTGTCGCTCCCTCAAACCGAACGACTCTGGCACTGATCGGCTGCGGTGGACGCGGCACCGAGGTGGTAAAGAACTTTTTCAACGATAACCGTGTGCAGGTGGTGGCCGTCTGCGACGTCGAGCGCGAGTCGAGTCGCTACAACAAGAACCTCACCAAGAAGACCGGCACCTTTGGGCGAGAGCCTGCGCGCCGACTCGTGAATCAAACCTACAGAACCACGGGCTGTGCCACGCATGAAGACTTCCGTGAGGTGCTTGCACGCGCTGATGTGGATGCTGTGCAAATTGCCACGCCAGATCACTGGCATGCCTTGCAAGCGGTCGCCGCCGCGCGAGCCAAAAAGCACATCTACTGCGAGAAGCCGCTCAGCCTGACGATCGCCCAAGGGCGGTTCATGAGCGATGCGATTCGTCAAAGCGGTGTCGTGTGGCAGACCGGCAGCCAACAGCGCAGCGATGTGCACTTTCGCATGGCTGCGGAATACATTCGCAATGGCAAGATCGGTAAGCTGAAGCAAATCCGTGTGGGCCTTGCCAGTGACAACCGCGACAACAATGGCTGCGCCTCGCAAACAGCGCCTGCGCCTGTGCCCAAGGGTCTGAACTACGACCTTTGGCTCGGTCCCGCGCCCGACGCTCCGTTTTGCCCGGCACGACTGCACTCGAACTGGCGCTGGTTCTTCGACTACAGCGGCGGGAACATCACCGACTTCGGTGCGCACCACCTCGACATCGTGCAATGGGCGCTGGGAATGGATGAGAGCGGCCCGGTCGAGTTCTTTGACCTGAAAGCGGAGTGGCCAGCGCCCGGCAGCCTCTACAACACCGCGCCTCAATTTGACTTTGCCTACCGCTATGCCGATGGCACCACCGTCCGCGTGAAGGACAAGCAGGACTTCGGTGCCGGCATCAGCTTCGAGGGTGAGCTCGGCACCATTCTCTGCGCCCGTGGCAAGCTCGACATCAAGCCTCTCGAGCTCCGCAAACCACTCGGCGAGAGCGACGTGCGCCTCTATGAGAGCCAAGATCACTTCCGCAACTTCATCGATGCCATCCAAGACGCCGCCAAAACAGCCGCACCCATCGAATACGCGCACCGCAGCATCACCATCGCCCACCTCGCGAACATGGCGCTCCGCCTGAATCGCGAGAAACTGCGTTGGGATCCGGTGAAGGAGCAGATTCTCGATGATACCGAGGCGGCCGCCATGCTCACCCGCCCGATGCGGGGCCCGTGGAAGCTAGCGTGAGGCGACTCTGGCTCTTTGAGCTTAGACAACCGTGTCGATATCCAGCCTCACGAAATCGAGCAGTTCCTCACGGCTCATGTCGGTCAGCATTTTTTCCGCGCTGCCTTCATCACCCAGCAGCTCTTGCGCGAGGGATAGCTTGTCGTCGATCAGGGCATCGATGCGTTGTTCGATGGTGCCTTGGCAGATGAATGGATGGACAATGACGTTTTGTTTCTGGCCGATGCGGAAGGCGCGGTCGGTGGCTTGGTTTTCGACAGCGGGGTTCCACCAGCGGTCGAAGTGGATGACGTGGCTGGCGGCAGTGAGGTTAAGACCGGTGCCACCCGCTTTGACACTGATGACCATAAAGGGTGGGCCGCCGTGCTGCTGGAAGGCCTCGACGAGTTCCGAACGCTTTTTCACACGGGTGCCGCCGTGCAGGATCAGGCCTTCGCGGCCGAACACAGTGCTGAGGTAACGGGCAAGAGGATCACAGGTCTCCTGAAACTGCGTGAAGACAAGAACCCGCTCGCGCTTCTCGGCAAGTTCACCACAGATCTCGGCGAGGCGGGCGAACTTGCCGCTGTCAGCAGGGTTCCAAGCGGCATCGCCATTCCACTGGCTGGGGTGGTTGCAGACTTGCTTGAACTTCAGCAGGAAGCCGAGCACGAGACCCTGTCTCTGAATCGGTTCCATGCTTTTGTCGGCGAGCATCTTCGCCAGTTGATCGACGAGTTTCGCATAGATCGTCGCCTGGCGTTTGGTGAGGCTGCAGAAGGCCTTCAGCTCGATCTTCTCCGGAAGATCGCTGATGATGCGGCGATCGGTCTTCATGCGGCGCAGAATGTAAGGCTGGACCAGCCGCCGCAGCGGTGCGTAGCCATCACTCGACTTCGCGCAACGCTTCACTGCCTCCGCAAAGTCTGCACTACCGCGGAGCAGGCCAGGATTGAGGAAATCAAAGAGACTCCAGAGGTCACCGGGCCGGTTCTCCACCGGCGTGCCCGTCATGGCGATGCGCACCGGTGCCTGCAGCGCCTTCACCGCCTTCGCCGCGCCGCTGCCACTGTTTTTGATGGCCTGTGCTTCATCGAGGATGGCCATGCTCCAGGGATTCACAAGCCACGCCTCGGTCTTTTGCAGGAGCTGATACGTGGTGAGCATCACATCCACGCCTTGCAGGGCCTCCGCCGGATGCGTGGCAGCCAAAGCGAGTGTTTCACGATCGGTCTGCGATGGATGCGCGATGAAGAGACGCAGGTCAGGCGCAAACTTTGCCATCTCTGCCTTCCAGTTTCCGATCAACGATGCCGGCACCACCAGCAGCGCTGGAACTCGCAGACCACCGTCCGCCTTCTTTGCCAACAACAGCGCAATGACCTGCACGGTCTTGCCAAGTCCCATGTCATCCGCAAGGCAGGCACCGAGACCCATTTGCGTCATGAACTTCAACCACGCTAAGCCTTGCCGCTGATACGGGCGCAATGTCGCACGCAGATTGTCAGGGGGTGAATCTTCGGTGGGATTGTGAAGCTTTCCGAGCTCTTCATCGAGTTTTGCGCCTGCTCTGACCGAACTCCATTCAGGCACGTATGACGCACCTTCACCCTCCGCAACGGCTTTGGCACCGCCGAAGCCTGCGAGCAACCGCATACCTTCGAGAAACCCGATGCCACCTTCTCCAGCCGCGTTTTGCACGCGTTTCCAATGCGTCATCACCTGGTGCAGCTTTTCACCATCGACCTCGACCCACTTACCCCGCAGCGACACGAGCCCTGTTTCTGCGCTGAGCAACTTTTCGAGCTCCGCTGCCGTCAACGGCTCACCATCAAGGCTTTGCTCAATTTTGAAACTGAGCATCGAGTGCGCATGCAGAGAGGTCTTCTTCGGTGCGTCGATTGTCACCACAAGGGTCGGCCGCGAGGTCTTGCCAGCCTTCCACCAGTCCGGCAGCTTCAGGATGATGCCACACCGCTGAAAGACCTCCGTCTCACGCAGCACGCGGCACCCCTCCTGCGGCGTCATTGCCATTGGTTGAAAGAGCCGCTTCGACTCCAGCCATTCGCGCAGCAGTTGAGATTGATCCGCCGCGAGCCGGACCGGCTCCAGTAGTGCTTGGAGCGCCGTCGAATCTTTCTGCCCAGCGTAAAGCTGAAGTGCCCTCGCCA
>JAFMIR010000019.1 GCA_017853885.1 Prosthecobacter sp.
AGGATGACCTGTCTCTGGTGTTCAACTTTACAGCCAAGGATAGCGATGGAGACACCCAGAGCGGATCTTTTACCATCGTCGTCGATGATGACGCACCCATAATCACTGTATTGAGTGCCAATGTAACTCTCGATGAAACTGCCGGTATTCAGAATGCAAACGGAGCGCAAGATACTTTCAATCCACTTCCAACAGCTTTCGCGTCAGAGTTAGTCGGTCTGATCGAGTTAGGCCATGCGCATTCAGCATCCGGAGCGGCTGTTTATTCATGCGGGGCAGATGGTTTTTCAAATGTAAAACTCACAGACGTCAATGGGATAAACATCAGCGGATTGGATAGCGGCCTAACAACCGCTTCCTCTTCAGGAGAAAACCACATCTTTTTATACACGTCCTCAACCAACGATAATGTCATCTTGGGAAGAGAAGGAGCGGTAACAACCGCCAACCCAACTGGATCTGTTGTTTTTGCCGTCTACCTCGACCCAACAGACCACTCCTTATGGTTGGCTCAATTCATGAGCATCCAACATGACATATCGAGCATACCGGACACAAGCGAACCAGCCAGCTTTAGTAACAAAATCTTTATTACTGCAACAGATGGCGATGGTGACTCAGCCACATCTAATGGAAGCCTGACTGTCACTTTTCTTGATGATGGACCCACCGCTTCGATTGCACTCAATGGAACTCCTGTGCTGTCTGTAGATGAAAGCGACGGCGCAGGTGTAACAGGTGAAGTTGACCCCTTGGGCGGACATCTGGGATCCACCACTCTTCTCGGGGCGAACTTGTTCGCCGACACATCAGTCTTTGGATCGGACGGCGCTGCTGGCAGCGGAGCGCGCATCTATTCACTCAACCTACTGAACTCTGGCCCCACTGGCTTGAACGACAGCATCACTGGCCTAGCTGTGACACTGTTTGAAAGCGCCGGAGTCATCGAGGGGCGCTCCGGAACCCTCAGCACAGACCCGCTGGTATTCACCCTTTCGATCAATCCAACCACAGGAAACACCACGCTCACTCAATGGCGCGCAGTAATGCACGACACTGCAAGCCTTGTTGACACCTCCGAACCCAAAACCCTGAATTCGAACCTGATTGGCATCAAGGTCGTAGTCACTGATCGTGACGGCGACACATCCGCAGCAACGGTCAACCTAAATGGCGTAATTCAGTTTTTGGATGATGGTCCACTGGCGATTATGCCGGAGACGGAAATTCTCGTAAATCAGGCTGGTGCAGACAGCATTGGCAGTCTGCCGCTTCCGACACTCGATGCCGATGGCAACATCGACAACAATTATGGATCCGACGGCCAGGCTGATTTCCCATTAAAGCATTTGGCTTTCTCCGGACTCACTGAGGGTGAAATTGCGACGGGCATCATTGATGGCGAAACGGTAAACCTAACAGTCAGCGGCAAATATGTTCGTTTGCATCTCGTTGATCATGACGCCAATCCAAACACACCAGAACGTTTGGAAGGCTGGATCGATGGGTTGAATGTTGGAACGAAAATCTTTCAGATCACTCTCAATCACGATCCGACTAACACGACAAACGACACTTGGCGTTCGGAGCTTTTTGCCCAGATCGGCGCCACCAGCAACGAGGTGGTTCAAGCATATGACTTCAGTTCACTCGGCTCGAACAGCCAATCCTTCAAAGTGCTGAATGATCCTAACACAGGTGGCACTGATAACGATATTCTGTTCTCGTCCTACCAACGCAATTCGCTCGACGTGACCGACATTTCCACTGGTGGTGAAGCAGTGTCCGCCAACTCAAACGGCATCGGGGTGCAAAACAGCCATCTAGATGACACCGATAACATCAGACTCGATTTCGCCCACAATGTCACGCACTCGAGTTCAAACAACAACACTTACGACTACACCTCCCATTACAATATCCAAGGCTTTAGCTTCGCCATTGTTGCCTTGCAGGGAAACACAGACCCTGAAGCCTCAGAAGTTTGGGTTAGGATCTACAACAAACAGGACAATGATCCAACGGGAACCAGCACCGTCACACACCAAGCGGCCCTTCACACCTTACAGACGCAGTTAGGCATTGTCAGGATCGACTGGCATGATGCTTCAACAGGTATCACCAGCACATTGAATCTTGCCACACTGACATCAGACGGACTTGGTGGCTACCTTGTTACAAGTCTTGACATCAACGATCGCATCACTGTTTTCGGACCTGAAATTGGATTCAATGCCATAGAGATTGAGAATCCCATCTCAGGAGCTCATGGCATCACCGATTCTCTCATTGGTAGCACATTACTGGATGGAACGCTAAACGGAGACAGCTTCGATGTCGGCGCGTTTCAGTATGTGGAGATTAACACGCTGTTAAACATCCCAACAATTAATCTGAACTATGACTTAGTCATCACCGATCGGGATGGCGACCAAGCAAGTGGCACCATCAATCTAATTCTGAACACCCCATCTGTGCCGCCAGTCGTCCTCGATCTTAATGGAGATGGGCTTCATTTTCTAACACACAATCACCCACAAAATCAGGCACTATTTGACTTCAATGGCGATGGAAGACTCGAGCGCCCATCTTGGATTGACCCAAACGACGGATTGCTAGTTTTCGACGTCAATGCCGATCATAAAGTCAACGGCCCTTTAGAGTTTGTATTTGCCAGCGGCAATTTAGTGGGCTCAACAGACATGGCGGCAATTCGCATGCTCTATGACACCAATGGCGACGGATGCCTGAGTGCTGCTGATTCTCATTTTGAACTCTTCGGCGTCTGGCGAGACGTAAATGGCAATGGCATTAGCGACGATGGAGAATTGCATTCCCTATATGAAGCCAAGATCATCAGCATTAATCTAAACAGCGATGGCAACATACGTCTGGATGCGAATGGCGAAGTCATGGTGCATGGGCAGTCGTTATACTTTCGTGCTGATGGCAGTTCTGGAATCGTGGGTGACGTGGCGCTCACTTCATACCTACCGCCATCACTTTCAGCAGTTGGGGAACTTTTATCCCCACCAAATGCCCACATTGACTTCCTAGTTCAAGAAGAGTCATCACCTTGGACTCAACATGAATCAACGGTGAATGATCTTGAGGCAGACCCGCTGATCATAGATTCCTCAGTAGTTGAATCTGTTGCGTCAAATTCGTCTGAAGAAACAGTTATTCAGGACCAAGGCGCAAACGTGGATGATTCCATTCTTGTGCAGAACATCGCATGGATCAGCTCGTTCGACGCAGCAGACAGCAGCAACGAGGGCTTTGTGCAGGCAATGAACAGCGTTGCCATAGTTCAGGATGCACCTCCCGCAATTGGATAAACTTTTTCGTGCCAGCATCCCACATGACATCTCAGCATTTATCCACCGAAGAACACGAAGACACGACTCAAGCAGGGCGCGACAACGCACTAGGGTCGATCAGCACATCACCATCCGATGGTGATTCTCTGCAGCATGAATTTCCACTTTACTCCGCAGAGGATACTTTGCTGCAATGCCTGATTCGCGTTGCCGCCTGGCACGGCATCAACTTAAACCTTGCTAGCGTGATGGCTGGAATGCCGCTGGGACCCAACAGGTGCCTTACGATTGATCTGTTCCTACGCGCCGCTTCACGCTCGGGTTTTTGCGCCAAGGTGATCCAACGCAAGATCGAGCAAATTCCAAAAGCAGTCCTTCCAGCCATCTTGCTTTTTAAGAATCATCGCTCGGCAGTGCTTCTGCCATCATCAAACAAAGAAAATACGGATTCAATCATCGCTGAATCTTTCAGCGTGCATGAAAACAACATATCTGCTGAAGACCAGCGAGAATACACTGGCTATGCAATTCTTCTTCATCGCATCGAAAATACCATAAAACCCGATTTACATCCGGATCATGCGGAGAGACATCAGCGAGCACGCTGGTTCTGGCGGACCTTATGGAACTTCCGGGCTGACTACCTGCGTCTTCTGCCTGCTTCACTGCTCGTAAACGTGTTCGCGTTCGCGCTACCCCTGTTCACCATGATGGTGTACAACCGAGTGGTGCCAAACAGCGCCGAAGAGACGCTTTGGGTGCTTGCCACAGGTGTCACCGCCGTTTTTACCTTTGAATATCTGATCCGAATCGCTCGCGGACACATTATCAAAACAAGCGGACGTGAGATGGACATGACGCTCGGTAGCCAGCTTTTCGAACAGTTACTTTCGATCGAAATGAAAGCGCGGCCCGCCTCATCAGCCTCCTTAGCCGCCCGAGCCAAATCTTACGAGATTCTACGGGAGTTTTTTGTCTCCGCAGCGCTACTAGCCATTACAGACGTTCCTTTTGCCCTTCTGATGATCGGATTGATGTTTCTGATTGGCGGCCAAATTATTGGGTGGGTCTGCGTGGTTGGAGTAATTGCTGCAATCGCTGTGCAGGCATTGATTCAAGCCCCACTTCGGAGATCTGTGGTCGGCGCAGCAGAAGCAGGAATGGAACGGCAAGCCTTCATTGCAGAGACCATCAATGGTCTTGAAAGCATTAAAGCGTCCAATGCAGAAGGTGCGCTGCAGCATCGCTATGAACGTATGGTAGCCGACTCCTCACGTAAAGATGTGCACTCACACTGGTTCTCACTTCTGGGGGATTCTAGCACGAAAGCGCTGATTAACTTCACATCCATTGCGGTTGTTGTAGCTGCTGTTTACGAGATTCAGTCAGGCTCCATAACAATGGGAAGCATGATCGCGTGCGTCATGCTGAGTGGTCGGATTATGGCCCCTCTTGCCATGGCCGCAGGTCTCATGACACGCTTGCAGCAAACACTGCATGCATTGCGCGGCTTAAATGCCCTGATGATGATGCCACGTGAAAATGGAGATGGGCGTCATTTCATCCAAGAACGGGATTTCACCCCACGGTTTGCATTGAATCACGTCACCGTAATGTATCCGGGGCAATCCCAGCCGGCACTAAGAGATATCACATTGACCATACGTTCCGGCGAACGAGTCGCCCTCATCGGTGGCATGGGATCTGGCAAAAGCACTCTTTTGAGAGTTCTTGCCAAGCTGTATGAGCCGCAGTCAGGGGAAATCCTGCTCGATGACATCAGTCTGACACATTACCATCCTTCCGTGGTCCGCAGAAGAATTGGTTACCTGCCACAAAATAGCGCCATTTTTAGTGGCTCACTGCGGGATAATCTGACGCTCGGCATGGGTGGCTTTAATGACGAGCAATTGATGGAAGCGTTGAGAATGGTTGGCTTGGAAGCTTTTATTCAACGTAGCCGTTCAAGCCTTGATGTACAGGTTGGCGAGCAAGGCTGTCTCCTCTCTGGCGGTCAACGACAGGCTGTCACTCTTGCGCGCGTGTTGTTGAGAAAACCAAAAATGCTGCTGCTTGATGAACCCACCAGCAGTCTCGACTTTCGCTCCGAAAAACAATTTTTGCATTCTCTCAAGAAGTGGCTGGATAATGACCCAACTCGATCACTAGTGATGGCGACGCATAAGACCAGCACGCTCGATCTAGTGCAAAGGGTGACAGTTTTGCGAGACGGACAGCTGGATCTTGACGGTCCTACTTCTCATGTCATGGCCGCTTTTTCGAGACGCACGTCGGCAGCACCTAACAGCGTCAGTCACGGCAGAGTGAGATCTCAACCCAATCAAAAAACTGCCGGGGCGGCTACCGACCATGAACTTTTTTTTGCAGCCATACGATGAAAAATTGGAACTCTAAAACTACGGGCTCAGCAGTTATCGTCGCTTCACCCGAATGGACGAATCAAGGACTAGGTCGCTTGGCAAATATGAATGATCAACCAGCACCGCGTCAATGCATCTCCAGCAGCGAAGTGGATTTCATTCATGATGCAAGATTACTGCTGCAACACAAACACCGACGTGAACGCCGATGGTTTCCATGGGTGGCGTTCCTTTCATCAGGAATCTTCATCTGGTGGGCATCGTGGGCTGAGATTGATGAGGTGACTCGTGGCATCGGCAAGGTGATTCCGTCAAAGTCTGTGCAGATTATTCAGAGTTTGGAGGGGGGAATTCTAGAGAGGCTCTGTGTTGAGGAGGGGCAGATGGTGGAGAAAGGCCAAGAACTGGCCCAAATCCGCGATGCAATCTTCGCCTCCAATTATCAGGAGAATCTTTCGCGCCAGCAGCTGCTGGAGGCACGACTTGCGCGCCTCAAAGCGGAATCCTCTTATTTAGACGAGATTGTATTCTCAAAAAGTGTTCGTCCTGAACTCGCTGCTATAGAAAGGTCTGTTTTTGAAAAGAGGAGAGGTGATTTACTCACCACTGAAACGTCGCTCAAGAATCGACTCCGACTCGCACAAGCGGAGGAGCAACTTCTGCGTATTGGAACCACATCGAAAGCTGTGTCTCCGATAGAACACCTTCGCTCACAAAAGGAAATGACTCAGCTGGAGGGTGATCTGAAAACGCTTCGCTCGAACTTCGAGCGCTTAGCCATGGAGCAGTATGATAAAGATCAAACCGAGCTTGAAACACTCTCTCATGCCATCAAGCGCGACAAAGACCGCCTCGACCGCACCGTCATGCGTTCACCCGTTCGAGGTATCGTTAACAAGATTCACATCAACACAGTGGGTCGAGTGGTTGCCAGCGGCGCAGACATCATGTCAGTCGTTCCAACGGAAGATACGCTGCTCATTGAAGCCAATATAAAGCCATCAGACATCGCATTTATTCACCCTGGTGAAACGGCCACTGTGAAGTTTACGGCCTACGATTTCTCAATTTATGGCGGTCTCAGCGGCAAAGTAGAGCGGATTGGAGTGGATACCATTGCAGACGACCCAACGCGCCCCGGCCGCAGCATGGTCGCCCCTACCTCATCCACAGCCTCAGCGCAGGCCGGAGGTTACTATCCAATCATTGTGCAAACAGAGAAAAAATCACTCGGCAAAAACCACGACGGCAAGGAGCTGGCCATCATACCCGGCATGGTGGCCGAAGTAGACATTCTAACCGGGAAGCGAAGCATTCTCGATTACCTGCTCAAGCCCGTCAATCGCATGCGTGAACGCGCCCTGCGGGAGCGCTGATTCATCGCAATCAGCGCATTGATTTTTCACTCAACCACCCAAATCCCATGAAAAAAACCATCATCATCACTAGTCGAAATCATTTCGCTCAACCTTTTGTAGCCACATCCATGTTCTGTCTGATGATCTGCTCCTTATCCGCAGGAGAAGGTGCAGTTATGACACTGCCCCAGGCCATCATTCGGGCACTCTCCTTTGATCCGACGATTGGACAAGCTTTTGCAGACGTGATTCAGGCAGACGGTTTCGCCAAATCCACACGTTCAGATTTGCGACCCCAACTGGCTTTAGAGGGATCTGCCGGTGGCGCTTATCGAGAAAGACTTTTGAGCGGCGTGAATGTTGGTAACAACCTCCTTTTCAGTCGAACAACTAGCCTCGTCGGACGTCAGCTCATTTGGTCAAACGGCTACTTTTCGAATAGATACAAAGACGCCAAGGAACGCACCCAAGCAAAAATGATGCTGGATCGTGATCAACGCGAGGTCACAGCACTTGCCACAGCGCAAACATTTTTAGATGTCGTTAGAGCACGCTCCCAACTCGTTTTTGCTGAATCCAACGTCGATGAACATCAGCGGATTCTTGAGTTGGCACGGAGCCGTGCCAAGTCAGGCGGAAGTCAGGCAGACGTAGAACTCGCCACAGCACGAACCAAAAAAGCTGAGGCGCTACTCCGTGAAAGAAGACTCGACCTACTCATGGTAGAATCTCATTTCCAGCGCTATGTAGGCATCAAACCTCCCGCGCTAGCAACCCCCGACGTTCCCAAGCTAAAATCCTTGTCGGATGTCAATTTGCGAAACAACTGGCACTACAAGGCTGTTGAGCACCAACATGCAGCCGCCCAACTCCAAGTGAAAACCATGCATTCCAAATATGGTCCGCGCGTTTACCTCGAGGCGCGCGGTGATGTCGGTAACAATGTGGATGGCATTCAAGGCCGCAACAATGGCACCAGCATTATGGTCACAGCCAGTTGGAATCTTTTTGACGGAGGACAGCGCAAGGCAGATATCCAGCAGGCAGACGCAGACGTTGAACGTCAGCGAGCCATTCTTGATGAGACATATGTCATCCTCAAACATGACTCTCAGGCACGTTGGGATGATTATCGAACCCGCGCTGAACACATTGAATTTCTAAAAACCTACCATGAGTATCTCATGAAGACGATTGAACTGTATCGTGAGCAGTTTGAGCTTGGCACCCGATCCTTGCTAAGCATTCTCGATATCTACAACGAGGCAATGGGCGCAAGAATCAGCATCACTGATGATCAACATCAACGGTCGGAAGCGGGTTACAGATTGCTTTACTTCGGCGGACAATTGATTCCACGCACCGCTGGAGAAGTTTACATTTCTACACCCAGATCACCCGATGGCAAAGACATGGAAATGACCACTTTTTCCAAATGAATTCGGGGAGAACATGAAAACTTTTTGAGGTTTATAGAAATTCTTATTCGTGATGTAGCATGCCGCACCAACATCTCATCATGTCAGATTTTTTTGCGGATGCATTCTTAGCACCGTCGATTTTTTCTGGATGCAGGCTGACGAATCAGTCTGAGAAATGATTTCAAATCACTGACGCATTAACCAAGCGCAAATCAGCTTCACAGGCAGAGACTCACCCCTTGCTAACCAAAGCGCACCACCGCTCAAACAGTGCTTGAGGTTTTTTTTAACATGAGAGCATTCCATGCCAACCATGCTTTGAGCAGCCGTCTGATCGAGTTTCTTGGGGGCAACTCCTTGGATCATGCTACGGCGGTATATGTGACTCATTCCGACGGTTTTGCATTCGACAGACGGGAACTGCGTCTACCATGTGAATTGGATTGGTTTTTGCAGCATGGAATGGACATCGCGAGATCCATGGCTGACACGCAGCACCGCCTGCTGCACCTAGACGTGGAATACGTGAATTTCGACGCGCCTGCCGAAGCATTTGTAGATCCATGGCGCTGTTTTGAGCTGCAGGAGCCCGTTGTAAAAGCGATCGAATCTCTGCTGCTCGAATCAGGTATTCAACCACTGCATTTGATCACCGGCCAGGGTCACCATTTTGTCTGGCAGATCAAACGAGCGTCTGAGGTGGCTGAACGAATCAGCGCGTTGTCTCCAGCACCTGAGATGGTCGGGCCATGCATGGAGCGAATTCCACCTTTTCTCGCAAATCAGATCGTCGCTTCAGACCAAAGTTTTTTTGCCGCCACCGCTCTGCTGGTCGAGTGGTTGGCGCATCGGGTCAAGGAAAGAGCTTCAAGACATGCTTCGCTGCCTGTCGAAATCACCGCGGTGCATGTCGGCCCCTGTGTCACACCACAGCGCGAAATGATTTCGATCGATATTTCCGAGTATGGCGATCCGCTCCACACCCGGATGATCCGGATGCCGTTTACCAAATATCGTAAACCGTGGGTCACAGGCCTTGCTAAACGGCTCGGCATCGAGAAGGAGATTCCAGCCATTCGCGCCATACCGCTGCATGAGATGGACTTTCGCCAAGCACTCAAGGTGCGGCAGGTGGATCGTGAGGTGCAGGAGCTCGCCCATCGTGCCTGCACTCGCATACCGGTGCAGGAGGAAGGCACCAGCCTTTTGCTGGATGGTTACCTAGCCTCACGATTGAGGCGATTTCATGAGTATTACTACTCTGCAACACATGATCCCAAGGATCGCTGGCCTGAAACGTATGAGCGAACTCCTGTGTGTACATTGCCTCACTGCGCACAGCACGTGCTTGCACATCCCAACGACCTGCTGCTGAAGCCAGCCGGCATGCAATTGGTCACACGTTGCCTTTGCGCGCAAGGATGGCATCCACGCCATGTGGCAGGTTTGATCCGTTCAAAGTTCGAGAATCCAATATATGGCTGGGGTTTTCACTGGGAGGACTATGAACCAGGAACGCGCGCCGATTTTTATACCCGGCTTTTTGCTGGGCTTTATTGGAGTGGTTTAGACAGACTGCTGGATTTGAACTGCACCTCTACACGCGAAAAAGGGTTCTGCTTCCGATCCACTGAAACCACCTGCAATCTCGAGCCATCGCGTCTAGCCCTTCTTTCCCGCATGCCTCATGATTGACTGGCCGATAGCTCTTTCCACCGGCTGCTTTTACCGTCGCCGCATCACAGATGTGCTCAACGCGATTCGACGCGCGGGTTTTTTGCAGATCGAAGTTTGCTCTTCAGCATCGCATCTCGATTACCATAACATGGATGATGTTCGCCGCGCCGCTCAGCAGATGCGTTTTTTGGATCTCCATCCTGTCTCCCTGCATGCGCCATTCGCAGCGGGCATCGACATCACCTCCTTGGACTCCACCACTCGAGAGGCATCTGTGCAGGAACTTCTACGGGCCTGTGAAGCTGCCGCACTCCTCGGCTGCGAGAATGTTGTGCTGCATCCCGGCCCGGAACGCGAGGGACGCCCGGGAGAGATTGAATTTCTTGAGCACATGAAAAATGCGGCTGATTCACTGAATCGTGTCGCTGAGCGCTGCTGTGAAATGAAGGTTCATTTGCTGCTGGAAAACATGCTGGCACATCTGCTTTTTGGTCACGTAAGAGACATGATGTATCTACTTGGTGAGATTCGCACATGCCATGTAGGAACCTGCTTGGACACCGGTCATGCATACCTCGCACGTGAGATGGACGTGGTGATCCAAAAGCTCTCGGGCCACCTCCAAATGGTACATGTGAATGACAACCACGGTGACTGGGATGCACATCTACCGCCAGGAGAAGGAAGCATCGACTGGCCATGGGTGCTGCGTGAACTACGAAGTCATCACTTTGACGGCGCGCTAGTTCTGGAGCTACAAGGAAGTGGTAGCGAATCCATCGAGCAGATTTTGGAGCGTGCTACACGTGGCCGAAAGTACTTGCTCAGCATCTACCATGCACTTGCCGATTGAGCACCGGATCAGTTACAGCGCGACCTAGAGTGTGGCTTCATCGCTGGGGCCGCTTTCAGCGCTAAGTTCAACACCTCATCCACCGTCTTAACAGGAACGATCTTCAATCGTTGCCGGACCTCTTCAGGCAGATCCGGAATGTCTTTCTCATTGAGCTTGGGTATGATCATGGTTTGAATGCCGGCGCGCAACGCTGCAATGGATTTCTCCTTGAGTCCTCCGATGGGCAGCACGAACCCGCGCAACGTAACCTCACCCGTCATCGCCACATCGCTTCTGACAGGACGATTGGTGAAAAGCGAAGCGAGCGCGGTGAACATCGCGATACCGGCTGATGGACCATCCTTTGGTATGGCTCCAGCAGGAACATGAACATGCACTTCGTTTTCTTCGAATAGCTTTGGATCGATACGGAGCTGTCGAGCACGACTACGCACTAGACTCAACGCCGCACGAACGGATTCCTTCATCACATCGCCCAACTGACCGGTGAGTGTGAAGCCCCCTTTTCCTGGAAAACGCAGGGCTTCGATGTGCAACACCTCCCCGCCGCTGGTAGTGTAGGCCAGTCCGGTGACAACCCCAGGTGTGCTGGTTTTCAGTTTGTCCTCCCTCACAAAAGTGGGTGGACCAAGAGCCTCGCGCACGAGCGCCGGAGTAACTTTGGCTTTGATGATCTCTTCCTTCGCGATGCGGGCGGCGACATGGCGCGTGACGGAAGCGATTTGACGCTCTAAATTTCGCACGCCAGCCTCGCGCGTATAATGCTCGATCACAGATTCAATGGCCGATTCACTCCAAGCGCATTGCTCACGGCTAAGACCGTGTTCAGCGAGCTGACGTTTTACAAGGTAATGTCCTGCAATCTTGATTTTTTCACGCTCGGTGTATCCCGGCAATTCGATTACCTCCATGCGGTCTCTCAGGGGAGCTGGAATAGTATCGAGGGTATTGCAGGTGGCGATGAAGAGGATTTGTGATAGATCGAATGGAACATCGACATACCGATCCGTGAACTCCTGATTCTGCCTTGGATCTAGGACCTCGAGCAAGGCACTTGCAGGATCACCGCGAAAGTCCGCTCCCAGCTTGTCAATCTCATCGAGCATGATGACTGGATTGCGTGTTCCCAACCGCTTCAGCTCTTGAATGAGACGCCCTGGCATGGAACCGATATAAGTTCTGCGATGTCCGCGAATTTCCGATTCATCACGCATACCGCCAAGGCTAATCCGTGCAAATTTCCGCCCCAAGGCCTCAGCAATTGACTGCCCCAAACTGGTCTTGCCAACACCAGGCGGACCCAGAAAACAAAGAATGGGGCCGCGGCCTGCAGGATTCAGTTTTCGCACGGCCAAGTATTCGATGAGCCGCTTTTTGATTTTAGCGAGACCGTGATGGTCACGTTCGAGAATCGACTGAGCCTTATACAAATCGACATGTTCTTTGTTGACGATGTTCCAAGGCAGTTCAGCGAGGGTTTCGAGATAGTTGACAATCACCGAGTGATCCGGGCTCTGAGGCGGAATCATCTCGATGCGTTTCAACTCACGATCGGCTTGAGCCCTGGCTTTTGGTGGCAACTCCGATTTCTCCAGTCTCTGGCGGATGTCCTCGACTTGTTCCTCAGCGCCTCCATCCTGCCCAAGCTCCTTCTGAATGGCTCGCAATTGCTCGCGCAAGTAAGCCTTCTTTTGAGCTTCTGAGAGTTCACTGTGGACGTTTTCGCGTAGCCTATTTTGAAGATCGGCGATGCGCAGCTGGCTATTTAGATGTTCCTGCAATGCGGTGACTCGTCGTACAACCTGATTTTCTTCGAGCAGTTTTTGTTTTGCCTCACTATCGATGCTCAGATGGGCGGCCAGAAGGTCCGTCAAGGCTCCGACGTCATCCAGTGTTGCAAAGAGTGCTTTGACTTCATCTGGGACATCCGGCTGTTTATCCATGAGCTTTTGGGCCGAGACGCGCAGGTTTCGGACAGCTGCCTCTGCTAGATCATCGTCCTTGGCTGGCGGTTCGCTGATCCGTGTTTCAATGCTTGCCTTCACGAAGGGCTCTTCCTGAATAACCTGCTTGAGGCGCATGCGGCTTTCACCATGCACCAAAATGAGAACACTGGTTTCGCCTTGGCGAATCATGCGAACCACCCGCCCCACAACGCCGTGATCGTACAACTCGCGCCCCCCCGGTTTTTCATTTTTTTTATCCTTCTGCAGCACAAAACCGAGCATTTTGCTGCGAGGCAGGCTTTCTTCGAGCAAACGGAGGCTAGAAGCCCGGCCAATACTGAGTGGCATCAGAGATCCCGGAAAGAGCACCGTATCACGCAGGGGAAGGATCGGTAAAACTTCCGGCACTGCTTCCACCGGTGAAGAAACCTCAGGTCCACCATTCTCCGATGGTGAAATGCTCGCAGACGATGTGCCAGCATCTTCATCCTTCAACACCACAATATTCATGTTTTCACCTCCCGCTGCAAGACTGGTAGAGTGATCCAGAGCCAACCGTTGTCCTGTTTGGCTGCTACGCGTTCAGCTTGAATCGGCAGAGGAACGTCAATCACACGCTCGAAACTTCCCTCCAAGATCTCCATGTCGAGGATGCGGCGGCAAGGCCCATGATGGAGAACGCTTTCTGGTGGCTGGCGCTGTCCTCGAATCACCAGGCGATGGGCAGACACTTCAATGTGAATGTCTTCCCTTTGAACACCGGCCAGATCCACGCAGACTTCGAGGCAATCGCCATGCGCATACACATTCACCGATGGCTGCCAAGCTGTCATCAGCGAAGGTGATCCTAGAAATGGCAATCCCTGCAGTTGTGCAGCCATTGGGCCCGCCATTGGGAAAAGGCGTGTGAATCGTGTGCTTTGTGGCATGGCTCTAAGTGTGGAGTGTTAAGCCCACCCGGGGTGCGGTGAGCGATACGACCAAAGGACATCGTCAACTGCAGGGCAGGATGAGGTTTGGCGACTTGAAGGTTTCTCTAGCGGCCGCCCCTGGCCGACTGTGATTTGGGGCTGGCTTTCCATTGACGGATGCCTCGATCTTCACGCAGATCGTTGGACTGTTTGAAGTTGTTGTGGTGCTTGCGCGGACGCTTGGCAGTATCAGAATGATTGGCTCCAAGTTGACGCGGAAGACGAGGAGAAGCACCCTCAGACGTGAGATGACTTGGTGGATTGGGTTCAATATCCATAAGGTTCAAGGAGGTTTGATGCGTGGGTATTTAATGGTTCAGAAAGGATCAAGGATTCACCCTCCACTCCTGGGCAGGCGCTTGAAGGCTCCTCATGTGTCTCAACTTTTTCCTTTGGAGTGAAGTCCTGATGAAGACTGATCGTTCAGGCGATGGACGGCATGAGGTAGGAAGGTGAATCCTGGGTTTTGAAACTATTTCGGTGGCTCTGGAACCGGCGGAGGAGTGGTGGGGCTCGATGGTGTCGGCACAGGAGTGGATGGCGCGGGTGATGGCTCAGGTTTGGTCTCGGGCTGCGGCGGCGTGACTTTCGGCGCAGGCTCGGGAGCTTTAGCCTCATTTGCAGCAGGCGGCGTGGTAACTTCAGTCTTCTTTTGGCAGCTGGGGAGCCCAGCGAGAATGAGCAGGGTCAGGGTGAGTGTCGGCTTCATGGTTTCATAGGGTTGGGTTGCGACATCCTCCTGTAGGATCGCACCAAGGGTATGGCGCGGCTTCCTCCAAAGGATGTTTGCCATTTCTAGATCGCCACCTGGCACTGCCGCCATCAGGCAGGCTTTCTTTTGCGTATCATCCTTTGGCTGACATCCAGCGCGACTTCTGCCGATTGCTGAAAACACAGGCTGTGGACTACTCCTGAGATCGTCAGGATCTGAGATCCTGAAACGGTTCAGGAATTCGTTTATGATTTCATTCCATTGCTCTCTTGCTCTGCTCGCCTTGATGGCGGCGCTGATATTGCCCTGTTGTGCAGAGGGGATGAATGCCGCGGAGAAAATGATGTGGTCCACCTACCCAGTGGCCACGCCAAAGGGAGCGGCCACTGGGTTTATCATCCGCCGCCACCACTCAATCTTTCAAAAGAAGCGTGAGCTGGTGATGATTACCTCCAACCACGTGCTGGAGACGCTTGGCGGCGGGCCGCTGCTGTTGGTGCTGAGATCCGGCAGGGTGGGAAGCAAGGTGGCCCCATTGTTTCTCCTGATCATGCCGCCGACCGAAGAGGCCAAGTCTTTTTATGTCACGCATCCGCTTCACGATATCTCCGCCTTCAAACTTTATTTGCCACCTGAAGTGGAGGAAATCGCGGAGACAAAGTCTTTTGTCGATGAAGACATGCTGAATGACCAAGTGACGCCACTGCACACGGGAATGGAAGTGGGCTTTTTGGGATATCCAGATGTTTTACCGGGCACCGAGGGAGGATTTCCGGTGCTACGGAGTGGGCGGGTGGCATCCTACCCGGTGGAGGGCGAATGCTCTGGAGGACGTTTCTTGATCAATTCCGATGTGTATGCAGGAGATAGTGGGGCGCCAGTCATCTGGATCCGCCATGCTAGGCGGCCCAAACTGGTCGGTATGGTGATCCAACGCGTGGGGCCGGAGGCGCGCAGCTTTTCCCATTTGGCGGTGGCAGTGAATGCGGAGGTCATCCGCCAGACGCTGCAAATGCTCGCAGACAGAGAGAGCCATCCCGTGCGGACGAAGGACCAAAACCTCCCCATGCTGACACCCTCCACTCAAAACAGCCGATGAATATTCTCCGAAACATTCTTGTCGCTGTGGATTTTTCCACCGCATCCCGGGCGGCTCTTCAACAGGCAGCGAGACTGGCGCTGCTCAGCAAGGCAAAGCTCTACGTGCTACATGTGGTGGATGCCGAGGCAGTGGAAACGCTGGCCGAAATGCTCGGCGACGGATTTGAGCATCAGGCGGCACGTTCGCTCGAATCCGCCGCGGCGGTGCTTCCACGCTGGGCGGAGCGCTCAGAGCTGCCAGCTGATTACGATAGCACCGTGGTGGCCGGTGATCCGCTGCATGAAATCCTCGATCACGTCGTCAGCACCCACGCGGATCTGATCGTGGCAGGCATCATAGGCAGGCATGGCGCCGCCCGGGGCACCGGTGCCGTCTCCGCCAAGCTGGCGAGAAAGTCACCAGTGCCCATACTGTTGGTGCGCCCGGATCATGCTCAACCCTTTCGCAAAATCACCGCTTGCGTGGACTTTTCCAGCCACTCGCAGGAGGTCATCCAGCAGGCATTCCGGATCGCTGCCCAAGATGGAGCGAAACTGGACTTCCTGCATGTGTGGCGCGAGCCCTGGGTGGTGATGCCAGAGGGGGACATGTTTGGCGAAGCTGAGCCGCCTGTGATCCTCTTTACCGAGAAAGAGCGCCTGCAGTATATGGAGAATCTACGGCGGCGTCTGCACGTGCTCGTGGCAGGTGGGCAGCGCAGCCTTCCCCATTCCGAGGTGCTGCGCGAGGCGATGTCCTACGGCAGCGGCATACAGATGCACGCGCAAGAAACCGGCACCGAACTCCTCGTCATCGGTGGCGGTAGCCGCACGGCTCTGCGTGAGATGCTGCTGGGTTCTACAGCGGAGCAGATGCTGGCGCAGACCTCCTGCTCTTTGCTTCTCGTAAAGACCGCATCCTCAACTCAGCCTTTTTGATCCCACTGATTGCATATCCCCCAAACTCCACCTCAACCCACCCACACCATGTTAGCCAAATTCAACATCGAATACATCATCCAACCGGAACACAACAAGCGCCTCGACCATCACCTGACCGACGACCCGGTGGAGGCAGAGGATTTTCTCATGACTCTTCTGAGCATGGGAGCGCGGATCTGCTCGATCCAGCATGAGGGCCTGACGCTTGAACCGCCACAGGCAGACCGCATGCTCCGCGTAGCAGCCGAGCGGCTCTCGGCACGCCTCATCGGGCGTTGTTTGAACCTCGATACAGCGGCTGTGCGACATCGCTTCGGACTGGCGGCATGAGACGGCTGACAAGCTTTTTTAGGAAACTTTGGAACCTGTCACTCTGTTATGAAACCGCTCACAAAGAAACTCATTCCGGGTGCGGCTATCCTTCTGGGATGCCTCGCAGCCTGTGCCAACTGCCCCCCCCACCGTGCCTCCACTCCGCAGGTGGATTTTGCGCAGCAGGTGAAACCTCTGCTGGAGTCACGCTGCCTAGAGTGCCACCACTGGCGTTACCTTTGCGCGGGCTTGAACCTCGAAACGAAGACCTTGGCGATGAAAGGCGGGCGCAGTGGCCCGGTGATCATGCCCGGAGCACCGGAGCAAAGCCTGCTCTACCGCGTGCTGTTGCTGGGCCATGACAGTCCAGTGGCCATGCCTCCCACGCCGGAACGAGTGGAGGCTGAGGACCTAAAGATCCTGCATGACTGGATCTTGCAAAAAGCTCCATGGCCCGCCGGCATTTACTTGGAACCTCCCCAAGACTGGCCATCCACTCGCACTAATTAGTGGTAATTTTCTTCTCATCATTCTTGAATTATATATAATAAAAAAATATATTAATGCCATTATCTAAAAAACGGCGGTTAATCGCTTCACCTAAAAATCTGATAAGGTCGAAATCCTCTCCCAAAGCAGAGGCAGCAACACCGGAACCGAAGATTGAATCATGGATAAGGCTGCAAAAGGCCTGCACCCGCCTCTGGCAGACTCAGGACCTTAAACAAGGCCTGCAGGAGATGCTGAAGACCACGATTGAACTGCTGCATGCCGAATTCGGAATCATCCAGCTTTACGAACCCAAGGAAAAGGTGCTGCGCATCGCAGCACAGAAAGGCTTTAAAAAAGCCTTTCTCGACCATTTCCAAGAGGTCTCCGCCAAAGATGGTTCCGCCTGCGCGCGTGCCATGCGTCGGCTTACCCGGGTCGTCATTAAGGATGTAGAAAAAGATGCGCGCTTCGCGCCGCACCGTCACGTCGCCCGGGCAGTGGGATTTCGCGCAGTGCAGTCAACGCCCCTCGTATCTAGGGAAGGCCGACTGCTGGGAATGATCTCCACGCACTTCCGGCAAGTCCATCGCCCGCAATGGGAGGAGTTCGAAAGCTTGGACCTTTATGCGTTGCATGCGGCCGATTTCCTCGAGCGTTGCAAAAGAGAGCAAATGCTGCGTGATCGGGAGAACAAGCTACGCCTAGCGCTCGATGCAGCGCGTGCCGGGACCTGGTCATGGAATGCCAAAAGCCAAGAGGCATCATGGGACACGCGTTTTGATACACTCTACGATTTACCCCGCAACCACCCCCGCAGCACTGAAACCTGGCTTGAGCGCGTGCATCCGAATGATCGTCCCGCTTTGATAGCAGAGATCAAACGCGTGACCAGCCAAGTTGGGGATGGAAATTGGGATGTAGAGTTTCGCTCCATCCACCGGGATGGCAGAATCGTCTGGCATCATGGTCGAGGACACGCCGTTTGTGATGAAAAGGGCAAGTTGGAGCGCCTCGACGGCATCGATCTCGACATCACCGAGCGCAAGAGGGCTGATGATGCGCTGCGAGATAGCGAGGCTAACCTGCAAAAATTCATCGGCACAGCCGCCGTCAGCCTAGTGCGTATGACAAGCGACCTGCATTATAATGCAGTCAATCAAGCTTATGCCACGTTGGTGGGTATCCCTATGGACCAGATCATCGGGCGCAGGTTGGATGAGGTTTTAGGAAAGAGAGCGATGGAAAGGATACAGCCTTATGTGGAGCGAGTGTTGCGTGGCGAACGGGTAGAGTATGAACTGGAGATGCCATATAAGGTCACAGGCTCGCGATGGATTCAAGTGATCTACATGCCAGATCGGGACATAGATGGCACCATTGTCGGCTGGGTTGCCTCGATCACCGACATCACGGATCGCAAAAAGATCGAGGATGCACTACGCGAAAACGAGACACGGTTGCGGATGGCGGCAGCGGCTGGCAACGTGGGGCTCTGGGATTGGGATCTGCAAACCAATGCAGTGTATTTTTCGCCAGAATGGAAACACCAGTTGGGATTTGCGGGTAGTGAGATTACCGAGAACTTCGAAGGGTGGCATAGCCGTTTGCATCCAGATGATTTGGATGCGGCACTCAAGAGTGTACGATCTTTCCTCAAAAATCCTGATAAGCCTTATCAGGCAGAATTGCGCTTCCGTCACAATGATGGAAGATACACGTGGATTCACACGCGTGCCGAAGTGCTTCGTGATGAAAAGGGAAAAGCGATTCGCATGCTGGGATGTCATACTGACATCACAGATCGCAAAGAGGCTGAGCAAAGGCTGCGTGAAGCAAACGCCACCCTTGAGCTTCGTGTGAACGAGCGAACGGAAGAAATTCGAAAGAGCGAGGAGCAATACCGTCTTCTCTTTGAATGGAACCCCAATCCAATGTGGATATCCGATAGTCGCACGTTGCGGTTTCTGAAAGTAAACGAGGCGGCTGTAAAGCTTTACGGCTGGACGCGTGAGCAGTTCGCTGAAATGACGATCAAAGACATCCGTCCGGCGCATGAGATACCAAAACTGCTGCAAGCACTTCCCAATCAAGATAGCGCACAATCACTCGGGGTGGGTGAATGGCGTCATTGGAAGAAAGACCATACTCCGATGGATGTGGAGGTGACTATCAGTAGCATTCAGTTCATGGGGGCAGAAGCACGGCTGGCCTTGGTCAAAGACATTACGCTACGCAAAAAGGTGGAGCAGGCTTTGCAGGCAGATCTTGTCGCCAACAAGAAATTGGCTGAACTTGGCATACTATCCGCACAGAAGGGCGATCTTCAACCAGTGCTGTCGTCTGTACTTTCAGCGGCGATCGCCATCACTGGAGCAGATTTTGGCAACATCCAGCTCGCAAGCGAAGATGAGCTAGAATTGCGAATTGTGGCACACCAAGGCTTTCCTCAGTGGTGGCTGGATTTCTGGGAACACAATACCCAAGATTTAGGCATTTGTGGCAAAGTATTGCAGAGTGGGAAGCGGCTAATTGTGAAGGATGTGAACAAATGCCCTGTTTTCGCAGGCACAAAAGCACTTCAGATTCAGCGCAGAGCTGGAGTGAAGGCGCTGCAATGCACACCGCTGGTGAGTCGATGCGGCAAAGTGCTGGGCGTTTTCTCGACACACTATCGAAACATTCAACAGCCAGATGAACGCACACTTAGCCTCCTAGATCTACTTGCCCGTCAAGCTGCCGATCTCATCGAGAGGTCTCAATCGGAAGCCGCCTTGCGTGCTAGTGAAACCAAATACAGAGAATTGTATGAAACTCTGCACGATGCATATGTCAGTGTGGACATGGAGGGAAATATTCAAGAATTTAACTCCGCCTATATGTCGATGATGGGCTATTCCGAGGATGAACTAAAGGGTTTGAATTACATCGATTTGACGCCCTCCAAATGGCACAAAATGGAAGCACGCATCGTGCGACAACAAATTCTGCCCCGTGGCTATTCTAGCATTTATGAGAAGGAGTATCGCCGAAAAGATGGCATTGTTTTCCCAGTAGAATTACGCACCTGCCTGATTCGTCATTCCAATGGCCAGCCTCAAGGCATGTGGGCCATTATGCGAGACATCACCAAACGCAAAGAGGCCGAGACACGCATGAGGGATCTGAATGCTGAGCTTGAGCGCCGCGTGGATGAACGGACTCAGGAACTGCTGCAGCGAGAAGAGCGTTTGCGAGCTATTTTGAACACAGTCGTGGATGCCATCATCACGATTGATGGGCGAGGCACCATCCAAAGCGTAAATCCAGCCACCGAAAAAATGTTTGGATACATGGAGGCCGAGATGATTGGCCAGAATGTCAAAATGCTAATGCCATCTCCTCACCGTGAGGCGCATGACAGCTACCTCGAAAGATTTCATCGAACCGGCGAGAAACTTGTCATCGGCATAGGGCGGGAAGCACGAGGTCAGCGCAAAAATGGAACTCTTTTCCCCATCGAAATTGCAGTCAGTCAGGTAAACCATTCCGAGATCTTTACCGGAGTGATACGTGACATCAGCCACAGACGAGATCTCGAGAAGGAGGTTCTGAAGATCAGTGAGAATGAACGGGCATCTATCGGACAAGACCTGCATGACGACCTTGGACAGCAACTGGCTGGGATTTGGCTCCTCTGTGATTCGATCAAAGACGGCTTATCCCGCGAAGGATCCGCCGAGTTACCCAATGCCACTAAGATCACAAAACTCCTCAAAAACGCGCTTTCACTAACGCGATCGTTGGCGCGTGGCCTGCATCCGGTCGCAGTGCAGGCAGGCGGACTGGCGAATGCCTTGAATGAACTTGCTAGTCGAACTAGAACAACATCTCACATAGATTGTCGTTTCACCTGCGGCCAGTCTATCTCGATAGAAGAAACCGTTGCAACGCATCTCTATCGCATTGCACAAGAGGCTGTCAGTAACGCTGTGAAGCACACAGATGCGAAATCCATCAAGATTGAACTCAAGGCAGATAGTGAATCGATTACTCTTTCAGTGGAGAATGATGGCCACGCAAAGAGCAAAGAGATTAGTCGGCTCGAAAAAAAGCCCAACGGCATGGGATTGAAAATCATGCGCTATCGTGCGGACATGATTGGCGCAGTTCTTGCCATGAAAAGCCCTACTTTAGGCGGTGGCACCATCGTTGTATGCACGGTCCCTATACACAGCCCCCCCTCCCCTACCAGCCATGAGCAAGAAACAACCGACGACGCCATCTAAAAAAGTCTTCATTGTGGATGATCATCCCGTTTTTCGCGATGGGATCATCCGCATTGCATCAGCCATTCCTGGTGTTGTCGTATGCGGTGAGGCAGATAACGCAGTGGATTCTTTTGAAGCGATCAACAAACTTAATCCTGATCTGGTCCTCATGGACATCAACCTGCCTGGAAAAAGCGGGCTAGAGCTACTTCAAGACGTACATGCCATGTGCCCTGAATTGCCCATCTTGGTCATTTCCATGCATGATGAGCAACTGTATGCCGAGCGTGTCCTACGCGCTGGTGGTCGTGGCTATATCATGAAGCAGGCCGGACCAGACATCATGCGTGATGCCATCAACAAAGTTTTGAACGGCCAAGTCTATGCAAGTGAGAAGACGGCAGCGACGATTCTCGATGCACTCTCAAGACCCCGTTCCGCGAGCAGCACCTCGGTGCTCAGCAAGTTGACGGATCGAGAGCTCGAGGTCCTGCGCCTTATCGGTCACGGCAAAGACACCCACGAAATCTCTGACTCACTTCACATTAGCACCAAAACCGTGGACACGCATCGCAGTCATCTGCGAGAGAAATTGGCCGTAAAAGGCAACACTGAACTCATTCACTATGCCGTGAGATGGGTTGGTGAACAGGTGTGAGCCTTGATGCGGCGCGCTCGTCAGATGGTCAAGGCTGAACCAGCTTTTTTCAGCCGCATGATCATCCATTTCTCAGTCTTTGGCTGAGATGCATCGGGAGGTGCAGCCGATTGTCGTTTTTGATCGGATTTCTAACATCGCGCATGGGAAGTTTATGCGGATAACCTCCCCATCACTTCATCGTGGTGCCAATGCCGGTGCGTTTTTTTCGCACCGGGAAATTCCGCAGAACACCATCAACTGCCGATTGCATGCGCTATGAAATCCACCAGCCTCACATCAACTACTGAATCACCATCTGAATCCACAAGCTCGCTACCCCATTCTGATTTGCGTGCCTTTAATGTGGTCGCTTTTTATAACGACTTGTCTGATGGACTTCATGCCAAGGCAGTTTTTGAGCGGCTCAAAAATACCCTCTTGTCATTTGTTCACGTCAACACCTTTGCGTGGAGCGTGCAGCAACTTGAGCGTGAGGAGGTTCGATCCAAAGCTTTTCCAATTGTTCGACATGCAGGAATGGTCGTCATCGCATCGCATGCCAAGCAATTTCCGCGCGGGGATATCGCTCAGTGGCTTGACGACTGCCTTGCGGATCGTTCTCCCGATGCCCCTCTTTTTGTGGCACTAGATGGAGGGGATAACTCTTACGGCAATGGAACAGGCGCAGTGATGGACGAGTTTGCGGGCAGGCATGGTTCCAAAATCATCCACAACGAAAAGTTTGAGGAGGCGATAAACTTCTCATCTGCCCTGCAGTGGGTCTGCAGCCAACCTGTATACGCAAACGGCAGCTGGAAGAATCCCAGCGTGCGCGCCTCAAGAGTGCCACGTCACTTTGGAATCAATGACTAAAAACCTTTTATGCTTTTCACCCTGACATGAAAAACACAAACCCCATGAGCAAAGACCCTTATTCCAATTCATCCACATTGAAGACGGAAGCCACCCGAATCTTGGCGCACCAGCTTTGGGAAAGGGCTGGCTGTCCACACGGCCATGACCTGCACTTCTGGCATGAAGCCGAACAACTGTTGCAGGAGTCGACCCATACTAAGCCCAGTGCCAATGGGAGTGGTAACGGTTCCTTGAGACGTCGTGCACAACCTACCGCAAAAAAATCACCGAAGTCTGTATAATCGCCCCCAAGCATTACCGGTGCGGCCGCCTTACGGCAGGCAGCCGCGAATTACCGGATCAAGCAGTGCCGCAACCCAAACCTCAAATTAGCAAATAACATGAATACTCTGACAAGCTGGAACCCTCTGCGAGATCTTAGCCATCTCGAAAACCGCCTCGAACGCCTCTGGGGATCGCGCTTTCCTTGGCGTAATGGTGAAAAAGAAACCATGACCGTCACAGAATGGACACCTCTCGTGGACATCAGTGAGGACATCAATGAATACCTCGTCAAAGCCGAGCTGCCCGAGCTCAACAAGCAAGATGTGAAGGTAAGCGTCGAGAACGGCGAGTTGACCATCTCCGGCGAGCGCAAGGCACAAAAAGAAGAAAAGGGGAAAAAGTTTCACCGCATCGAGCGCTCGTATGGCAGCTTTGTGCGCAGCTTTACCCTTCCGGAGACGGTGAGTGCGAACAAAGTTACTGCGGAATTCAAAGAGGGTGTGCTAAGCGTGCATCTCCCCAAAGATGAGCAGGCCAAGCCTCGGACCATCGAGGTCAAAGTTCAGTGAGCCATGCTGATTATCTGGGCGGGGATAGGGGCTCATTTTCATGCTTCGTATCCCCGCCTGGAACTCTTCCTGTTCTCACCCATGCCCGATGATGCCAATCCAGTGCAAATCGCCTACTTTTCGATGGAGATCGCCATCGATCCTGAGATTCCCACGTACGCAGGTGGACTGGGGGTGCTGGCAGGCGACACGGTACGCGCCGCCGCCGATCTCAGGGTGCCGATGGTGGGGGTAACGCTACTACATCGTAAAGGCTACTTTCGCCAAGAGTTGGACGCCAGTGGCTGGCAAAGGGAGCAAGCCTGCGAATGGGATGTCGCTAAGCATCTCGTGGAACAGCGTGAACGCGTAACGGTGAGCATAGAAGGTCGTTGCGTGGCCGTGCGAGCATGGAAACATGAAATGAGTGCTGTCAGTGGCTTTAAGGTTCCGCTGTATTTTCTTGATACCGATCTACCGGAAAACTCCGCTTGGGACCGCACCTTGACGCACTTTTTGTACGGCGGTGATGCCTTTTACCGTATCTGCCAAGAGGTTATCCTCGGCATCGGTGGCCTGCGCATGCTACGCGCCCTGGGTTGCACTCAGCTGAAGCGGTTTCACATGAATGAAGGCCATGCGGCGCTACTAGGTCTTGAACTACTAGATGAATCCGCGCACAAAGCGGGCCGCGTGAACTTTGAAGAAAGGGATGTCGAAACGGTGCGGCAGATGTGCGTTTTCACCACACATACGCCAGTGTCATCAGGTCATGATCAGTTTCCAAGTGAGCTCGCCACACGCGTGCTTTCCCGAGATGTGATACAACTGCACCCATTTTTCTGTTATGAAGGCGCCTTGAACATGACCTTTCTGGGATTGAATCTCAGCCATTATGTCAATGGAGTAGCCAAAAAACATGCAGAGACCTCACAGTTGATGTTTGGCCACTACAAGATTGATTCCATCACCAACGGCGTGCATGCCGCCACATGGACTTCAACTCCATTCCAGGCACTGTTTGACCGGCATATTCCAGGGTGGCGTGTGGACAACTTCAGTCTCCGCTTTGCCCACAGTCTTCCTTTGGACGAGATCTGGGACGCCCACCTCGTCACGAAACGTCAGCTCTGTGATCGCGTGCTGCTTGAGAGCGGTGTGAGTCTCGACCCAGATACATTCACTCTTGGATTTGCGCGGCGAGCCACAGCTTACAAACGAAACGATCTTCTACTACACGACGTGGAGCAGTTGAATCGCATCGCCGCAGCGGTTGGACCCTTGCAGATCGTCTATGGTGGCAAGGCTCATCCGAACGACCATCAGGGAAAGGAGACCATCCAACGCATTCTTCGAATCAAGGATTCACTTAAACAATCGGTCACCTTGGTGTACCTGCCAGATTATGGAATCGAACTGGCGAAAATCATGACTGCCGGCGTGGATGTATGGCTGAACACTCCCCTGCCCCCGCTCGAAGCCTCGGGCACCAGTGGTATGAAGGCGGCTCTCAACGGCGTGCCAAGCCTGAGTGTGCTAGATGGCTGGTGGATCGAGGGATGGATTGAGGGCGAGACGGGTTGGGCAATAGGAGAGGGATGCGAGGTGGAGCAGAAGCATCCTGATCGCGATGCGTGTGATGCGGCCGCGCTATACAACAAATTGGAGCATGTAGTCATGCCGATGTTTTATCAGAATCGGGAACGCTTTTCCGATGTGATGCGTCACTGCATCTCACTGAATGGTTCATTCTTTAACACACAACGAATGCTCTCCCAGTATGTCATCAAGGCTTACTTTGAATAGGATGGCAGTAGGCAATGTAGCTGCAGTGAAAACTGAAACAGTGTCATCCATCCGCTGAGAATGCTCATGGCGACGGCTCATTGCCGCCTTGCCGGTTTCCTTCAGTCTTGACCACGCCGCAGGCGCAGTCATGCGCACGGCCATATTCGACTCATCGAGATTCCTGAAAACCGTATGAAACCCCATCTTAAACTGTTGCTGGTTGGCGATGTCATGCTCGGACGCCATGTGAACGACCGGTTGCGCCTAGAATCAGCAGAGTATCCATGGGGCGACCTGCTGCCGCTTTTTCTCGAAGCCGATTGGCGTGCCTGCAATCTGGAGTGCGTGATCACCGATCATGGGGCACCGTGGGCACGTTCACCGAAAGATTTCCATTTCCAGACAGATGCGAAGAATATTGCCGTGCTCTCAGCGGCGCACATGGATGGTGTATCGTTGGCTAACAACCACGCGCTAGACTTCAACCATCGAGGTATGGTCGAGATGATTCGGCTGCTGGATGGCGCTCGGATCGGACACAGTGGAGCGGGCCTGAACCGGGCGGAGGCCACCCAGTTGGCGATCAGTCAAACAAAGGGGCTGAGAATTGGACTCATTTCATTCACGGACAACGAGCCAGCGTGGGAAGCCGGAGAAGAGCATCCTGGTGTTTTTTATGTTCCACTGGAGCAGGAAGACTCGCGCAGCTCAGAGCTCCTCGCAAAAATCCGGCAGGCTGCCGCCATGGTAGATCTGCTGATTGTGGCGGCTCATTGGGGGGGGAATTGGGGCTGCCACCCCCCAGCATCGCATACGCGTATGGCACATCGATTGGTGATGGCAGGTGCGGACGTGGTATTTGGGCACTCATCCCATGTGTGCCGCGGGGTGGAGGTGTTTGAAAACGCACTGATCTTGTATTCAACAGGTGATTTTGTGGACGATTACGCGGTGGATCTAGTGGAGCGAAACGATCGTTCCTTCGCTTTTGAGATCCACGTCGAGGATAAGCGCATTACCCATTTGCATCTGCATCCCACAATCATCCGTGACTGTCAGGCCAGTCAACCAGATCTCAACGAAGCAAGACTCATGAATGGTGAAATGCAGCAGCTCTGTGCCTCGCTGGGAACCATGGCTGAAATCTCTGAATCCGGTGACAAACTGGTCATTCAATTGGAGCCGCATGCCGGGATCAACCTAGAACCTGCAAGCAAAGACTGGTTCGATGACGAACACACTCCTACACGACCGATGATCGGCGCCACCCGTCACGTTGTCGATTTTAAAAATGGAGATCCGGATACAGGCATCTTCGCAGGGTCTCTTTGAAACACTCGCCCATGAATTTATGTCCATTCTTTGTGCGACAGACTTTTCCAATCTCGCCCGTTCATCCGCGGACGTAGCCGCATGGCTGGCGGTGAAGATGAAGGCGCCCCTGCGGTTGATTCATTGCATGCACGACTACCTAGTCATGGGAGAGCTGCCTGTGGTCATTCCGGACGAAAAACCCATCCGCATGCAACTTAATCAGGAAGCGGAGAGGTTGCGAAAAAAGGGTGCGCATGTCGTTGAAGATTTTCGCCACGGGGAGGCGGCATGGGAGGTGATCGCCGCAGCCAAGGAACATCAAGTGGAACTCATTGTGTTGGGTTCTACTGGCCATGGTGCGGGAAACTGGTTGCTGGGCAGTGTCGCAGAACAAGTGGCAGAGAGTTCACCGGTGCCAGCCTTGGTGCTAAGCCATCCTCAGGAGATCATCGAATGGCTTGCAAAACAGAAAGAGCTTGAGGTGCTACTCGGCGCGGACCTCGGGCATCATTCGCCCAGTTCAATCACATGGATCAAAAGATTGGCAGAACTCGGTCCTCTGAAGGTAACTGCGGCACATATTCATTCAGCGGTTGATGATAGCGACGACTTGGAAAGCCACCAAGCCCGCGAGCGGGATGTCTGGGATCAAGTGCATGCAGGCCTAGGTGAATTGCCTGTCACAGTGCATGTGCGTGAAACAACAGGCGATCCGCGACGGCAGTTCGTCAACCTAGTCAAAGAGAAGAATCCCGGACTAGTCGTATTGGGCTGCCATCAACGTCATGGGTGGCGCAGACTGGGTTCCTCGTCATTTTCCCGACGAGTGCTGGCCCAAGCCATGACCAACGCGCTTTGCATTCCATTGGCGGAACAAGTGCTCCCAGACTCCATTCCATCCATTCACAGGGTGCTCGTGGCGGCGGATCTTGGAGAGTCCACTGCGGAACAACTGCGCCGCGCCCAAGGCCTACTGACAGGTGATGGCTCATTGTGCTTGGTGCATGTCTGCCATGAGCCAGAGCGTATTGTGAATCCACTGAATGCTTCCGAGATCTACTTTGATCATTCCTTGGCCACAGCAAGGGAACGACGTGAGGCAGCGGAAAAAATCCAAAACCTGCCTAACATTTTAACCCATCGCGAGGGCGTTCATTTTCAATCTGAAATTTTCATTGATCATGATATCGCCGGCACAATTTGCACAGCAGCGGAACGATTCGGGGCAGATGTGATCTGCATGGGTAGCAAGGGCCACTCACGTATCGCGAACGCACTTCTGGGTTCGACTGTGCAGGCCGTGCTCGCCCGCACACATCTTCCGGTTTTTGTCATACCTCCTCCATCTGCATGAGCCTTTGATTCCACACGACGATGAACAAGATTGTTCCCATCTTCCAAAAAGTGCGCGCCAGAAAGCCGTCCATGAAAAGACGCTCTGGCCTGAGCTTCTTAACCGGATCTGTGGTGCCTCATCTTGAAACCACCAAGCCAAACACGTCGGCTATGATTCAAAAGCAGGTGCGCATGCCTTTGGAAGGTGTGATTTTAAATGGGGATCTTTTTCTGCCTAAGGATGCTTGTGGCATCGTGATTTTTGCCCACGGCAGTGGCAGCAGCCGTCAAAGCCCGCGCAACCAATATGTGGCAGAAGTGCTTCACGACACGGGTTTAGGAACACTGCTCTTCGATCTCTTGACCGATGCGGAGGAAAAAGCTGACGAGATGACCAAGAATCTGTGTTTTAACATTGAGGTGCTGGCCTCAAGGCTTGTGGGAGCCACCCAATGGGTGATGCGTCAGCCTGAGACAGGCGATCTGCCCAGAGGATATTTCGGCGCCAGCACTGGAGCTGGTGCCGCACTAGTAGCCGCTGCTCGGCTGGGAACCAACATCGCGGCCGTGGTTTCCCGCGGTGGACGTCCAGACCTCGCTGGCAAAGCGCTTGCGGATGTGAGATCTCCCACATTACTGATTGTGGGAGAACAGGATCCGCTGGTGCTTCGTCTGAATGAACGGGAGTTTGCCCAAATGGGCTGCGAGAAGGCGTTCAAGGTCATCAACGGAGCCACACACCTTTTCCAAGAACCGGGGAAGCTGGAGGAAGTGGCAGGATTAAGCGCAAACTGGTTTCAGCGTCATCTGAGGCCGCAAGAAGATGAGGCTCAGCCATGACTTATCATAAGTTCAAAAACCGTTCTCATGCTGGCAAAGCCCTAGCGGCTGAGCTCGCCGAACGTGTACACTTGGAAAACGCAATCGTGCTGGCGCTGCCGAGAGGAGGTGTGCCGGTGGCTTATGAAGTCGCCGCACGTCTTCAAGCGCCATTGGACGTCGTCGTTGTCCGCAAACTCGGCGTTCCAGGACACGAAGAACTCGCGATGGGTGCCATCGCCAGCGGTGGAGTTCGAGTTATCAACGAAATGCTTGTGTGGAATGGTGATATTTCTCAAGAAACCATCGACCTAGTCGCAGAGCATGAAATGCATGAATTGAGGCGTCGGGAGATCGCTTATCGGGGACATGAAGGCGCGCCTGACATTCAAGGTAAGATGGTCCTGCTTGTGGACGACGGAATCGCCACCGGATCGACCATGCTAGCAGCGCTCAAGGCAATTCGCTCACAGCGGCCTGCACGTATCATTGTGGCCGTTCCTGTAGCGCCACCGGAGACTTGGGCTCAGATGAATGGGGTGGCTGACGAACTGGTCTGCCTCATCATGCCTGAGGTTTTTGAGTCCGTTGGACAGTGGTATGAAGATTTTAGCCAGACCTGTGATGAGGAGGTAACACGGCTCCTAAATGCGTCTGGCCGCCGAGCTTCCACAAGAAATCTTTCAAGCATCACCTCCACCAAACACGCGAGCATTTCTCCTGTTCAGGAAAGTTTTTCCGCATAACGACCTCAATGAGTGCGCCAACCCAACACATCGACAACTTGATTGGCAGCAAGTGGTCTCATCTTCAGAAGACAGACGCATCAGTCATGACACATCGGACGTCTCTGGTCGGCTGCAACCAACCATCAAGCACGTTGCTTGCCCAGGAGATCGTCCATTGCGAATCCGATCATCACGGTGAATCCCCCGCCCTTCTACGCAGCACCATGCACGATGATCATGGTAGCTACATGGTCATATCCATCGATCTTCCAGCATCCCAAAAAGATGCCTACCATGCATGGGTTCACCTCTCTGATGCGCCCTATTTTATGAAAGGCCTTGATGAATGTTCGTCGTGCCCATCCAAACGAGACACATGGCGTGTCAGCACTCCAGTGGAAGAGTTTAGCTGGAGGGCCAACGTATTTGGAAACGTCCCTCCTGAAAAAATCACATGGGAGAAAAGAGCGGGCATAACTCATGCGAATTTCGGCTCGATTGCTTTTGAGCCAGTTGCGAAAGAACGATGCCGGCTCATGTTACAAATCGCTTTCGATATGGATGCGGCCAATCGAAGGCTGGGTGATCCGATGCCATCAATTGCCCCACTTTTGGAGGGTTGCCTCCGCCGATTTATGGATCTTGTGCGGGCTTCAAGCTCATGTTGAAAATCCAGTGAGTAAAAAAGGCCCAGCGATAGTTTCGCCAGGCCTTTCTTCCAAGTAAATCATTCTCAAGAGATCAGAATCACGCGCCTTCCAGTTCAGCCTCGAGCTTTTTGCGCTCACGCAGACGTGTGTTGTGATCAAGGATTCGCTTACGCAGGCGAATGGACTTCGGAGTGGCTTCTACCAGTTCATCTGGAGCGATGTACTCAATCGCACGCTCCAAGCCAAATCGAATAGGCGGAGCCAGCTGGGCATTTTTGTCATTTCCAGCGCTGCGGAAGTTGGTGAGCTGCTTCGAGCGAGTCGGATTCACCGGCAGATCGTCAGTGCGGGGATTCTCACCGACAAGCATGCCATCATACACCTGATCACCTGGAGCAATAAACAGCTTTCCACGTTCCTGAATGGTATCCAAGGCATAACTGGTTGCTTCACCGGCTTCGGTGCTCACCAGCGTGCCAGTCGAGCGGGTCTGCATCGGACCGGCATGCGCAGCGTATTCGCGGAACAGATGGCTGTGAATGCCGTGGCCACTGGTAAGATTCATCAGCTCGAATTCAAATCCGATCAGACCCCGGGTGGGAACGTACGCGGTGATGCTGGTGCGATTGTGCGCAGCTTCCATGTTCTCAATACGACCTTTGCGTTCTGAGATGGACTTCATCACACCGCCCAGATATTCGTCCGGCACATCCACATAGAGAGTTTCGAACGGTTCCATCAATTGGTCGCCTTCCTTGTGCATGATGACCATCGGCCTCGAGACAAGGACTTCAAAACCCTCGCGCCGCATCTGCTCCACGAGAATGGCGATCTGCATGGCACCTCGAGCGCTGACATCGAATATGCCCGCTGTATCCGTGTCTTTGACGCTGATAGTCACATTCATTTTCTGCTCGCGGTCAAGACGATCACGGATCTTGCGGGAGGTCACGTGGTCACCCTCACGGCCCGCCAAGGGACCATCGTTCACGGCAAACTGCATCACGATGGTCGGTGGGTCGATTGCAACGAAGGGCAGCGCTTTGGCCTCCGCAGAACCGGCCACAGTCTGGCCGATATCCACATCCTCAAATCCAGAAATCCCCACAATGTCACCCGCAGTGCCTTCAACGGAGTCGCTGGTGGTGAGCGTGGTGTATTGGAAGACTTTGGTGACTTTGATTCGCTTCGCGGGATCACCCTCAGACTTCCCGAGCAGCCAGATGGAATCACCCATCTTCACGCTGCCGCGAGTAACCTTGCCAATGGCCACACGACCGACGAAATTGTCCCAATCGATGTTCGAGACCAGCATCTCAAAGCAGCCCTCTGGCTCCGCTTTGGGAGGCGGGATATGCTTCACGATCTGCCCGAGCAGGAACGTCATGTCATGCTTCTCTCCCTCCTTGGAATCGCTGACCCAGCCGGCACGCGCGCTGCCGTAAACAAAAGGTGCGTTGAACTGTTCGTCGTTCGCATGGAGATCGAGCAGCAATTCCAGCACCTTGTCATGCACTTGATCCGGCTGAATGTGCGGACGGTCCATCTTGTTGATGAGCACGATTGGCTTGATGCCCTGTTCCAGTGCCTTCTTCAACACGAAACGGGTCTGGGCCTGGGGGCCTTCATACGCATCGACCACGAGCATCACTCCATCGACCATCTTCATCACACGTTCCACCTCGCCGCCGAAGTCGGCGTGGCCGGGAGTATCGACTATATTGATGATATGCCCGTTCCAGTGAACGGATGTATTCTTGGCCTTGATGGTGATTCCTTTCTCACGCTCGAGATCCATGCTGTCCATGGCACGCTCGGCAATGGCTTGATTTTCACGGAAATTGCCGCTGGCGCGCAGCAGGCCGTCAACGAGCGTCGTTTTGCCGTGATCGACGTGCGCGATGATGGCGATGTTGCGGATTTTATCAGGGGTCATGGGGTAGGGCTTGGGGGAAAAGGGCGCGGAGACTAGCCGCGATTACCCCAATGGCAACCGATCCCTCGTGATGAAATCTTCTGTGGCCTTTGTTCGCTTAGGGCGATTCGGCTTCCTCGGTGCGTTCCACAAAGCGCATGGCGTGGTCAATGAAGCGCAAATGGACGTCATCGGTAGGTCCATTTCGGTTCTTGGCGATGATGAGCATGGCCTCGCCGCGCTTCTTTTCTTCTTCCTCCTCGTCACCGACTTCCATTTTCGCTCCAGCGTAGTCGGCGCGGGTCAGCAGCCCAACCATGTCGGCATCTTGCTCGATGGAACCGGACTCACGCAGGTCGGAAAGGACTGGACGCTGTCCCTTGCGACTTTCGACGGCTCGGTTGAGCTGCGCTAGCACAATCACGGGGATGTTAAGCTCCTTAGCAATGCCTTTGATCCCGGCAGATATCTCTGCAATCTCAATTTGGCGGTTGTCTTTGGCCCGGCGGCTACCGCTGGTGACGAGCTGCAAATAGTCAATCATGATCATCTGCACGTCATACTGCTTTTTTAATCGCCTAGCCTTGGCGCGCATCTCCATGATGTCGAGACCGGGTGTCTCATCGATGAAAATCTGCGCCTTCTGAAGGTCGCGAGTCGCCTTCGCCAACGCGTCCTGCTGGGCACGCGAAAGCAGGCCCCTAGAAAGATCCTGCATGCTTAGACGAGCGCGGGACACCAGCAAACGCCGGACAAGCATTGTGGCACTCATTTCGAGCGAAAACACCACGCAGGGCTTGCTGCAGTCCACCGCGATATGCTCGACAATATTCATCGCGAGGGAGGTTTTTCCCATCGATGGGCGAGCGGCAATAACAAACATTTCACCGCCTTGCAACCCGCTGCTCATTTGGTCGAGTTTCAAATAGCCGGTCGAGAGGCCGCGGAGCTGCCCGGGATGCTCGATCATGTATTGAATGCTCTCAATGGCATCCATCACATGCTGACTGAGTGTTTTGATTCCCTCCTTAGCCCCGACAGAGGAACGCACCGCCAACGCACGCTGCTCCGCGTGGTCGAGCACCGTGTCGATATCCTCGTCTAGCTGCTCCCTTCCATGTTCATAGGCGTAATGAATGTTTAATGAGGAGGCGTGGATCAACTCACGAAGAATGTGCTTCTCCATGACGATCTTTTTGTAGTGGGGAAAGTGCGCCGGAATCGGAACAAAAGTAAACAAATCGCTGATCGCCGCTGCTCCACCCACCTTGTCGAGCAGGTTCTGATCCCGCAGGGCATGAGTGACCGTAACAGGGTCGATCGGCAGGTTTTTGTCGTAAAACTCTAACAGCTTCTCGTAGATCGTGCGGTTCGCATCATGGTAAAAGGCATGCTCAGGCAAATTGACCCGACAATCCGGTAGGCGTTCATTTGGATCTTGGAGCAGGCAGGAAAGAACCCCCTTCTCTGCCTCGTCGGAGAAAGGCAGCGCACGGTTGATCGAGGCGAGCAACTCCTCGGCTGAAGGCACTTCATGGCGTTTTTTAAACGTATTCTTCTCAGGGTTCTGAGAAGCAGCTGACGCGCTGTTGGGCGAAGAGGGAGGTGTTGCGGGATCAGCCATGAAACAAGGGATCAAAGGTGGCAGCATGAATGATTCGCCACGGCGAACAAACAAAGACTTGCTTTTTTTACACTTTATCTCGAAAAATGAACGCTTCTGACCTAACTGGGTCTTAAGTCCTCTCCTTCCACAACCACCTATGCTCCTCAAAGCAATCAAACATCACGCCGCCGTTCTTGCCGCCATCGCTGCCTTCCACGGCTCCGTTTTTGCAGCTCCTGTCGCCGGAATCGAAAAAGCAGACCTCGTCAAACCAAGCGTCGAAATTTCCAAGATTATCGATGCATTGGAAGCTGAGCAGGCCAAGGTTCAGAAAGACCCTCAAAATGCCAATGCCAATGGAGACTGGACCAAGGCTTTCAATGCCGCAGTGACTCAAGTTCAGGAACTCGCCAACAAAGGCGACCCCAATGCTGCTTATGTCCTCGCAAAATGGGGCATTCTCGTGGGTGGAAATAATGTAAATGTGAATTCGATCGTCGATCTGTATCGTAAAGCTGGAAGCATACCTGCGGCACAGATCGAGCTCGCCCAAGTTCTTCTACAGGGTTTTCGTCAGGACGCGGACAAAACGCGTGAGGCAGTGAACCTGATCGTGGAAGCCGAAAAAGCTGGCAACATGCTTGCACGGCGTATGAAGGCTCAGCTCCATCTCTCTGGCGCTGCAGTCCCTGCGATACCACAAGACAACAAAGCTGCAGTCGACCTCCTTGAGAAAGCCAGTTCTGAAGGAGATGGTGAAGCCACCTTGGGGCTCTACCAAATTTACTCCCGTGGAATCGCAGGTTATGTTCAAGACTTCAGCAAAGCTCTTGAATACCTCAAGACTTCCGCAGAGAAGCAGGCCAACGCAACTGCCCTCGGTGAATACGGTGCCCGCCTCTTGGCTGGTGACACAGGAGACGGCAAAACGGCACCCAATCTGGTAACCAAAAACGTTCAGCAAGCGTTGAAGATGTTTGAAGACGCGGCCAAAGGAGGGCTTGCCGCAGCCAATCGCATTCTTGGCCAGATTCACGAGGGTGGTGTGGGAGAAAGTGGGGCGGATGTGAAGCCTGACATCAAAAAAGCCATCGAATACTACGGAAAGGCAGCTCAAGGCAGTGATCCGGCAGCACTTTTCCGGCTAGCCCAAGCTTCTGAGACGGGAATTGCGGCCCCTGACACCAAACCTGACAAGGATGGCAACTGGGATCCAAAGGACATTCTCGTGGCACCGAACGCCAAGAACGCTCTCGACTTGTACCGCCTCGCCGCGCAGAACAACGCTGCCGAAGCCTTTTTCGCTGTCGGCCGCTTTTATGAAACCGGGACCGTGGTGGATAAAGACGCCACGAAGGCTTTTGCCCTCTACATCCGCGCGGCAAATGCCGGTGTGCTGGCTGCCATGAACCAACTCGCAGGTCTCTATGCCAATGGCGCCGGCGTCACTCAGGACATCATCGCAGCGGCTGGCTGGTACAAGCGCGCAGCTGATGCGGGCTTTGCACCTGCCAAGATCGCTTACGGCATGATGGCGGAGCAAGGAACGGGCGTCGAGCGCAGCGGTGTGGTGGCTGAACGATACTACTCGGAAGCCGCCACTTTGGGAGCTCCTCTCGCCATGATCCGCCTATCGACCCTGCATCTCGCAGGCGTGGAAGCCGGCAAGCCCAACTATGCACTTGCTTGGGCCTATGCCCAACTCGCCAGCGAGGCCACCAAGGGCCAATCCCCCGAAGTGAACCAATATGTCGCAGCTCTTGAAGATGCCAAAAAAGACGACAAGAAGGTCTTCACTGAGGATGTCATCAAGCAGGGCAAAGCTGAACTCGATAAGCTCAAGAAGACGATCAATGTTTCATCAACGCCCGCAGCCCCCGCGGTTCCAGCCGGCGCAAACGCCTCTGACTCGACGAAATCCGGCAAGAAGAAGAAGTCTTAATTTGCCCTGATACGCTCGGTTAGATTTGCCAAAAAGCTGCTTGCCAAAATATCGAGCACCTCTAGTCTCCGGCTCCCCGTTCAAAAGGGAGCCGGTTTTCTTTTTCCGGGGCATTAGCTCAGTTGGTAGAGCGCCTGCATGGCATGCAGGAGGTCAGCGGTTCGAACCCGCTATGCTCCACCAAATTATATAATCCTCTCGACATCGATTTGATTTATCGAGAGTTGCCTGCCGAGTGGCTTGGCTTGTCAATTCAAGCAATCCTGTCTTTAAAAAAGGAGTCCCTGCGACTCATATCAGGCTTGAGGTAGCATCTGAGAAAACTGATGTCGCCTCTGTTGCACCGTCACACCAACGACAACCCCTGTCGCATACCCTATGACCTCGACCCGCTAACAGTTCCGACGGCGGGCCAAACGCAAGGGATTGTGTTTTGCCATTCGACAGACCCAATTTTCCGTTCAATCTCGTTGCCAATCTAGGGCGACGTTGTTAACAACAGACCTAATTCTCCGGCATATGAAGTTCAACATCAGCAAGGAAGCCTTACTGGGGGCTATCAATCAAGTCCAGCATGTCGTCAGCTCGCGCACGACACTCGCCATTCTTTCCAACGTCCTTCTAAAGGCCAAAGATGGTGTTCTTGAGCTCACTACGACTGATCTCGATGTTGGCGTCACTTGCACAGTGCCCTGCGAGGTTTCCGAAGCAGGAGCCACCACCCTTCCAGCGCGGCGTCTCGCTACGATCGTGCGGGAACTGCCCGCCGAAGACATCGAGATCAAAGTGGATGAGAAGAATGTGGCCTCCATCAGGAGCGGTCCCAGCTTCTTCAAGGTGCTCGGTCTTACAAGTGAGGAGTTCCCTGCCCTGCCACGATTTGATGAAGCACGTGAATTCAAAATCGAGCAGCAGATGCTGCGAGACTGCCTGCGCAAGACCAGCTATGCCATTTCGACGGATGAGACACGCTATGTGCTTAACGGCATTCTGTTCTCCTTCAAGGATAATGCCCTCACCATGGTGGCCACTGACGGCCGACGTCTGGCCATGGTGGAGCAGGAGCTGGAATTCCCTCAAAGTCAGGAGATTGATATCATCGTTCCCACCAAGGCTGTGAATGAACTTTCACGGCTTCTCAGCGATTCCGGCCTCGTTACCATCAAAGTGACGGGATCACAGGTCGGCTTTGATTTGGGAGATAGTCTCCTCGTGAGCAAGCTTATCGACGGGAACTACCCCAACTACCGCCAAGTCATCCCTGGTGAGGCCAAGGAAAGGATTCCTATCGAGCGAGAGGCATTCCTCCGCGCGATTTCTCGTGTTTCACTGCTGACCACCGACAAGTCAAATTCCATCAAGTTCATTTTCACCCCAGGGCAAATCGAAATCGTGGCTTCTTCGCCAGATATTGGCGAGGCCCGAGAAACTGTAGCCATCAACTACAAAGGAGTTTCCATGACGATCGCCTTCAACCCAGAGTTTGCCATGGCACCGCTGCGCAACCTCAGTGCTGATGAGATCCACCTCCATTTGATCGATGAAATCAGCCCCGGCGTCATTCGTAGCGGTAGCAATTTCCTCTACGTTCTCATGCCGATGCGCGTGAACGCTTGACCAAGACGTCTTTTTCATACCTTCGCCAGCTCATGAAAACCTCCGTGCCCCTCTCACTCGCCACTGCACTGGCCTTGGCGTCCTGCCAAGGACCCGCTCCCGAACTGCCGGCTGGACCGCGCGGATATTCGTTGGATCATCCTCCAGGTGAGGTGCGTTATGGCCAAGAACAACCCGGTGTTCCCACGGAAACACGCTATTTAGATTCTAGCAGCACCGATCCAGCCCTAGCGCCTACTCAACCTGTTCCAAATGTTCCTGGCACATCCCCGGCACAGCCTCCGGCTATACCGGGTGGAACGCCTCCGAATTCAACTGTGCAGCCCACCGGCACAGCGGCACCCTCACCTGCGCCAGCACCTGCACCTATTATCCCCCAGCCAACGAGCTATCCCACGGCCACACGCACAAAGCCCGGCTTTGTGAAGAGTCCATTTGATTCGCTCGGTCGTGAGATTGACGTACGCGAGATGCGTTCAGGCCAGAAAGCACGTTGTCCTTACACGCAAAAGATTTTCTTGGTGCCATGACCTCCTGAAATCGGATGCACGTCAGGCTTCCGCTTCAAGGTAGACCCATCATGAACCCAGAATCCAGTATCGCCATCCTCGCTCCTGGCCTGCTGGGAGGTTCTCTGGCACTGGCTGCTAGGCACCATTTTCCTAGTGTACCCATCCGGGTTTGGGCTCGGCGCCCAGAGGCCGTCGAAGATCTGAGGCAGATCATTCCTTCAGTGATTGGCTGCAAGTCCATTTCTGAGTGTGTGAGTGGCGCCACGCTCGCTGTTCTCTGCATGCCCATTCAGCACATGCGAGCCGCTGTTGACCAAATCGCAACCTCACAAGTGCTACCCGAGTTGCTTGTGACGGATGTGGGTAGTGTCAAAGGCAGTGTTGTGGCCGATCTGGAGCCCGTCTTGGCATCGCAAGGCATTACCTTTGTCGGCAGCCATCCGATGGCAGGCTCTCACACCACAGGCATAGCCCATGCTCGAATGGATCTATTTCAGAACGCAGCCTGCCTGATCACACCCAGCGAAAAGTGCCCATCAGAAGCCATCGAACGTTTACGTCTGTTCTGGACAGCGCTGGGTTGTAGAGTCATCGAAATGAATCCGGCAGAGCACGATCATTGTGTGGCACGGATTTCGCATTTGCCTCATGTCATGGCAGCTCTAACCACCCTTGCGGCCTTAAAAAAAGACACGCGCCCCATTCCTTGTGCTGCGGGTGGCTTCAGAGACACCACACGCGTGGCAGCAGGAGATCCCTCGATGTGGACTGGCATTCTTCATGAGAATCTCAATGAAGTTTTAGCAGTTCTCACAGAAACCTCGCATCGCCTCGCTGAACTGATCCAGATTCTAAAGACTGACAACCTTGTGGAACTGCACAATTTTCTATCAGAAGCGAAAAAATTAAGAGATCTCGTACCGCCTTCAACCAAGACCGATTGATCTGCAGTTACGATTTAGGCGTATGTGGCACGAGCACATCCGCCGCTGTGTTTTGTTTGGCACGCTTGGCTGCCTCCTTGGCAAAAACCTCTTGGGAACGCAACACTTTCGTGATCGGCAGGCTAGGAAGGACCCATGTGCCGTCAGAGCGCAGCACCCTGCCCCGCGAAGTATCTTTGAATTGAGTCTCCAGAATGTGAGTAAGCCGATGACGTGCATCCTTGTCTTCGACAGGCACGAGAAGCTCCACGCGCTTGCTGAGGTTGCGGTTCATGAAATCAGCACTGGCAATGAAAACGGCGTTTTTACCACCCTGGCGAAACCAGAAGATCCGGGCGTGCTCAAGGTAGCGGTCAATGATGCTAACGACACTGATGTTTTCACTCAAACCCTTCACGCCGGGCCTTAGGCAGCAAATACCCCGCACATTGAGACGAATCCTCACACCGATAACAGAAGCATCATAAAGTGCCTCGATCATTTCGCGATCCTCCAGCGCGTTCATCTTGAGCATGATCTCAGCGGATTCGCCCTGTTTGGCGCGTTCGGCCTCACTTCGAATCAGTGACACGAGACGCTCACGGAGTCCAAAAGGAGCCATCGAGATTTTCTCAAAGTGCACAAAACGCGAGCGGCCTGTCACGGTGTTAAAAAACGAGGAGGCATCGCTGCCGAAGTCAGCCCTACAGGTAAGCACACTCATGTCTGTGTAAATCTTCGCTGTTGACTCATTGTAATTGCCGGTGCCGAAGTGCATGTAACGCATCAGGCGACCGGATTCGCGGCGCATCACAAGGCAAATCTTGGCGTGCGTTTTAAGGCCTGCGACACCGTAGATAATCTGGGCGCCAGCGTTAATCAGGTCGCCGGCGCGCTCGAGATTGCGAGCTTCATCGAAGCGCGCCTTGAGTTCTACGAGCACTGTGACGTGCTTACCAGCCTGAGCCGCACGGATAAGCGCGGAAATGATACGACTGTTCTTGGCCGTGCGGTACAGGATTTGTTTGATGGCGATAACATCCGGGTCCTCAGCAGCTTCCTCCACGAGTGACAGCACAGGATCGAATCCCTCATAAGGATGTTGCAACAGAATGTCTCGACGTTTGATGGCATCGAATAGGCTTTCACCGGGCTGGATGGCGGCGCAGGGCTGGATTTCCCATGGCTCAACTTTCAGCTCCTCAAATCCTGCAAGGGCTGAAATGGCGTAATAACCACGCAAATCCAGCTCACCGGGCACCTCATAAATCTGAGGACTTTTCGAGCCGCATAGCTCGCGGATGACTTTGACGAGATTGCGCGGGGCAACGGCCTCGATTTCGATGCGGATGGCATTGCCGCTTTGGCGCTGCTCTAAGATGGCCTCCATCTCGCTAGCGAGGTCAAAAGCTCCCTCGTCATCCAGTGTGATGTCCGTGTTGCGACTGACGCGGAAGCGTGCACTGGCGATGACTTTTTCGGATGGAAAAAAGTCGCCAATAAACAGACTCACGAGATCCTCAACATTCATGTAAAGATACTCGCCTCCCTCGGGGTCTGGCACGGTAATGTGACGCGGCAGCGTGGGAGCCATGGGCAGCACGAGAATGGCGTTTCGCTTCTCCATCTGTCCGTTTTCACCACTCTGAACCGTGCAGAGAATCACAATGTTGAGGGCGGGAATGTTTGCCCGAGGATGATCTTCATCCAACGCGACCGGTGAGAGCACCGGGGCAATGTTTTCAACAAAGTAGTCGTGAAGGTAAGTGCGCTGACCTGTGGTGATTTCTGCGGCAGTGAGCCGCCGGATGCCTTTTTCACGCAGCAACGGTAGGAGTTGCCCATTGAGCAGCTCGTACTGACGTGTCACAAAAGCTGTCGTTTGCTGTTGAATTTGCTCCCACTGCTGCGTGGGCGTGAGTCCTGCGTTGTCTTTGACACGCTTGCCCTGTTCTCTCATGGCCTGGAGTCCACCCACACGGACCATGAAAAACTCGTCGAGGTTGGATGCGGTGATGGCAATGAATTTGACGCGCTCCAAAACCGGCAAATCCGACCGCGCGGCCTCATCCAGCACGCGCGAATTGAAAGCCAACCAGCTCAGCTCACGGTTGAGAAAGTGTTCGGCGGTGTAAGTGAATGGGGGGGGCTCTGTCGTGGGCATCGCTTTTGTATCATGCGGCGGGGCTGGCCCGTGGCAAGTAACGTTCCAGCCTTGCATCAAGCCCGACCATCAGGTGAAAATCAGGCACAGAAGCCTCCCATGATCCTTGAAAGACCTCACTTTGCACTTCGAGCTTCCATGAATGCAGCGCTTGGCGAGGGATGAGTAGCTTTTTCGCCAATGCGGCAGTCCAGCCGGTCTCGATAAATTCAAGATAGCAGCAGTCATCACGGCCATAGAGCTTGTCACCGACCATTGGTAAACCTAGGTGTTTAAGGTGAACACGGATCTGGTGCATGCGTCCGGTCTCCGGCTTTGCCTCCACAAGTGAAAAGCCATCCGCAAATCGCTGCAATACGCGAAAACGAGTGCGGCAAGGCGCTCCATCGGCATGGACAATCTGCTTTACCCAGATGGGGCTCTCCTGCACATCTCCTGCTCGGAGGATCGGCGCCTCCAACTCAAGTTCAGTCCACGCTGGGAAGCCATGCACGAGGGCCACGTAAGTCTTGTCAATCTCTCGTCTTTGCATGGCCAAGCCAAAATGCCGTGCCCAAGCCTGATTTTTAGCCACCAAAACCACACCACTCGTCTCGCGATCAAGACGATTGATGATGCTCACCTGTCCACCATTGGCAATCTCGTAGGCCAACAAATCACACAGACCATGCCAGAGCGTTCGGGCTCCTTGAGGTGCGCCGGGATGAATCTGCAAAGGCGCCGGCTTGTTCACAACCATGTAGTCGTCCGTCTCATCAAGCACGGCGAAGTTTGGATCGTTGCGGATATCAGCCAGAATGCTCACAGCGGGTGGATGTTGAGCTCCCAGCCAAACACGACCGGCTGAGGGCTATATAAATAGCTCGTATCATCAAAATGCCACCATTCCGTGCTCAGCACGGCAAAACCCGCTTCGCGCATCGCTTTCTGAAAGATGGCTAGGTTTTGACGAACCTCTGGATCATCACCCGTGTAGTCAGGCTTGGCGTGTTCGAGATCCTCGTCGAAACGCGTCGGCATCCGCACCTCTTCTCCATCGCGGTTCAACATCGTGGCATCCACACTGATTCCGCCACAATGCCTACTCCATCCGCTGTCCAGGGAGAGAAACAGACCCGTATGACCACCAATGTCATCGAGCATGATCTGTACCTCCGGCGGCCGCCACGCATCCCAAACGCGAATGGCATACCCCTGTCTCTGCAGTTTCTGATGCGCCATCTTGAGCTTCTCGGCTGTGCTGCTCCGAAGCAGGCAGGGCATGTTGACCGGGTACAAGCGCCTCTTTGTGAGATTGTCGGCCAATGCATAACGCAGTTCGATACTGATGCCGGGAATCACTTTCCGCACATCGACCAAATCATGCTTCTTGGCTTTTACCAATGTGTGTCGCATATAGTAGCCACTGCCCGCACAGGCACCAAGCATCATGGTGAGACTCAACAAAGCGAAGCTATAAAATGTACGCACAAGGGAGTTTTTGCTTCCGTTGCCACTGACCGCAAGGCAAGTTTACACCACAAACAGCCATGGACCTCAACCGCCACGACATCCTTAACACGCTGCTGCATTTTATTGTTTTTTTGATCGGCACTGGAATCGGCTCGTTTCTGAATGTGGTCATCTATCGTTTGCCACGCAACATGTCGGTAAACAGCCCAAGGCGTTCATTCTGTCCAGCCTGCGAGAAGCAGATCCCCATGTGGCAGAACATTCCGCTTTTTTCATGGATCATGCTACGGGCTAAATGTGCCAGCTGCTCCGCGCCGATATCCAGCCGCTACTTCATGGTAGAACTGCTCACCGGCCTTCTCTTTTACGCCATTTTTTGGCAGCACCACGGTCCTTGGAACCAAATCGCTCAATGGGGCCCACCAATGCTATGCCTGTGGGTTTTTGTAAGCTTACTTATCTCCGGAAGTTTCATCGACATCGATCACTACATCCTGCCACACTCGATCACTTTTGGGGGAACGACAGCGGGCCTGCTGGCTTCATTTTGGGTGCCACAGCTGGTCGGCGAATCGGAAAGCCATCATTGGCGCGGCCTTGCCATGTCTTTTGGCAGTGCGGCCATCGGCCTAGGCAGTCTCTGGCTTGTCGTGGAACTCGGCAAGCTGGCTTTTGGCCGCAAGAAGCATGTCTTTGAACCTTCAGTCAAATGGGAGGTGACTCAGCCGGATGAAACTCAACCGCCTGTTGTAAGCTTTGCGGACACCCAGATGGACTGGGCGGATATCTTCATGCGCAACAGCGATCGCATGCTCATCACCTGCGAGGAACTGCGGGTAAATGACCAGCAGTTTGCCCAAAACACCGCGGATCTTTACATGGAAAAACTCAAGGTGCGAGAAGGCGAAGACGTCCACGTGTTTCCGCTGGAAGATGTCACACGGCTGCACGGGCGCATCACACAGCTCATCATTCCGCGTGAGGCCATGGGCATGGGGGATGCATTCTTCCTCATGATGGTTGGATCATTCTGCGGCTGGAAGTGCGTGCCCTTCACCATCCTCGCAGCCTCTGTCATAGGCACCTTGACTGCTTTGATCAGCCGCATCACGGGACGTGAAAACTGGGGGGCCAAGATCCCGTTCGGTCCTTATTTAGCACTCGGTGCCCTCATCTGGCTCTTCTATGGCACCGAGATCCTCGAATGGTACATCTCGAAAACCGTTTGGGGACAGTGAACCACCTCTCGCGGCTTGCATAACTCTCTTTTTCACGATAAAGATCATTGTTATGAATAAGCGTGGATAGCTCAGTGGTAGAGCGGCTCGTTTACACCGAGTTGGTCGGGGGTTCGAATCCCTCTCCGCGCACCAGCCATCAGCCCGTGGTCCGCAGACCGGAGGCGATGGCATTAATCGAGATCAGCATGTCCGGCAGCATCGCATCCGCGGAGGCCTGATCACCGGAGGCGAGCACGGCACGCCATTCACGGAGCAGCGCCACCTGCTGCAGGTGCAGCACTCGCAGCGGCGCCTCGCGGATGTCTAGCGTGTAGGCAAGCCGCGGGCGGCGCTCGGCAAAGGTGCCTTGGAAGAGGTCTTCGAGGATAATCCGCGTGGAGTCTAACTCATCCAGGATGCGCCCCATGAAGCGCTCGCGCACTTTTTCATCCGGCACAAGGCCCGCATAGGCACGCATGAGGTCGGCATTGGCGCTTACGAGCGAACTCTCGATGTTCGTGAGCACGTATTTGAGGAAGGCGGACTCAGGCAAGGCCTCGGCGAGAGCTTTATAATTAGCGGGGCGTTCATCACGCAGGCTCTTCAAAGCGGAGCCGGCACCAAACCAGCCCGGCAGGTAGAAGCGGGCCTGCGTCCACGAGAACACCCACGGAATGGCGCGAAGGTCATCCAGAGAGGCCTGACCCGTGCGACGGGAGGGACGCGAGCCGATACGGGAATTCTCCAGTGCATCGATCGGCGTCGCGGTGCGGTAAAAGGCTATGAAACCCTCCGTGTGCAAAAGCGAGCGATAGGCATCGCGGCTGGAGGCAGCCAGATCATCGAGAATCTGTTCCACCGCCAGCGCCTGCGGCTTCGCATGGCGATGCCGCGCGGTGGTGGAGGCTGCGGAAGCCATCAAAATCTCCGCGTTGTAAACCGCCGAGCTGAAGTGCGCATACTTCTGCGCGATCGTTTCACCCTGCTCGGTCATGCGCATGCTGCCGCTCAGCGATCCATGCGGAAGCGCATCCATGAACCAGTGCGTCGGCCCCGCACCACGACCCACCGTGCCGCCGCGACCGTGAAAGAAAACCGGCTTTGCCGCATGCTGCGTGATTGTTTCGGACAGCGCCTTCTGTGCTCGATGCAGCGCCCACTGGCTGGCGAAGATGCCGCAGTCCTTGTTCGAGTCCGAATAACCCACCATGACCTGGAAGCTGGGGTCGCCTCCCAGCTTCTCACGCAGCGCCGCGAGGCTGTTTTGCGTCACCGGATGGCTCATGAAGGCCTCCACAATGCCTGGACCGGCCTCAAGGTCGCCCATGGTCTCAAACAACGGCACCACCGGCAGCGGGCAGCGCAGGCCTTTCGACGTCCATTCGGCTAAACCCGCCTCGCGGGCCAAAAGATACACGATCAGCAAATCTTCCACGCGACGCGTCATCGACACAATAAGCGATCCGAGGCCCGACGTGCCGAAATCACGGATGTGCCCGGCCAACACGCGATGGCAAGCCAGCACGGTGTCCGCCTCCGGACCCGCGGAGATGCCTGGCGAGAGAAAGGGACGCGGCGAACGCAGCTCTCGGTCCAGCAGCACCCGTTTTTCCTCCACACTCCAGTCGATAAAGCTGCGCTCGTCGAGCAAACCGGCAGCACGCAGAAGCTGATCGAGCGCTTTCTCGTGAAACGCGGAGTTCTGCCTGACGTCGAGCGAGGCGCTGTGGAAGCCAAAGGCCTGCAAACGCTGCCGCACCGGCACGATGAGATCCGTCACCAGGACTCCAGCGCCCACCTCCTTCAGAGTTGCCGCAAAGGTGTTCAGGTCCGCCAGCAGTTCCTCGGTCTTGGAATAAGCCGCGGGTGAAGCTGGCTTCTCAATGGCCAGCACGATCTTTGCCCGCATGAGGTAGGCGGCGCAGCGCCAAGGCTCCTCCTTGTTGCGATCCATGATGTAGGCGAGATCAATGTGCGGTTCGTTTTGCAGCGTAGCGGACAGCATTGTGATCAACTGCGCCAGCGCCTCCGGCGTGCGTTGGAAAAGGGAGCTGAGCGGCAGATGGGCCGCGAGATGCTCGATGGCCCGACGCTGCACGCGCAGGGCGTTTGTGCGCAAGGCCTTCAGCGCATGCTCCGTGACCTCCGCCGTCACAAACGGATGCCCGTCACGGTCGCCGCCGATCCACGAGCCAAAGCGCAGGAGTGGCTTCACCCCCTCGATCTGCTCAGCTGGAAAACCGGCAGCAATCCACGCCTCACGGAGATGCACATGAGCACGGTAAAGCGCCTCCGGAAACACCTCGCGCAGGTAATGCAACGCGTTTTGCAGCTCCGCCTCGATACTCGGCCGCGTGACTTGAATCTCGCCGGTGCGCCAAAGATTCTCCAGCTGAGTTTGCAGCTGACCATGCAGTCTTGCCTGCTCACGCGGTGTGTAAGCGGTGTTTTCATGGCGCTCCATGAGGCCGTAAATTTCACGATGCAGGTCACGAACAGTCTCACGCTTTGCCTCCGTGGGATGTGCGGTGAGCACTGGCTCGACGGCTACCTCCTGCAAGACCTTGAGAATATCTTCGCAGCTCAAACCGAGCTCCAGCATGTCCCGCATGTTGTCCGGCCACAGACCTTGCTCCGCCTCCGGCCCGGATTGCTTTTCCCGCAGGCGGCGAATCTGGGAAGCTGCGCGTTCCTCGACAATGTTCAGGAGCTGAAAAGCGATCGAGTAGGCTTGGCCCAGCGAACGAGTGGTCTGGACTTCTCCCACAGGGCTCTCCGGATTGATCCAGGGAAGACTGGCTGCCAATTGGGGTTCTCCCATGCGTTTCAGCACGGCAGCAAAGGCCTGCATGAGGAAGTGAAGATCATCTTGAAGAAGCTGAAATCCGAGCTGGCGTAGCGACGTGGCGGGAGAGGTTGGCATGGATTTATCCTTCCAAGCAGGAACCGGGCCGGGTGCAATCAGCGAGTTGATGATCTACGGTATCGAACGGACGACCGACAGCCCCCCTACCGAGTGCTGTTTATCGTCTTTCTGCTCGTAGAAGACGCTTTCAGCTCGTGCGGAGGCATATCCTTTGCGGGTTTGAAGCAAACCATGTCAATCTTCGCAGCGACATGGACTTCAGCTGTCTGGAGCGGGGCATTCACAGGCCCACCTCCGCCATGGAGCCATTGTTGCCACATTGTCGAATGAAGCATGTTTTGAATTGCGTTGAAACCTGTCACGCCGCTACTCTGCGGTTCAATCCATCCATGAAGACCTCTCTCTTCCCCAATCGTCGTGCGTTCCTTCGCAGCACCGCGCTCTCAGCCGGTGGCCTTTTCGTTCCCAACCTCCTCCTCGGCCAAGACGCCGCGAAGAAGCTCAACGTCGCCGGCATCGGTGGAGCGGGAGGCAAAGGTGCTTCTGACATTGCCATCGCAGGCGAAGGCGCGAACGTCGTCGCTATTTGCGACATTGACAGCAACCGCCTGAAAGATGCCCAGAAGAAGTATCCGAGCGCCAAGGTGTTCACCTCCTTTCAAGAGATGTTCAGTGACATGGGCGACAAGATCGACATGGTTACTGTTTCCACCCCTGACCACGCCCACTACCCGGCTGCGATGGAAGCCATCAAGCACGGGAAACACGTCTGCGTGCAAAAGCCTCTCGTGAACCGCATCTGGGAAGCCAATGAGTTGCATGCTGCAGCCAAGAAGAAGGGTGTGAAGACCAATATGGGCAACCAAGGCCACACCGGCGAGCAGATCCGCCAACTCAAGGAATGGATGAACGCGGGCGTCGTCGGCAACGTGAAAGAAATCCACGTCTGGACCAACCGCCCGATCTGGCCTCAAGGTACTGCCGCGAAGGACATCTATACCGGCAAATCTGCTCCAAAACCCCGTAAGAAGGATGATGTGGCAGCCGAGGCGGTGGGTCAGGCTCCAGCGCATGTGAATTGGCAGCAATGGCTGGCACAGGTGCCGGATCGTCCTTACATTCCGGGTCTGCATCCCTTTGCCTGGCGCGGCAGCCTAGACTTCGGTGCTGGAGCCATGGGGGACATGGGCTGCCACATCATGGATGGTCCCTTCTGGGCCTGCGAACTGGGTGAGCCCTATAAAATCGAAGCTGAAGTGGGTGACCTAACCGACATGAGCTGGCCTGCTTGGTCGCACGTCATCTGCCACTTCAAGCACGTCAAATTTGGCGAGATCAAGCTACACTGGTATGAAGGCAAGAATGGAGATATACCGGTCAAACCCGCTCGCCCGGCCAAGCTCGAAGACAACCGTGACTTCAGCAAGATGATTGGCGGCTTCATGATTGTGGGTGACGAAGACACCATACTCAACCCGGGAGACTACTGCGAGGCTCTCGAAATCGTCGGCAATCGCCCGAAGCTCGCCAAGTTCTTCAAAGAAACACCGAAGACCCTCGATCGCTCTCTCGCTCCAGGCAAACCGCAGCTCGAGCTCGTCAAAGCCATCGAACAGAATAAGATCGCCGGCAGCAACTTCGACTATTCTGTTCCTCTCACCAAGCTGTGCCTCCTTGGCAATCTAGCCATTGCCAACCCAGGAAAAGTCATTGGCTGGGACAGCGCCAAACAGGAGTCCGATAACGCCGACGCGAACAAACTCATCAAACGTGCCGCCGTGCGCAGCGGTTGGGAATACAGCGCCGCGAGCATCTGATCGAACTAGCGTAAAATCACACCCGGCGGTCGCAAGACCGTCGGGTTTTTTGTCTCTAAAGCTCAAAAAACTAAGCCAAGCTTCAGGGACGCATTTTCGGCAATTCGACCGCTTGCTGCTCCTTCTCCCATGCCTCGATGGCCGGGATGTCAAAGAGGCGGAAGCGCCGCTGAATGCGCTGCTCCAGCGAGATCTGCGCATGCTTCGCCACTTCCAGCGAGGGATCCTTTTTGATGGCATGGATGAGCTTCGCATTCGTCTGTGGAGCTTCGCTTGCCCTCAGCAGTATAGCGGCTCGCACCCGCACCTCCCACGGCTGCTTTATATTCTCCAGTAGTTGAAAAAGTTGAGCGGCCTTGAGATCCGCCTCGTATTGCACGGGTTCCCCCTTGAAAAGCTCACCAACTGGCAACCGGTAGCCTGGGTCCTCACGCTGGAAAAACTGGATCATGCGTACCACTCGCATGTACTCCGCTTGAGCGGCATCCCTCAAGTGGCTGGAGCCTGAGCCGCGGATGTACTCCACCAGCGTCTCCAGAGGCTTGCGGTTGCCCGTAGCAATCGCCTCGTCAGCGTAAGCTGTGATACGGTTGCGTTCTTTAAGCTGAATGAATTCCGCCTGCGTTGGCGTCACATTCGGCATCACCTCTGCCAAGCGAGATACTCCAACCTGTCCCTGCCCGTCTAGAATCCCCGCAGCAGCAACAGGCACGGCAGCAGCACCACCGTCCCTTGTAGATGCGACACGCTCGATGGCCTCTCGCAGCTCTTTTTGGGACGCTAGTTGATCCCGCCGCCATGCGTCGAGCTGCGCTTGCAAAGCCTTAACAGACCCTTCGCCGCCTTGGCCGCCAGAAACGGAATCGCTGTCTTGGAACGCCTTGGCCTTATGCGATTGAACCCTAGTCGCCAGCTCTTCCAGCCTCGTCGAAAGAAAATGCCAAACAAGACCCGTCGACACGACCGTGATTGCCACTGAGGCGCCGAACAGCTGTTGCACCCTCGGAGATCGGCGGATCGACTGTCCCGCAGCCTTCAATCGAGGTCTCGCCTCGCCCGCAGAAGCTGCATTGTCCTGAGAGGATGATTCCGAATGATCAGCCGCTGGAGTTTTTGGATCAGTGGGTGAGTCGGCCATGCAGGAAAGTGAATAAAGGTTTGCAGGATGAATCTTGCCAGCCCTCGCGTTCAGGGCCAGCTTATCTCTCTCTGACACATGCCAGCCGATTCGTCCAGCCTTGTGCCACACAACCCCAACTCCGGTGCTCTGGCATGGCGTGTATCCGCCGCCGTGTTGGGGCTCAGCCTTATCGTGCTCTTCCTCGCATGGCCTTACCAAGAGTGGGAGTTCGGCTACCGTATGAGCGTGCTAGGGGGATGGTATAAATGGGTCACCAAGTATCCCGACTGGATGTTCTGCCTCTTTGTTCCCGCTATCACGGGCGGTGTCGTCTGGTTGCGCCAAGGAGAGTTGCGCGGAATTCCATGGCAGGGTGATTGGCTCGGGGTCCTGCCGCTCGTGTTGGGGCTCTTTTTATACTGGCTCGGTTTCAAGGCCAACACCGGCTATCCTGCCTTCCTCGCTATCCAGTTCCTGCTTGCCGGTTTCATCCTACTGATTGGAGGGAGGAAGTGGATGCGCGCGCTATTTTTTCCTTGGCTCTTCCTCTTTTTTGCTTGGCCCATGCAGCCGCTCGAGGACTCTATGGCCTCTCCACTGCGGCCGCGCACTGCGGCCATGACCGCAACGCTGCTGACGCTGCTTGGCACTCCTGCAGAGAATGAGGGTAGTGCCCTACAGTCAGCCCCAGATGCCGCCGAAGGCCTCGATCGTGGTGCGGTCTTCAGCCTCGATGTTGATGCCAAGTGCAGCGGCATCAATTCCCTCTTCGCCCTCATGATGATCGCCGCTCTGCTTGGCTACTTTGCTCTTCGCAGCGTGCGCTCACGTCTCATGCTTTTCATCGCCGCAGTGCCACTCGCCGTCGCAGGCAACATCATTCGGCTGCTCTTACTCGCCTTTGGCAGCATTTGGTTCGGCTCGGACATCGCCGTCGGCAAGCGGATCGGCGATCATCAAGAAATGTCCCTCTACCACACCATCGCCGGCTTTGCCGTATTTGGTGTCGCCCTCGCTGGCATGTTTGCGCTCTGCTGGGTGTTTGAGGGACGTGAAATGACGAAAAACCTCTCGCTCCATCATCAATCTAAATCTCCTCTTGCAGCCTGGCCCGTCATTCCCCTGCCACGCCGCACCCTTGCCCAGGCCATCTTGATCTTGGTGCTTGCTGCAACCACTTTTGGCATCTGCGCTGCCACAGACACAAGTTACCTCGTAGCCCGCGCCGGAGTCAGCCTCCACATGCCCTTGCAGGTCGATGGATACCAAGGTCGCGAGATCGAGGTCCAGGCTCGTGAGAAAAAAGCCCTCGATGAAGGCGTAAAGCTGGTGCGCTTTGGGTACCTGAATGAGAAAAATCGCAAAGTCATCGCCTCTGTCATCCTTAGCGGCCATTTGAAGCGCTCTCTTCACCGCCCTGAAGTCTGCCTGCCAGGCCAAGGCTGGACGATCGTTGAGACCCGGCCAGTCAATGTTCCAATGGCAGAGGGGCAGTCCTTTGATGCCACCTACCTCCGCATCTTCATCGATCAAATCGATGAAGACGGCCACCGCGTCCGCCAGCGCGGAGTGAACCTCTACTGGTACGTTGGCTCAGATGACACCACCTGCGCCTCACATTACGAGCACGTTGCCCAGACCTACCTGCACGCCATCTTCCGGAATCTCAACCATCGCTGGGCCATGGTTTCCATTTTCATCCCCGTCGAGGATACGGACGTCCCCGGCCCCGAAGGTCTGTTCGCAGAATTCAACGCACTCGAGGATGCTCGTGCCTTCGCTAGCCAACTCATGCCCTTCCTGACCAATCCTGCCAAACGGGAGCTTGGCGCTGTCGAATAAGATGCGGTAAGTTGGCGAACTCGGGAAGGCCCGAATCATAAGCTTTAATGCCTCGCCCAGGGTATCGGCATCCACTTTCCCGCGACCATCAATGACCGACTCGACTCGTCAGCTGCTCTAATCCTTGAGCTAGATGGTGAAGGAATGATTGCACTTCACCCATTAACAGCTCCAGCAACGGACACTCTTCTAATCCCCTAAGCCATCAGACCACCCATATGCAATTAGCCTCTGCACTATATCCAAAACAAATGGGTGAAAAGGCAGCAGACAGCCCCTTACAGGACTAGTCTGCAGCACGTAGGGGTAGAGAATGAAGCTCCTGCGGGAAATTCAGGATTTGAAGTAGCAGGTTGCGACAAAATGACCTGCCGGGTAGCTTCACTCCTCTGATGTCGCCCCTCACCGTCTCCCATTCCTACCGCCACCCCCGGAGGTTGAGCAGCATCTTTCTCCCACAGAATAATGAATGGCGAAGCTAAAGCATCATGGAATCCTCGACTTCACAGTTCGTCTTCAACCCCTTGCCTGAGGCCTTTGCCGTCGGTGTTGCTTTCACGGCGGCTGTGTCAGGACTGGCGCTTATGGCTTGGCGGCGCAGCGGTTGGCGACCCATCATCGGCTGGCTCGAATTACTGCGTATCATCATCTCAGTTGCCATCGCGTTTACGTTGCTGCAACCCGAGTGGTTGGAGACCTTCAAACCTCAAAACAAACCCGTTTTGGTCGTGCTGGCAGACGTTTCCGGCTCAATGGGAACGAAGGATGTGATTCGCGGCAAAGAAACAGTCGAAAGAGCAGAGCTTGTGAAGCCTCTGATCGACGAAAAACTATGGTTGCAGCTCAAAGATCGCATGGATGTGATCCTTGAGCCATTTTCGCCTGCCACGACGGATGGCACAGATATTCACGCAGCACTGCTCGGAGCGCTGGAGAAACAGCCGAACCTGAAATCGATCGTCTTGATCAGCGATGGCGATTGGAACCAAGGCCAACCGCCTTCGCAGGCCGCCACGCGGCTGCGCATGCGAGAGGTTCCTGTGTTTGCGGTGCCTATCGGATCAGAGACTCGGATGCCGGATATTGAGCTAAGCAGTTTTGATGTGCCAACCTTCGCCGTGGCGGGTAAGCCGCTGCGCATTCCATTCGTGATCAATAGCTCGCTACCGCGTGATGAGATTATCGCTCTCGAAATGCGATCGACGAGTGGTGAGGTCGTGACCCAAGAGATCAAATTGCCCGCAATGAGCCGCTACCAAGATGCCATAACTTGGAAGCCGGAGACACCGGGAGAGTTGAAGCTCACCCTGACGATTCCAACCATGCCAGACGAGCGCTATCCTGAAAACAACACTCAGGAGGCACCTCTCAGTGTGCGAAAGGAACAGCTTAAAGTGCTCCTGATCGAGTCTTTCCCACGCTGGGAGTACCGCTACCTGCGCAACGCACTTGAACGCGATCCGGGAGTGGAGGCGAACTGCTTGCTGCTACATCCCGGGCTGGGGCAGATGGGCACTGGGCGTGGTTATATCGAACAATTCCCAAAGGATGAGGAGTTGACGAAGTTTGATGTCGTCTTCCTAGGCGATGTCGGTGTTGAGAAAGGGCAACTCACCACGCAGCAGTGCAACGCACTTCAAAAAATCGTGCGCGATCAAGCCGCCGGACTCGTCTTTATGCCGGGTTTTCATGGATTCCAAGCATCGCTGCAGCAAACCGTGCTCGCCGATCTGCTTCCGGTCATTTGGGACGCCGCGCAGCCTCGTGGATGGGGATCGAGCGTTCCGGGCAAGTTCGCTCTGACCGAGGCCGGCATGCGCAGCCTTTTGACAAAACTCGAAGACAGTGACGAGGCCAGCTCCCGTGTCTGGAGCACGCTTCCCGGCTTTCAGTGGTATGCACCGACTCTCCGGGCGAAGGCAGGTAGTGAGGTTCTTGCCATCCACAGCAGTGAATCGAATTCATTCGGCCGTGTGCCTCTCATCGTCACAAAAACCTACGGTGCAGGTAAAATTCTCTTCATGGGCACTGACGGTGCCTGGCGCTGGCGCAAGGGCGTCGAAGACCAATATCACTACCGCTTTTGGGGGCAGGTGGTTCGCTGGATGGCCTACCAGCGAAACATGAGTCGGGGAGACAAGATGCGCCTGTTTTACTCGCCTGACCGCCCACGCACCGGCGATGTGCTCACATTGAACGCAAACGTCATGAGCTTGACCGGAGAACCTTTGCGTGAAGGCACAGTGATCGCCCAGATTGCCACACCAAGCGGCCAAGTGAGCAGTGTTCGCCTCCTTCCTGCCGGCGAAGAGGCTTGGGGACTCTTCAACGGCACCTTCACTCCCATCGAACCCGGTGAACATATCATCGAATTGAGCTGCGCTGAGGCCGCTTCGAACTTGGTAACGAAGCTGTACATTCAAGGCACTCATCGTGAAAAGCGCGGTCAGCCAGCCCGCGTCGATGTGTTGAAGGAAATCGCTCAATTCACGAAAGGTCGTATTTTGGATGCCTCGAATCCACAAGGTATCGTCAATGCTATTGCTGCTATCCCAGATGAGGCCATGCAGGAGCGCCGCGTGCCGATTTGGGCCCATCCCGCCTGGGCTGGCTTGCTGGTGTTTTTGATGAGTGTGTTTTGGATCGGACGAAAGGCTGCTGGCGCGTTTTAATGTTACCGTAACGGCTAAGCCATGATTGCATTCCGAGCGAGTTGTCGTTTAAACCAGCCAGACATCATGAAAATACCTCTTCTAGTCTCTCTTCTCGCGATTCCTTTCGCCGTGCAGGCGAAGACGAAATGGATCGAAGCCGAATCGTTTGCCCATCTTGGTGGTTGGGTGCTCGACACGCAGTTCATCGACATCATGGGCTCTCCCTACTTGATGGCACACGGTATGGGCAAAATTGTCAGAGACGCCGAGACCGAAATCGAAATGCCAACGGGCGAATACACGGTTTGGGTGCGCACTAAAAACTGGGTGGGTCCTTGGGATGCTCCTGGGGCACCGGGACGTTTCCAGATTGCTCTGAACGGAAAAACACTTGAACATGCATTTGGCGCCAACGGCAAAGACTGGCAATGGGAGAAAGCGGGACCGGTTCACCTCGATGGAAAAACCAAGCTCTCACTGAAGGACCTCACTGGCTTTGACGGTCGTGTGGACGCCATCGTGCTGAGCGATGACTCCAGTTTCACACCGGACGTCAGCATGCGCAAAAAAATGCTCAATCTCCCGCAGGAAACTCCCGAGACTAGCGAATATGACCTTGTCGTTGTGGGTGGTGGATACAGTGGCATGGGTGCGGCGGTGTCTGGTGCTCGCCAAGGCCTGAAAGTAGCCTTTATTCAGAACCGCCCGGTGCTAGGTGGCAATGGTTCGAGCGAGATTCAGGTCTGGGCCATGGGCGGCACACGTCGCGGCTTGTATCCGCATCTCGGCGAAATCATTGAAGAAATGGCCGACCGAGCCAGCAACAGCCCTGCAGCTGATCCGCAGGAGTTCAATGACAAGCTCAAGGAAGATGTGGTCCGGGCTGAGAAGACCCTTGATCTCTTTCTCAACACCCACGTTTACCAAGTAGAGATGGGCAAAGACGCCAAAAAGATCCGCAGCGTCACCGGCCTCGATACGAAAAGCGGCAAGGAAACCCGCTTCGTCGGCAAATTTTTTGTCGATTGCACCGGCCATGGCAGTGTGGGAGCACTCGCCGGCGCGGAATTCATGATGGAGGAAAAAGGCCGCATGGGCATGAGCAACATGTGGGTCATGCAGAACCTCAAAAAGCCCGTTTCTTGGCCGCAAACGTCATGGGCATTGCCTTTGGAACTGCAGGACTTCCCCGAGCCGCAGACTATGGCACCGGTCGGCAAAAAAAACAAAGCCAACCAGACTGGCTACGACCTCGGCTACAAGCCGGTGCCAAACCCAGAAGACTACGTCCACGGTGAGTGGTTCTGGGAGAGCGGCTTTGATAAGCACCCCATCAACGACCTCGAGCTGATCCGCGATCACAATTTCCGCGCCGTCTACGGGGCCGTCTCCGCTCTAAAAAACCTCAAGCCTGAGAAATACGGCACCTATGACCTCACTTGGCTCGCTTACATCGGCGGCCCGCGCGAAAGCCGCCGCATTGTCGGTGACCTCATCTTGAACGGAGAGGACATGGTCAAAGGAGTCATTCATCCCGATGGTTGCGTGCCTACCACTTGGGATCAGGACCTCCACTATCCGAAAGAGCAATACATGAAGAAATTCCCCGAGAATCCCTTCATCAGTCGCGCCGAATTCGGTAAACATACCGATCGCAAAAACGGCTATCCAGTCCCCTATCGCTGCTTCTACAGCAAAGATATTGGCAACCTCTTTATGGCCGGCCGCACCATCAGCGTCGAACGTCACGCCCTAGGTTCCACCCGTGTTATGCGCACCTGTGGCATGATGGGAGAGGTCGTCGGCAAAGCCGCTTGGATCTGCGTACGCCATCACACCAGCCCGCGTGGTGTCTATGAGCAATATCTGGACATCCTGAAGGACCTCATGAGCCAGCCTGGCAGCATGCGCCGCGACACCATCGAGGGTAGCCTTTACGTGCCGAACAACGCCAAGAAACTGCCAGACATCCAGAGCGACAGCATTGATCCCAAAAAACTCGAAGGTATTGTCATTGATGACAAGGATGCTGAATTGAACGGCAAATGGACACACGGTGAAGGCTTAAAGCCCTATGTTGGTGACTACTACAGCTATGGCAGCGACAAAAACGCGAGTGCTCGCTTCGCTTTCAGCGTCAAGGAAACCGGCCCATACGAGGTTCGCATCTTTTTCCAACCGCACGAAAATCGGGCCAAGAGCGCTCCGGTCACCGTTCTCAGCGCCAACGGCGAAAAGACGGTCTCCGTCAATCAAACTCAAAAGCCCAAACTCGATCTAGGGGCATACAGCCTTGGTGTCTTCACCTTCAATTCCGGCGAGGAGTCTGCCGTCATCTTCCGCACAGAAGGTGCGAAGGGAAATATCCATCTCGACGCCGTGCAGGTGCTGCCTGCAAAATGAGATAAGCCCCATCATTTTCATCCTTCAGAAACGAAAGTTTCAAAAAGGGCTGTCTCAAATGACCGGGGAGTGCGTTGGCCTCCGTGGCAAGGAAAGAGCGAGTAAGCTATTGGAACAATAGATAACAAGCGAATGAGGCTGCCCCGGCGACGGAAATCAGACAGATATTTTGAGAATCGGTCTAAAGACCAGAAACTTCACGAGAACGCGAATGCGGGAGCATTTCAGGCAAAACTCCATCACCCTTCTAGCCCATCGTCACGCATGTTCCATTGGCAACCAAGGCATCAATGACAGGCCGGCCTATCTGCTAGATTGGAGATATCACCCCACTCCATGCATCGTCCCGTCTGCAAAAAGTGTCATGATGGCTTTTGCGCCATCTTTTCCCGTAATTTCAACATCGACTTCGAGTGAGTTGCGAGTCTTTCGCACTGCCATAGGGCCGACAAAAGATTGATAACCGTGTTTCCTGACAAAAGCCGCGATTTCGCCTCCATTTTGAACAATGACGTAATCAGCTAAAATAGATTTCCCATCGGCTTCACCAACCCCGACTCGGTCAAGATGATATCGTAAAGTGTCATCCAAATGCGCCCAAGAGATCACATCATGAGCTGAAATATCGTGAATGCTTTCGCTGGTTAGAACTTCTGTGCGAGTGCCGACGGATGATCCATGCCTGCATGCACATAGAGCTGTAAGGAGCGCCGTAAGAGCACCCATTATGATACCTCTTTTCGTTAATTTAAGAGTCATGATATGCGGTTCGGGTTAGCCAAGCATCATTTAGACTGATTCTCAAAATGTCTGTCTGATTTGCGTCGGCGCGGCAGCCTCATTGGCGGAGACTAACCGTACGCCACTTGGTCCAGCCTTGCGACTATTTCATCATGCCGATGGGCATCACGTCCCAAGAAACGATGCCTATTTAACATGCAAACCGGTATAGCCTGCCTCAAAGCATGCTGCGCACAAACGGCAGCATGCCGGAGTAAAGAGAACTGCCGCGGTAACGACTGAGCTGCTCGTTGACTAACTCAGCATCGCTATCCACATCGGCGGGCAGAAGTTCCTCGTGAGAATGGCCACCACACACGGAAAAGACGTGAACAAAGCGTGAGTCACAATCCCGACGGACCTCACCGCGAATACCTTGGCCTTCGATCACCAAGCTTTGCAGGGCCGGACCAGAGTCTTTTTCAACCAGCTCGAGGTCTAGAGCGGCACCAAGGCGTTGGTTGATCCAAGCGGCTAGCAACAGGGCGGTGCTACGTTGACCACGCAGATAGCTGACACGAAGGGTGCGGACCTGCGACAGTTTCTGCAGGGCTGACGCGTCTTGGAAGCAACTGGCTAGTGCAGTGCGCATGAAGTGGGAGCGAGTCCAGGCAAGATCGCGAATGTCGAGATCTGTGTGATCCTCCTTGATGGCAAGGAGGGCATCGAACTGGCGAGCAGGATCCCTCCAGCGCGAACTGTCGATGATGAGAGTGTCTATGCGGGAATAAAAACGTTCCTCGAAGTTCTTGGTGAGATCTGCCTGCCACCAGACGACGAGGGGAAGATCGGAGTCGAGGTGGGCAAAGATGAGGTTTTGCACCTGAGCGGCATCGCCCCCCTCCAAGATGAAGGTGATCTGCTCGGAGCAGACAGCCTGCTTTCCTTGGTAAGGACGACAGAGAGCCTGAATCCAAGAGCGGGCGCGGGGCTGCTGAACCTTGGGAAGGGCGAGAATGAGCATGGCGCGGCAGGCATGCTCAGCAGCAATTTTTTCAAGCACTTCGTTGGCCTCCTGAAGGCTGGCACTCTCCTCGATATAAAGAGCAAGATTCACGAGGGATGCACGCGTCTTGGCCTCATCTCCCTCCCAAAGCTGGTTCAAAGAACGGCTGATGTGACTGATGGGAGTCTCTAGCCCAAGGCGGCTGAGTGTATCGTTGTCAGGCAAGGAGGAAGGCATGGGATTCAAAGCTGAAATGACATTACTTGCCACGTGCAAGAACGACGCGGAAGCCGATGGTATTTTTCCGAGTTTCGGCAGGAACCGGCTGGCGAGTGGAGGCCTGTAGCTCGTCTTGATTTGAACTTCGCCAATTCCCGCCACGGACCGTTCCCAAGGGTGGCTTCAACTTTTCGCCCTCCTTGGGCTTGGCCGTGATTTCAAAGTCCGTACCGGTCCATTCACTGACATTCCCAGCGAGGCCGCAGATGCCCTCGCGATTCGGCGGAAGAATGGCGACACTGGCTAGGTGGGGAGACTTGTCCTCATAACCCGCAATGACCTGATCGAGGCTGGCCTTCCGCCCGGCGATGGGGTCGGCGAAATTGTCAATATGGTTCGGCGGCGGCCATTCGTAGCCCCAAGGATAAACACCCCTTATGCGGCCATTTCGCTCAGCGGGAGTGGAGCCACGCTCGGGGGGCAAACCGACCGCTCGACTCCATTCCTCGTCGGTGGGTAGACGGTATTCGTCCTTAGCGCCGATGAGTCCGGCGTTGCGCTCCCGCTCGCTCAACCAGCGGCAAAAAGCGCGGGCCTCTTCGCGGTCAACTCCGACAACAGGCAGGTTAACACCTTTGATGGTACCGGTGGCATCATCCATTTTGCCGGGTTTGCGAGCATTCGTGGCACGGGCGTATTCGAGGTAATCGCGATGCCGGGTCTCCCACGCGGACATCATTAAATTGTCATCGAGGGGAATCATGCGCATGCCGAGGCTATTTGCACTCCACTCACGTCCGAATTTCACGGCCTTGCGGGTCTGCATATCACTGAATAGCTCGCTCTGCTCCCCTTCCCTGACTTCGCCCTCTAGGACAACATCGGCAAACCCCTCCCCACGCAACTCGACCTCAAAGGGGCCGGTGCGCACGCGGGGCAGCTCGAGTGGCGTTTCGCCAAGCAGCTGTTCGTGCATATAGACCCGCACCTTCTCCGGCTGGCTGCGCACCATGACGCTGCCATAAGTTTGACGCTCGACGCGGAGGTGAAAAGCCTGCCAGTTCTTCACGCCCTCGGCGGCACCTTCATCCTCGCCATCCCCGTCCGGCATCTCGAATGGCTCAGGCTGGCCGCTTTCAACAAAGTAAAAAGGCTCAACAACGTAGTGATGCTCTTGGCTTAAAAAAGAACCATCGCGGTCCTGCTCAGTAAGCCAATAACGGAAGGCCTCAGCATCGCCGATGGGGGCAACAACGATGTAGGCGCTCTCCTTGCTCTTACTTGGCTGGGAGCGAACGACTTTTCCCTCAAAAGAACGATTTCCAGCATCAAGAAAGCGACGGAAATACTTCATCTGAACTGGCTCAAGGCTGATGTGTCCACCAGCCGCAGGCTTGAAGCTCATGCCAAGGCTGTTCACCCAGCGTTCTCCCTTTTGTGGCAGACGGGTAGCCTCAAGCTTTAACTCGAAGACAGCCGGCTCACCATCGCGCACGGTGTGCTCGATCTCTTCCTGCTTGTGACCGGGTAGCATGAGCTGGTAGATCACCGGCACACCTTCAGCGGGGTTCAGCTCGAGCGGCGTGACGCCCAGCCTCTCCTGCCCGGCGAAAACAGCGGCTCCGGGCGGCGTGGTGAGGATGCGCATGCGCGGCTGACTCTGCTTCATCGCCACGATCTGGGCGTGGCGCTGCTTTTGCGCGATCCACATGCCCGCTGCTCCGCCAATCAAGGCGACTAACGAGGCGGCGGCGAGTCCCCAAGTCCATAACGCACGGCGACTGGAGGGTAGCGGCTGGCCTTTCAAAGCAAGCGCCATCTCATTGGCGTTGACGAATCGATCTTTGGCCTGAGGGGCGCAGGCAGTGCAAATGACATCGTGCAAACGGCGCCATACGCTGAGGTTTTCCCCTGTTTCGGTGCAGGACGGCAGATCGGGAAAGTCGAGGCGGTCCTTTCCTGTGCTGGCCTCATAAAGCACCATGCCGAGCGAAAAAATGTCTGACGCGGCCGATCCTGGCCCCTCGGGCGCCACAAAACCTTCCGTGCCGACAAAGCTGCGCTGGCCGAGAAGCGCCACCAAACCGATGTCTGCCAGCCGACACTTGCCATCGATGAAGACCAGATTGGAAGGCTTCACATCGCGGTGGATGAGTTGATTTCGATGCAGATAGTCAAGGCCCTCGGCAATGTTCACCCCCAAAGCGATGCAGCGCTCAGCCAGCACGCGCTTGTCACGTCGCATCTGCAAACCCAACGTGTGGGGCGTGTAGGTCTCCACTTCGATCTGACGACCTGTCTCAAGATCGTCAGCAAGCTCCATCACATAATAATAAAAGCCCTCCCCTGCATTGCGTCCCACCTGCAGGATCGGCACAAGACCCTCGTGGCGACGGGAAATGGGCTCGTAGCGCTTGATGGCCTCAAACTCGCGCTCAAACGAATCTGGACGATCATAGTCGTCCCGCCATACCACCTTCACCGCTCGCAGCGCCCCCGTGACGCTCCGTGCCATCCAGACTTCACCAAAAGCACCGCGGCCAATGAGACGAAGGGTCTCATGGTCTCGGATTTCCGGAGCGGAACGTACGGCAGGGGTCGGCATGCTTCGATGGAGGATTACACCGCAGAGCAGGAAGGATGTCGAGAGGCAAAGCAGGCCCAAAGAAGGTGTTTTTGAGGTTTGAATCGTTCCTTGAGCGCGGAAGAAAGGGAGCTAGTCTTGCCGCCCTTTTCCCCAAAACATCATGTCCAAGTTCAATATCCTCATCGCCGGCAACAACGACCCCATTTCGAGCAAGGGCATCGACCTGCTGAAAGCGGAGCCGTCTTTCAACGTCACGGTGAACATGGACCTAAAGGCCGAAGACAAGATGATCGAAGCCGCCCGAGAAGCCCACGCCATTATTGTGCGGAGCGGTGCCAAAGTGACCGCCAAGGTTCTCGATGCCGCCCCAAATCTGAAGGTAGTGGGCCGTGCCGGCGTCGGAGTGGACAACATCGATGTGCCAGTGGCTTCGAAACGCGGCGTGGTGGTGATGAACACCCCGGGTGGTAACACGATCTCGACCGCCGAGCAGGCCTTCACTCTCATGATGGCCCTCAGTCGCAAAACCGCGCAGGCAAACGCCTCCATTGTGGCAGGCAAATGGGATCGCAAGAGCTTCCAAGGCACCGAGGTTTATGGCAAAACACTCGTGGTCCTCGGCATGGGCCGTATTGGGGCAGAATTTGCCAAACGAGCGAAGGCTTTTGGAATGAGTGTGATTGCTTATGACCCGTATTTGAGCAAAAACCGCGCGGAAAGCCTCGGCGTGACCCTATGCGAAGATCTCGATGCCGCCATCGTGCAGGCAGATTACATCACGATGCACATGCCTCTCACGCCGGAGACCAAGCACATGATCAACGCGAAGCGCCTCGCCAGTCTCAAGCCGAGCTGCAGGATCATCAATTGCGCACGCGGCGGCCTTATCGACGACAACGCGCTCGCCGATGCCCTGACGAATGGTCTCATTGCCGGCGCCGCGCTCGATGTCTTCGAGAGCGAACCCCCCCCCGCAGACTATCCGTTGCTCAAAGCACCGAACACTGTCTTCACACCGCATCTGGGTGCCTCGACGGAAGAGGCGCAGGAAAACGTCGGCATCGAAATCGCCGAAGTCATCAAAGCTCATCTCCTGCAAGGCACTGTGGTAAACGCCGTGAATATGCCCAACGTCGACCCGAAGGTCCTCGCGGAAATCGGGCCATTCCTGAAGTTCGGTGAACTGCTCGGACGCCTCGTATCGCAGTTTGCCCCCACACGCAGCAACGTCGTCCGCATCAATTACAGTGGCAAAGTAGGCAGTGGAGACACCACACTGATTTCCCGAGCCGTGCTAAAGGGATTTCTGGAGCGCCCGGTCGGGGCGGAGCAGGTCAATTACATCAACGCCAATGGTGTCGCCGAAAACCTCGGCATTCGGTTTACCGAAAGCCGACTTACGGATCCGAGCGAGTTCAGCGACCTTATCGAAGTCGTCGCCAAAAACGACGCAGGCGAAGCTGCGAGTATTGCAGGCACGTTCTTTGCCGGTTCTCCGCGTATCGTCAAAGTCAACGGCCGCCGCATCGAAGCCAATCCAGAAGGCACATTGCTCTTCATTGAGAACATTGATCGTCCCGGAATGATCGCTGCCTACTCGACCATCCTCGGCAAGAACCAAGTCAATATTGCCGACATGAGCCTCAGTCGAGACAAAGAAACTGGTAAGGCTCTCACAATTCTCACTCTCGACACAACTCCCAGAGCTGAGGTGCTCGCCGAGCTCGAAAAGATCCAAGGCATCAGCAATGTGCATTGCGTGGCGGTTTGATCCGGCAAAGTCCCTTCGTTGGACTGGACATCGAGCAACCAGCGGGGTTTCATGCCACTCATGCGCGTTTTTCTTTTTTCATGCTTGTGCATGCTGTCCATTCCAGCTTGCAGCTATTTGGCTGGCAACATCTTGAGGAAGCCGCTCAAGAAGTTTCAAGACAGTCACATGGGGCAGGCTGTTCTGATTGGCAGCATTGAAATGGTCAACCCGGAGCAAAATTATGTTCTGATCCACTGTGACTCACGCCCGATGCTCAATGCCGGCGTAGAATTGATAGCCCTCGATGCCAACGGACAGCAATCGAAGCTCGTGGTGACGCCGGAACGGAAGGACAATTACCTCACAGCGGATATCAAGGAAGGCATGCCTAGCGTAGGCAACCTAGCGCTACAAAGAATCCATGCGTCAGACACACTATCCATGGTGCCATCAGCACCTCTGGCACAGCCGAACAATGCTGCTAAGCCAATCGAATCACCCATCGCGCGTCCACCGCCCATTCCAGAGATTCAGTTCCCCTCTCAGCAGCTGCCTTCATCCAGAGAATCGCCTCGTTCACCCACGCCGCTAGGGCCTACTGCAGATCCCTCCACTCTACCGCCTACCATTCGATGATTTCAGAACGTGAGGCTTTGCAACGTGTGTTGGCCAATGTGTCTCCACTGGGGATTCAAACAACGCGATTGGAACAGGCACTGGATGCTTTTGCAGGTAGTGAGATTGTTGCCACCATTCCAATCCCTGGCTTTGATCAATCGTCGATGGATGGCTACGCACTGCGTTCAAAGGATGTCACGATGGATCGCCTGCTCGTGACTGGCGAACAGCCAGCTGGACGTGATCTAGGCCTCCTATGCGAAGCTGGGAGCTGTATCCGCATCTTCACTGGCGCGCCGATTCCGCATGGGGCTGACGCTGTGATTATGCAGGAGGACGTGATGCGCGATGGCAATAGCATCCACTGCCTAGACCGCGTCGAACAAGGTGAAAATCTGCGTCCAATGGGGGCGGATGTCTGCGTGGGCCAAATCATCCTACGCCGAGGTGAAAGACTCACGCCTGCTCGATTGAGTTTGTTGGCTTCACAAGGGCTAACGGAGATCGATACGGTACAAAAACCCCGTGTGGCCGTTTTGACCACCGGCGACGAATTGGCACCTCCCGGCAGTGGGCCGCTGGCGGCAGGACAGATTTACAATTCAAATGCCATCATGATAGCAAGCCTGCTCCAGCGCCTCGGCATCTCGCATATCAGGACCGCACACTGTGCCGATGATCTGGAGGAGACGATGAGATGCCTAGATCATCTCAGCAACTCCCACGATGCGGTGATTCTCAGCGGTGGTGTTTCTGTGGGGGATCACGACCAGGTGAAACCCGCCCTCAAAAAGCTTGGTATCGAGCCGGAGCTTTGGCGGGTTAAAGTGAAGCCTGGCAAGCCTTTCCTTTTTGCTAAAGGACAACGAGCCCATGTCTTTGGGCTACCCGGTAATCCGGTGTCGTCCTTCGTGACTTTTTCGCTGTTCGTGAGACCCGCTCTTCTGCGGCTGATGGGTGCATCCGACTCGGAAATCGAACCCTCGATGCTTCTTGCGCCTCTTGCCGAAACCCTTCACAACGAGGGCGACCGTCCGCACTACATCCGAGGCACACTCGTCAAGGGTTGCTTCAAATCGAGCGGCATGCAGCAGAGCCATGCACTACATGCTCTAGCCCGTGCAGATGCCTTGCTGCGAATGGAGGCGGGCGAAACGATTGAGGCTGGGAGTTATGGTAAGGTCTGGCAGTTGCATTGAAACAGTTGCAGCTCTAGGCACCCGCTCCATGCTCAAAACCTCGATCATGGAACATGTTCTTGTCATCACCCGCACCCTTCTGGATCAACTCGGTAGCTTTCAAGGTTTCCAACCCGAGGCGGAGCGTTACCTACACGCCATGCTGGCACCGGGAGCCAATCACTTCATGGAGCGTCCGGCTGCTGAGATAGATCCTTCGCATAAGCAGCTTATTCCTTATGTCATTTTTCATCATGAGGGTCGCTTTTTGAGCTACACGCGGGGCGGCAGCTCGGGAGAAAAACGACTCGTTTCCAAGCGCTCCATTGGCATCGGGGGGCACATCAATCCCGTCGATGTGGCACAGGATAGTCTCGGAGAAACCATGTATTACAATGGCGTCGAGCGAGAGATGGCCGAAGAACTCGTGATCAGTGGGGGACACACACAGCGCGTAATCGGGCTCATCAACGATGATTCCACTGAAGTCGGGAGCGTGCACCTTGGCGTCGTCCACCTCTTTGAGCTCACAAGCAATGATGTGAAGTCAAACGAGGATGCCATCCAAGACCTGCGTTTTCAAACCTTGGAGGAACTCCATTCGACCCGCGACCAGCTGGAGACTTGGTCCCACATCTGCCTAGATCATCTTTGGAAGGCCCGGCAGAAGGGCTGATGCTGATTTGAGTAACAAATTCTTGTCGCGGCCGCGTAACACTGTTTTGCTGCGTTCATCCTATGGAAGAAACCACTCTCAGAGCCCCTGATGCCGCTTTGCGAGCCACAACGGGCGCCCCTGCACCGGATGGCAAAGCCTCCGAGGACCATGAATGGGTCACAAAGGCTCAAAATGGGGACATGCACGCATTTGATCAACTCATCCGCAAATATACCCCGAAACTCTATGGTCTGATTTACAACATGACCTCCAATCGCGAGGACACTGCCGACCTTCTTCAGGAAGTTTTTGCCAAGGCTTATCGCTCACTGAGTCGTTTTCTTGGCAAATCCTCATTCTACACATGGATCTATTCCATTGCAGTGAATATGACGCTGAATCACATCAAGAGGCGTAGCCGCCATTTGAAAGTAAGTCTTGACGATGTAGATACAGGGATAGAAAACGATCCGGACTTCATTGCCTTAACAACCGCAAAAAACGGGGTGGGGCGCGAGGTGAACATCCATGAGCTTCAAAAAAAACTGAACGAAGCCATGATGAAGCTGTCTGAGGATCACCGCACGGTGGTGACTCTGTATGACATTCAGGGGCTCCAGCATGCCGAAATCAGCAAAATCTTGGGCATCTCCGAAGGCACAGTGCGTTCTCGTTTGTTTTATGCTCACCGCCAGTTGCAGTCCTATCTCGATGATTTTGTGAAATAACCCTCTCTCTCGCGAACATCTAAGACATCCACGCTATGCACGACGACGAGTTCGAAGCCATTCGCAAACTGATACGCCTGAAGCGTCACGAAAACCCCGGGGAGGGTTTCACTGAGGACTTCCTCCGAGAGTTTCACCGCAGAAAGAGAGAAGTCCATGAAGGCCAGAGCAGATTCACCCACGTCCTTGATGGGCTGGGGGATAGATTTGAAGCCTTATTAAGACCCAAATGGGGCTTTGCCACAGCAGCGGCAGCAGCAGTCACTGTGCTTCTGGCGGTCTTTTTGAATGAACTCAATAAAGAAGGGCAGGCCTCCACACCGTCCATCCAAACAGCTAGTCAGCTTAAAGACGCTCCCAAAGACGCATCTTCGAAAAAAAGCCTCCTCCAGAACAAGCCTCAAGGTGCTGCAATTCCTGCTTCTCACGAAAAGAAGGCCAGACAGTGAATGCTCCACAAAACTTCCCTTTGCCAGACTGGTGAACGGTGCCTAGTGTTAAACACGGTTATGGGTATGCCAGCCAACAGTCACTTAATCATTCGAATTATCAGCGGGCTCCTCTGTTTGTAAACGCAAGCAGGAGAGTCCGTATCGTTTGAATCAGGTGACGTTGACATTCGATGGCCGAATAACGCACCACTAGCGTCGCAATCTCCTTTTTGCCAAGGGCCATCGGCAATCCCATTTCCTTCAAACACATGACTCCAGTCACCATTTACGACACCACACTCCGCGACGGCACACAGGGAACCGGCATCTCATTCAGCACGCTCGACAAGATCCGCGTGGCCGAGAAGCTCGATGACTTCGGCGTCCACTACATCGAAGGCGGCTGGCCGGGGTCCAATCCCAAGGATGCAGCCTTCTTCCTAGAGGCCTCTAAACGAACTTGGAAGACCGCGAAGATCACAGCCTTTGGCATGACTCGTCGTGGCAAAATGAAGGTGGAAGAAGATCCGCAGGTTCAAATGCTGCTTGATGCCCAAACGCCCGCCGTAACGATCGTCGGCAAAACTTGGCCGCTGCATGTCACCGAAGTCTTCCAAGTCACGCTGGAAGAAAATCTCGCGATGATCGCCGATACGGTGGCGTATCTCAAAAAGCATGGTCGCGAGGTCCTGTATGATGCGGAGCATTTTTTCGACAGTTTCCGCGAGGCCCCTGAATACTCCCTCAAAACAATCAAGGCCGCCTCGGACGCCGGCGCCGATCTTGTGGTGCTTTGTGAAACGAATGGTGGCGCCTTACCCGAGTTCGTCGAAGAGGTCACGCAAAAAGCGATCGCCCATCTCGGCAAGCCAGTAGGCATTCATACGCACAATGATGGTGGTGTTGGCGTGGCCAATGCACTGGCCGCTATCCGCGCAGGAGCTTGTCAAGTGCAGGGCACCATCAACGGATACGGCGAACGCGTGGGGAATTGCAACCTCGTCACGGTGATGCCAAACCTGCAAATCAAAATGGGCATTCCGCTCGGCATCGATCTCTCAAGGCTTCGTGAGCTGGCCTACTTCGTCGATGAACTTGCAAATGTCCCCCACGACATTCGCGCACCCTATGTCGGCCTCGCCGCCTTCACCCACAAAGGCGGACTGCATGTCCACGCGGTGCAAAAACTCGCTCGCACCTACGAGCATGTTGATCCGGCTTTGGTTGGCAACGAGCGTATCATCACCATCTCTGACATGTCTGGCCAATCAAACGTCCTCGTGAAGGCCGAAGATATGGGCTTCAAATTTGCCAAGGGAGACCCCAAGGTGCAGGCCATTCTTGCCGAAGTGAAGCGCCTCGAGAGCGAGGGCTACGAGTTTGAGGCGGCAGAAGCCTCTTTTGAAATGCTCATACGTAAGCAGCTGGGTTTTTACAGCCCTTCCTTCAATCTTATTGAATACCACATCACCCATCGCTTCCATGGTGGTGAGCAGGGTTTTGAGACCTGTGAAGCAACCGTCAAAATCGAAATTGCCGGCCAGCGAGTTTACACGGTGGATGAGGGTGATGGACCAGTAAATGCCCTAGACAATGCACTGCGCAAGGCACTCACTCCTTTCTATCCAAAGGTCCAGATCATGCGCCTTGCCGATTACAAGGTGCGCATCATCGACAGTGGCAGTGGCACAGCAGCAAAAACTCGTGTTCTCATCACCAGCACCGATGGTAATGCCACTTGGGGCACCGTTGGCGTAAGTTGCAATATCATTGACGCAAGCTGGAAAGCACTGGTGGATGGAATCGAACACTTCCTGAACAAACAGCCAGGCTGACCAAACAAAGACGAGGTTTTTTTCAGTTCCCGTGCAACCACAAAGCTTTGGCTTGGTTTGCAAGGGACATGTCAACCGCTACCTTGGCGGCAGCGCCCCCCGCCTTCCTCATGCCTGATCCGGAACGGAAACACCTTCCCGCCAACATGCCTGCCATGCAGGACACGGCGAATGCTACGGACTCGGATGAGGAAAGCGTTCGCCTGATGTTGCGGGTTCGCGAGGGTGACATCCGTGCTTTTGAACGCCTTGTGGAACTTCACCAAGGAGCTGTCATCGGCACCGTTTATCGTATGCTGAACAACCTCGATGAAGCCCATGACATCGCCCAGCAGGTCTTCATACGTGTCTGGCGGAGCGCGCCACGTTACGAGGTCACGGCCAAGTTCACCACATGGCTTTACACCATTACCCGGAACCTCGTTTTCAACGAAACACGCCGCCGAAGCCGTCGCCGTGAAGTCAGCCTCGAACAGGAAAGCGCAGACGATCCCCCCAAGCACTTTGCCGACCTCAGCGTTCCAGGAGCGGATGAGAATCTGGCCAAAGCAGAATTTCACGAAGCTCTCGACAAGGCAATCGCTGTTCTACCCGAGAAACAACGTCTTGCCGTCATTCTCCGCGGGCACCAAGATCTTCCTTATGAAGAAATATGTGCCATTTTGAAAATGTCTCTTCCCGCCGTCAAAAGCCTTCTCTTCCGTGCTCGCAACGACTTGCGCAAAAATTTGGCGCATTTCTTGGGAGAAGATCCAATGGATTAACTCAGGCCTCGTTTAGGCAAGACTGCGTGGTCATTACCAGTAACCCCACAGGCCTGTTTTTAGAATATAGAGGCCAAGGAGCAAATTGCCAAAGGCATGCATGGCGACGCAGGCTCCTAGACTTTTCGTGCGCACAGCAAGAAAATACATCAATGTTGACCAAATGAAGGCCCCCAGCCAGTCACTGGTGCTGTGGATGAGCATGACTGCCAAGGTGCTGCACCAAAAGGCTTTCCAACGATGCGTCCCGAAGGGAATCGCGGTGAAGGAGCGGTCAGGATCGACCAAGAAACGCATTAGAAATCCACGCCAGAAAAGCTCTTCAACCAACGGGACCACCAGCACTAGGCGAATGAATCGCAAACCAAGGGTCAAGTAAAACGCTAGGGGTGAATTTTGGATCAGCATCGGATCAAACCCCTCTGTGCGATCCGCCAGCCCCAGCCACCTCCACCAGTCCTTGGTCTGATAGCCACAATCGATTAGCAGCCGCCTGATGAGCTCTGGTGCGATCCAGAATCCGATTCCTACAACAGCGAATAGAGCGGCCGTCCCCAGCCCACACCAAGGTGACAGCCTATAGTGATGTCGAAAAAAAATCAGCAGCACCGCACAGATAAGCGTTTGGAGGGGATAAACCCAAAGCTCCGGCATTTGCACCTGCCAGGGTAATTCGCTATTTTCAATTTTAAACCAAGCCGGCACGGACAACATGGCTGTAAAAACCGCCAGCGGCAGAACATAAGCTAGCGTTGGACTGTCACGAAGGTTCTTGAGCATCGGTGGAATGATTAAAAGTCATCAAAGAAGAAGCCGGAGCTATCCAAGCATGATTAGCTCTCAACGCCGGTTTTTACACAACTCGATTTCTTTCGCCTTTGAAGGAAAACCTTCGGGTTATGCTCAAGTGAAAAGCTATTTCGTAAGATGAGATTTGTGAATTGGATGCTCGAAACACAACCATAGAAACTGCTTTGAAATGGTGGCAAATCAGCGCCCCATAAATCGCGCTTGGCGCGACTCATTATTCCTAATAAAATTCTTAAGGATGAAAATTGACAATCTAACGACTTTGCATGAACGGGAATGACTGTGAAAAGCAAAATTTACATTTTAGACGACCATCCCATCGTGATTGAAGGCCTTAAGAAGCTTCTTGAAGCGCAAGAAGATATGGAGGTTGTCGGCAGTGCGGAGGAAGCCAATGCTGCTCTTCAGCAAATCAGCAAAGTAAAGCCAGACATTGTGATTCTCGACATCACCCTGAAGGACCGTAGCGGTGTTGACCTCATCAAGAAGCTCAAGACCAGCAGTCCGCAGCTGCAAATTCTTGTTTATTCGATGCATGACGAAAATGTCTACGCAGAGCGTTGCTTGCGCGCAGGAGCCATGGGTTATGTAATGAAAGGTGAACAACCCAGCCGCGTGTTGCAGGGCGTGAGACAAATCATGGGCGGCTCATTCTTTTTCAGTGCCAGCCTACTAGGCAGCATCGTTTCCGGTGGCAGCGCTCGAGGCGGCGGTTCCCGAGGTGAGCCAGCCCGCATGTTAAGCGATCGGCAATTGGAAATTTTTGAAATGGTAGGTCGTGGATTTGACTCCCATTCCATGGCGGAAAAACTTAACCTCAGCGCAAAAACTGTGGATGCCCACAAGGCAAATATTCGTCAAAAGCTTGGACTTGCTTCAGCTCGAGAGTTGCTGATGGAAGCGGTTCGCTGGGTGGAGAAATAAACAGACCGTTCTGTAACCCTGAAAATATCAGCTCGGTGACCCTCTTTTTTAGCACTGCTACAGAACATTTTATCGGAAAAAAATTCTTATGATCTTGTGACGTTCTGTAGCGAGATTTCTGTTAACAAGAAACGATCGGGGCGCAGTCGCATTTTGATCATTCCATCGGATTCAAGAGCATGCCGATGCCATCAATGGTGATTTTGACCACATCACCGCTCTTCAGCGTAAACTCGTCCGAAGGCACAATTCCGGTGCCTGTCATTAGAAAGGCACCAGCCGGAAAAGTATTGTCACGAAAGAGAAAGCCGGCGAGTTCTGATGGTGTGCGTTTGAGTTGAGAGAGGGTCGTCTCTCCTTCAAAAACAGCCAATCCAGCGCGGTCGATTTGCAAATGAATGCGGGTGCTGGGCACAAGAGGTTCGCTTTGGAGCAAAATGGCAGGGCCAAGCGACGCGCAGAGCTTGAAGCACTTTGCTTGAGGCAGGTATAGCGGGTTCTCCCCTTCAATGTCGCGGCAAGAGAGATCGTTTCCCACCGTGTATCCTATGATCTTGCCGTTGGAGTTGATGGCGAGAGTTAGTTCAGGCTCCGGCACCATCCATTTCGAGTCTTCTCGCAGGTGCATGGCTTGCCCCGGATGGGCTACACGCTGTGGCGTGGCCTTGAAAAAAATCTCCGGACGTTCCGCAGCATAAACGCGGTCATAGAAGGTGCCTCCGCCAGCATCTTTGGACTCCTCCATTCGGGCCGTACGGCTGCGAAAGTAGGTTACCCCAGCCGCCCAAACCTCTTGTTGTGCGATAGGCGCCAGAATCGACTCTGCCGGTGGAGCGGCAACCGGTGCATCCGAAGCCGAAATTTGAGCCAGATAAGACACGAGGTCGCTGCGATTGAAAAGCTCATCCCATGAGGTTTTCGGCACGAGGTGCCACGTAGTGTCTTTTTGAATGAAAATGCCTTTGGAGGTTCGGTAGAGAAGCATGGGGGAAGGAATAATAGAAATAGTGCAGCTTTACTGGTAGGCAAGAGGGCCTTCAGATGTCGCAGCCCCTGAGAGCCATGCAAACTGTGGAAAGAACCTGCTTGGCGGCCTCGTGTTTCGCTTCACATTCAGCTAATTATAAGGGAAATTT
>JAFMIR010000089.1 GCA_017853885.1 Prosthecobacter sp.
GGTGGTGGGCTTGGTGACAGGTAGTTCTAACGCAAAGGCGCTGGAGCTGATGAGTAGAAGCAAAAAGCGGGTCATGGAAGTCATGGAGCGGTTCGGATAGGTCTCATGGGACTCATGAGACGCATGGGGCCTATTCAGAGGGTTCGAGCGAAGCTTCCTTCGCATTCTTGCTCGCCAGCAGCGCATACACCGCAGGCAGAACGAGCAGCGTGGCGACGGTGGCCAGGGCGAGGCCGCCGATGGTGGCGATGGCGAGGGGGCTGGTTTGGCTTTTGGCCATCGCCATGGGGATCATGCCCGCGATCATGGCGAGGCTGGTCATCAAAATGGGGCGGAGTCGGGTGGTGGCGCTTTCGAGGGCAGCTTCACGTTTGCTCATGCCGGTGAGTTGAGCGCGGTGGGCGAAGATAACGAGCAGGATGGCGTTTGCGACGGCGACACCGATGGCCATGATGGCACCCATAAAGCTCTGGAGATTCACAGTGGTGCCGGTGAGCTTCAGGGCGAGCACAACTCCAAGTAGCGCGGCGGGAATGGTGGTGAGCACGATGAGCGCGAGACGGAGGCTTTGGAAGTTCGCGATGAGGAGCAGCAAGATGGTTACGATAGCAATCAGCAGGCCGGTTTGCAGGCTGCTTTGCAGTTCCTTCATCGCCGGCACCTGACCGCGCAGAGCAACGCTGGTGCCAGTGGGGGGCGGGTTATCAGCGATGATCTTTTCGACCTGTTTTGCGACGGTGCCGAGCGGTTGATCGTGCAGATTCGCGATGATTGAAACGGTGCGGGACATGTTGTAACGGTCGTATTGTCCGATGACGTTTCCTTCGGTGATTTTGGCGATGTTGCGCAGCGGGACGGTGGTTTGTTTGTCGCTGCTGACGGGCAGGTTGCGCAGGTCTTCGAGGCTTTTCATCATCGTCTGCGGCACCTGGATTTGCAGGCTCATGCTTTGGCCGGATTTGGGGTCGGCCCAATAATTGGGCACTGTGAAGCGGCTGCTGGCGGTTGCGGCAACGAGGCTGCGCGTGGCGTCGCTCATCTTCACGCCGAGCAGGCCGGCGCGTCCGCGGTCGATGTTCACATCGACGCTGGGGTAGTCGAGGGTTTGGCTGAACTGCACGTCGCGCAGGTCTTTGAGTTCGCTGAGCTTGGCGCGGAGCGTTTCGGCATGTGCGCGGCTGGCGGCGAAGTCTTTGCCGCTGACGGCGACTTCGATAGGCGTGGGCGATCCGAGCGACATGACGCGCGAAACAATGTCAGCAGGCTCGAAGGAGAATGAGACGCCGGGAAACTCCTGCGCGAAGCGGGCGCGGAGTTTTTCGCGCAGTTCGGCGATGGGCATCCTGCTGCCATCTTTCTTGAGCTGGATTTGCAGCGTTGCCTCCTCGGGGCCGCTGTTCCATTGGTGGATGAGATTTACCGGGTAGTTGGGTGCATGCACGCCGATGAGGCCCATGCTGGTGGCGATCGGGGCCTCTTCACCAATGATGGCGAGCACGCGTTGAGCGATCTGCTCGGTGGTTTCGAGGCGTGTGGCGGTGGAGGCGCGGAGGCGAAGCTGGAGCTGGCCAGCGTCGATCTGCGGGAAGATTTCTGTGCCAAGGAAGGGAACAAAAAGCGTGATGGCGAAGAGGGTGCCTGCGAGGTAGGCGGGGACAAGGATATGGCGGGTGGTGATGGAGGGCAGGAAGAGATAATGCAGTGCCGACGGACGGGTCGGACTTGTCTGACGAGGTTCCTTGTGCCACCAGATGCTAAGGATGGGCACGAGCGTGCTGGAAAGCAGATACGATGAGATCATCGCGAAGCCGACGGCGAGGGAGAGGGGGAGGAAAAGGGCCTTGGCGGCACCGGTCATGAAGAAGCTCGGCACGAAGACGGCGAGAATGCAGAGCATCGAGAGGCTGCGCGGGCCGATGGTTTCTTCGGAGGCATCGAGCACGATGCGGCGCAGGGTTTGGCCGCCTTGCTTCATTTTTCGATGAATGTTTTCGATCTCGACGGTGGCTTCATCGACCAAAATACCGACCGCTAGGGCGAGGCCACCGAGGGTCATCAAATTGACGGAGTAGCCGGTGATCCATAGGGCGAGTAGCGCGGCGGCGATGGCGATGGGGATGTTCAGGATGACGATGACGGCGCTGCGGAGGTCGCGGAGGAAAATCAGCACCATGAGGCCGGTGAGCGTAGCGCCGAGTAGGCCTTCTTTGACGAGATCCTCGATGGCGCGGATGATCCACGGGCTTTGGTCAAACTCGAAGGTGACGTTGATGTCCTCGGGGCAGGCGGCTTTGAATTTGCCGAGGTTGGCTTTCACCAGCTCGACGACGCTGAGCGTGGAAGCATCGCTGCGCTTCGTGACGGGCATGTACACGGTGCGTTTGCCGTTCACGATGGCGATGCTGGTGGTGAGGTCGCTGCCGTCGCTGACTTCGCCGATGTCGCGCAAATACACCGCGCCTTTGTTGGTAACCTTCAGCGGCACGGCGGCGAGGTCCTGGATGTTTTTCACAACGGCGTTCGTCGGCACGATGGGGAAGCTGTTGGGCAGCGCGAGATTGCCGCTGGGGCTCATCGTGTTGGCCTCGGTCATCGCTTTGACGACGTCGTCGGGAGAGAGGCCGTAAGCGCGGAGCCGGTCGGGCTTTACATTGATCAAAATGGTGCGGGCGCTACCGCCGAAGGGCGGTGGAGCACTCACGCCGGGCAACGTGGCAAACAGCGGGCGCACCATGTTCAGCGCGGCATCCTGCATCTGGCCGACGGTGCGTGCGGGATTTTCCGTGGAGAAAACGAGATTGCCTACGGGAACGCTGCCGGCGTCAAAGCGTGTCACGAAGGCTCCCGGCGTGCCCGGCGGCATGAAGCTGCGGCTGCGGTTTACATACGCGATGGTTTCCGATAGCGCCGCTGACATGTCCGTGCCTGGATGAAACTGGAGCTTCATGATGGAAGCTCCCTGGATGTTCTTCGACTCCACGTGCTCGATCCCGGCGATGTAGAGGAAGTGATACTCGTAGTAGTAGGTCAGGTAGCCCTCCATTTGCAGCGCATCCATGCCGCCATACGGTTGAGCGACGTAGATCGTCGGAATGCCGAGTGGCGGGAAGACATCGCGCGCCATGTACTGCTTCGCCTGCCATGCGCCGAGGAGGATCGCGATGACCGCGACGAGGATGGCGTAAGGGTGGCGAAGGGCGAGGCGGGGCAGGGACATTGAGTGATGACGACGACAGAGGAGTGGATGATGAATGATAGCGTGTGTTTTACGGGGACCGTAAAACGTGGGAATTCAAGATTCTTTCCTCGAACGGGCGGGAAAATGTGGTGGCGCGATGGTGGAGCTATTTACCGACTTCGACACCAAGTTCGCGTAGCTGTCTGCGGACAATTTTAAGCACCGCACGGCCTTCTTTGGTGATGGTGTAGCTACGCGGGGCTTTGGGGCCGCGTTTGTCATCGGCGGTAGAGGTGAGCCAGCCACTTTTTTCCATTCGCTTCAGCAAAGGGTAGAGCGTGCCTGGACTGACATCATAACCATGATGACGGAGCTCTTCGAGCATCCAGTTGCCAATCAACTCAGCTTCGGCGGCATGGTGCAGAACATGTACTTTCCAGAAGGAGAGTAGAATTTCACGATTGACGACTTTGAGATCCACGACTGCAAAAATGCCGATGATGCTTGCAAATGCAATGTTCGTTAACCAACGCTTTTCATCTTTCGTCGCATCAAGGATGGGCAGCGTTGCTGACGTTGCAGATTTTCTAGCGGAGTGTGTGATAGATGTGATGTGACCTAGCAAATTAGGTTTTAGTCCACTTCACATGATGGTGAAAAGTGACCAATGGAATGAGTTTAGGTCTCTTTTTAGCAAAGGATTTTCCTGATTAGGTCAACTGTTGGATGGGGTTGGTTGGATCTGTCCGTTCGAATACTGAATCACGTACGGCGATTCCAAGCCACGAGTTCATCATATCTCGTACCTGTGCCGCCGAAGAGGTCGAGAGCGCTGCCGACGGTGCCGTCCACGCGTCCGCAGCTGAGCACATCGATTCGCTTGAGGTCATCGAGATGGCGAATGCCTCCCGCGTAGGTCATCGGCACGGGTGAATGCTCGCCGAGGAAGCTCACCAGCGCCTCATCAATGCCCTCGCACTTGCCTTCGACATCGACGGCATGGATCAAAAACTCCGCGCAATGCCCGGCGAGCCATTTCAGCGATTCCGCAGTGACATCAAGCGTGGTCAGCGTCTGCCAGCGGTTCATCGCCACGGTCCAGCCCTGAGGCGTTGCCTTGCAACTGAGGTCGATGACGAGCTTTTCACGGCCGGCAGCACTCACGATGGCGTCGAGCCGCTTTTCATCGAAACGGCCATCGGCACCAAACAGATAGCTGGTGACGATCACATGGCTCGCTCCGGCATTGAGATACTCCGCTGCGTTTTCCGGCCGAATACCTCCACCTACCTGCAATCCACCGGGGTAAGCTTCCATGGCAGATTTGGCGGCCTGTTCATTGCCTTTGCCAAGCAGGATGATGTGGCCACCGGTTAGAGCGTCACGTTGATAGAGCTGAGCATACCACGCCGCTTGGCGGTCACTGACAAAGTTGGTCTTTAGGCCGGAGCCGTCATCCCGCAGCGAGGAACCAATGATCTGCTTTACGCGGCCTTCGTGGAGATCGATGCAGGGGCGGAACTTGGTCATGCAGAGTGTGATCGCGTGTCCTACTGCTGATGAGCGGTTGTTCAAGCATGGAACCAATCACTTTTCTGCAAGCAGTAGCTTCTTGCAGCGGGCGAGGCCACCGAGTTTGTCGGCGGGCAGCTTTGGCCAAGTAAGATTCATGCGCTGCATCTCATCAAGGATGGCGGCGCTGACGATGAGGCGCATGTTTTTCTTATCATCGGCTGGGACGACATACCATGGACAGTCCTCCGTGCCGGTCACGCGAATAGCTTCCTGATAGGCGTTCATGTAGTCTTTCCAATGAGCTCGCTCGCGCACATCTGCTTCTTCGAATTTCCAGTTCTTGCTGGGGGTGTCGATGCGTGCCAAGAAGCGCTTTTTTTGCTCCTCTTTCGAGACATGAAGGAAAAACTTGATGATGCGGATGCCGTTTCTGTGACTGTATGCCTCAAAGTTTCGGATGTCCTTTAGGCGATCATCGAACAGCTTCTTGAGATTGCGGGTGGTTTTGTCCGGTAGGCGCTGAATCTTGATAACGATCTCCGGATGCACTCGGCAGACGAGCACCTCCTCGTAGTAGCTGCGGTTGAAGATGCCGATGCGGCCGCGTGGCGGCATAACCCGCGTGTTGCGCCAAAGGAAATCGTGATCCAGTTCGGTATCGGTTGGTCGCTTGAAAGCATGGCACTCAACACCTTGCGTGTTCACTCCGCTCATGACATGCTTGATTGTGCTGTCTTTGCCTGCGGCATCCATGGCCTGAAAAATGAGCAGCAGACCTTGATGATTCTGGGCGTACATTTTTTGCTGGAGATCATCAATTTCCTGTCGAAATTGCATGATGAGCAATTCATAGTGCGCATCATCTTGGTAGAGATTTTTAACCTTGGTTTTCGCCTTGATGATGCGAAATGACCTTTCATCTGGCACGCGAAAATCAGCGAGATCGAGCTTGAGCTTCATTTGGCGGAATCATTAGCAGCGCCGGAGCGTGCTGAATAGGCTGAAAACGACGCAATCACCAGAATACCACGACCGAGCACTTTCCGCGCTTCAAGCACTAGGGTGCCTTGCGTATGGTAAAGTCATGAAATGGATCTACTTCTTTCACTTCGCTTTTTGCGCTTCGCTTTTTGCACAGGATAAAATTGTCACAAAGACCACCTATGCTAAGGCTTATGGCGAGACGAAGAATGCCGTTGCAGTCGATCCAGCGAAGGACCTGCCGCGTTATCCTGCGGTGGAGGCAAAAAATGCCATCAGCACCTGGCAGGTGAAAAAGGGCTTCAAGCTAGAGCTCGCCGCGCATGAGCCGCAGGTGCGTGACCCTATCGCTATCTGCTTTGATGAACGTGGGCGTATGTTTGTGTGTGAAATGATCGACTATAGCGAGATGAGGGATGTGAATCCGCACCTAGGCCGTATCTCAATGCTGCAGGATAAGGATGGTGACGGCTATTTCGAAACGAGCCAAGTATTCGCTGATGACTTGCCGTGGCCGACGGGCCTGATTTGGGCTGATG
>JAFMIR010000048.1 GCA_017853885.1 Prosthecobacter sp.
AAGAAAGCATCCCGCTGCTCTTCTGCGAGGTGCAAAACAGCGTGCGCAGCTACTCTGTGCCGATGCATCGCCACTTGAGCGAAATCGGCCAGGAACTTGCTCTTGCCGCTGGTCACGACGTGAAACTCTCCTTCGTTCCGCACCTCATGCCCACTCACTCCGGCATCTGCACCACCACATTTGCGCAGCTTAAGCCCGGCGTGACCGTCGAGCAGGTCGGCGGGGTTTTGCATGCTGCCTACGATGCGCAGCCTTTTGTGCGCTTGCTGGGCGTAAACCATTCACCTGATACCAAAAACGTAACCGGAACGAACTTCATCGATATCGGCTGGGCCTATGATGCACGTGCCAGACAGCTCATTTTGATGAGCGCCGAGGATAACATCGGCAAAGGTGCATCCGGCCAAGCGGTTCAAAACATGAACCTCATCTGCGGTTTCGAACCAACCGCCGGACTTCTCAACATCTGACCGTCATGCCCTCCAAAGTCACTGAAGAGCGCGAATGCCGCGTGCCGTTTAAAATTGTCGAAGGAGGCGTCACCTCTGCCAAGGGTTTCCGTGCCTCAGCCGTCACTTGTGGCATCAAAAATCCGGAGGCCACTCGTCTTGATCTCGCGCTCATCGTTTCCGATGCGCCGACCGTCACAGATGCCGTGTTCACCACCAACAAGGTCCGCGCCGCGTGTGTGCGCGTGTGTCAGCAGCACATCAAGGAAATCGACACTCGTGCCATTATCGCCAACAGCGGGAATGCAAACGCCTGTACCGGTCTGCAGGGCATTCACGATGCCAAGGCAATGACCAAGGCTGTCGCCGAGGAAATTGGCGTGAAGATGCGCCAAGTGCTCGTCTGCTCCACCGGCATCATCGGCATGCCACTGCCCATCGAGCGCATCATACCCAAAGTGCCTGACGTTGTCGCTAAACTGAACGACAAAGGCAGCGAGGACGCCATGCGTGCCATCATGACCAGCGACACGCGTCCGAAGACCTTCTCTATCGAGGTCCCAGTAGGTAAAAATGGCAGCTTCCGCATCGGTGGCATTGCCAAAGGCGCCGGCATGATCTGTCCGAACATGGCCACCATGCTCTGCTTCATCACTACCGACGCCAAAGTTGCGAAGGACGAGTTGAAGCGCAGCATGCGCTACGCGGTCGAGAAAAGCTTCAACTGCATCACCATCGACGGCGACACCTCGACGAACGACACCGTCATCGTGATGAGCAATGGTCAGTGCAATGTGCCCACCATCAAGCGCAACACACCCGAGGCTGAGCTTTTCCGCTGCGCCCTGCACAAAGTCATGCTCGAACTTGCCAAGATGATTGTGTGCGACGGTGAGCGTGTGACCAAGTTCGTCGAGATACGCGTCCGCAACGCGCGCACGCTTGGGGATGCTCGGAAGGTGGCCGAAACCGTCGCCAAGAGCCTACTCGTGAAGTGCAGCTTTCACGGCTGCGACCCGAATTGGGGGCGCATCATCCATGCCGTGGGCTACAGCGGTGCAAAAATTCGTGAAGAGCTCATCGATATCTATTTTGGTGGCTTGCTTGCGTGCAAAGGGGGTCTCGCGACCAAAACACCCGTCGCTGAGATGGAAAAAGTCGTCAAAGAGCCGAAATTCACGGTTACCATTGACCTCAACAGTGGCACCAGCGGTTACACGGTGTACACCAGTGACCTTTCTGAGGAGTATGTCGATTTCAACAGTGCCGAGTACTCGGCTGCGATCCATGCGAAACGTCAAAAAGGACTGGCATGACTGAACAAATCCAAAAATCCTCGGTGCTGCTTGAGGCATTGCCCTACATGCAGTCTTTTCGTGGCTGCACCTTTCTCATCAAAGTCGGTGGCAGCGCTATGGAAGACCCAGTGCAGGTCGATTCGTTTCTGCGGGATGTCGTCTTCCTCGAAGCCGTGGGCATTAACCCTGTCATTGTGCATGGTGGTGGTAAAGCGATCAGCAAAGCAATGGTCGAATCCGGGCTGGAGGCCAAGTTCATCAACGGCATGCGGGTCACGGACGATGAAACAATTCAAATCGTCGAAGAGACTTTGGCTCGCGTAATTAACCCGGAGATTGTGAATAAGATCAATAGCTTTGGCGGCAAGGCCGTCGGCATTCCCGGAACCGAAGTCTTCCTTGGTGAGAAGATGAAGGGTGATCTTGGATGGGTCGGCGAAGTGAATGATTGCAAACTCGGGCTCATTCAGGCTGCTGTGGCTGGCGAATTCGTTCCCGTTGTGTCGCCAGTCGCTCGCGAGCTCGCCAGCGGCAAGACGCTCAACGTCAACGCCGACCTCGCCGCCTGCGCCCTCGCGAAGCGCCTCAAGGCCACCAAACTTATCTTCCTGAGCGACGTCCGTGGCGTGATGCGCGATCCGAAAGACGACAGCACCCTCATCCCGAGCCTCGACGAGGCCAGCATTGCCAAACTGAAGGCCGAAAAAGTCATCAGCGGCGGCATGATTCCGAAAGTGGACTCCTCGCTCGACTCCCTCCGCGGTGGCGTTGGCAAAGTCCACCTCATCGACGGGCGTCTGCCGCATGCGTTGATCCTCGAAATCTTCACCGATGGCGGCATCGGCACGGAGATTCATTTGTAGCATACAGCACCCCACTTCTCCATCGCCCGATGTCCGCTCCTCATCCTGAAAACCAATGGCTCTCGCAATACGTGCTCGGCAACTACGGCCGATATGACGTGTGGCCGGTGCGAGGTGAGGGTCCGTATGTGTGGGATCGTGATGGTAAGAAGTATCTCGACTTCGCGGGCGGTGTGGCGGTGTGCCCGCTCGGGCATTGCCCGCCGCCTGTGGTGAAGGTGCTCGCCGAGCAGGCGAGCACGCTCATCCATGTATCGAATTGGTATTGCATCGACAAGCAGGCTGAGCTGGCGCGTCTCATCGTGGAGGAATGCGTGGGAATCCCCGGTAAGTGCTTCTTCTGCAACAGCGGTGCCGAAGCAAATGAAGGCCTGATCAAGTTTGCACGCAAATACGGCCAGCAGACCGGCGGTCGTTACGAGATCATCACCTTCACCGGCAGCTTCCACGGCCGCACCTTCGGTGCGATGACCGCTACGGCGCAGGAAAAAATCCACGGTGGATTCGGTCCGCTGCCGCCCGGATTTATCTATGTGCCCTTCAATGATCTTGAAGCCCTCCGAGCCGCGATCACCGACAAAACCGTCGCCATCCTCGTTGAACCCGTGCAGGGTGAAAGCGGCGTGAACGCCGTTTCCGCCGAGTTTTTGCGCGGCGCGCAGTCCTTGTGCCGCGAAAAAGATCTGCTGCTACTCCTCGACGAAGTGCAGGTCGGTTTTGGCCGTGCAGGCGAAATGGCCGGCTGGCGCAGCATTCTACCTGGCAATGAAATTCAGCCCGATGGCATTAGCTGGGCCAAAGCGATTGGCAGCGGTTTTCCGCTCGGCTCGTTCTGGATCAACGACCGTCGGGAGCCCGGCAAAGTGCTCGGTCCAGGCACCCATGGCACCACCTACGGCGGCTCGCCTCTCGCCTGCGCTGTCGGCATCGCTACGCTGCGCACGATCCTCGACGGAAAACTTTGCGACAACGCCAAGACGCTTGGCTTGGCCATTGCCACCGCCGGACGTGCATGGAATCACCCGCTCATCCAAGAAGTGCGCCAACTCGGTCTCTTCATCGGCTGGGAACTCAACGCCGATGCCTTCAAAGCCAAAGCTGGTGACAAGCCTGCTTCCATCTTCCTCGCGCAAAAGCTCCTCGATGCCGGCATGATGGTTACACCCGCAGGCCCTAGTGTTGTCCGCTGGCTCTCGCCTCTCAATATCAGTGAGGCACACGCGAATGAAGGTCTCTCCATATTCAAAAGCGTTCTCGATTCGCTCATCTGAACTGAAAAATAAAATGAACCATCTTCTTTCCATCGAAGAACTCAGCAAGGAGCAGATCGAAAAGCTGATTGATCTTGCCTGTGCCCTCAAGAAAGACCGCAAGGCTTCGCCTCAAGTGCTGAACGGCCAGCAGTGGGCGCTGATCTTCACCAAATCTTCTACTCGCACGCGCGTGAGTTTTGAGGTTGGCATTCGCGAGCTGGGCGGGCAGGTCATGTTCCTCTCAAGCGCTGACATCCAGCTCGGCCGCGGCGAGCCAATCAAGGACACCGCCCGCGTTCTGGGCCGCATGATTCACGGAGCTGTGATCCGGACCTTTGCGCAGCAAGATGTCGTAGACTTCGCTCGCTACAGTGGCATCCCCACGATCAACGCGTTGACCGACGACGAACATCCCTGCCAGATTCTGGCGGATTTGCAGACAATCCAAGAACGTTTTGGCAGCTGGGCGGGTAAACGCGTGTGTTTCCTCGGCGATGGCGATTGCAACGTCGCCCGCTCTTGGATCTGGGCCTCGGCACGACTCGGTTTCGATCTCGTCATCGGTGCTCCGAAGGCCTTCCAGCCTCAGGAGAGCTTCATGCGCACTGTGCCGCGTGGAACCATTCGCGTCGTTGATGATCCCGCCGAGGCCGTGAAAGGTTGCGACGTGCTCTACACCGACGTGTGGGTCAGCATGGGCAAAGAAGCCGAAAGCGCTGACCGCATCGAAATTTTGAAGTCTTGGCAGATCAACGACGCGCTGCTCAAGCACGCCAAACCGAACGCTATCGTCATGCACTGCCTGCCCGCCTACCGCGGCAAGGAAATCACCGACGAAGTCATGGAAGCCAACGCCGATGTCATCTTCGACCAGGCCGAAAACCGCCTGCATGCCCAGAAGGCGGTGATCGTGGAGATCACGAGGAAAAGCTGATTGCCTATGAGCAAGCCTGTCATCGCAAACAGCCCCCTTGGCGTCTTCGACTCTGGCGTGGGTGGCTTGACGGTCGTGAGGGCGCTGCGGGATTTGCTGCCGAATGAGTCCATCGTCTATCTCGGCGACACGGCGCGTGTGCCCTATGGCTCGAAGTCGCCGGACACGATTCGGCGGTTCTCGATGGAGGACACGCAGTTCCTTGTCTCGCATGGCGTAAAGGCAGTCGTGGTGGCATGCAATACAGCGACGGCGCATGCGCTGCCGGTTTTGCAGGCAACGTTTCGCGTGCCGGTGATCGGTGTGCTCGGCCCAGGGGTTGAAGCAACGCTTTCAGAGCCGAATTGCGAGCGTGTGGGCATCATCGGCACGGCGGGGACGATTCGGAGTCATGCGTATCAGCATGAGATCGCCATGCGGCGGCCGGATGTGATGATCGAGGCGCGCGCGACGCCGCTGCTGGTCCCATTCGTCGAGGAAGGATGGACAGATCATCCGGCGCTCAAATCCGTGCTGCGGGAGTATTTGAAGCCGATGCTCGACAAGGGCATCGACACGCTCGTGCTCGGCTGCACGCACTATCCGCTGCTCGTCCCCGTGCTGAAACGCATGCTGGGGCAAAAAGTCCGCCTCGTGGACTCTGCCAGCACCTGTGCGGCGCATGTGAAGGCGAAGCTGAAACAGGACAACCTGCTGCGAACGACCAAAACCAAGCCGTCGCTCGAAATCTACCTCACTGACCACTCCGAGCAGGCTGAAAACCTCGCCAAGCGCTTCCTCGGCACTGATTTCGGCAAAGTGAAGAAGGCCGTGTTGTGATCCAGTATCATGAAACTTGCCTCCCTCGCCCTGATCGCTGCTACCGCATGGACGCGTCTGCCTGACATTCCTGATGCTCGCGGGTTCGCGGGAGCTTTCGCAGGCGTTCAGGATGGAAAGCTCATTGTGGCCGGTGGAACGCATTTTACCGATAAGATGCCGTGGGAGGGCGGGACAAAGGTTTGGTATGACTCGGTGTTTGCTTTTGATGGTGAGTGGAAGCTCGCGGGAAAGCTGCCGTGCGCAAACGGCTATGGGGTGAGCCTTACGACACCGCAGGGGCTGCTCATCGTGGGCGGCGGCAATGCCACGGAGCATTTTCGCGAGGTCTTCTGGCTGCAAAAAGCGGACAAGCTGCCTCCGCTGCCAAAGCCCTGTGCGTTCATGAGCGGCTGTGTGCTGGATGAAGTCATCTTCATCGTCGGTGGCATCGAGACGCCGACAGCGACGAGTGCGATGAACACTTTCTGGTCGCTTCGTCTGAAGCAGCCTAGCGCAGGCTGGCGGGAATTGCCGCCTTGTCCTGGTGGCGGCCGCATCTTGAGCTGCATGGCAGCAGCGGAGGGTCGTGTGTGGCTTTTCAGCGGAGCCGCTTTGAAAGCTGGCGCGGATGGCAAAGCGGAGCGTATCTGGCTGAAGGATGCTTGGAGTTATGCCGAAGCCTCTGGATGGCAAAAGCAGTCTGAGATGCCTCGCGTGGCTGCGGCGGCACCGGGGCCTGCTCCGGTGCTCGACGGGAAAATTCTCATCATCGGCGGTGATGATGGCACGCTGGTGAACTTTGAGCCGAAATCGGCACACCCGGGCTTTCCTCGCGGAGTGTTGGCTTTCGATCTGGAGGCAAAAAACTGGTCTAGTGCCGGCGAGGTGCCTTTTTCACTCGTCACGACGAATGCGGTGTGGTGGAACAATCACATCGTTATACCTGGTGGTGAGGCTCGGCCTGGCGTGAGGTCACCGCAGGTTTGGCGGTTGAAATCTCGCTGAAGACCTGCGATTTCCAGCCAAAGGATCATGTGGGATGGTGCAGAATCCTTTTGTCCCGCCCTCGTTTTTCATTCAACGCATCTTCCTTCGCATTTGCTATGTCCTCCAAAATCCTTGTCGTCGAAGACGAGCCATCCATCACCGAAAACATCGTGTATGCTCTAGAGATGGACGGATTTGCCGTCACGACAGTGACGACGGGTCGTGAAGCGCTCGCAAAAGCAGCCGCGCAAGCGTTTCAGTTGATCATTCTCGATGTGGGGCTGCCGGATGTGAGCGGCTTTGAGGTATGCAAAGAGTTACGGCTGACCCAGACATTGCCGATTCTCTTTCTCACAGCGCGCTCCTCCGAGGTGGACCGTGTGGTGGGGCTCGAAATAGGCGGCGATGATTATGTGGTGAAGCCGTTTAGCCCTCGCGAACTCGCGGCTCGTGTGCGGGCAATTCTGCGCCGTGTCTCGACGATGCCGTTGCCGCCGGCAAAGCCAGGTGTGGCTCTTCCGCTGGTGATTGATGACATTCGCTGCCAAGCCTTGTATTTCGGGACGGTATTGCTGCTCTCACGCTATGAATTTCGCATGCTGAGAGCCTTTGCATCTCATCCGGGTCGTGTCTTTAGCCGGGAGCAGCTCATGGAGGCGGGCAGTGAGGAGCCGGATGCGAGCATGGAGCGCACGATCGATACGCATGTGAAGACGCTCCGTGCCCGTATGCGGGCAGTGAAAGGAGGAATCGACCCCATCGTGACGCATCGTGGCATCGGCTACTCCTTGCTCGAAGAGTGGCCGATGGATTGAAGGATCACTCCTCGATGATTTCCAGTGCTTCCACTTGCCCGAGGCGCTCGCATAGCGAGCTGATTTCGTGCGTTTCCATAACCATGAAGGCGGTGGAGAGTGCATCGGAAAGGGCTGCGGTGGGTGCGAGGGCGTAGGTGCGCCGTTTCTGGATGGGGACAGGCTGGAAGAGGCGCGGATTCATGATGTGTGCGCCTTGCACCGCAAAGCCGCTACCGCTCACAGCGCGATCTCGCAGTTGGAGCTGTCTCTTGCCGTGGCTAAGTGTGAGATTCCACGCCTCTTTGTCCGGTGGTTTGCCGATGGCGAGCACGGTGCTGTCTCCCGCATTGAGTACGGCATTGTACACGCCGTGCATGGCGAGCACATCGGCGGCTTGGTCGAGCGCGTAGCCTTTACCTAGGGCGCCAAGATCGAAAATCATGCGGCTGGCATGCACCGTGACAGTCATCTCTGCCTCATCGAGTTCAAAGCGATGACTGCCGATGATCTGGCGCGCTTCTTCAAGCACGGAGGTATTCACATGCCGCGGCTCGCCCGTGTGTGTCACGAAGAGCTCCATCAGGGGACCGATGGTGATGTCAAAAGCCCCCTTGGTCTCAGCATGCACAGCCTTGGCAAGCGAGAGGCAATCCCAAGCCGCCATGCCAAGACGCAGGCTTTCGCCGGCCTCGAGTTGACCGATTCGGTAGATATCACTGCCAGCACGATATCGGCTGAGTTCATCCTCAAGCCGAGCAATCTCTTCAAATGCGGCATTCGCACTTTGAGCGGCGTAGGCTTCGTCAACGTCATCTTGCGAGAGGATGATCTCGAAGGTCGTCGCCATGGCGTGGCGGGAGTAACGAAAGGGGGCAGGGCTCATGGTTTGCCACCCTCAGGGTTTCGAGCAGTCTCGTAGCGCCCCCACAGAGACTGCTCGACGAGCATAACGAGGTTTTCATTGGGCCTTAGGCCATAGAAGCCGGGATTGTGGTAGGACCGGCTGGTGATTTTCGCCTGCAAGGCCGGGAGCGCTTCAGCATCGCAGATCATGACAGAGGCGGAAGGCTCTTGCTCGGGAACGGTGGGCTCGTAGTGGGCATTGGGGTTTGTGCGCCAATACCAGCGCATCGGCCAGCCGAGGTCTTTGTTGACGACGAGGAGGCTTATGGGTGTGGGTTCGAGGCGTTGCAATTCGTTAACCTGTCTCAGTAGGCGGGGGAAGGCCTGCACCGTGTGGGAATAAGCCCACGGGTTGCGGGCATCGGCGCCGTAGCGATGGCTGGCTAGGTTGGTCTGGTAGCAGAGGTGATACAAGCCGAGACCTAAGGCGATTCGGAAACCGTTGCGCAGCAGACCCTTCGGAAAGATGGAGAAGAGCACGCTGGTGCCGTAACCCGCCAAAAGCAGGAGGGCATGCTGGGCGCTGAGGATGGACCAAGGCGTTTTGTAAGCCAGCACGGAGTAACCACCGAGCAGCAGCAGGGCGTAGAGGCTCAAAAAAACGAGGAAGGCCTGCCGCGGGCCATTCTTCATATGATTGCCCACCAGGCCGTGCGTCATGCCGATGAGCGCCAAGCCCACGATGAGTCCCTCGGACCATTTCAGGCCGCCCTCGCTGCGCCAAGTCAAAAGGGTGAGGTAGTAGTGCCAAGGCTTCTCGTGGCCGGCACCGCTGGAACGCTCCCAATAGCTCGCATAGGTTGTGAAACTGTTTTTAACGGCCTCCCAGTCATGGAAGCCGCCGGAATACATGGCCACGCTGACCACCATAGCGGAGATAAGCACCCAGAGCAGCGGTTTGGCAGGCTGGCGAGTCGAGCCTCCCATGGATAAGCCGCTGCGGCGGGGCTCAAACGGGCCAAACAAACCCTGCGCCACGAACCACGCCACGAGTCCGGCGGCGATATTCAGGACAAAGGTTTCCTTCGTCGCATGCTGGAGGCCGATGACGATGCCGCCGATCAGTAGCCAGATTTTTCTAGAGTCTTGTGTGTAGCGCCAGAAGCTAATCATCGCGATCATCACGAGAAGCACGAGGGGCATCTCCATGATGTAATAGCGGGAGTAATACACCTGCATCGGCGAGATGGCCGCCAGCAGCATGGCTGCCACTACCCCGCCACGCCCCAGCGCATCAGTCAAAAAAAGCGTGGCAAGAATCAAGAGCAGTCCGCACATTGCGGTGACAGTGCGCAGCTGATCGTCATGCCATGTGTCGGGCGCTCCCCAGAACGCCATCTTCGACCACAGGCTGGCTGCGTAATGCAAGCCAGGTCCGTGGTAGTCTTTGGGGTCGTATTGGAACTGACCCGTGGTTGCCAAATCGGCCGTTTTGAAGGCTAGAATGGCCTCGTCGGTATGCATGGGGCGCTCATCGAGCAATGGCAGCCGATAAAACGCCGCCGCCGCCATCGCAAGGACTGCGAGGAGCAGGAAGGAGGGCGTAGAAAGAGCGGGCGCCTTGTTCGAAAACATGAGAGGATACCGCGTAACTAGCCCAGCATGGCACGGCGTTCCACCATCAACCGCGTGTCCCGATACCTCCGAAGATAAAACTGTTCCCGCACAGGAGGTGCCGTATCGCTCCCGCCATGCTCAATTTCGACGGTGACAGCCTGCGCGGAGGCACGGAGCTGCACAAAGCGAAAGCGCGGCATTTCACGGGCACGAAAAAACACATGCAGCGGCACATGGGGATGGCAGGCGTTCCACAGCCAGCGTGAGGGAGGGAAGGTTTCCTCTTCGGCCAAGGCCAGCAGGATCTCCCTCACGAGGCGCTCACCGTGCCCACCGGACCAGCGGGCAGCCTCGCGGCGGTTAAACCACTGGTGCATCCAGGCGGCGACAGGATTCTTGCGGGATTGTTCCATCTCCTCGATCAGCTCTCGGGCATGCACGGCCATGCCACGCTGAAACGCTTCACGAGAGATATGCCCTGCATCCAGGAGCCGGAAAAGCTTCTGCGGGCTGGGAACAGGCTCGTCGGAGGCAGGCATTGGGCGGTCGGATAAGGGAAGCAATCAGGAGATAATCATTGAGATTCATTCAAAAAGATAGAAAGCTCCAAATTGTTTTTCGACGATTGAAGAGCTCCCAACCCATCCTCGAAACCTTTCCGCAGGAAGCGGTCAGCCGTCTTGCTGCTCGACCGCCGCTGAGAGGAGCTACACGCCATCAAGAGGCAGCCCCTTTGCATAAGAATCCGCCTCTTTTTGCATTTGTTTCGTTCTGCCCAGATAGCGAAGCACTTCCTTCAGCAAGGCTTTGCGATCCGGCTTTCCGCTTAGTGGGAAGAGAAATCGCTACGACCTTTTTGGGACGCCAACATGCCCCCACTCCAGCCATTTTGAGCAAACGGCCGATAGGTGAATGTCCAACCCCGGCCAAACCATGACCCATCGCTTACTCTTTGTGTCCCGTGCGGTCTTGATCTTCGTCAGCGCATTCCTCGCGACCGCCTCTCTCCAAGCTGCCCCGCCTAATGCGCCGACGGCCCTAAGCACATCGCTGACTTATGCCACTTCGAATGAGATGAGGTTGCGATTCGAATGGACAGATAACTCGACAGATGAAGATGGATTTCGCATTTTTTATCGAATCGGCGGTTCTGCACAATCACTGAATGTTTATGGTGATTTGCCAGTAAACGCAGCGACCAAAAGCGCAACCGGCCCGCTCGCCATTGTGTTAAACGTTAATTCTAGCAGTTTTGGAACTGGTTGGTATGTTGAGTGGCTTGTTGCTGCTTACAAATCTTCTCCTGCCGAGCAAAGTGGTGTCTCGAACGCATCCCTCTATTCCTCATGGCCTGGCCCTCAGAGTGTTTCAGCCACCCCCACAGCACCCAGTGGACTTTCGGTGACTCCAAGCGGTGATGGTCAGTTCCAAGTCAGCTTCACGGATAACTCTAACTCCGAGCAATACTTCGAACTGAATTACAAGAAGAGCACAGACAGCACGTGGACGGCGACTGGGATCGACTTTAACGTCAGCAGCACCAACGTCGGCGGCTATCAAAACCGCACGGTGCAGACGGACATGTTCCTGCCGAATTTCCAGCCTGGAACCGCCTATGACTTTCGTTTGCGAGCAGTGGATTGGGATAATCCAGCCGATGCCAGTGCCTTCACCAGCACAGTCAGCGCCACCACGCAGGCTTTCCGTGCTCCAACTGGATTGACAGCCGCTAGGGTTGGGGAAAACACCTTCACCTTGAGCTTCACCAATAACTCTACCGTGGAGTCTGGATACAATGTTCAATACCGACAGCAAGGCAGTGCCGATTGGCTCGAGCTGGGTAATGTGGACGATCCTTTTTTCAACTCGATCAACACGGGAGCTTTGCCCCCCGGAGTGGGCTATGAGTTCCGCATGCGGGCCTACATTCGCTCGGTGAACAACAGCACCACTGCGCCTACGCTTTACTCGAGCTTTTCCAACACTGCCACCGGTACGGCTACCTTCAATGCTCCCACCAGCCTTGTGGCCACCACGCCGGGTGAAGGCCGGGTGAACCTTGTATGGGCAGACAATTCGTCCGCCGAGGGCAACTACGAGGTTCAAACCCGCGTCAAGGGAGCCCCAACTTGGAGCTCATGGACCTATGTTGCCGCCAACACAACGACGCTTACCAACCAAATCATTGCCCCGGGCCAGACGTTGGAGTTTCAAGTGCGCGCTACCTGGGGTGCTCAGGCTCAATTTCAATCCGCTTTCTCGAATGTGGCGGAGGTGACCACCACCTTCAATGCGCCCAGTGGCTTCACGGCGACCGCTTCCACTACGGATCCTTACCGCATCAGTTTTGCGTGGACTGACAACTCTGCCGTTGAGACGGAATATGAGATTCAGTCCCGCAAGCAGGGAGGCACTTTCACCACACGCAAGGTCATCAGTGCCAACAGCGGTAGCGCGCCTAATGCCATGAGTCTGGCAAACCTGCCTGAGTTTGATCCCGGCAGCATTTACGAGTTTCAGATCCGCGCTCGTTTTTCATCCGGAGGCAGCGTCGTATCCACATCGGCATTCTCGCCTCTCGCCACCACGACAACGCGCAATGGCTTCAGCAGCAAACCGTTTGCCCCAATTACTTTGGGCCAGTCATTCAGTTACCAGATGAGCACGATCAGTCAGGGCACGCGCACCAGTTGGAGTGTGGGCAGCCTTCCTGCTGGGCTCAGCTTTGACAGCGCCACCGGCGTGATCTCCGGCACACCCACGGTGGCAGGGCTTTTTCAGGTTCCAATGACCGCAGTCTTCAGCAGCGGTCCGGATCACGTGCTCAATCTGGCCCTGCGCATCCTGCGCCCGCCCGCAGCCCCCCAGATCCAGACTCCTGTAGCAGCACAGCAGATCGCCGTTGGCACCAACACTACCGTAAGCCTCGCGGCAAGCTTCGCTGATCCCGACACCGATGAGGCTGTGCGCATCAGCACCACCAAGGGCAATCTCGATGTAGTGCTCTACTCCACACTCACACCCGGAACGGTCGCCAATTTCAAAGCCTACAACTATGCTGGTACGCTCTTTCATCGAGCGCCTACGGGTTTTGTGCTCCAAGGCGGTGGCTACACCAGCTTTCAGTCTCCGGATGTATTTGAATCCCTGACGCGATTGGCCCCCATCACCAATGAACCGGGTATTTCCAATGTGGCTCTCACGTTGGCCATGGCTAAAACAGCGGATGATCCCGACAGCGCGACAAGCGAGTTTTTTGTGAGCTTTGGCAACAACAGCGCCAACCTTGACAATCAAAACGGAGGCTTCTCCGTCTTTGGTCGCGTGGCGTCCGCTTCAACCAGTGTCTTGAATGCGTTGGGGGCAGTGCTCACCAGCAGCTACAACGTCAAGCTTCGCCAAGACGGCGTAACGCCCAGTTCGACGAATTTTGCTTTTCAAGACATACCCATCGATCAAACGCCTGTGCCAGAGACCATCGATCAAACCAAGCTAATGAAGATCAATGCTGTCACGAGTCTGCCAGTGATGACCTACGCCATCACCGCGTCACCAAACAGCGCCGTGGCCACCATCACGCTCAATGCCGGACAGTTGCAAATCACTGGAGTGGCTCCCGGAACCACCAGCGTGACGGTTTCCGCGACGGATGTGGATGGGAACAGCACCTCCCAAACGGTGAACATCACTGTGCCCAAGACCACTGCCTCCATTGTACTCGCAGGTCTGGTCCAAACCTACAATGGCACTGCACGCAGTGCCTCGGCCACTACCACACCTGTTGGCCTGCCTTTTTCGATCACTTACGATGGCTCGTCCACCGCGCCTACGGCCCATGGCAGTTATGCGGTCAGCGCGGTCATCAATGACACCACCTACCAAGGCTCCACCACCGGCACCCTCGTTATTCGAGGTATCCCCGTGGCAGATTGGCGCATAGCCAACTTTTCCGCGCTTCAAATCAATGATGGCTTAGCAGCGAACATGGCTGACCCGGATGGGGATGGCTGGAGCAATCTCGCGGAATATGCCCTCGGCATGAACCCCAATAGCCGCGAACCTGCCCTCCAACCCATCCGTGACGCCAACGGCCTGACGCTGACCTTCACCCGGCCCAAAGACTTGCCGGACGTCATTTATGGTGCCGACTCCTCCGAATCTCTTGAAGCTGGCAGCTGGAACTCACTGCCGGTGCAAGTCATCACCGACGGTGCCATGCAGACCATCCGGGTTCGGGATCCGCTGACGACGGGCAGTCCCGAGCGCCGCTTCATCCGCCTACGCTTCAGCCTGCCAGCACCCTGATAGCGGGAATCATCTCATGCAAGGCTATGGATGGCCTTGCAGACATCGAATCCACGAATTTCCAAAAGCCAAGATGCGATTTAAAGCCTTCCACCTCGCCTTAAGAGCTAACGCACATCCCAAGAACCGTAACAACCTGTTACAACTGCGAAGACATGGTTGAAAAGTCAGCCATTTGTTATCCTTCCCTTTCAGTTTTCTACATCATCCCAATGCCCTCTCCTGTTCTCGAAGTCACCGATCTCACTTTGCGCCGTGGTCGGCCCATTCTCAAAGGCATCTCTTGGCGTGTGGAATCGGGTCAGCATTGGTGCATTCTTGGCCCTAATGGCTGTGGCAAAACGTCTCTCATCAACCTGATCACCGGTTACGACAGCGCCACTGACGGTGTGATGCGTATCGGAGAGAGTGTTTTCGGCGATGATGATTGGCGGGAAGTACGCCGTCGTGTTGGGTTGGTGACGAATACCCTCACCACTTACCTAGAAAGCGGTGAGCCGGTGCTCGATGTCATCGCCAGTGGTCGCGAGGCCAAACTCAACCTTATTGAGCGCCCCGACAGAGCTGTGTTCCGCGAGGCCGCAAAGCTGCTGAAGCAAGTCGGCTGCGAATACCTGCGAGATGCCCTATGGGGTCCCCTTTCCCAGGGTGAGAAGCAAAAAGTGCTCATTTGCCGTGCATTGATGGCGAAGTTCAAGGTGCTCATTTTGGATGAACCTTGTGCCGGTCTCGACCCGGTGTCCCGGGAGCATTACCTGCAATGGATGCAAACCCTTGCCGCGAGGCCGAAGAGCCCCTCGCTCGTTATGGTGACCCATCACGTCGAGGAGATTCTTCCCTCCGTTACCCACTGCCTGTTGTTGAAGGATGGCCAAGTCTTTGCCTCCGGTGCCAAGCATCATATTCTGACCAGCGCCAACCTCAGCTCCATTTATGGTGCAACGGTCAAACTCACGCGTCAGCGGGAACGCTTTGCGCTGAAGCTCGGGTGATAGCAAAAAGCCCTCAGGACTTGTAGGGAGGAGGCTAGTTCCTCCACCCTGCAGCAGGCGTGACTCAGATCGCCAGCGGCTGGTCCTCGCCGATGACTTTCACTTCGAGTTCCAAATTCACTCCGCGTTTTTCGAGAGCTTTTTCCCTGATCTTGGCGATCAAATCAAGCACCTCACGGGCGGTCGCGTCGCCTTCGTTGATGATGAAATTGCCGTGGACATGCGAAACAACGGCTTTGCCAACGCGGGTGCCTTTCAGTCCCAGGTCATCGACGAGCTTGCCAGCACCGCACAACTCGGGGTTTTTGAAGATGCAACCGGCGCTGGCTCCAATCGGTTGTGTGGTGCGGCGTTTGATGCGGCTAGCCTCAAGGCCGGCGTCGATCTGTTGAACGGGCGCCGACTTACCCTCCAACACGGCACTAACAATGTAGCAATCTTCAAATTCAGGCACACTACGATAGCGATGCACGATCTCGGCAAGCGGCTTTTCCCGAATGCTGCCATCCCTAGCGATGAAGCGGACGCTGACGACATGGTCAAACATCTCCGCCCCCATCGCGCCCGCATTCATGCGCAAGCCGCCACCGAGATTGCCGGGAACGCCTTCCATCCATTCGAGGCCTCCGAGGCCTGCGCTGCGCGCCGCACTGGCAATTTTTTTCAGGCGGGCACCGACCCCGACGATGAGGCGTGTGCCATCGATTCTCACGTCCTCAAACTCACCTTTGCTTGGGTGAATGACCGCACCGCGGATGCCTCCGTCCTTGACGAGTAGGTTCGACCCGCGGCCGATCACGCGGATCGGAATGGAGCCTGAGCGCAGGTGGCGCACGATTTCCGCGAAGGCTTCGACTGTGCGCGGCTCGATCCAAAACTGTGCCGGGCCGCCGATGAGGAAGGTCGTGTGGCGGTTCATCGGTTCGTAAAGCCGCGCTGTTCCACCACCCTGTGCGTCGAGGATAGCGCAAATTTTTTCGAGTGTGGGAAGGTCTTTCGCGATGCAGCGGCCCACCTCGTGCACATTCCCTGCGCCGAGCGTGATAAGCAAGTCGCCGGGCCGTAGTGCGTTGCCGACTTTGTCGCGTGCGAAGGCCATGGTCGGCGTACTACCGGTCTTGGTTCTTTTTTCGGATGGGAGTCCACTTTGGTGCGTGATCACTTCCTCCAAAACGGTCTCGCCACTCACACCCGGTAGCGGTTTTTCGCTGGCCGGATAGACATCGGTCACGAAAAGTTCGTCCACTGCATCGAAACTGGCTCCAAACTCCTTCTTGAGCAGTTGCGTGCGGCTGAAGCGATGAGGTTGGAAGAGGCAAACCATGCGTTTCGCATCCAAGCCCTTTGCTGTAGCTAAAGTGGCTGCGATTTCGCTGGGATGGTGCCCATAATCATCGACCACGGTGAAGCGTTCGCCGCTATGACGGATTTCAAAGCGGCGTTTCGCGCCCCGAAAGCTTTTCAAGGCATGTTGGATGGCCTCAAACGTCACACCGCACTTCGTGGCGAGTGCGATGGCAGCCAGTGCATTGCTGACGTTGTGCTTGCCGGGAATGCCGAGCGTGACGGTGCCGAGCTTTTGCTCGTTTTGATACACTTCAAACTCCGAGTGATCGGGTCGCATCGAGACAAGGTTCGCGGAGAAGTCGTGTTCCCGGCTCCAGCCGTAGCTCACACCTTTAGGACCTGCACAGACCTCCTTGGCGACAGGATCTTCGGCGCAGTAGACCCAGTGACCTGGCGTTTGGCTCAAAAGCTGGCGGAAGACGACCTTGATCGCTTCGATGCCTTCGTAGAAATCGAGATGCTCGGGTTCAATGTTGAGCACGATAGCATGTTGGGGATGGAAGTGAACCAAGGTGCCATCGCTTTCATCGCCTTCGGCCACAAAAAGCTCGCCTTCAGTATCCCAGTGCGCGTTCGAGCCAAGGATCGGTATTTCCGCGCCGACATAGTGGCTTGGCTTGAGGCCGCCTTGACGCAACACATGGGCCGTGAGCGCGGAAGTGGTCGTTTTGCCATGCGTGCCGCACACGACGACGCCCTTCTTGTTCGCCATGACTGCGGCCAGAGCCTCGGCGCGTCGCACCAGCGGGATGCCCTGTTTGTAGGCGGACTCATAAGCCATGTTTCCAGGCTTGATCGCGCTCGAGTAGATGACCATGTCACAATCGGTGACCTCTTTTTCCGTGTGGCCATGGAAGAATTGCAGACCAAGTTTTTGTAGGCGCTCTGTCTCCAGCGTGGTGGCTTTGTCGGAACCACTGACCTTATGGCCGAGGCCGAGCAGCAGCAGTGCCAGCCCACTCATGCCAGAGCCAGCGACCCCGATGAGGTTGATGCGCATGGGATAACGGCTTTCTTTTAGGAGGCTGAGAACGGCGTGGGTCATAAACAGGGCCGGGAAACTACTCCTAGGCTCTCAAAGGGGCAAGGAATGCCATGGATAAAGCCATCAGGTGCGCTCGACCCATCCTCGCAGCCATGGTAGCAGTAGCACGCTGGCAATGATAATGCCTGACCCCACATAGAAACCCGGGCTCATGAGTTCCGAGCTTCCAAACACCAGCATTGCAAGCAGAATGCCATAGATGGGTTCGAGATTGTAGATCACGTTCATGGAGAACACACTCATCGTGCGCAGTGCCTTCATGAAGCCGGCGTAGGCCGCGACGGTGCAAATAAGCACTAAAAATGCCAGTCCGAAGGTCGAGTGGGCATCTGGTAGCGAGGGCAGGAGACCGTTCTCCAAAAAAGGCCTGCATATCAGCGCCGCGAAGAAGGAACCACCCATCTGATAGGTGCCGATGACACTCCAGTGCCGATGGCTGACCTGTTGCTTTGTGAAGGTGGCAAACAACGCGGCAAAGATGGCTGCGGCAATCGCCACGGTGAAGCCCAGCCAATGCTGGATCTCTACTTGGTAGATCAGCCACACCGCGCCAACCATGAGCAGGCCCACGCCGAGCTCCAGTGGCTGCCAGCGTTTCGAACCATTGATCAGCGGTTCGATGAGCGAGCACCAAAGCATTGCCGTGGGCATCGCCGCGAGGCATACGGAGGCCGTTGAAAGCCGGGCGGAAAGGAAAAACAGCACCCAATGCACACCAAGCAGTGTTCCCACGCCTAGCAGCGGCGCAGATTCCCGCCAAGCCAGCCTCAGCCCTCCATGTCTTATGGCAAGCAGGGCGAAGACAAGCATCGCCATTCCCGTTCGCCAGACGGCCACATCCACCGGCGTCAGTGTCACCCATTTCCCCAAAATCGCCGTAAAGCCCCAAGCGGCCACGACAAGATGCATCAGCAAGTAATCGCGAAATGGAGTGCTGTGGGCATTCATTCGTCGCACCTCAAACGAGCCTGAATCGCTTCCGCAGCAGCCACTCGGCGGTCAAGAGGGCAATCGCGGCCCCAAACCACCACCAACTCGACCACAGGATCGTCTCCTTGGTAATGACTTGCTTGCGGTCTAGAGTTTGCAGCAGATTGGGCAAGTCGGAGGCAGCTTGCTCCTCGCGAAGGAAACGTCCACCGCTGTTCTGCGCCATCGTTTCGAGCAGCACGCGGTTCATCGTGAGTGAGGCCCACTCGGGATTGCCAGTGTCGGAGACATGCAGTGAGAGTCGTGCGTCATGGGGCGGCGCGGAGGGATTTTCGGCCACGGCGACCTCGTAGGTGCCGGCTTTCAGCGGGGGAGTGAGGGCGCGGAATATACCGGGGTGTGTTGCATCGGGTTCAAGTTGGAGCGTGGCTACGTCCTTACCTTCCAAAATCAAATTGGCACGCGGTTGTGCTTCCGTGACGATGTCACCCCTTTCATTACGAAGACGCACGCGGATCTCGGAAGTCTCGCCGGGCGCATATCGAAGGCGGTCGGTGCCGATGGCGAGTTTTTTTTGCTCGATTTGGAACGGTGGAGCCGCGATCCACGCGGCGAGCTGCATCCACAAACGCTGATGATACAAGTCTGCAACTTGGAAACGCCAGCGCCACATTTCATCGGTGCCGAGGTAAAGCACCGCTCCGGCACCGACTTGGCGAAAGACCATCGCGGGCTCATTCGCCTTGATGAGCGTGACGGAGGCTGGTTGCGGTTCCACCCGGGCGTGCCAAGTCAGCTTGGGCAGTGTGGGCCAGAGCGTGGTGTTCGCACTGGGACTGTCGCTCAGTCGCAGGGCTTCAAATCGCTGACCATCGCTGGTGAGTTCAAGGCTTGCAGGCTTTGGGGCATCGTTGGGCTGGAGAAAACGCACCGGCATGAGTGCCGAAGTCTTTCCACTGGTCCACGAGCGTAGATGGCCGCGCTGGCCGTCGAGCAGGATGAGGCCACCACCGCGTTTTTCGACGAATTCAACAATCCAATCGAGATGCTCGCCTTTGAAGCGCTGGAGAGGTGCATCGCCGAGAATGATCAAATCATAAGTGAGCAGTTCATCGCGTGTTTGGGGGAAATCAGCCTGCAGCGTGCCTTTCGCCCTATCTTCTGCGTAGTCATCGAGGATCAACCTGGCTTGCCAGCGTTCATCGCGATCAAAATGGCTGTGCAGATAGCGAGTTTCCCAGCGCGGGCGTCCGTCGAGAATGAGCACCTTGCGCTTCTTTTCGAGTAGGTGGATGGCGAGCTCCCGATGGTTGTTGGCTCGCGTTTTTTCAAGCGATGCTCGGTCTCCGCTCGCAGCGATGCGGAGGGTTACGCTGCGCAGGGTCGTGTCTCGCGTGCCGGGCAGCGCCGGAGGCAGGGAGGCCACGGGAAACATGAAATCGAAGCTTTTGCTACCTTTGCCATCGGTGGTGAAATCTTTTTTCCACAACGTTTTTCCTTGGCTGTCGATCTGCACGGTGGCGGGCAGCCCGGCGGGCATGCTGTCCTGAAGAGTGAGTCGCCCTTGGAAGTTCTCCTTCGAGAAAACTGACTCAGGTGCAACGACATCGAGAAGCGAGAGATCCGGTGGTGGCACCTCGGTGCCAAATCCGATGGTGAAAACGGGTGCACCGGCTGATTTCATCGTTGCGCTAAATTCCTCCGGCGACCCGCTGGCGTTGTGCTGCCCGTCCGTGAAAACCACCAAGGCCGTTCCCGCAGTCACAGGGCCCAAAGCACTGCGCAGCGCTTGGTCGAGGTTCGTGATTGGCGTGGTAGGGCTAAGTTCAAACGTGGGGGGAATTTCCCCTGAGGTATCTTTGCCTCCCTGACGATGCCACCAAAGCCGCTGAGTGTTGTTTCCCCGCAAGGCTACCAACTCCACATCCTGTGTCTCTGCCAGCTTCTTGAGCAGCGGGTTGGCACCCTTGAGGAGCATGTCTTCCGCGCGTTGGTAACGCGATTTCTTTGTCGCGGCCGATTTCTCCGTCTCATCGTCCGAGAGCTGCATGCTGGCTGATCCATCGATCGCGATGACTACTCTGCCGAGCTGCCTCAGCGTAGTGACATGCCGCAGCACTGGCCCCGCCAGCGCCATGACGAGTACGAATACCGCAAGCGAGCGCAGCAAGCCGGGTAACTTGGCTGCTGGCCAGCTCGCGGATCGTGACTCACGCCCATAAAGCCATCCCATCAGTGCCGCCAGCCCGAGTGCCAGTGCGAGGACCGGCAGTGGCGGATAGCCGCCGGTAAAGCGAAGGCTGGTTTCGGTGATGCTAGGCATGAAAGAGAATAGGGACTCGCCAGATGGTGGAGGAAGCCTAGCTTTTCAACGGTCTGCTGGGTTTTCCTAGCACAAAAAATTTGCTCAATGATTCAGCGTTTACGTCTTGATGGCAACATATCATGTGGGATCCACTGATTCGGAAGATGCAGGTCCGATATCTGGCCCAGCGATCAAATCATCTCGCCATCGCTTGAATCTCAGCTTCGCCCAGCACGCGGTCCCAAAGAGCGAATTCGTCCATCGTGCCGCTGAGGTGGCGGATGGCGATGCCATTGCCGATGGACCGGCGATCGTTCCAATTGCCGAGCTCGGCAACGCCGGGTTTGAGCGGGGCGGCGTCCTTGAGGGCGATTTTGGCCAAAAGTGAGCCGTTTGCATAATGACGAACTTCTTTCGTCTGCGGATCGAAAACGACAGTAAGATGCATCCAACGGCCAAAGCGCTCTGGTGTGAAAAAGACCTCGGTATCGCAGTCCTGATGGCCTTTGCCTGCTGCACCCGCGATGCCGAGGCGAATCCTGCCCTCACGAGTGATTTGCCAGTGGATTTTACGATCGCCCCAGCCCTCGGACATGAAGAGCGAGTTAAAGGCACGGTCTAAGCCATTGATGCGCACCCACATGGCCATGGTGAGCGCTTTAACCTCATTCGGAGCGCTGAGACGGACGCGGTCGCTGACATTGCGGAACTCCAGCGCTCCTTTGCCCGGCCAGCGGCCGGTGGTCCACGAGGCACCGACGATGCTGCCGTCCTCGCCATGCGTGGCGTGATTCTGCAGCGAGCGAGAACTGTCGTCGTCCTGGAAGTTGAAATGCAGCTTCAGGGCGGAATCAGCGTTGAGTTGGTCGCTTGCGAAACGCCAGCGGTCGAGCTGCGTGCGATCCGATAGCGCGGTGCGCGAATCGAGATCGCTAAGCGAGGCGAAGTTCGACAGATTGGCTTCGAGCATCTGCGATTCGGCGGCGAAGGCCATCGCCTGGCCTTCTTTAAGCGACTTCATCGACTCGGCGGCTTTGTGCAGCTCGACCTCGCCTTTGAAGACATGGACCTCAGCGCTCTCATCGCTCACATCGAGACCGAATTCGGTGCCGAGATCGACAATAGTGCCTTTTGGGGTGTTGATGCGGAAACCTTTAGCCTGCGGTGGTACATTGACGCTGAGTTTGCCATGCGTGCAGGCGGCTTCGCCACTGGAGATGAGCTGGAACTCGGCAGGGCCTTCAATTAAGAGGCGCGCACCTTGATAAAACTCGATCTGCGCGATGCCGGACTTGAGTTTGAGCAGTCCAGGCGAGAGCGGCGTGCCGGGTGCGATGGCGGCGGATTCCCATTCGAGATTCACGCCACGCGTGAGCACGGCAACGGAAGCCGTGGTGTCTTCAGTGGTGGGTTTTGGCAGTGAAAGCAATAGCCAAGCTCCTGCGAGTGCAATGCAGGCTGCTACCGCCGCTACCGTGGTGACGGTCCCAAAAGTGAAACGATGTCTTGGTATCAAGGCGGGCTGGATCAGCTTTCCAGGCACGGCGAGCGGCTTGGTAGAGCGGAGCATCGCGTCCATTTCGAAGTGCTGGAGCAGTTTGGAGCCGAGCTGCGGTTCGTTTTGAAGCTGCGTGTGCAGCTCCTCCGCCTCGGCATGGGTGAGTGTGCCTTCGAGGTAATGCTGGATGAGGGTATCCGCGTCAGGCATGGGCGCGGCCTCCTCGGTTGAGGTTTTGTTCGATGCATTCGCGCAATTTTTCTCTCACACGGGAGAGAGCACGACAGACGGTATCTGCTTTCATCTGGATCTGCTCGGCGATCTGTGGCGTGCTAACATCATTGTAATAATAGAGCTCCACGAGTTCGCGGCTCTTCTGCGGCAGTTTTTGCAGGCAGGTCCGCAGCACGCGGACTTCATCCTCGTATCGCGGTGGCATTTCTCGTTCCTCGGCGAGCTGGCGGATGTGATCGGCGAGCTTCTGCACCACATCCGGTTGCTGCCGCGTGCGCTCTCGCCACAGCCGCATGGCAATGTGGCGCGTCATGGTAGCCAATAGCGGTCGTGCATCCATACTCAGGTCCCACTGCGATTCCTTTGCCATAAACTCGAGAAAAACCTGCTGTGTGACATCCTCCATGAGTCCTGGCCAAGGAGCATACTTGAGCGCCACGCCCTTCACAAAGTCGTGATGGACAAGGAAAACCTGTGCGGCGTGGGTTTCGGCGATATTCATGCGGACTAGATTATCTCACGGGTTGCCTGAGAACCGGACATGAAAAAGTGAACAGGCAAGAGGTGGGCATCGCTGACCGTATGCTGCGCATGATGTTTCGTTCGGCTATTTCTGCCATGTTTTTGACCGGCACCCCTTGGGCTGCCGGCCTCAATCTGACTTTTGAAAAAGATGTGCGTCCAATCTTGAAAGCGAACTGCTTTCATTGTCATGGTGAGGAAGGGGAGACCCAAGGCGGCTTGGATGTGCGACTGGCCCGTTTCCTCCAAAAAGGGGGCGAGAGCGGCCCTGCAATCGTTCCGGGGGATGTGGCGAAAAGTCATCTGATGGATTTGGTCAAAGCTGGAGAGATGCCAAAGGGTAAAACCAAGCTCAAGGCCAGTGACATTGCCATTTTAGAGCAATGGATCGCCGGAGGAGCCAAAACGGCCCGCCCTGAGCCGGATACGCTAGGGCCCGAGCATGCTTTCACCGATGAGGAAAGAGCATGGTGGTCGCTCCAGCCGATCTCGCCGAAGGCGCGCAAAAGCCTTGATGGCTTCATTCAGGACAAACTGGCCGAAAAAGGCCTCTCTTTTTCCCGTGAAGCTGATCCGGCCACCTACATCCGCCGGGCTTCGTTTGACTTGCTGGGCCTGCCACCGACACCTCAGGAGGTGGAAGCCTTTGTGGCGGACTCAATCCGGAACCCGGAGGCGGCGGTGCGTGAATGGATTGATCGCCTGCTGGCCTCGCCGCACTACGGCGAGCGTTGGGGGCGTCACTGGCTGGATGCCGCCGGCTATGCAGACAGCGAGGGCTTTGGTGAGAAGGATCTGGAGCGGAAGTGGGCGTGGAAGTATCGCGACTATGTCATCAAC
>JAFMIR010000049.1 GCA_017853885.1 Prosthecobacter sp.
TCCTCTACTCCATCACCACTGTTTTGCCTATCATCAGGTTTTCAAACACGGCCTAGGCACTATCCAAATCGATGGTGTCACCCACGAAGTCTGCGCCGAGGCCATCGCGAATCATGATCGCCGCTCGAACCAGCTCACTGTGAACCTTCGCGCCTTCCTGCGTAGCGAGCAGCAGGATCACATTGGCGAGCAAAGCACACCTGCGTGGCTTCCCGCATCGCAAAACGTCACCGAGCACGTCGAGGCCGAAGAAGCTCACGCGATGGCGAGCGATATCTTCGCGAGCTGGAAGCGGAAAGTGGCGGCGGCGATGCCGCTCAACCACGGATGAGCCACACGGCAGCGAAGGCGGTCATCCAGAAGAGGACGTTTTCGAAAAGCTTCTGCGGCAGTCTTTTCAAAATCCACCAGCCGAGGAAGACGCCGAGCACCACGCCGGGCATGAGTGCGAGGTTGGTCAGGAGCGACTTTGTGTTGATGATGCCTAGATCGGTGCTGAAGGGTACTTTGAAGAGATTCACAAAGAGAAAGTAGCGGCTGAAGACACCGAGGTGGTCCTTCTTCTCCAAATGCTGCGCAAGGAGGTAAACAGTCATCACTGGCCCGGCGGCATTCGCTAGCATGGTGACGACGCCGGCAGTGAAGCCCATTGTCCAAGTGAAACCCTGATGCTCGGTGAGTGTGATGAAGTCCTGACGGCGTTTGTTGAGCAGCCAGTTGAAGGCCAGCAGCAACAGGATGATCCAGCCGATGACGATGCGAGCCATGGCGTTGTCAAATTTGCCAAGCAGCACCCAACCGACGACGACGCCCGCGATCGCGGGTGGGAGGATTGGCACGATGCGCCGCCAGGAGCCACCTTTACGGTTGATGAAGTAGCCCATGAAGTCCGCTGCGATGAGCATGGGCAGGATCACTCCAACGGATTCTTTCGCTCCGAAGATCTTCGCCATGAGCACGACATTGAGCGTGGAGGTGCCGGAAAGCCCCGCCTTGGACATGCCGATGCACATCGCCCCAAGTGTGGCGAGCACGAGCATCCAGGTCTCGCCGGGAAGGAGGGTGTGTTCGGTGATCCAATTCATTACTGTTGGTGATAGCGCATGCCTTCACCGCTTCAAACGATTCGCCAGTGACAGTCTGCGATGCTAACGCTAGCGTCGTACGATGAATGAAGCTACTGAACTCGACCTGCTCACGCTGTCGCAATTGAAGCAGATCGCCTCGATGCAGCCGCAGCCTTACCGCTTGCATGCACAGGTGGAGCAGAAGTCGGAAAAAACAACTGGTGGAGGGGCGCCGTATCTGGAGCTGAGGCTGGTGGACGCGAGTGATTGGATGGTTTGGCGCGTTTTTGACAGCAACCCTGTGTTTATGGAGGCTGGGCAACTCACACGTGGTGTCTTCATCGAGTTGGCGGCGCAGTGGATCGATACGGGAAAATATGGTTTGGAGCCGAAGCAACCGCAAATGCGGCTTTTGACCGAAGAAGAAAAGCAGACGCTGCTGAATGGAAATCCGGAGTTGGCATCCCGGCAGGCGGCGGACTTCGATGCCATTTGCTCTTTCGCGTCTGAAATCTGTGATCCGCGTCTAAAAGTGCTTTGCTGCCTGTTTTTGGAAAAACATAGCGAGAGGTTCAAACGGACTGCAGCGGCACGTCGGAACCATCATGCTCGTCGTGGCGGCCTAGTGGAACATGTGGCACAGATGATGCGCTGCGCGGCCACCATTTGCGGGGTTTATCCCATGCTGAACCGTGATCTCATGATTGCGGGCGTGCTATTTCATGATTGCGGCAAGCTCTGGGAGAATGTGCATGCAGAGAACAGCTTTGCTCAGCCTTACAATCTCACGGCGGAGATGCTTGGACATATTCCGTTGGGGCTGGAGGTCGTGAACAAGCTCTGGCGTGAACTGATGGAGCGTCCCGAAGCCGTGGATTGGCTGCATCTGGAGCCGCCGTCCGACTCGGTGAGACTGCATCTGTTGCATTTGATCGCAGCGCATCATGGGGCACTGGAGTTTGGTTCGCCGGTGTTGCCGAAAACACCGGAGGCAGTGGCCCTGCATCACGTGGACAACATTGACGCGAAGCTGGAGATGTTCCGCAAGGCCTACGAGGCCGGGAAGGAGCTGGCGCCGGGCATCATTGAGAAGTTTGCACCGTGGCCCGTGAACATTGTGGCACCCCTACCAATGGTGGCGCCAGTTCCGCCGCTGGGAGAGTGATCACGGCTTTGCCTGCTTCGCGGGGTCGAAGTAGATACGCACATCGGCGTCTTTGATGCCGAGAATGTCCTGAGCACGTTGCAGGGCGTGGCGGGTGGAAAGATTGGGATTGGTCGGGCTAGCGAGGAAGATGTTGTCCCGTCCGACAAACTCGACGAGACCAGAATTTTTTAGCACGCGATATACATCCTTGCTGGCACCACTGATAATGAGGTGGCGATCATCAGCCCGTAGCGCCCGTAGAAGCTCTTCGAGGGCCAAAACGCTAGTGGCATCGAGATGGCGTGCGTTTTTGAGGCGTAGGATGATGATGCGCAGGTTTGGGTCGGCGAGGGTTCGCTGCATTTGCGTGCGGAATAGCTCGGCAGCGCCGAAGAAAAGCTCACCCTCGACATGAACGATGGAGATCGAAGGATGTTGGCGGCCCTTGCTAGCTTCGGCTAGATTTCCCTCTTCATTGAAAGAGTATTCGATGAGCTGAGGTCGGCTGGCCTTGCGCAGGTAGAGGATGACCGAGACGGCCACTCCAAGAAAAATGGCCACATGAAGCGGCAGCATGCAGGTGGCGGCGAGCGTGATGACGAAGACCAGCGCGTCCGAATGGGTGGCCTGAAGGCAGATCTGGATGTGGCGCTTGTTGAAGAGGGATACGGAGACGCACACAACGAGCGCGGCCAGTGCTGCGCGCGGGATGTAGGCGACTGCGGAGCCGAGCGTGACAGCACCAGTCAGGCAGAAGAAGCCGTTCCACATGCTGGCAAAGGCCGTCCGGGCTCCGCTGAGAAAATTCAGGGCTGAGCGCGTGAGCGAGCATGAGGCCGGCATGCCGCTAAGATAGGCACAGGCGAGATTGGCGGCGCCCAAGCTTAGCATATCTTGATTTTGATCCACGCGATGGCCGGTGCGGCTGGACAGCGTGCGACCCATGACGCTCATCTCCATGGTGGTGAGGAAAGCGATGGCAAGTGCAAGACCAAAGAGGCGGCTCGATTCGGTCAGAGCATTCGCGGACACAAAATCAGGGAATACAGGCAATAGCTCCCGCCAAGTGAAGGTGGCATCGGCGAAGGTGGCGACATGGATGCCAAAGCCGGCGAGCAACCAGAAGCTGAGTGATAGGGTGATGAGCGTGATGGCAAACACCGGCCAGCGCGGGCGTAGCTTCCTCACAACAAAATATAGGATGAGCGTGAAAGCAGCACACAGCACGCTCACCCAGTGGGCCTTCGGCAAGTGCATGATGATGCGGTAAAGATGGCCAGGCAGGGTGATGGCGGGCGTGAGCCCTTCATTAAGCACCTCTTTAGGGATGCCGATCAGTGCGGGTAACTGGCTGGCGCTGATCAGCACCGCGGCGCCGGTCATATAAGCAACGACAACAGTGCGGCTGATGTATTGTGTGAGATCTGCCACACGTAAGAATGCCCCGGCTAGCAGCAGTGCCGCAGTCATGAAGACGAGCAACGGCATCGCGCTGAGACGTTCAAGCTGCGGGTAAGCGGAGAAGTAGGAAAAGACCATGAACGCTGTCGCGTTTGTGGGACCTATGATGGTCTGCCTCGAACTGGCGAGCAGCGGGGCAACGATTGAGGCAACTGCTGAGCAAGTGATGCCATAATGCAGCGGCAGTCCGGCAATGAGGGCGTAGGCCATCCCTTGTGGAATGTCGATCATCGCCACAGTGAGCCCGGCGTGAAGATCCGACCTGAAGGTGCGCCTGCCATACCCGAGCAGCGAACGGCGCAGCGGAAACGGATCGAGAGCGCTGTCCGAAACCACCGAACGCCCGAGCGAGATGATCCGCCCCGTGCTGTGAAGCACGCTTTGCAGCCAGGAGCGGAGTGCGTTCATAATGACAGCCGCGTCACGCGGCGGGGGATGGAGCATCAAACCAGCGGTCGTGCTCCTTGATGAGGTCAATGAGCCGCTCGACGGCCTCCTCCTCGGGGATGTTGAACTTCACCGCGGTCTTGCCGACGTAGAGATTGATCTTGCCGGGAGCTCCGCCGACGTAGCCGAAGTCCGCGTCCGCCATTTCGCCGGGGCCGTTGACGATGCAGCCCATGACGGCGATGCGCACGCCTTTGAGATGGCCGGTGGCAGCGCGAATTTTCTGCGTGGTTGTTTGCAAGTTGAAGAGCGTGCGGCCGCAGCTCGGGCAGGCGACGTAATCCGTTTTGAAAATGCGCACGCCGGCGGCTTGCAGGATGTTGTAGCTGATGCGCAGGCTTTGGCCGGGGGCGGCCTCACCATTGACGATGACGGCATCACCGATGCCATCGCAAAGCAGCGAGCCGATGTGCGTGGCGGCGGTGAGGAGATTTTTGGTGAAGTCATCGCCACTGGAGGCTTGCAGCGTGTCCTTGAGCAGGATGGGATGCTTTTTGTCGAGCTTGGCCGCGAGCAGGCGGAAGGCGGCGATGACACCAATGTTCAGATCGTCTTTGGCCGTGACGAGTTTCGGCTCTGGGGAGGTATTCAAAGCGGCGATGGCGGCCTCATCACGCGGATCGACTTCTGCTACACCACTGTCCTCGATCACGATTTCGGGCTTGTAGTCTCCGAGCTTGTCCATCTTGTGCGCGACGGCATCCCATTTGGTCCGTGTGGTGAAAACAGGCACCGTTTCATGCCTGCCGAGCTTCACGCCGCCAACGGCGATGACCTGTGACTGACGGCGCACATAGTCAAACGGGTCGTAGCTGACCGGCGGGGCGTTTTCGATGCGCTCTTGCTTCGCGGGTGAATCTTCGTTGTAAGGTTTCACGAGCTGCTGGGCCACGGGAATCTCAAAGATGGCGTCCTCGGTCAAAGAGACGCGCACGGTGTCGCCGATGCCATCCGCCAACAGCGAGCCGATGCCGATAGCACTCTTGATGCGGCCGTCCTCGCCATCGCCGGCTTCCGTCACGCCGAGATGCAAAGGATAGTTCCAATCCGCGCCTTGCTCTTCCAGCTTGGCTACGAGCAGCCGATAAGCCTCAATCATGACCTTCGGATTGCTGGCCTTCATCGAGAAAAGAAAGTTGTGAAAGCCCTGCGCCCTAGCGATACGGGCGAATTCGAGAGCGCTCTCCACCATGCCGAGCGGTGTGTCACCCCAGCGGTTCATGATGCGGTCACTGAGGGAACCATGATTCGTGCCAATGCGCATGGCACGGTTCAGGCGGATGCATTCCTTCACCAGCGGCACGAACTGCTCCTCCATAGAAGCTACCTCGGCTGCGTATTCCTCGTCTGTGTATTCTTTGACAGCGAACTTCTTCTTGTCCGCGTAGTTGCCAGGGTTCACCCGCACCTTCTCCACCCACTTCACAGCTTCCATGGCGGCATCCGGTTTGAAGTGAATATCGGCCACGAGCGGCACGTCGCAGCCTGCGGCGCGGATACCATCGCGGATGTGCTGAAGATTTTCAGCGATGAGGCGGGTCTGTGCAGTGACGCGGACGATTTGGCAGCCGACCTTGGCGAGGCCGAGAGTCTCTTTCACGCAGGCCTCGGCGTCACGCGTGTCACTAGTAAGCATGCTCTGGACGACAATGGGAGCCCCGCCGCCGATCTGCACCCTGCCCACCATCACAGGTCGCGTTTTGCGACGCTGGTAGTTGTAGAGATCCGGGCAGTAACAAAGGGCGGGTGAGGTCATGGAGAGGCTAGAATGGCAAAGCAGGCAGAATTGGCAATCAAAGCCGTGTGATCTCTCTCATCTTGCCACACGCTATGGGTTTTTTGGGCTGCTGTCCTGTTATGGGCCGAAGCCCTGTTGCCTATGGCTCGCAAGTGCCATTGAATTGTGAGATTGGCTGGCCAAGGGTGAATGCATGGAACTCACCCGCCGGATCATCATGGCCGCTGCGATCCTTGCGATCGCAGCTGGGCTTTATCTGTCGTCACGGCCTCAGACGCCAGACTATGGGCTCAACAAGTTGCTCAAGGGAGAGGCGCCGCCTGATGATGCAGGGCCAAAAATCCATCTGAAGGATGCACGTGCGCTGGCGGACATGAATAATACCTTCTCGCGGTTGGCCGAGGCGGTGCTTCCCTCGGTGGTGAGTGTGACAACACGCAAAGTGCGACAAGGTTCGTTGATGCTTTTTCCTTTTGGCATAGTCGGCGCTCGTGAAGAACCGGTTCGCGGCATGGGATCAGGTGCCATCATCAGCAAAGATGGTCTGGTGGTCACCAACTACCATGTGATTGAGGATGTATCTGAATTCTCCATCACCACCAACGACAACAAGGAGTACGCCGCGAAAGTACTTGGGTATGATGAGGAGCGCGACATTGCCTTGCTACGCATCGAGAGCGATCGGAAGGATTTTCCGGCCCTGTCATTCGCCAACTCGGACGAGGCCAAGGTTGGTCATATCGTTTTCGCGGTCGGCAATCCTTTTGGTTTGAGCGGCACCGTCACGCAGGGCATCATCAGCGCCCGCGACCGCCATCTCAGCGACAGCCGAATGGACTACCTCCAAACTGATGCAGTGATCAATCCGGGCAATTCCGGCGGTCCACTGGTGGATACCAGTGGACGCATCGTCGGGGTGAATGTGGCCATTTATCAGGGTGACGATCGGGTGCAAATCTGGCAAGGCATCAGCCTTTCGGTGCCCTCCAACGAGGTCAAGGTGGTGGTTGATGCCATCAAAAAGGCTTACGAGCAGCGAGAAAAAGCTCGGCTTTCTGGCATCAGCATGCTGGGCCGTGGATACCTGGGCTTGGCTGTGATCACTGAGCCGGCTGAGGTTGATCCTGCCTGGGGCTCCTCCGAGAGCGGAGCCATGGTCTCGCATGTCGATCCGAATTCACCTGCGGCGATTGCCGGGTTGAAGCCGGGGGATGTGGTCACCAAATTTCAGGGTATGTCCTTCCGCATGCCAGCGGATCTGCTTCAAATCATCCGCACGCAGCCTCCGGGTTCTGTGGTGAAACTCGAAGTGATTCGCAATAACCGCATGCGAGAGGTCACCGCACGCTTGGGGGAACGTCCCGATGCGCCGCCCATGGGCGTGCCAATGCCAATACCTAACGTTTCTCCAAAGTGATCTCCCGGCCGTTTTTTGGACTGCAGTGCAGCTGATGGGACTTCAAGTTGAGCAAAACGCTACCTGCATCCGTGGTCTCAAGCATCGGCACGCCCACACGGGCGCACCATGCGGCCAAAGTGTCTTTCTGGGACATTTTGCTTTCGGCTGCCAATCCACGGCTGCCCCGAATGACAAGCCTGGGCTGTGCCGCCTCTAAAAAGTCTTCTGTGCTCGAAGCATCCGTCTCGTGGTTGCTCAACAAAAGCACATCACAGCGCAGTTCTTGACCCGACTCGCGCAGAGCCTGTTCAGTGAGCCATCCGGCATCGCTCATCCACAATAGCCGCCACCCTTGCAATTGAGCCAGCAGCACCATCGCACGGTCATCGCCGCGCATGGATCGGCTGGTGGCAGAAGGATGCAGGCAGTGCAGACGAGATTCGCTGCTGAGGGGAATCGAATCACCAGTGGTGAGCTTTTGCAGGTCCAACCATGACTCTAGGCGGCGCATAACAGTCTGGCTTGAATCATAAGGTCCGGGCTCGCGCGTGCTGCAAACCACCTTAGGTCTTTGAAAAGTCCGCCAAACTTCCTCTGCTGCGCCGATGTGCTGCGAGTCATTGTGGCTCAGGATGATGCCATCGAGCCGGTTGATACCTTGGTGTCTCAAATAAGGATGCAGCAGCCAGCGGAAGTCTTCTGCGGGGCCGGTGTCCAGCAGCCAGTTCGTCTGATTCAGGTGTAGGTGATGCGCCGCGCCACCATCAGCCACGGGTAGCACACGCCAAGTGATCGCTGTGTTATCAGTGGCTGACATGGGAGAGTTGAGGTTAAAATTTGCTCCCGGCAGACTCGCAAACCACGTTGCAGAGGCCACCATGGCTTTGGCCACCAGCCAGTTGGCATTGTTGATGGCGATTTGTAGACCAGTGAGCGTCACCAGTGCCGCCAGCACGCTTAGGCAAGTGATTGCTAGGGCGGCGACTGAGAGTGGCACGAGTACGCTGTTTGCGATCAGAGCCACAGGCGTCACCGTTTGGAAGTGCAGTAGGATGAACGGCAAGCTGCCTAGCCATGCGGACACCGAGACGCAGGCGTTGCCAATCAGCCAGCGGCGAAAAGCCAGTGCCAATTGGTGCCTCAACGAGGCAAACTCGACCGGTAAAAAGGGATCCAATGTCATCCAACGTGCCGTGAGCTTCATGAGCACACCCGTGAGCGCGGCGATCGCCCACAGCACACCAAACGAAAGCTGAAAGCCGGGCATGAAAAGCTGTTGTGTGTCCATTCCGAGCAGCAGCAACGAGGCGAGCCCAAGGTTGTTTTGCACGCTGGATTCACGGTCGACTGAGGGCCCACAGAACACGACCGCCACCATCAGTGCCGCGCGTGCCGCCGATGGCCTCCAGCCGGTGATGAAGGCATAGGCAAACACGATTAGCACCATCGCTGCTAGTGAGATGCCACGTCGCAATCGTAGCAGCTTGAGCACCTGCCAGGCGATCATGCCCAGCATCGCTACATGTAGGCCGCTAACGGCAAAGACATGCAGCGTGCCGCTGTCACGAAATGCGTCCTCGATTTCATCTTGCGCCTCGTCTGCTACGCCCAGAGCCATCGCTCGGATTACCCCAGAAAGTTTTGGATCATCCTCGAGATCGAGCATGATTTGCTGGCTGATCCAGCGTCGGCTTTTCTCTGCCGCGTCGAGCAGCGCGCAAGACCATCCTGCGCCATCATCAGAGACTTTTTCCAAAGTGGAGGCCCGCAGTTCCGCGGCGAATCCACTGCGCAACGCATGATCTGCGGCATCAAACGTGCCGGGTGCCTGCTCACCGGCAGGGAGACGCAGAACGCCGTTCATCCGGTAAGTGCCTGCACCGGGAAAATATGCACTAGGTGGCAGCAGGATCTTGAGGCGCGCCCGCAGCGGCCAATCACTGCCATCCTCGAGCGTCACCCGCGTGGTTTCACAAATCGCCCACAGGCTCACTGGCTTTGAAGAGACATGATCCGGCATCAGGCTGCCCTCCACCACAGCGGACATAGAACGATCCACTGCCAACATATGCAGGCGCAGCGGATGTTCGAAGGAACCTTTCAACTGCCCGACATGCAGCGCAGCAAAGGAGAGAGAGCAGGCCACGATCAGCAGCCATCGCCGTGGAAATGCAAGAACGATGGACAACATCACGAACGATGCGCCCAAAACCCAACTTCGCGCGCCGAACACATCTAGATCGGTCAGCACAATCCCGGCAGCTGCCGACGCTGCCAACGCCATCAGCGGGCAGGCTGCTAGCCATCGCTGAAGTGCTTTTTGCATCTGGGTTTACGATTTTTTTTGCTCCATTGGAGTCGCGGCGGTCTTGGCTCTCTGTGATTGTAGGTGGGCAAACTCCACCTGTTCGATTTCGGTGATCTTGTGGTGTGCATTGGCACTGTGCCGTGTGTTTGGAAACTGGCCGATCACCTGCTCAAGTGTGTCCCGCGCTGCTGCAAAGTCGTGTAGATGTGTCAGATATACATCCGAGATGCGAAACATGAGGAAGGCCGCATCGTCCACCGGCCAGTCACGGATTTGCAGGTGCTTACTCAATGTCTCCAGCGCTGCTCGCGGATCATGCAGGCGCTCCGCGTGAACCTTCGCGATTTCCGCTATCGGAAAGGAATCATCCGGTTTGTCCTCAAGCATTTTTTCATAGTGCCCGATCGCACCTGCATAGTTGCCTTGGGAAATGCAGGCCGCCGCCTTCGCCATTTCGTCCTGCTCAATGACTTCCCCTGAGGAATACATCGATTCACCAAACGCATCACCGATCCATGGTAGCAGGAATTTTACCGCGACAATGCCGCCGCCTGCTCCAAGCAGGATCAAACCAACAAGCTTCGTCCCATCGCTCGACTGCATCAGTTGCTTCCAAAGTAGTAGACCGACAATAGTGACGAGCAGTGCGACGCAGATGCGGATGACGAGTTGCTGGTTCATGCAATGATGATTGAGAGACTATCAAACGTCCATTTTCCCGCCAAGGGCGAAATTGTTTCTGATGGCGAAAACGGCTTCGAAAGATCGTTTAGGCCACATGAAGATCGCACACTGCCAGTTTGAGGCTTGGGTTGGGGATTTGGAACACAACCTTGCCCGTTTGGAGGAGGGTCTAAAGCGGGCCGATGAGGCCGGCGCAAGAATCGTGACCTTTCCAGAGTGCTTTTTGACCGGTTATCCGGACACCGAGGAGTTGGCGCGGAAGAGTGCATTTGCCGTTGATTCATTGCAGATGCGGCGTGTGCTTGACATTACCGCCCGTCACGCTGCCGCAGCGATTGTTGGCTTCAACGAACTTCGTGGCGCCGATCTCTACAACACTGTCGTCGTGGCCCACCACGGCCATAACCTTGGCACTTACAGCAAATGTGCCGCTTACATGAAATTTCACAAGCAAGGACGTGACTTCCCGGTGTGGGAGATTGACGGCGTGAAATTCGGCGTGCTCATCTGCGCTGATGGTGGCTACATTGAGCCCGCGCGCATCTTGGCGCTGAAAGGTGCGCGCATCATCTTCTCACCGCATTTCAACTACATCAGTGACAAAAGTCTCATTAGCCACTTTATGAAGGTTCGTGCGGATCACAGCGCTCGAGCTGTAGAGAACAGCGTCTATTGGGTGCGGGCGAACAACGTTGTGCTTGATCCAGCAAAGTCTGGAATCACTCGCTATGCAGGCATCGGCTATGGAGAGAGTTATGTGGTCGATCCTGCTGGCGAGATCATGGCCCGCACGCGGCGGCAAGTGGAAGACTTCATGGTCTGCGATCTCGACATGACTTTTAAACAAGACACGGCGTGGGGGGTGTCAAAGTCCGTGTGGAGCTTTCGGGAATTTGCTCCGCTGGTTCAAGAGGCGATCAAGACGCCTTGAGTTCCTTGGCGATTCCTTGGGCCTCTTCGAGAAAAATCTCGCCGAGAGGTGTGAGTCTCCCAATCCACATCGCGCCAAAGGCAAGCGATGGGAAATCCTCTAATGGCAGCATGCGCACTCCGACAGGCGTTTTCATGCGCGGCATTTGCAGCGAGAGACCGATCCCAAAGCCGCTGTCAACGTATCGCGCGATCGTATCAAGGCTGCCCACTTCGAGGCTTGTGATCCATTCTACACCAAGCTGGCGCAGTCCAGATTGGAACTCCCTCACGAGAGGATCGTTGGTGGTCAGGGTGATGAGCGGCATATCGATGCGTTCTTTTTGCCAAAGCTGCGCCGCATTCTTGAGGTTGCTTTTCGAAGGAAGGAGCAAACACATCGGAAGCCGCAGCAGTTCGCGCGTCTCCACATTTGGCGGCCACTTATCGGCCAACGTCGAGAAGCCGATGTCAATCTCCTGAGCGGCCACCAATTGCTCGATCTGATGCTGGCGACCGTCAGTGAGCGTGAAGTGAAAGCCTTTCACCCGCCGCTGCATGCGGGCGCAGAGTTCTGGCAAGTATTCGCGTTGCACGATCTCCGGTGCGGCGATGCGCAGGCGTGTCTCTCCTCCGCCGCGGATGCGGTCCGCCACATCACCGAGCCCTCTGAAGAAGGGTGCAATGTGATCAAAAAGCAGCTGCCCTTCACGTGTGAGCTGGAAGGGGCGCCGCTGGTAGAGCATGACGCCGAGCACGTCTTCCAGTTGCAGAATTTGAGCGCTGATGGCCGGTTGCTGGATGCCATAGGGCATCTGCCGCGCCGCTGCACTCACGCCGCCGTGTGTGGCCACGTAATAGAAAAGCTCAAGGTGATGAACGTTCATTTGCCAGGAAATAGGGGAATGACCTTGTTGATGAGATCGGCGCCGTTTTTGACACCTTCTTCGAACGTCTTTGTGTTGCCGTTGAGGATTTGACTTGGCAATTTGGCCGCGTCTTGACCAAGCACAGGCTTCAAGAGCGTATCGCTCGCCTGATTCATAATCGATCCAGGTGTATCGAGCAGCAGGGACATGCCTGCGGCACCAAGCAAGCGTGAGCTCAAATCCTCCTGCGGTGCTGTGCGTGTCCCCGTGACTTTAACGTGGGCCCAATTTAGGCCAGGAGGTCCCTTCGGATTGGATTCGATAAAGACGCGATTTTGCGCTCCCGGCAACGAGCGAACTGTTTCTGGCGTCACACCAACCATGAAATCGCCCTCAATGGCGTCGCCCGGCAGAAGTGTGAGTGTGCCTTCGAGACGCATGAGGCCGTTCGATTGAATCACGATCTTCTCCAGCCGCGTGCCGCCGCTGCGGTGCGGGTTCACGGTGGCTGTGGCGATGTCGAGTGCCAGCCGCTTGAAGCGCTCCATGCGGGTGTAAGTGGCCAACTTGTCGAGAATCGGCAGCGAGGAGAGAACGCCGTTCTTCAACGCCACATCTACCTTCCAATTCATCGGCTGGCCTTCGGCTCCCGAAAGTTCCGCATCCCCTTCAAAATGCCCGCTGAGATGCTTTTGCCATTCCTCGCTCAAAAACTCCGCCGCCGGCACCTGCTCGGCATGCGCAAACATCTGCCACTCGCCGCCAAAACGCACAATGCCACGCAGCGTACCCTTGCTGCGATCCTTCCAGCGCAGCGTGGACTCGCTGATTTGCAGCTTCTCGTCGGTCAGGCGAAAGCTCGCTCGTCCGATGTCGAGCTTCAGCGGCTCTTTTTGACCCGCTGGCGTCACCGGCATGCACAGCATGCCGCCTTCGAGCGTGCCGGGAAATGAGAAGCGCTCTTGGCTCGTCGAGGCACTGTTGTAGCGACCAAAGTGCAAACGCGTCCCCTCGACCTGCCAGCCGTTTTGGGAGTAGGTAAAGCGTTCCGCATCGAAACCATCCACTGCGGTCGCCTTCGGGACGTACTGGCTCAGCCACCTTGGCAAAGCGTTTTCATCGGTCCTGCTTGGCTCCGACCGTGTGGCTTTCGCATTCGCGGGATGCTTCGTGACGATCAATGAATCCGCTCCCGCGCTTTGAATACTCCATGAGCCACGGCGGATGGCGCTGAAGTCCAAAGCGGCATGCACGCCCACCGCCTCGATTTGCAAACCGGAGGTTGTTTCGATGGAGGCCTCGTTCATGCGTGCTGCATTGTCCTGCCATTGAATATCCGCCAGCTTGGCAGAGCCGCCCGTTTTCGACTCAATCATCTCCTCCAGCTTCACGCGGAAGCTCTCGCTTCGCACGAAGCTCTGCAAATAACCCACTACTAGCGCCGGCATTGCCATCGCCACGATGATCACTGCGATGAACAGCACCCCCCCTAGCCACCAAAGCCATTGAAAAGGCGAGGAACGACGTGGGCTGGAGCGGCGGCGCATGGTGAGAACAGGAATGAAGTTGGCGAGATGCTGGGGAAACGCTAAATGCTAACCATATGTTAGAAGCTCTCAACGTCCGACTTGAAGTGCCCGGCCCGGGCGACACGGAAGAAAATGACACGCTGCGCCTCCTCGATGAGGTGAGTTTTATCGTGCCGCCGGAGCACCTGCTGGCCATCGTGGGGCCTTCGGGCTGTGGGAAGACCACGTTGCTCAAAGTCATCACTGGTATCCTGGAGCAAACCGAGGGGGAGCTGAAGTGGGACGAGCGTGATTTGAAAGACGAGGAGGACCTGCATCCGGGCGATCTCGGGTATGTGCCGCAGTTCAGCGTGGCCTACGATCTACTCACGGTGGAGGAAAGCATCGCCAGCGCCATGGCGCTGCGCACGCAACTCGCGGACACGGACGAGTTCATCCCGGCGCTTGATTACATTTTGGAGGTCACCGGTTTGACGGACCTCGCCGAACGTCGCGTGAAAGTGCTCTCCGGTGGTCAAAAGCGTCGCCTCGGCCTGGCGTTGGAGCTTGTCACTGATCCCTGCCTGCTGCTGTGCGATGAGGTGACGAGCGGTCTCGATCCGAAGAGCGAGGCGGAGATCACGAAGCTGCTCCACAAGCTCTCCCGTGGGCATCCGAAGCGTGTCGTCATCAATGTCACGCACAGCCTCGCAAGCCTCGGAGACTACGACAGTGTCATGGTGATGTATCAGGGCCGTCTGGTTTATCACGGGCCGCCGCGGGTGCTAACCCACTACTTCGGCGTCGAGCACCCCGAGGATGTCTATCGCTGCCTCGGCGACCGTCCGGCGGAAGAATGGGCCACGTCATGGAACCGCAAACGCGAGAGCTACTACCAGCAGTTTGGTTTTGAAGCGAAGGCGAAGGCTCCCAAGGTTGTCGATGAGGCGAAAGAGCCCGAGGAGGACATCATTCGGCATCATGAGTTTCCGCCGATCGAACTGCCGGCCGTTACAACGCAGCTTTTTGAACTGCTGCGCCGTCGTTGGACCATCTTTCGCCGAGACAAATCGCAGGTGTGGCTGCATCTCGCCATGCTTGTGGGCTTTCCGCTGCTGGTGGGCATCTTCGCATTGGATGGTATCAAGCCGCTGCGGGCTCTCTCGACCTATCAGGATCAAAACATCGGCATCGAACTGGCGAAGCGTGCACAGCATCAAATCGAGCAACTGAATGCCGGAAGCCTCGTCAGTGGCCTCATCATGCTCCAAGTAGTGCTTGTCACGCTGATGGCGAGCAACAACGCAGCGCGTGAGATTGCCTCCGAGCGACTCATCCTTGAGCGCGAGAAGCTTGGCGGCCTCAGTCCGTTAGCCTATGTGGGCAGCAAGGTCATCTTTCTTGGCATCTTCGTGTTGGCACAAAGCCTCTGGATGGGGCTTTTTGTCGAGATGATCACCGGCGGGTTGCCGGGCGATCTTGTCATCAAGCTGGCGTTGCTTTTGCTGGCCTCCGCCGCGATGACCAGCGTGTGTCTGGGGATTTCCGCCACCAGCCGCACACCGGAAAAAGCCACCATTTTGAGCATCTACCTTGTTGGCTTTCAGCTCCCACTCTCCGGAGCGGTGCTGACGTTGCCCGATTGGCTGGAAAACTGGGTGCAGCCAGTCATTGCTGCCTTTTGGAGTTGGAGTGGCAGCCTCACCAGCATGCGTAGCACTGCCTTTTACGATGCGGTGAAACAAGTCACCGCCACCGATCTCGTTGCACCGACCATCGCGGGCTTCGTGCTCTTAGTGCACGTCATCATCGGCCTCAGCATGAGCCTCGTCGGCGTGCAAAAAAGCCAGTGGGAATGAGTGAAAAGTAGAGTCACAAAGATAGCCTTGTTGCGCTGTAATAGGAAATTATCCAATCTTTGATGCCTCGATATCGAACAGGAACTCGAAGTCTTCCTTCTGCAGGAGGTTCGTGAAGCCGCCTTCGCCGAGGACGTTGCTGATCATGAGGTTTTTCTTCTGCTGCAAGGTCATGATCTTTTCCTCGATCGTACTGCGGGTGAGCATGCGGTAGGCGATGACGGGTTGCGTCTGGCCGATACGGTGGGCCCGGTCGATGGCCTGGTTTTCGACGGCGGGGTTCCACCACGGGTCGTAGAGGATGACGTAGCTGGCGGAGGTAAGGTTGAGACCGCTGCCGCCGGCTTTGAGGCTCAAGAGGAACACGCTGGCCTTTTCGTCCTCCTGGAAGGCCTTCACGATGCTCGCACGATCGGTGCTGGCGCCGGTGAGCCAGTGGTAGGGCAGTTTCATCTCCTCCAGCTTCGTGCGGATGATTTTGAGCATGCTGACGAACTGGCTGAAGAGCAGCACCTTGTGGCCTTCGGCATGCAGTTCCTCAATGCGCTCGAGCGTGGCGGTGAGTTTGGCGCTTTCCTCGTTCTCGGCGGTTTTATCGACGAGGCTGGGATGGCAGCAGATCTGGCGGAGTCGCGTCAAGGCCTGCAAGAGGGCAAAGCGGCGCTTGTTCACCATGTCGAAGCCGCTGCTGCTGAGCACGAGCATCTGGGCGCGGGCGAGTTCTTCCTTGTAGAGCTCGGCCTGGCGGCCGCTCATCTCGCTGATGAGCGTTTCCTCGGTGCGTGAGGGCAGATCGCGGGCGACTTGCGCCTTGGTGCGGCGGAGCAGGAACGGGCGCAGACGCGCGGCGAGGCGTTCGCTGGCCTTGGTATCTTTGCGGCGGTCAAAGTTGCGGTGGAAGTAGTTGCGGTCGCCGAGCGCTCCGGGCGTGGCGAAGGTCATGAGGCTCCAGAGGTCGAGCAGGCGGTTTTCGAGCGGTGTGCCGCTTAGCACAAGGCGGTTATCAGCACGGAGGCCGCGGGCGCTGCGAGCAGTCTGCGAATCGGGATTTTTGATGTGCTGACCTTCATCGAGGATGCACGCGAGGAAGCGCACGAGGGCGAGTTCTTCGCCGAAGCTGCGGAGCTGGGCGTAGTTGAGCACCAGCACGTCGATCTGTTCCTGCACGAGTTTTAGGTCAAAAAGATCTCGGTCATGCAGCACGAGCACGCGGAGGCTTGGAGCACCTTTTTGGAATTCCAGAGCCCACACGTCGAGCACGGATTTTGGGCAGACGACGAGGCACGGTAGATGCGGGCCACCGGCGGGCTTGCGCGATTTCAGCCACAGCACCCACGCAATGCTCTGGAGCGTTTTGCCGAGACCCATGTCATCGGCGAGGATGCCACCAAAGCGGTTCAGTGTGAGGTAGGTGAGGAATTGATAACCCTCGACCTGATATGGACGCAGTGTGACGGTTAGCTCCGCAGGAACAGGCGGTTTAGCGTCGAGCTTTGCATCCTCCAAGCGCTGTACAATTTTTTCCCAAGCCTTCGGATTGACAATTTCAGCGGCTTTTTCCTGCGCGAGCTGTCGCCAATGCAGTCGATGCGTGTCGCTACCATCGGCTTCCAAGTCGATGCCGAGGCTGTCGAGCATGGTGAGCTGTTCGTCGGTGAGTTCAAGCTTCACGCGACGCCACGAGCCGTCCGCAAGGCGCACGTATTCGCCCTTCGCAGCGAGGAGTCGGCGAACGTCAGCGGGCTTCAGGTCCGCACCCTCGATGTCGAAGACAATACGCAGGTCCAACCAGTCGATGTCGCCGCCTTGCTTCGCCTCGAGGCGCACGCGTGCGATGAGCGGATCGGCAAGAATGCTTTCAAGCTGCTCATCGGCCTGCAGGTCAATGTTTTCCGGCAATGTCGTGCCCCAGTGGTGGAACCAGTCGGGAAAATCCTTTGCCATGCGATGGCGGAAGCCGCTGGTCTCAAAGTCCCACGCGAAGCGGCCCTCCTGCACGATACGCTCGGCGGTGCGCAGTGCATCGCGATCCCGCACGATGATCTCGTCGTTCTCGGCATCGTCGGGCACGAGCGGCGACCAGCCGCGTGGTGTGAGCACCTCGCGGGCACGGCCGTCCGCGCCCATCGCTTCGAGCTTGAAGGTCGCATACTCCGTGCCACCGCCTGCGGAGGGTCTGGCCTTGCACGCGGCGGTGATTTTCACGCGCAAGGCCTCATGCTTTACCCGTGAGGCAATGCTGGGCGGCACCGGCACCTCCAGGCCGCCGAGGAAGGAAATGCCCTCGGGCGTCGCCACCGCCTCCATCGGCAGGGCGATCTCGCTTTCGATCAAAGACTCGTCTCCGAGCCATGGCGGACCGCTGAAAAGCTGGTCGCGGCTGAGGTAAAAATTCTCCACGCCACGCAGGATGCGCAGCGGCATCGGCGCGGGCTCGTCTGCGGTTGTGACGAGGCTCATGAGCAGCTTCCGTCCGTCGTCGCTCTCGCGACTGCTCCACTTCAAAGGCTCCGCCACACGCTCCAGCGGCACTTCATCGCGATTCAGCAGCAGGTCATGCAGTGCAGGCTTTTGAAACAGGCCTGCGAGCCATGAGGCGTGTGATTCTCCCTCCAGCCGGAAAGGCCCGGTGCTGCCGCCCTCGCTCAGCGTCAAACAATTCACCAGCAGAAGCTCCGAGGCCGCGGAGGTCATCACATGCCCGTCCCGCAATTGTTTCCCAAAGCGCTCCACCTCCAGTGGATGCACATTTTGAAATTCAGGCTTCTCAAGCGCATGGTCACGCACCTGCAGGCGCGCTTCGTGCACACTGATGATCAGACGGAAATCGAGCGAGCGCAGCCGTGGCGGCATTTTGGCGATACGCGATTCATTGAACTGCCTGATGCGTGCCCGCCATTGTGGCACCGTGCTCTCATGCCTCCAGTCTTTCAGCGACTCGCGAGTGCTCTCGACATCAGCGATACCGCGCAGAAAAGCCGGTGCGGCGAGTCCCTTCTCTGCTAAAGCCACGGCGATGTAGTTCCAGAACTGGCGCAAAGTCTTCGGCTGCTCTGGCCACAAGTTGATTGGTTCCGTGCTCTTGATCTGCCACTTCGGGTGCAGACGCACCATGTCTTGGTCAAAAATCTTACCCGTGAGCACCAGCCGCTCGTAGCGTTTCTCGAGCTTCGCGAGGTAGTTCTCCTCGTTTGAATCGAGTGCCCGGCCCAGCTTGGCCGTGATCACATCCTCAAAATCCTCCTCCGCCGCATGCGGTGCCGGAAGCGTGCCCCTCGCTTCTCGGCGCTGCACCGCTACCAGCGAAGCGCAGAGGGCGAGGTCCTCCAGCTCCTTCTCACCCGCATCGCACTCGCCCAGCCAGCCGCGCGGCGTTAGCAGCCAACGCACATTTGCCGCCTGCTTGTCGAGCTTGACCTCCGCCATCATCTCTTCTTCGAGCAAGTCGATGCCCACTACAGCATCATCATCCACCAATCGTTCCGCTTCCTGGCGGATGCGTGGATCGAACTGCTTCAAGAGCAAAGGGATTTCTTCAGTAAGGGCAGGCATGGGGTTGGGCCGCCCGCGAGCTTCCAGAGCCGTTACGGACGAACCGGCACGCTAGCAGGCGAAACCTTCTTGGAAAGGGCCGTGACCGGATTTTTTTAAATGACGTCCCCCCAGACAGCCTCGAACATATCCAAGATTTATCTTTGAATCGCGAATTGTATTTAGAACCGGGTAAGTGATGGACGGAAAAGTACATCATGCCAGCGTTGGCGTGCTAGGGTTTTGATCAGCCGAGAAATTCGCTGATCAAGTTCGCCAAGACCCTGCTTCGCGAGATTTCGCGAGCACCTCACGGTCTTTTTTTCGCACTTTTTGGACGATTTTCTTCCCCCCAGTCGCTGCGAACTTCGCCGATCCATTCGTCAACAAAACTGCTCGCGGCCCAGTCTTCCCACTGGCGGATGAGGTGCTGGCTCAGCGCGGGGAATTTGTTGATGATATCCTGCTGCTCCGTGCGGTCGTCGTCGATGTTATAAAGCTCCCAAGGGCCTTTAAACTTCTTCACGAGCTTCCAAGGGCCGCTGCGCAGGGCGCGATTGCCTTCGTGCATCCAAAAGATCGGCTTCACGCGATGCAGTGGCTCGCCTTGAATCGCAGGCATCAGCGAGAGACCTTCTGCAGGCAAAATCTTGTGCCCTTTGAACTCACCGGGATAGACTGCGCCGGTTACCTCGCAGGCGGTGGCCATGATGTCGATGAGGTGGGTGGGTTGGTGTTCGAGCTTGCCGTTTCGTGTCGCTGGAATGCCCGCTGGCCAATGCACGATGAGCGGTGAGCTGATGCCACCTTCGTGGGTGAAGTGCTTGTAGCGTCGAAAGGGTGTGTTGTTCAGCGTGGCCCAAGTCATGCCAAGAAAGACATGGCTGTCCGGTCCGCCGAGATCGGGGCCCTGCGTGATGCCGCGTGGTCCACCTTCGGCGTTGCCGCCGTTGTCGCTCATGAAAAAGATGAGCGTGTTCTCAAACATGCCTCGCTCCTTTAGTCCCGCGATCATGCGGCCTACGCTTTGATCCACGCAGTCGAGCATAGCGGCGTAGATCGACATGAGCAGGTCGTAGCGGTCCTTGTCCTCCTCGCTGAGCGAATCCCACGCTGGCACATCCGCCGGACGCGGCGCGAGCGGCCATTGCGCATCGACAATGCTGAGTTCGATCTGTTTTTGATGTCGAGCTTCGCGCAGCTTGTCCCAGCCGATCTTGTATTTGCCGCGATACTTGGCGATCACGTCTTTGGGTGCCTTCAGAGGGAAATGCGGCGCTCCATGTGCGAAGTATTGGAAGAAAGGCCTCCCGCTCGCCTTCGCGTCATCGAGGAATTTCAGTGCCCAGTCGGTGAACATAAAGGTGGAATACCACTGGCCGCGACCGATCTCTGGCGAATCGGCTGCGACCTTGCGCCCATCGAGGTATACCCACTTGCAGGCATCCTTGCTGCGCTCCTTCGCGAAATACAGTTCGCCAAACTGCGTCGTCGCCGTGCGCTGGAAGCCGCGTTCCCAGGGCGGCGTGCCGTTTTGCTGCCCGAGATGCCATTTCCCAACGATTGACGTGTGATAGCCAGCCTCCTCGAGCACCTCCGCCATCGTCACGCAGCGGTCATTGAGCTTCGCATGCGTGCCTTTTGAATCTGGCAGCTTTAAGCCATCGAGATAACCCATGCCGGCCTGATGTGGATACAAACCAGTCATCAAAGACGCCCGCGTGGTGCTGCAACGCGCTGTATTATAAAACTGCGTGAAGCGCAACCCACCCGCTGCAAGCCCATCGAGGTTCGGCGTCGGGATCTCGCTGCCGTAGCAACCGAGATCGCTAAAGCCCATGTCATCGACGAGGATGACGAGGATGTTCGGCGGCGCCGAAAAGGATGAATCAAGAATGAGGAATGACGAAAGAATGAGCAAAAGGTGCTTCATGAGAATGAAACGAGTGATTGGATCGCAGATTGCAGATGGAATCTGCCTGTAGGTACCCTTGAGACACCCTCACTTTCGTCGCCAAGTATCCGCGAGCACCGCGGCCACGATCACCGCGCCAGTCACGACGCGTTTCATCGGCTCCGAGGCCCCGATTTGAATCAGTCCCGCCTCTAGCGTGGCGATGATCAGCACGCCCATGAAGCTTTTCATGATACTCCCATACCCACCCATCAAGCTTGTGCCCCCAACTACCACGGCGGCGATGGCGCTCAACTCAAACCCCACGCCTGCATTGGGATCGGCGCTGCCAAGCCGCGAGCAATTAAAGACCGCCGCGAGGCCTGTCAGCGAGCCAAGCAGGGCATGTGCCAGAATGCGCGGACGATTCACCGGCACGCCGGAGATCAGCGCCGCCTCGCGATTGGCTCCAATCGCAATCCAATACCGTCCCACCGCCATCTGTGAAAGCACCACCTGACCCGCGACGACGATCAGAAGACTGATCACAAAGGCCGGCGAGATCACCCACCCTCCCAGCGGAGCCCCGAGCGTCTCCACCGCTGCCCCGATGTATTTCGTCTGCGAATTCGTGGTGAGAAAGGAAAGCCCACGCGCCATCTCCAGCATGCCGAGTGAAACAATGAAGGACGGCAGCTGCAGTTTCACGCTTAACGCGCCCGTCGTGCCACCAATCGCCGTGCCAACTCCAATGCTGCCGAGCACGGCCAGTGGCAGTCCCCACTGCCAGTCCGCCATCATCACGCCCACCGTCGCTCCGCAAAGCCCGAGCACTGAACCCACCGAAAGATCGATCCCGCCTGTGATCATCACCACCGTCATCCCCGTGGCCACTAGCGCCAGCGCCGGAATGCGGTTCGCGATATTTCCTAGCGTTGGCACACTCCAAAATGTATCTCGCAGCAAACCAAAAAGCCCAATCATCGCCACAAGCACGGTGAACAAGATGAGAAAGTCAGAGAAGCGGCGCATGATTTTTTAATGCGTTAACCAAGTCCAATCGTCTGGATGATGCTGCTCACTTTGTTATCACATGCACCGGCGTCTGCTGATCCACTGGCGCCGATTTGTCTTTCAGTGCATTCAACGCGGCTTCGATGCCGAAGACCGCTAGTTGATCGCCATGTTGGTCGGCGGTGGCGAGGACGCGACCATCGGCGAGGAGCGGTTTCAATGCGGCGATGTTGTCAAAACCGATGATTTGCATCTGGCCGGCCTTTCCAGCGGCCTGAACCGCCGCCGCGGCACCGAGAGCCATGTTGTCGTTGGCGCAAAGAAGGGCTTTCACGTTCGGATGCGCCGCCACGATGCCCGCAGCGACACCATTGGCCTTTTCCATCTCCCACTGACCGCTTTGTGAACTCACGATTTTTATGCCTGCGGCATTCATCGCATCCTCAAATCCTGCTTTGCGCTGCTGCGCGTTGAATGCAGTGGTCACTCCTTCAATAATCGCCACTTCATCGCCGGCCTTGATTTTTTTCGCGAGCACTTCGCCGACGGCTTTGGCTCCAGCACGGTTATCCGGGCCGACGAACGGAACGACGAGGCCTGCTTGCTGAAGTGTGGTGGCATCAAGTTTGTTGTCGATGTTGATCACGAGCAAGCCGGCGTCCTTTGCTCTCTTGAGCACCGTGACCAGCGCCTTCGAATCCGCCGGGGCGATGACAATGGCCTGTACATTCTGTGCCACCATTTGTTCGACAAGCGCCACTTGTTCTACGAGGTCCGTCTCATTCTTGATGCCGCTCACCACGAGGTCGTAATCCGTCGCGTGGGCTGCCTGATGCTGCTTTGCCCCTTCCGCCATCGTCTGGAAGAACTCATTCGCCAGCGACTTCATCACCAGCGCCACCTTCGGTTTCCCAGAGGCATTCGAGGGATCAGCAGGCTTGCACGCGGCAAGCAAGCAGGCGGCAATGAGAAGGAGCTTTTTCATGCAGGTTAGTCCAAACAGTATGCCGGACTGCGTCTTGCGTCGCAATGATCATTTCGAGGCGGATCTTCTTCATTCGGCCTTTTCCATGTCGCCTGTTTGCTTGCTGCAGTGCTAGAGGGTGTGGTAAACTCAATGCATGAAAATGGTGCTTTTGCTCCTGACGGTGTGGGTCGCGGCTTCTCAAGGTCAGATCGCCACGCCGACTACACCGGCGAAGTTTGCCAAACGTGATGTCGCCAGTGGTGCGGGTGCGAATAGCGCATCCGTGAATGCCAAACCGGTCTCTACCGAGTCTACCGCACGCATCACCAGCCACTACTCGTTTGGCGAATCCCGGCAGTGGAAAAGCACGGACGGTCGTTCGTTGGTCGGTAAAATGATCGCTTTTGAGGATGCGGTGATTGAAGTGAAGCGCCCGACGGCCGCGGAAGCTCGCGCCGCCGCGATGTCCGCCCCGGCACCGAAGCCGCCGGAGAAGTTCACGCTTGTGCGCGAGGGCAAAATCCGCCTGTTGGTGAACGACAAGCCATACGAAGTGGCGCTTGAACGTTTGAGCAAGGATGATCGATCTTTCGTGAATCAGGTAGAGGATGCGGTGAATCGGAAGTGAGGATCACGTGAGCTCCACCGTTCCGCAAAACGAAACATGCAGCCCAAGCTCGTGCATCGTGGCGGCTTTGATGCGGGCGGCACGGTGGGCTTGTTTTTCGTTCGGGGCGTAAACGACTTGGATGTGGTTGGATTGATGACGCGCCATCATTTGATCACGGGTGATGCCTTTGAATACGGCGTGCATGATGGGCCACTG
>JAFMIR010000020.1 GCA_017853885.1 Prosthecobacter sp.
AATTATAAGGGAAATTTGCTCCCATTTCTATTTTCTCATGTCCGATAATGCCTCCGCCTCCACCCTCGTCGCCAATTTTCAAAAGCTCAAAGCCGCATTAGCCCGGCGTATCGTGGGGCAAGAGGCGGTTATTGAACAAGTCTTCATCGCCATAGCTGCGGGCGGTCACAGCCTCTTGGAAGGCGTTCCAGGCCTAGCCAAGACCTTGTTGGTGAAATCGCTTGCGGATGCCATGCACCTCAGTTTTCGCCGGGTGCAGTTCACGCCTGATCTGATGCCGGCAGACATCACCGGCACTGAAATCATCCAAGAAGACCCCGAAAATGGACATCGAAAGCTTGTCTTCCAACGCGGCCCCATTTTCAGCCAAATCATTCTAGCTGACGAAATTAACCGCACACCGCCCAAGACACAGGCCGCTCTTCTTGAAGCGATGCAGGAGAAGCATGTCACAGTTGGTCAGGAGACCTTTGATCTTCCCAAGCCTTTTTTTGTGTTGGCGACGCAAAATCCCATCGAGCAGGAAGGCACCTATCCGCTCCCTGAAGCGCAAAAGGACCGCTTTCTCTTCCTGATCAAAGTGGACTACCCCAGCCGAGACGATGAACGTAGCATCATCGCTCGCACCACCGGCACGGATTCTCAGGAAATCGAGGCAGTCATCACCGCTGAAGACCTCCAAGCCGCCCAACAGCTTGCACGGAAAGTGCCTGTGCCAGATCATGTCATCGATTTCGTGCTCGATCTCGTCCGCGCCACTCGCCCAAACGAGCCCGATGCCTCCGAGTATGTCAAGAGCATGCTGAGCTGGGGCGCAGGCCCACGCGCCAGTCAGATGCTCGTACTCGCTGGGAAAGTCCGTGCACTTCTTCAAGGTCGCACGCACGTCACTATCGATGACATCGAAGCCCTTGCGCACCCTGCCCTTCGACACCGTCTCGTCCCCACTTTCCATGCCGAAGCCGAAGGCATCACAGTTGACCAAATTATCAGTGAGGTGATCCGGCGGACGAAGAAGGGCGAAGCGCACGTGCTCTGAGTCGATTAGCACCCAAAAAGGATTCAGTCCGACAACAGAATCCATCTCTTCCATCACGCTTGTAGATTGCTCTATTTCATCATTGTCAAACGTCACAATCTGCAACCTTGCCAATCCCGTGGCATCTCCATCAGACATTCTCCACGCCCAAGACATTACGTCCCTGCAGCACCTGCAGCTTTTTGCACGTACTGTCGTGGAAGGCTTCACCACTGGCCATCATGCATCGCCGCATAAAGGGTTTAGCGTCGAATTCCGTCAACATAGGCCGTATGTCCAGGGGGATGAGATCCGCCGCCTAGATTGGAAGGTGTTTGGCCGCAGTGATCGCTTTTACATACGAGAATATGACGAGGAGACGAATCTCCGCGCCACCATCGTGCTCGATGCCAGTGGCAGCATGAACTGCCGAGGCACCAAGGGAATCTTGAAGTTCGACTACGCTCGTAAACTCGCGGCGTCCCTCGCCTACTTGCTTATGAGCCAGCAAGATGCTGTTGGACTTGTCACTTTCGACAACAGGGTGCGCAATGTGATTCCCTGCCAAACGAAGATCACACACTTGCACGTGCTCCTGGAGACAATGATCCAGACCGTTCCCGGCAAGGACACCAGCCTTGCACCGGTCATCGAGTCGCTGGCTCAGCGACTCAAAAAACGCGGCCTCGTGATCCTTATCAGCGACTTTTTCGACAATCCCACAGCCATTCTGAAAGCGGTTGGTATTCTGCGAAAAAAAGGCCACGAGATCATCACTCTGCAACTGTGGGATCGAGATGAAATCGATTTCTCATTCGGAAACTGGGCACGGTTTGAAAATCTCGAAAATGATGAGGATTTTTTGCTACTCGACCCCGCCACCGTGCGTCAACGCTACATGGAGGTTCAGAGACATTTTGTGAATGAGCTCAAGGAAGGATTTCGCAAGCACCAGATTGACTCAATGAGCCTAGTAACAGACGAATCACACTCATTGGCGCTGCGGAACTACCTCGCACTTCGCATGCGTTGAGACGTATTGAACCGCAGACGAATCGTCGGCATCTTCATCACATGCATGTTCCTTCCTTGATCGCAGCTAAACGCGATGGCGCAGTGCTCAAGCACGAGGAGATCCACGAGTTGATTCGCCTTTTCACCAAAGGCGAAATTCCGGACTGCCAGATGAGCGCCCTAGCCATGGCGATCTATTTTCGAGGCATGATAGCAGAAGAAACGGCAGCCCTGACTGAGGCCATGCTGCACAGTGGTAGCATGCTGCGATGGCCATCGAACGCACCCATGCGTGTCGATAAGCATTCCACGGGAGGCATTGGTGACAAGACTTCTCTCATCATCGCCCCCCTCCTAGCCTGTGATGGTGCTTGGGTGCCAATGATCTCGGGACGTGGCCTAGGCATCACCGGTGGCACCTTAGACAAGCTAGAATCGATTCCCGGTTTCCTCACCCGCCTCGATGAGTCTGAGATTTACCGTGTGATCGAAAAGACAGGCTGCGTCCTAATCGGACAAACCGAGCATATCTGTCCTGCTGACAAGAAACTCTACTCTCTACGAGATGTGACCGGCACGGTGCCAAGCATCCCACTGATCACGGCGAGCATCCTGAGCAAAAAACTTGCGGAGGGGCTGAATCGCCTGATTCTTGATGTGAAACACGGCAGCGGTGCCTTCATGCGAACCCATGATGAGGCTGAAGAGCTGGCACAAAGCTTAGTCAAAACGGCCCAGATGCTAGGATTGAAAGTCAGTGTCCATCTCAACGCTATGAACGAGCCAACGGGACATGCGGCCGGGAATGCGCTGGAGGTCATCGAAGCTATTGGATGCCTTCAGGGGAAAGGCCCCACTGATTTGGAGGAGATTTGTCTAAACCTTGCAGCAACTGTTTCGATATCGTCGCGGGCTCGTTTACAAACGTTTCTGCGTGATGGCTCTGCGTGGCGGAAGTTTCAGCAGATTGTTGAGGCGCAAGGAGGAGATGTTTCTAAGCTCGATAAGCTCGGGCAAGTGCATCGCGCACCAGTGATTCGTGATGTGCGTGCTGATAAGTCAGGCGTGCTGCATCAAATGGACGCTTATCAAGTCGGCCTTGCCGTTCTAAACCTTGGTGGTGGACGCTCGAGGTCCAGTGATTCAGTCGATTTTGCAGTAGGTTGCGATCAGATTGTCAAGACTGGCACAAAAGTGGCGATAGGCCATGTGCTGGCCCGCATCCATGCACGTAGCGAATCAGCTGCGGAAGCTGCAGAACAGACAATACGTCGGGGTATCACGATTGAATAAGGTAAAATGAATACGCACAGCCTTCATGACCTGACCTTTGATCAAATGAAAGCTCTTCTGGTGAGCGAAGGGCTGCGCCCACTGCATGCGAAGACGCTTTGGAACGCGCTGCAATACCACTCTCTTACCGATCCACTCTCATGCATAGAGCTAGCTCCACCGCTCAGGCGTTGGCTGGAAGGCTCTGTGAAGTCCGGCATGTGGAAGCTTGATGTGCTTCCAGTAAGCTCCGATGTGCGAAGCAACGATGGGTTGACACAGAAATCGCTTCTGAAGCTTGCTGACAATCAGGAGATCGAAACGGTCATCATGGGCTACAACAACCGTCACACCGCCTGTATCAGCACGCAGGCCGGTTGCGCGATGGGCTGCGTGTTCTGCGCCACAGGCCAGATGGGGTTCTCGCGCCATCTAAGGCCCGGCGAGATCGTAGCACAAGTGCATCATGCCAAACGAGTGCTCGCAGAGCAGCAGAAGCGGCTGCGTAATCTCGTATTTATGGGTATGGGTGAACCCCTACACAACTATGACGCCGTGATGACGGCGCTGGACATCATCACACACACAAGCGGCATCAACATCGGTCCGTCAAAGGTAAGCATCTCGACCGTTGGCGTTGTGCCTGGTATCCTGCGCCTCGCCAAAGAAAAACGCCCCTACAATCTGGCTGTCTCCCTGCATGCAACCACAGACGAGGAACGCAGCGCCATTGTGCCAGCCAACCAGCGCTGGCCTTTGTCGGACCTCTTGGCGGCCTGTCGCCATTACAACGCACAAACGGGCCGACGTATTTTCTTTGCGTGGACCATGATCCATGGGGTGAATGACACGCCCGATCATGCTAAACGCGTAGCTGAGCTTTTACGGGGTCTCGATGCCCATCTGAACCTCATTCCGCTCAACCGCACCACAGGCTACGAAGGCATCGAAAGCGCCGAGGAGGCCGCGAATGAGTTCCACCAGCTTATTCAGGATGCCGGGTATCCTTGCACCATCCGCCAACGTCGCGGCATTGATGTGGCCGCGGGCTGTGGACAACTTCGAGCCGAAAAAAAAAGCCGCCGTCAGGCTCCATGAGCTGACGGCGACAGGAAAAAAGATGATCGTAAGAAATCAGGCCTCTGAGGCAGGGGCTTCTGCAGCCTCTGCGGACTTCGGCATACTAAAACGAAAGCGAATCTTGCCACGCTTGGCGGCGGCGCGGGCCTTACGGCGGTAGCGCTCCTTAGGGGTTTCGTATGCGCGAAGGCGGCGGACTTCTTCAAGGATGCCGTCCATCTCAAGTCGGGTCTTCAGACGCTTGAGAGCGCGGTCAACGGGTTCGCCTTTGCGGATTTGAACTTCAGTCATGGTGAAATCGTAGGGGGGGGTGGTAAGGGGTTGTGAAAGTAGGGGCAGGACCGCATCCGTCAAATAGAATGTCAGCCCCTTTGAAGGACATTTTTCAGGGCTTGGCAGCTTCGATGATCTTCCTCCCGGCCAGCCGGCGGACGAAAAACACCACGCCAAGGCCCGTCAGCAAGCCTAAAGCCATGCTCGGCGGTATGTCAGAAGGCCAGTGAGCGCCGCAGTAGATGCGAGACCACGCCACCGCCGCCGCGAGCAGGTAAACAACTATGCCGATACGCCGGTAAAAGCACGCCACTACGGTCGCCACGGCAAACATGTTTACCGTGTGACTGGAGGGGAAAGACTTGCCTCGCAGTTGGCCCTGAGGCTTGCTCATTTCCTTCACGGGCTTCACCAACAGCCTCATCACCGCGGGCGTAGCATGGCCGAGATCACGGATGATGACACCTTCGATGGCATCGCGAGGTCGCACGCGGCCGACGACCTTCTTCAGCGTGTTGGAGACTAGCGCGTCGCCGATGCCGATGGCAAGGGCAGCGCAGAGAAACATCACACGTGCCTTTCTCCCTCCTCGCAAGACGAGGGCCAGAGATACCAGCACCAGCGGCGGCATCCATGCCTCGATGGCGGAGATCGCTGGCATGACGTAGTCCAACCAGTCGGCGGACCACGTCTTATTGATGAGGCGCAGCAAATTGAGATCCCAAGTGCTCATGATGGGCGGATGGCTTTCCAAGTTTTCAGTTTCACGCCGCGGAATACGCCAAACTCTCGCTTTTCCGATCCCATTGGGATGGAGATGGCTCCCACGTGTTCCAGTTTCTCAAAAGAGTCGCGGACTTCTTGCGGGACGTGTTCTTCCGTGAGGCCTTTCGGCACCAGAATCATCGCGTGCTTGCCGATGCATTCTTCCGGCCCAGGCCAGACCTCATACTGCGACTGCGGGACGCCGCTGGCCTCCCAGCGGTAGATGCGCGGATGGCTGGGCATGTAGAATGCCATCCAAGCCGCGTGATAACGGTGGCCTACAGCCATTACAAAAGTGTTTTCCAGCTCCGGCATCCTTTGCAGCCAAGCATCCGCCTCGATTCCAACCTCACGCCAGCCTCGCAGGCTCGCCACTTTGTTGATCGTCTTCAAATCGGTGCTCATCGCCACGATCAAGGCCACATGAATGATCACGGTCATACCGCACGCGATGCGCAGCGACCAGCGACGCCAGCCTTCGCGGCCGCGTTCCAGCATCCAGGCGGCGGCGAGGATGATCGCGGGCACAAAGAAGGCCGCGGGCCAGTTGGGATTGATGCGCTGACGCAGGGCTAGGAGGGCAAAACAGGCCAGCGCAGGCCCCGCGCAGAGCCACAGATACCTTATTGGCCGTGAGAGCCTGCGAAAGCTGCGAAACGCACACCAGAGCGCCGCGATCATCGCGATGAAAAGCATCGGCGTATAGACCAACGCCTGCAGGCCGATATTTTCGCCGATGCGGCCCAGCCACTTGCTAAAAGTGGGCGTAGAGGACGAGTCAAAGTGATGCTTCGTGTGCTCCAGCGTAATCCAGCCATGCTGCCCATTCCACCACAGCACCGGCCCGGTGAAGAGAAGGCCGAGCACCGCTGCAATCCAGAAGCCCGGACGCCGCAGTAGACCGCGATCCTCGGGTGACAATGCCGCGAAGATAATCATGAGCACTGGGAAGACCAGCATCATCTGCTTGCTCAGGCAGCCAAAGCCGATCACCAGGCCCAACAACAGCCAGTGGAAAAGCTTCTCCGGGGCCTGCGCCGCACGCCAGTAGAGCCACAGGCCGCAGGTCCATGCTAGCAGCAGCGGCGCATCAATCGTGAGCAGCAGACACAGGCCAGCATTACCCGGCGTTAGCACCATCAACAATGCCGCAAAGCCTGCCACGCGTTCACCAAGCAGATCGTGAGCAAGCCTCCAAGTCAGCAGCAAGGTGACGAGGCCCAACAGCAGCGCCGTGAAGCGAATGCCCCACTCCGCGTTGCCCGTGAGCCAACCGATCACGCCCATCATCCAGCCGATCATCGGTGGCTTCGAGTAGTAGCCCCAGTCCGGACGGCGCCCCCAGTCCCAGTAATAGGCCTCATCCCCCGCGAGATCCGCCCCATTCACCACGACAAGCATCATGATGAGGCGCACGAATACGATCCCGCCCAGCCACATCCACAGGCGGCGGCCGCGAAGATTGTCCAAAATAGAATCCCAAGTCATTCCCGCCTTCTAAAGAGCCTTCAAAGCCCTTCGTCACTCAGATTTCGCCTTTTCCAGCACGCTCCAGCCGCCTTTGAAGACGAAAGCATTCTTCACAAAGCCCATCTCTTTCAGCCGCTCCATCACCTTGCGGCTCGCCTCGCACTTTTGGCCGCTGCAATACACCACTACTGGTTTCGTGTTCGTTTGCAAGACATCGAGATGCTGCACAAGTTGATCATCAAACTGCTGCTCGCTTAAGTTCAGCGCCCCCGGCATGTGATTTAAAGCAAATTGGTCCGCGGACCGCGCATCGATCCAAAGCACATCATCGTGAAACTTATCACGGATTACAGCTAGGCTAACCTCATCATCCCGCAGCGGTAGCTGCTTCAAATACAACGCCGGAGCCCGTGGATGCCAAACCTGCGTGCCAAAAGCCGCTAATGCCGCGAGCGCGAGAAGGATCAAAGCCTGCAAGATGGCCATCATGGATCCTTCGTGGCCTCCGTAGGCTTGTTGTAGATACTGAAGAAGGCCAGTTGGCGCTGATACTTTGGGATCGTGCTGTCTGTCTCGATCTTCAGGGCGCCCAGCGTCACATCCTTCGTACTCTTCGGCTTCACCGTGACCAGATACTCACGGCCTGGCGTAATCTCCTTCCAAGAAAATTCCACATTGTCCCGCGTCGCTGTGATGTTCTTGATCGTCATTGGCGTATCCGCATTCATTGTCACCTTCGTCGTCTTCTCCACCGGCTCGTCGCCAACCCACCACTGCATCGTCTTCGGCTCGATTTCCACGACGGCTGGGATGTCGAGAATAAAAGTAATGACCCACTCTTTCTGCTCCGGGTCATCCGTGAGCGCGGTGATCAGTTTCTCATGTCGGCCCACAAAGGTCGAGACCTTGAACTCCGCCTTACCAGTGCCCTCTTCACCTGGCTGATACACCGCTTTGTCCAGCTCCGCGCTCAAACAGGAGCAAGAGCTTTCCAGATCGAGGATCTTGACCGGCCTCGTGCCCTTGTTACGAAACTTGAAGGTCGTCTGCACGACCTCATCCGCCGGTTTAGGCTTCACATCGATCGCTGGCAGTTCCGTGGCCATTTCGGCATGAACGTGAACGAGCATGCTAAACAGCATCCAGAGGCGGGTGGTTGGCTTCATGGCCTGAAATCTAGGCCTTCTAATCCCAACTAGCAAAGGCCGCATTTGCTTCATTGCACTTTACGCATCTTTTTGACCTGCTGCAGGCCGTAAACCATTGGGATTGCAACGAAGAATCCGAAGGAGCAGTCGATGAATCTCAAGTAAATGAGAATAGCGCGGATCTCAACGCAGATGAGAGCCAGCAAGCCCTACCCTAGGCAATGCACAAGAAATTCTGACCCGTCATTTCCATCTCATGCCACACATGCCTGATCCATCACGCGAGCCCGCTGTATCAAGTAAGATCCACGTGATCCTAAATGTCTATGCACAATCCAGACAGTTACGAATCCATTAGCAGCACAAACGCGTTCAGCCTGCTTAAAAACACCCGACGATGAACTGGCTCAGCATGCGGAGGTAGCGAGGAATATTAACACTACGGAAATAGAGCCCTTGAAACTGAAACTCGAACAATGAAACAAAACGACGAGTAAGCTAACAAAACGGTCCGTGCGCTTGTTTTCATCATCTCTCGATTCCTCACTCGACTGGCAACCAGCGCACACCATCGACGACAGTGTAGCCGTTGGCTCCGACGTTGCTGATGGTGATAGCAGTGTCGTTGCCACAATCATATTCGCCGAGGTCGATCCAATAAATGCCTTCGATTTCCCGGCCACTCTTTAGGTCGATGATGAGCTTTTTCATGCCGCCAACGTACTGCACCTCGACGGCGGCATTGGTAGCGCGGTTGTTGTTCGGCGGTGCAGCAAGCTGGAGGCGAAACTTGCCGTTTTTTTCGAGCTTGGGCTCGAAGCGTAGGCTGCACTGGCCATCCTTAGCGTTGCCATCGTGGCAGTAGCCGTCACCGAGGAAAGCCTTGGCAGCGCCGCTTTCCTGCCAATGACCGGTGACTTTGCCCTGGGTGTCATCCATGACAATGCCTTTGACCTTCTTAGGATCGACGCCACGCGAGATCTTCGAACTGCTGTAGGCGAGAATCTGACCGTCTTTGAGCAGCACCTCACGCAGCTTTTCATAAGGCACATTTTGCACGGCGACCGCGCCATCGAGGGCAAGGACAGCAGCGGTGGCAGCAGACTGGCCGAGAATCATGAAAACAGGCTCCATGCGAATGCTACCATAGGCAATATGGCTGGCAGACATGGCAACAGGCACAAGCAAATTACTCCCCTGCCCTTTTTTCGGGACGAGTGATCGATAGGCGATCTCATAGGGCCCATTCGTGCTCACACCGATATCACCCTCATTCTGCACATAACCGTCAGACGTGATGTAACGCTGCACATTGTGGCTGTCGATCGTGTAGCTGCCCATGCCAACAGATTCAGGTGTAGGTTTCTTTTTACGCAGCTCATTTTCAGTCATCACATAATCACCAATCATGCGGCGCGCTTCTCGAATGTAGAGTTGATGGCTCCAGTTGCCGTTATCGGTAAACTCATCCTTCGGCAGGCCCCACTTGCGGAGTTCGTCCTGCACCTTCTTCGGCACGCGGGGATCATTCGCCACGAACCACAGCAGACCCTGCTGGTAGCGGCGGTGTTCGGCAATGATTTCGCGGCGCTTCTCGTAGCTGGCCTCGGGGTATTCGTAGTTCATGCCGATGTTGTCGAAGCTGAACGGCCCGTGGTTGTTCGTGTCCGTTTTGAAATTCGGGATCGGGTCGAACTTCTCAAAGAACTCGCCCCAACCGGTGTTGAGCACGCGGAGGAGGATTTCGTATTGCGAAGCGTCGTAACCATCCGGCTTTGGAAACGGGATGCGATTTTCCGGCACGTTGGTATAGCAGGAGCGGAAGCAGTAGGCCTGCACCCGCTTGTCTGCTTCACCGAATTTGCCAGGATCTTCCGTGCTCACGCGTGACAATATGCCGCTCTTCGGATCGCCCGGCACCTTGTAAGGACTGATCTTGTCTTTCACCGCACCGAAATGATGGCGGTGATGCAGCACGCCGACCTGGATGCCGTTGTGCTCCTCGCCATACACGCTGTTCGCCTCGCGGCCGACATGGTAATCACAGCCCGCGGCGGCCATGAGATCACCTTCGTAGGTGGTATCGAGAAACATTGTTCCTTCGTAGTTTTTGCCGCCAAGAGTGGTGATACTCATAATGCGGTCACCGTTTTTTTTGATGCCCTTCTCGCGGTCGAGCCACTCATTGCGCACCACTTCGATGCCGAACTCTTTGATGTAATCTTCAAAGACTTTTTCCGCGGCGCTGGGCTCAAAAATCCACATCGTGCGGTTCACACCGTCCATGGCCACCGTCCCTTGGCCTTTGTTACCATATTCGGACTTTTTCTGCTGCTTCCACGAACCCGGTTTCTCGTAGTGCAGATAAATACGATGGTAAAAGTCACGTGCCAAGCCCCCGATGACAGCCTTATTGCCCGTGTCGGTAAAACCAAGCCCACCGCTGCTGAGGCCACCGAGATGTTTGTCCGGACTGACGATGATAACGGATTTTCCCATTTTTTTGACCTGCACTGCCGCCATAACTGCTGCGCAGGTGCCACCGTAGATGACCACGTCGTGAGCCGCACGAGCCATGTGCAGATAAGGCAATACAATCAAGAATCCGGTCAAGAGACGTTTTTTCATGGCGAGCGAGTGCTTTTATTTCACCGTATAAAAGCCCTCAGCAAACAGAATGTGTTTGATGCCTTGGCATGCATACCTAGGCAATGCAGGCATGCACTCTTCCTGTTTATGCTCTCCGACCACGTTTGGGTTTGCTGTATTTGACCTCCTGACGCGACAAAAGACCATCTACTGATCCTTCGACTCGTTTCTTCAACTCACGAATCTGATCCCGCAAAAGCGCGGCACGTTCGTATTCAAGTTTCTTAGCGGCCTCGGTCATTTCTTCTTCGAGTTCACGAATGGTCTCAGTCACAGCAAAATCACCACCACTCTCCCTAACCACGTTTTCCTCAACCTCTTTCGCCTTGCCAAGAATATGCAGGCTCTCCTGCACGGCACGGCGAACGGTTTGAGGCGTAACACCATGCTTGTCATTGTGTTCGATCTGCAGCTGACGACGATAACTGGTAATGTTGCGCAGGCTGCGGATGCTTTGCGTCTCAATGTCCGCGAATAATACAACCTCACCTGCCACATGACGAGCTGCTCGTCCGGCAGTTTGTATGAGAGACGTCTCACTGCGGAGAAAACCCTCCTTGTCGGCATCAAGAATACAAACAAGACTCACCTCCGGCAGATCGAGGCCCTCGCGAAGCAAATTAATACCAATCAGGATGTCACAGTCTCCTTTTCGCAGGCTACGAAGAATTTCGACACGCTCAATGGCATCAATGTCGCTATGCAAATAGCGCACCTTGAGATTCAGATTGCGCAGATAGTCCGTCAGGTCCTCTGCAGTGCGTTTCGTAAGTGTCGTGACCAAAACACGCTCATTCTTTTCGATGCGTTGGCGGCAGAGTTCGATCGTTTCGTCTATTTGGCCTTTGAGAGGCTTGATCGTGATGATCGGGTCAAGAAGCCCGGTGGGGCGAATGATCTGCTCGACGACCAGCGGCCGTTTCGGTGTAGTCACATCAAATTTCTCAACTGTTTCACTGCTACCACTCACTCGAATGGCTTTCCCGGGCTGAGCTGCTGGTATACCATCATCAAACTTTTTATTTGGAATGAAGCATTTGTTTCCAACGATGCTGTTTTCCATCTCAAAGCGGGCAGGTGTGGCACTCACGTAAACGATTTGACCCACCTTATCCATAAACTCCTCGAACCGTAGCGGCCGATTGTCGAGCGCGCTCGGAAGGCGAAATCCATGATCCACCAGCACAGTTTTGCGTGATTTGTCACCCTCATACATGCCACTAATCTGCGGTATAGTGGCATGGCTTTCGTCAACAAAAACCATTGGTCGTTCAGGGAAGAAATCAAGCAGTGTGCCAGGCGTGGCACCTGGCTCACGACCTGTAAGATGTCGGCTATAGTTCTCGATTCCCTGACAGAAGCCCATTTCCTGCATCATCTCGATGTCATACTGCGTGCGCATCTTGATTCGCTGAGCCTCAAGCAGCTTTCCCTCTTTTTCAAACCATGCCACCCGATCCTCAAGCTCCTCGCGGATTTTAACAATAGCTTTGCGGAGCTTCTCGCCTGGCGTAACAAACTGCTTCGCAGGAAAAATAGTGTAGCTAGGCATTTTAAGCGTCACCGTTCCTGTGAGCACATCTATTGCGCTGATACGATCGATCTCATCGCCAAAAAATTCGACGCGAATGGCTTCGTTTTCAAGATAAGCCGGCACTACTTCGATCACATCGCCACGTGCGCGAAATCTGCCGCGCTGGATTTGATAGTCGTTACGCTCATAGAGCATATCCACAAGCTTCGTCAGCAACTCTTCGCGTGTCATTTTTTTGCCAACATGCAATGGCACCATCATGCCTTCATAATCTTCCGGCGAACCCAAGCCATAAATACAGCTTACGCTTGCAACAACAATGGTATCGCGCCGCGTGAGAAGCGCACCCATGCTGGAAAGACGTAAACGTTCAATCTCGTCATTCACATTCGAGTCCTTCTCGATGTATGTATCCGTGCGCGGTATATAGGCCTCCGGCTGGTAGTAGTCGAAGTAGCTCACAAAATATTCCACTGCATTATCAGGGAAGAAGTTTTTGAACTCAGAGTAGAGCTGAGCAGCAAGCGTTTTGTTGTGAGAGAACACCAAAGAAGGCTTGCCGATCTCTGCGATGATATTTGCCATCGTAAAGGTTTTACCACTGCCCGTGACACCTAGAAGCGTCTGATGACGGTTTCCAGCCTGCAATGACTTGACCAGCTTCGCAATGGCCTGTGTCTGGTCACCTCGTGGAAGAAACTCGGGATTCAGCTGGAAAACGGACATGCATCAACCGCTATGCAGCCAAGCCCGTGGACGTCAAGGCAGCTCACGTCAAATCTCTCCATACAAGCAAAGGCTCGCATCCGGTATTTGCGGGAAGCAAGAGGGCGGGTAAAGACCTACATGCAGGTTTTGCACAGCATTGAGCAACTTTCCGATATACCGGGGCCCGTGGCACTCGCGATCGGAGTGTTTGACGGGTTACATTTAGGTCATCAAGAGGTGATCCGAGCTGCCAACGATCATGCTCACGGCCACCATGGCAGTGTGGTTGTGATGACATTTGACCCACACCCACTGCACATTTTGCGTCCAGGAAGCGCTCCGCGGATGCTTTGTAGTGCACGACATCAAGAACGTATCCTACAAGACCTTGGGGTGCAAACCCTGCTCAGATACCCGTTTACAAAGGAGACGGCACAAACGGAGGCACAAGTTTTTGTTAAACGACTCGTCGATGCGTCAAAACCGCTGGGTTGCATTTCTGTCGGGCATGGCTGGAGTTTTGGCAGGGGTCGGGAGGGAAATATCCATCTGCTCACCGACCTCGGTGAAAAGCATGATTTTGCGGTCTATGGGATTCCCCCCGTTCGAATGGATGGCGAGGTGGTAAGCAGCACAGTTATTCGGGAAGCAGTGACACGAGGAGACTTGCTCAAAGCAGCTCGGCTTCTTGGCCGTGGCTACGCGGTGATGGGGCGCGTTGTGGATGGACGCAAGCTCGGAAGGCAGCTAGGCTTCCCTACTGCAAACGTTGAGGTCGAAAATGAGCAGGCACCTCCGCTTGGAGTATATGCGGTGCATGCACGCTTAGATGATGCATGGCTGCCAGCGGTGGCCAATCTCGGAAAACGCCCCACCGTGACAGAAAATGCCGAACCTACCTTGGAAGTGCATCTCCTTGATTGGTCAGGGAATTGCTACGCAAAAGAAATGGAAGTTCGCTTTCACACACACCTACGCGAGGAGAAGTCTTTCGACGGTCTGGAGAAATTGAAGGCTCAGATCCAACGCGATATTGAGGCGGCAAAGCAGCTTATCTCTCAATGATGCGTTCAGCGGCACCAATCATCGCGTCTAAGAAAAGAATATCTCGGTCACAGTTTCACCAACTTCTGGCTGATATCCTCGTTTTTAGATGGTATTCACTTACTTGAGATTCTTGACCAGAATTTTGGAGTTCCGACCGCTCTTTTCATATCTCTCACGTCGACTGGTCGGCAGAGCATCGGGAGTGGTAGCCGTGTAGCCCATTTTCTCCTCAAAAAAACGAAAGGCTTGAGTGCTAAGTGCCACCATGACTTCGCAGCCGCGCTGCCTTGCTGTTTCCTCAGCAAAGGCGACTAGTTTCCTGCCGTGACTTTTATTTTTATGACTGCGTTTGACAAAGAGGCAAGCAAGCTCAGCCACGCGTTTCCCCTCCTCCTCATACGAATGCACAGCGACAGAACCGATCGGATTCCCATCGAGTTCCAGAACGAAAAAATCTTTGATTCTCGACTGAATCGAGTCGCGACTCCTCGGAACAAGCGCAGCATCATCCACACTTTGCTGCATCATTGAAAGCAAAGCAGGCACATCACTTGAACGTGCTTTACGAATCTGTTGGTAATCGTCGGCATGAATCATGGTGCCAACCCCCTCATTCGAGAAAAGTTCCGCAAGTAGCGCCTCATCAAGCGTGCCATCGACGATGTGGACACGCGGAACGCCTTCTTGGCAGGCTAGTGCGGCATAGCGGAGCTTTGAAAGCAAACTCACATCATATTTTGGATCTTTTTTCTTGTACATCTCCTTCGCTTCCGCCACGGAAATTTGAGCGAGACGCTGGCCATCTGCGCCATTCAGGCCGCTTTCGGAGACAAAAATGACTTTCGCGGCTTGGAGGGCAATGGCGACCTCGACCGCGACAGCATCAGAATTGAGCCTGAGCGTGGCTCCTTTGCCATCATAACCCAGCGGCGGCAGGATCGGAATAATGTCGGCCTTGAGCATCGCTCGCAGACTTTCTTCATCGACACGCTCAATGCGGCCAGTGAATTCGAGATCGATCCCCTCAATGACACCTGCTGGATGTACGGCGAGAGCATTAGAAATCGCGACAGGCATTTCCAACGCAGTGAGTTCTGCCGCAAGATTGCTGCACTGCCTCATGATCGCATCTTTGGCAATTTCAATGCCGATAGCGTCTGTTCGCCCCATGCCATCGTCATTATCAAGTGCGATACCTCGATTCGCCGCAAGTGCTTGCACTTGAGCCCTCGCACCAAAAACGAGCACGACTTCGATGTTGAGCGATTGGAGGACTGCCACATCCTGCAGGAGGCTCGCAAAGCTTGGCTGCATCATCAATGCACCGTCAAATGCAATGACAAAAACTTTTTGTCGAAACTGCGGCACATAATGTAAAATTCCGCGCAGGTCTTCAAAACGAGGTTGGGGCTTGGAGGAGAACGTGTTCAAGGCAATGATTCAATATGATAGCACAAGTCGGCGAAACTCATCCAACGTTTTCATCCCACCCAACAAGGGCAGGCATTGTGCGGGCGCAACATGCTTGCTTTAGCATTAGGGTTCATGAGCTTTGAAGCTGATGCGCCACCGCATAAGTTTTTGCTCAAACTTGGCGGGCAACAGTTCAATTTGCATAGAGATCAACTACGTAGTTTCGTCTAGTCATTGAAGGACAGACCTAGGGCCTATTGTTTTTATGACCCAATTGCACCAAAATCACTGTTAAGGCCTCAGATCAGCAACCGGAAGGCTGTAACACTACAGGAAATCATCACCTAGTTATCAGGTGGACGGACTCTTATGACCTGCCAAAAAAGTCTCGTGAGTAGCCGACTTCAAAATTCAGCACTTGAATCAATTCATCGATGCAACCGAAAATTATCTTTTAAGCCCCTGTGGCTTGCTTTGAACTTTGTCGATTTCGTCACGGTTTAAATTCAACTCACGTTCGAATGAAGTTTTTTCCCTGCGGTTTTCTCGAACGAGATCCACAGTCCAAAAAGCACTGCTTAGACTGGCGGCCAAGAGAAGAATGAATAGCAGGTAGCAGATTATGGACATGTGCTGCTCTTGATGGCGGCGCATCTCCCGGTCCGTGTCCACATCCAAAACTCCCAAAAGATCCATCCACCACAACCGCCAGACACGAGGATCACGAGCCACATTCAAGGACCAAAAACTGGCAAATAGCATCAGAATGGCTGCTATGGCTAATCCGATGGGCATGACGGAATTTTAGATGTCGCTAAATACTTTTCGCAAAGTGACATGAAGCTACCAATTCTTGATCCATTTGGCAGCCATAGCGGGTGATTCCAAGGTATCAGAAGACTTCATCATGGTATTGACCTCATCCTCAGCATATGACCACAAGTCATAAGTGGAATTGACGGTGGCCGAGCCTGAACTGCCGCCGCTGGAAGCGCCACCACCCGAACCGCTGCCAGTTGAAACCTGCGGAACCGCTTTGAGATATTGAAACGGATTGAAGAATCCATCCGCCATGAAGTATACGCCGTTCATTTTACGCCACATGGTAGGAGGCATGTCTTTGAACATGACATTGGCAATTTCCTCCTCAGAAAAATTGCCATCAGAAGCTGCGGCACCACCACCAGCACCCGGGGAATTCCCGACACCTTTTATCGCATCGTAGCCATCCCCACGCAGAGCTTGATACAAGCAACGCGCACCACCTACATTGTACTGCTTGCCAGGCTTCATCTGAATCATCTCTTCCGCGTTGGCAGGTTCAGGATACTCGCCGAACTTTTCAAAATAACGTTCCAACGAGGATGCAACAGCCGTCATGGTTGTCTCGGTGGTTCGACGCTTGGAGCCGCGCATCGCATAGTTGTAACCACCAAGCGTCAAGGCGGCCAAAACAACAATGATCGAAATGACGATCATCAATTCGGCGAGCGTGAAGCCTGCATTCCTGCGGAATGAGAAAGTGAATTTCATGGCGAAACAGGTTGGGAACTGGATAAGGACAAATGTGCAGATCTGGGCTTAGCCACCCGCTCCACCACTAAGATTCTTGATAACATCGATGAGAGGGAGGAACAGCGCCATGACGATGACACCAACCACCAATGCTAGGATAACGATCATCAAAGGTTCCAGCATCGAAGTGAGGGCAGAAACGGAATTGTCCACTTCGTCTTCGTAGACATCAGCTATTTTCAAAAGCATCTCAGGAAGCTGGCCAGTTTCTTCGCCGACATCCACCATTGAAATAACCATAGGTGGGAAAACACCACTGGCCTCAAGAGGTCCAACCATGGACTCACCTTCCTTCACAGCGTCATGCACTTTCATAATTGCATTTGAGACGATGACATTACCAGCCGTATCGCGTGTGATGTTGAGAGCTTGCAGAATAGGCACACCAGAGGTGACGAGTGTGCCGAGAGTGCGAGTGAACCGGGAAATGGCCGTCTTACGCTGCACATCGCCAAACAGCGGCAGCTTCAGCTTCATTCCGTCAATCCATTGACGTCCGCCCTTCGTCGCTGCCATGGCACGCCAAGAAACAAATGATGTCACAACAACCGCAATGATATACCAAATGTAATCCCACATCCAACGGGAGAATCCGATGACCCACTTGGTCAGTTCAGGCAGCTTTTCCTTGGAACCGAGCATGTCCTCGAAGATTGTCTCAAACCGCGGCACAATGACTAGCATCAGGAAAACCATAATACCCGCAGCAATACACATTACGATGATCGGGTATACCATCGCAGCAACGATCTTGTTCTTTAACTTCTGAGCTTTTTCCTGATATTCGGCCAATCGATTTAGCACAAGTTCAAGCACACCTCCGAGTTCTCCCGCCTTGACCATGTTCACATAGAGTTTGTTGAAGATGCGAGGATACTGCTGCAGACTTTCCGAAAATGTCGAACCAGTCTGCACATTCTCGGCCAAAGTGTTAATGGTGGCTTTCATCACTGGAATGGGCTCTTGGCGACCCAGCACCGTGAGCCCACGGAGCAGTGGAAGACCCGAATCGATCAGCGTGGCTAGCTGACGAGTAAAAATCATGAGCACCTTACTCTTGACGCGGGCATTCGCCCCCACTCGCACAACCTTTTCCTTCCCCTTGGAGGAGGTCTTGGCGCGTTTTTTAATGGCAGCTGCCTGCCCACCTCCTTCAGCGGCCACTTGAGTCGGGTAGTAGCCGCTGGCGCGAAGTTGATTGTAGGCGTCGGCCTCGGAGTTGGCTTCCAGATCGCCGGTAGTCTCTTGGCCGTTCTGATCGAGAGCGATGTAGTGAAATCGGGGCATAAGGTTATTGTCAGAAAGAAGCGGAATTTGGCTGCAATCTATGTGCTTATACGAAGGGACCTCAGATTCTGTCCATTGTAAATTCGTGCCTAGCTGATGAAGATTTTCGTCGGTGGATTTTTAAATCAGGTGTATTTGAGCACCTCTTCCACTGTTGTATCTCCATCATAGATGCTGCGCAGGCCATCCTCCCGAAGGGTAGCCATGCCCAGTTCGATGGCTTTTTGGCGCAAAACAAGCGATGGGGCACGAGAGGTGATCAGATCACGAAGGGGATCAGAAATATCAAGCAGCTCATAGATGCCTTTTCGCCCCTTGTAGCCGCTGTTGCCGCAGGTCGAACAGCCAGACCCGGTGTAGAATGGCTTCCCAGCGATGTCCTCTCGGCTTAAGCCCAACTGGGTCAATATATGATTGTTTGCCTCGTAGGGCGCACGGCATCCTTTACAGATGGTTCGAAGCAAACGCTGTGCAAGTACACCCTCTAAAGTAGCCGAGACCAAGAATGGCTCAACACCCATGTCCACAAGACGCGTTACTGCGCCAGCCGAGTCATTGGTGTGAAGTGTGCTGAGAACCAAGTGGCCTGTGAGAGAGGCCTGAATGGCAATCTGAGCAGTTTCAAGATCGCGCATCTCACCTACCATGATGCGGTCCGGGTCTTGACGCAGGAAAGCACGTAAAGCCTTAGCGAAGGTGAGGCCGACCGCCTCATTGATTGGCACCTGCATGATGCCGTCGATTTCATATTCGACAGGGTCTTCAGCCGTGAGCAGCTTAGCATCGATGGTGTTGATTCGCCTTAGAGCGGCGTAGAGAGTGGTGGTTTTCCCTGCCCCAGTCGGTCCAGTGACGATAAAGATTCCGTTGGGTTTGTGAATCGTCTCTACAATGTAGTCGAACAGGAAGGGTTGCATACCAAGCGATTCCAGATCGAGATTCACGGATGAACGATCTAGCACGCGCAGAACCACAGACTCACCGTGCTGTGTCGGCAAAGAGTTCACACGCATATCAATGGCCTTACCACCAACCGTTGTCATGATGCGGCCGTCTTGAGGAATTCGGCGCTCGGCAATATTCATGTTCGCCATGACCTTCACGCGAGAAATGACGGAGTTCGCCAAATGAACTGGCGGCGGCGCCATTTCATAAAGGGCACCATCCACTCGATAGCGAATCTTGAACTCGCGTTCAAAGGGCTCGAAGTGAATATCTGAAGCACGTTCTTTAATGGCTTGGGTAAGCACGAGATCGACAAATTTCACGATCGGCGCTGAATTCGCTTCCTGTTCCGCGGATTGCGCCGTGCCTATACCTTGGCCCATCTGTCCGAAAATCTCCTCAATGCTGGGGGCACTACTACCGTAGTGTTTTTCTATGAGATTCTGAACCTGACTGCGGCGCGCCACGACTGGAACGATGCTTTTGCCAAGACCAAAACGAAGGTCCTCAACGAGCTGGGGATTCAACGGATCGGTGAAAGCCACATGTAATCCCTGACCGTCTAGCGTGATGGGGAAACATCCATACAAACGGGCCATGCCGGGAGTGACCAAGTTCACCACTGAGGGCGCAGGCTCGAAGGCGGCAAGATCACGATGCTCTGCTCCAAGCTCTTCTGCCACATGACCCCAAAATTCATCTTCGCTCGAGTAAATGCCGTAATCGAGCAGCGTCTGAAGCACATCCTTGCCATCCGTGACGCAGTCACGTGTCAAATCGTCGGCTTGGCCCGAGTCGATGACCCCGCGGTTGATAAGCATGTCAATGACATGAGAGACAGTCATGGTAATGAAACAATTTATGAGGTGGAAAGAGGGTAGTCAGTGTGAATCGGACATCGTGGCTTCGATGACTTCATCCGCAGTGGTAAGACCGGCGAGCACTTTGCGAACGCCGTCCTCACGCAGGGTTCGCATGCCCAATTCACGCGCACGCTTGCGGAGCTGTGGCGTAGTTAGCTGCTGATTGATCATGCTGCGAACCTCATCGTCGATCTTGAAGATCTCCACGAGGCTCATCCGTCCACGATAGCCTAATTGTCGGCATTTACTGCATCCGGCCGGACCCATGATAGTGGCATCCATAGCTTGGGCAGCATCGAGGCCGAGCGCACGCAACTCACGGTCACTCAGGGAGGAAACCGTCTTGCATTCAGCGCAGAGTTTTCGAACAAGGCGCTGAGCTTCGATGGCACGCACAGCTGACGCAATCAGGAAAGGTTTGATACCAATGTCTGCGAGACGAGCCACGGCGCTCGGCGCATCATTTGTGTGCAGGGTGGAGAACACCAAGTGACCTGTGAGCGAGGCCTGGATGGCTATGGAAGCCGTTTCCATGTCACGAATTTCTCCCAACATGATGATATTAGGCGCCTGACGCAGCATCGCGCGGAGTGCGGCGGCAAAAGTCATACCCACATCTTCCTTCACCATCACTTGATTAATGCCGGGAAGCTCATACTCGACTGGGTCTTCAACAGTGATGATCTTGCGATCAGGACGATTGATGAAGTTGAGACAGGCATATAGCGTCGTCGTTTTACCCGACCCAGTGGGACCGGTGACCAGGATGATGCCGTCCGGCAAAGAGATGAGCTGCTCAAAACTGGCCTGATCATCCGAAAGGAATCCGAGATCAGAAAGGCCAAGACGGAGGCTGCTTTTGTCGAGCACGCGCATGACGACCGACTCGCCATTGCTCGTTGGAATGATCGACACACGCATATCAATCTCCTTGTCGTTGTAATTCATCTGGATGCGCCCGTCCTGAGGAACACGCTTTTCATCCAACTGCATCGTTCCTGTCATGATCTTGATACGACCAATAATCGCCGCCAAAAGGCGCTTCGGATGGTGCTCAATGTCCACCATCACGCCATCCATGCGGTATCGAACACGGATGTCTTTCTCCATCGGCTCGATGTGAATATCTGACGCTTTATTTTTAAAGGCTTCCGTCAGCAGATTCGTCACTAATTTGATCACAGGCGCATCGTCATCGCCACCGCTTTCCAATCCACTGCCTTTAATTTTGCTGCCACCTACAGCCTCGTTACCGTAGATATTTGATTGTAGCAGCTTAATCAGCGCCGGAGTGGAGCAGAAAAATTCAATCTCAGGCTGCAGGACATGCGGAAGAGCATCAAGTGTCTCAAAATCATATGGGTCCGCAACTACGACCTGAAGAGCAGATCCGTTGGTTCCTAGCGGGGCAATTTTGTAACGGATGGCTGTTTCAACCGGAAGGAGACTTTTAAGGCTCGGGTGCGCTTCAAAACCATACAAATCCACATACTCCATGCCAGAGTTGACAGCAACGGTCTGCGCTAGTTGCTCGTCAGATACCACACCCGTTTTAATCAGCGTTTCGAGGGTGCTCTCTCCGTGCTTTTGAGTGGAGACCACGCCTTGGATATCGCGATCGGTCACCAGCCCGGATTCTAGGAGCAGTTCCAGCAGGTATTTTTCATTTGAGTACATGAAATCAGTAGAGAGGGGCGAAAAGGCGACCTAAGCGCGAATTATGAAAAATTGAAATTAAGCGGGCTGGGCTTGGGGTGTCAATCTTTCGACCTCAAATGCGTAAAAAAAAGCGTTGCAGGGGGAAGGGCCATCGCCGCGCTTATCCCACATATTGCGTGATGAAGACCTCATTTCCTTCGCTGTCCCGGTACATGCCGAGCAGGATCGGTTCTCCCTCACGCTGCTCCGGGTATTGCAAAATCTCAGCACCAGCCTGACGAATGAACTCAGATTGTTTGAGCACATCTTCGAACTGAAAAGACAGCCCGGTGGGATTCCGTCTGCCATGATGTCCACCATGCAGACCAATAATTGCGTCGCCGTGACGCAATTCTGACCAAAAATCGCTCACAAATATTTCCTCCAAGCCCATCACATCGCGGTAGAAACGAACAGCACGATTCATATCCACTGCCATCAACATGAATTTCACTTTTTCAGGCTTCATCACCCAAAATGAGCTACCTTTAAAAAACCGCAAGAAACGATGGGAAAATCCAAACCTCAATAATACAAACTAGACCATTTCCATCCGGGAGCAAGTTTACCCTGCTGATGAGTCATTTCTGCAACGCATGGAGTGAAGAGACCTCGTTGCCTGAAAAGAGATTCCATCACTTGCCTTCCGCACGGTTTCCCGCCAGTGAATCGAATATGCCACCTATTCAAGCCTATCTTTTTGACCTTGATGGAACACTGATTGACTCGCTAGCCGATATTGCAAAATCAGTGAATCGTATGCTGGAAGCCAGAGGGCATCCGCGGCGGGAGTTAGAGCTCTTCCGAAAGATGGTGGGGGATGGCATGGATAAGCTGGTGGAACGCGCGTTACCGAATCATTCCCGTGATGCAGAAACCATAAAAGCTGGAGTAGCAGAGTATCGCTCAAACTACGAGTCGCAATGGCAGGAGAGCACGCGGCCCTATGAAGGTGTGATAGAACTCCTCCAATGCCTAAAGAATCGAGGGCTGAAACTCGGCGTTATTTCCAACAAAGCTCATCGCTTCACCGTGCCAATGACTGAGTATTTCTTCGGCAAATCACTGTTTGATGTCATTCTCGGAGCTCGGCCTGAAATTCCAAACAAGCCCGCACCAAATGCAGCACATGAGGTAGCAGCTATCTGGGGCATCTCGACAAGCAGTATCGCCTATGTAGGTGACTCGGGCATCGATATGGACTTTGCACGAAACAGCGGCATGCGGGCTATCGGCGTTTGTTGGGGCTTCCGCGGGGAAAAAGAGTTACGGGACCACGGAGCAGATCTTTTGATCACACATCCCAGTGAACTGACCACTTGAGCAATTCACTCATGCCCCTTACACTTTGCCACTGTGACCTCTATAGTGCCATCTTTACTCCAATATAGCCCGCTTGCAGTCGCTGCAGTGGCTCTTGCCTCCTGCAGCATGGCTAAAAAAGTCCCCCCACCTACTCCACCGGAACCTGTGAAGCAGACTTGGAAGTATCCGGGAGCCTGGACAGGGGGGGGGAAGCCCATCACCCGAATCGTCGTCAACGTAGACACCCAGCGTGCCATGCTCTATCACGGTGAAGAAGAGGTTGGCTGGACCTATGTAGCAAGCGGCATCACCAGCTATCCAACGCCCACAGGAGAGTTCAAGATTCTCGAAAAGAGGAAAGATAAGGTATCGAATCTTTACGGCAAGAGCTACGATGCCGAGGGCAAGCTGGTTAACTCGGATTTCAAACAAGGTCGCGATGTTCTGCCTCCAGGCGGTCGCTTCGAAGCCGCGCCGATGAAGTATTTCATGCGACTCACGAATGATGGAGTTGGCATGCACATTGGTATCATCTCTAAGCCCGGCCGCCGTGCGTCCCACGGATGCATTCGCCTGCCCTCGAAGATGGCCCCCATTCTTTACGAGCGGGTCTCATTAGGAACGCCCGTAACCATCACGGGTAAAGGACCGGACTATCCAGCTTACCTGAAGCAATCTGCCGAGCGCGCAAAGGCCAACGCCGCTAAGCATGCCGCCGCAATCCAAAAGCAGGCGGAGGAAGAAGCGAAAAAAGCAGCGGAAGCAGCCCAAGGAAGCAATGTGCCGTTGCCGATCCGTACTGACTCGGGGGCTCCTGCCGTCAAGCCTGCCACACCCGAAATGAAGGTGCCTGAGCCCCCTACTCCTGGATCTCCTACGCAGACTAAGCCCCCACTGCCCGTGCCTCAAGGCAACGCACAGCAGTGATTGCATCTCATCCCCTGCCCCACTGTGCCGCGCTTCACTCTTGAAGACTTAGGCTGGAATGCTTTTTTTCAAAAGCACTATGAGCCGCATGCCGCCAAAGGTTGGAAACCCGCACGCTTAATCCGCGACAATAAAATCTCGTATGGGGCTCTACTCGATGATGGAATGGGAGGGTTCGATGAACTCGAGGTAATCCTCGGCGGCAAGGTCTATCACGATGCTGAGACGGACGCCGATCTGCCTGCTGTGGGAGACTGGGTGGTGATTGATCTCGGTAAAAAAGCCACGGATGCCGTCATTCGAGCTCGGTTGCCCCGGCAGACCTGCTTTTCACGCAAAGCCCCAGGCCTCAGCACAGAGGAGCAGGTCATCGCCGCGAATGTGGATACTGTCATCATCATCACCGATGCCAAAGCTGATTTTAACTTGCGGCGACTGGAGCGTTACTTTGCACTTATCGCCCGCAGTGGTGCGAAAGCGGTCGTTGTCATCAATAAGATCGATCTTAGCTCAAAGGAACAAAACGATCAGGCAGCGAGCGCAATCCGGGAACTAAACCCACTGGCAGAGGTCCTTCTAACCAGCGTCATCCAACGCAAGGGCATTAAAGCGGTGCGTGACCACCTTAAGCGAGGCAAGAGCGTTGCATTTATCGGTTCCAGCGGAGTCGGGAAATCCGCCATGATCAATTTGCTTCTCGGCGAAGAGTGGCAATGGACAGGTGAAGTGAACCCAAAGACCGGTCGCGGAAAACATACTACCACCGCCCGTGAATTGATCGTTCTCGAACGTGGCGGGATCCTGATCGACAACCCAGGCATCAAGGAAGTGCAGATGTGGACGGATGAAACTACGCTGCGTGAACGCTTTGTGGACATCGGCCAGATCGCACTCGAGTGCCAGTTTGGAGATTGCAAACATGGAAAAGATGCTGGCTGCGCCATTCGGGCCGCAGTCGAGGCCGGAACACTCGATGTGGCCCGCTACGAGGGTTACCTGAAGCTGGAAGAAGAAATTGCCGAACTGCGCAAAAAGCGCAAAAAACGCCAGATGACAGTCGAAAGAATTTTCAAACGCAATCACCGGATCAAGGCACGGAACCGTGAGGACCGTCATGATTTTGAGAGAAATCTCCGCCCTTCAGGACACGACTTTAGGAATGGCTAAGGCACTCTATGGAGGTGGGCAACTGGTGAAAAACGGCTTTCGAACTCGCGGAGCACCGCCATAATCCGCGCCCTCATGTCCAACGAAGCCCTACAGCGTATCGTCTTGAAATTTGGATCCGGCATTCTCACCAAGGTTAGCACCCCCGAGCCCGATCCGGTGCAACTTCGCAAGCTAGTCGAGGCCGTAGCCCTTCTTAAGAAGGCAGGTCATGCCGTCGTGGTTGTCAGTAGTGGCGCAGTCGCCTCTGGTCTCAAACCTCTCGAATTAAAACAACGCCCTACCGATGTGACAACACTCCAGGCACTGGCCGCCGTCGGACAAACACATCTCATGCACGCCTATGAGAGCCTGCTTCGTGACCATGGCCTCCATGTAGCCCAACTGCTCGTGACGCATGAAGACTTCGAAAACGCCGACAGAGCTCCGCGGGTGAAAGCTGTGCTAAACAAACTGCTCGAATTCCCCCAAGTCGTGCCGGTCATCAATGAAAACGACTCTGTAGCTGTCGAAGAGCTACGCTATGGAGACAATGACAAACTCTCCTCCCGTGTGGCCCAGTTTTGGGGTGCTAGCACGCTACTACTCCTTACCAACGCTCCAGGCCTACTAAAAGATATACATAAGCCAGAGGAGGGCCCGATCCCGGTGGTGACAAACATCAACGAAGTGCTTCACCATGCCGAAAAAGAAAAGTCACAACTCGGAACTGGCGGTATGATCTCGAAATTAGGCGCCGTTCAGAATGCTGTGAATGCAGGAATCACCTGCATCATTGCGAATGGACGCCATGCTGAGCAGCTACCGGATATCATAGCTGGCCGAGGCGTTTGTACTCGCTTTCCTGGGCGTAAGAGCTGATACTCTCTCAATCTACAAACAATATCTCGTTTCCGGCCAATAACGCCTGAGCATATTGGGACCAAGCAGACTCATCCTGTTCACGACCTGCAAAAAAGACCTTCGTCACCTGTCGCTCATGGTGAGTAGGATTGCGTCCAAAAAGCCGCGTATAGATTTCAAAAAGACTCTGCTTCATCGCCCACCTTCCAAGAGCATCTGCATGATGCTGCATAAAGGGAGAGTTCAGTGCAAAGAGCCCCTGCAGTGGAGTGATCGTTTCCGTCCGCCATGGGTGGTGCGCACCAGGGTCAGGAACATCATGCAGACGCAGCATCGGATCCATGTCCTGCCGGTTGGAGGCACCATAAATTGATCGACGCGTATTTTTGAGATCGCTGACAGCCAAAGCAGGTCCACCAATACTGAGATCGATCTTGCCACTAGCCGTGAGGATTGCATCACGCCACGCCTCCCAGTCAAGGCGCCGACGTAGCATTCGCGCATAGAACTTGTTTTCCGGATCAAGCTGCTCGGATTCAGGAGACATACTAGACTGTTGCCATGTGGCAGAATTCAGAATCTCGCGATGCAGCCATTTGATTGACCATCCGTTCTCAATGAACCTGCCAGCAAGATCATCAAGAAGTTCAGGATGCGTAGGAGCCTCGCCAAGGTTGCCAAATTCGCTCGGTGTATCAACTAAGCCACGGCCGAAGTGATGCTTCCACACGCGATTTACAATGACACGTGCAGTCAATGGAGCGGCCTCATTGGTCAAAGCCTGTGCCAAATCCAGACGTCCGCTGCCGTTTGTAAATCTTCTTGGCTCACCGTTTTTTGAGGGAAAAGCGCTCAGAAACCGACGTGGCACTAGTTCGCCAAGATCGTTCGGATTGCCACGCTTCATTAGCTCCAAGTCACGAGCGATGCCCATCTTGTAGTCCAACTTGGTTCCGTGCTCTTTCTCCTTGTTCACCACAAAGAGGGCTGCCTCTTCGACGGCGTTCGCCATGAGCATGTTATAATGTGGCGTCGAAGCTTTTATGGCCGCCATTTTCGCTTCCAAAACCTGCGTCTGGTCCTTGAGATCTTTGAGTTTTTTCTTTGTCAGTTCCTTGATCTGCTTTTCCAGTGAAGCAACTTCAGCGCGCGCTTTTTCCACCGGCTTCCAAAACATGTCATTCATCGTCGGCACCTCGGCGATTTTCACCGATGCAAAGACGCCTGCCAACGCATAATAGTCCTGCATTGTCACGGGGTCCGATTTGTGATCATGACATCGCGCACAGGCCAGTGTGAGCCCAAGAAAAGTTCTCCCAATGGCATCCACATGTTCCTCCCACTCATCCGCCACAGTGGTCTTAATGATCTCGGGTGGCAGTTGCAATTCCTTAAAATAGGTTGGGCTTAATCCAATAAATCCTAGGGCCACGCGGTCTTTAGGCTCGCACTCTGGCATAAAATCCGTGGCTAGCTGCCTCATTACAAAGCGATTATACGGTATATCCTCGTTAAACGCCTGCACGACCCAGTCGCGGTAGAGATAGGAAAATCGAGTCGAATCGAGCCAGTCGGGCGTTTGGTCCACGTAGCGTGCCAGATCAAGCCAGTGGCGCGCCCAGCGTTCGCCGTAATGCGGACTCGCAAGGAGTCGAGACACCTCAGCGGACCATTTCGATGGCATTGCCTCTCCTGATGGGGGCAGCCCCGTCAGGTCCAATGCCAGCCTACGACGCAAGACGTGCTCCTCCGCCCTAGGAGCTGGCTTAAGTCCCGCCGCCTCGATTTTACCCAAAATGTAAAGATCCGTGCGCGTCTGCGGCCATACTAAGTTTTTCACTAAGGGAGGAGACACCCTCCTAAGAGGCCCAAACGACCAGGGCATCGGCCTAGGAACCTCGTCTTTTTTTGCCATGGCAAGCTCGCCAGACGCCAAAAGGATCAGCGCTAAAACGATAGGGGGTGAAAAATGCATTTTTCTGGTACTCACCGAACACGAGCAGGCTTTCACCTGTAACCGATATGGCTTCTTGACGCCTGTTCCAGACTGGAGAGCTTTTATACCATGTTAACAAGCATTGTCACCCTTGCGCTTTTTGGCATCTTGCTGCTCATGCTGGAAACCTTTCTGCCAGGCATGATTGCCGGCACAATTGGCACACTCAGCCTACTGACCGCACTCTGGTTGACACTCACTGCGGACGATTTCGGCGACTGGAGTGGTGGTCAGCGCGCCACATTGGCTATCGGTATCTTGCTTGCCACCTCAATATCTCTATTTGTTTGGCTCAAATACTTTGTCGTAAAATTTTTTCGTCGCAGTCTGTTGCTGGAGACGGAAATGAAGGGAACTGCCAATGCCGTTTTCAACACCCCGCTAGGCTCTCAAGGCATATCCATTACCGAATTGCGCCCGCTGGGATATGCCGATTTTGGTGGAAAACGCTACGAAGTGCGCTGCCAGACTGGTCACGCGTCAGCAGGTGCCAAACTCGAAGTTATTGCCATTGAATTTGGATCACTGCTGGTCCGTGCGATTTAAGACCAAATTTACACTCTACACTTCCTCACTGACTCACTTAATCTCTATCACTCAGCCAATTATCACATACTTATGAGACCTCTTGAAATCTTCGGCGTTGGCATTGTCCTCGTCATTACACTCGTCCTGTTCCTCCTCGTTGCCAAATTCTTCAACCTGTGGCTCCGTGCTCGCATCGCAAATGCACCAGTAAGCTTTACCACATTGCTGGCCATGTGGTTGCGAGGTGTGCCAAACGCTCTCATTGTCGATACCCGTATCACTGCAGCCAAAGCAGGTATCCCCATTGAAACCGACCAGCTAGAAGCGCACTTTTTGGCTGGTGGAGATGTGACTCATGTGGTTCTCTCACTCATCGCTGCCGACAAGGCTGGTATTCCACTGAACTTTGACCGCGCCTGTGCGATTGACCTTGCCTGCAAAGGCACTGGCAAAACGGTGCTCGAAGCTGTGAGAACCAGCATCAATCCAAAAGTCATTGACTGTCCCCATCCTGACATGGGACGCGGCGGCAAGATTGATGCGGTGGCAAAAGACGGCATTTCTCTTCGAGTGCGTGCTCGAGTGACTGTGCGCACCAATCTTGACCGTTTCGTCGGCGGCGCAACAGAGGAAACTGTCGTAGCCCGTGTCGGCGAAGGCATTGTGACCTGCATAGGCTCTGCAAGCTCCTATAAAGACGTGCTTGAGAACCCAGACAGCATCTCAAAGCTTGTTCTCGCCAAAGGTGTGGATGCCGGGACCGCATTCGAAATTCTCTCGATTGACATCGCCGATGTAGACGTCGGTGAAAACGTAGGTGCAAAGCTTCAGACTGAACAGGCCGAGGCAGATAAGAAGATAGCGCAGGCCAATGCTGAAATGCGACGAGCTGCCGCCGTGGCACTTGAGCAAGAAATGGCCGCTCGCACTCAGGAGATGCGTGCGAAAGTTGTCGAGGCTGAAGCTCAAGTGCCACTTGCCATATCAGAAGCATTTCGAAACGGCCAACTCGGTGTGATGGACTTTGCCAAGTACAAAAACGTCACCGCTGATACCGAAATGCGATCTAAAATCGCCGGTGATGCGTCTGCTGGAAAGTAACATGTCTCGTAATTTTCTATCGCGATGAATCCGTATCTGCTGAAGGCTGAGGTGGACACCTTTCAGGTGGCCATCATCGTTCTCGCGGTGATCTTCAGCTTCCTGAAGTGGTTGTGGGAGCAGTGGACTGGTGGCAAAACACCAGTTTCTGAAGAACTTAAGGAGTCCGATGCGAACGAAGAGATAAACCGCCGAATTCGAGAGCAGGCGCGCCGACGTGCTCAATCCCCCGCCCTGCCTCCACCAATCCCCTCTTCACCACCACCAGTTGCCACCGCCCCTTGGGAAGAAATCCGCAAAGCTTGGAGAGAAATTCGCGAAAATTCCCAGACTCAGAAGCAAAAAGCGCCAGTAAGCCGAGCAGCCTCAGCAGAGTCAGTCAGTCGCCCACAAACTGCTGAAAAACCACTTTCAGCTTCTAACTCACCTGCCGCTATTCAAACTACACTTCCGGCATCTGAGCCTATCAACACAGCACCTTCCATGCTGAACTCCCTACGCGCACTCCGAGATGACCCCATCGCGATACGACGCGCTATTGTGGTCGGAGAAATTCTAGGTTCGCCAAAAGCTCTGCAATCTTAAGACAACTGCCGCGCCACATCTTCATCTTCAGTATGGTATCCGTATTTCTAGCCACTGGCAGTCGCTGTCACGTGAAGTGATCCGGCGCAGATTGTCAGGCATCATAGAAGGAATCACGGCAAAATCTCCAGCGCAAAAACTCTCGCCTGCGAGGTTTAATTTCCCGCGGGTAACAGCCAACGTCAGATTTTCGCCTTGGTGGCCAAGTTGTTCGGCAGCAACACAAAGACGCACGTCAAAAAACTCACAACGCACCAGTGAGCCTTCTTTCACATCGGGCTGCATGCACGGCTCAAAGTCTTCAAAATCAATCGAGGCAAGCGACTCGGCGATGTGAAGTTGGCGGGGGTGGCCATCAAGACCCAAGCGATTCCAATCGAAGACACGGTAGGTGGTGTCGCTGTTTTGCTGAATCTCGTAGATCAACAATCCAGCGCCAATCGCGTGGATACGACCACTGGGAATGAAAAGGCATTGCCCTATCTGTGGATGAATCACGTGAACGACATCGGCCAGCGTGCCGTTTTGCAACGCTGCATCGAATTGAACTCTTGTGACACCTTTTTTGAGCCCAGCGTAAATCTTCGCACCCGGTTCAGCATGTGCGACGTACCACATTTCTGTTTTTGGCTGACCACCGAGTTCGGCAGCGCGCTTTGCTGGAGGATGCACTTGGATGGAAAGATCATTACTGGCATCCAAAACTTTCATCAGGAGCGGAAAACGCAGAGAATCACTCTTGAGCTTGCCGAACACCTTATCCCGATGCTTCTGCCATAATTCATTCAAGCTGACACCATCTGCTGTGGTGCTCATTGATTCGGCGCGGTCGCTGACTTCCCAAGACTCGCCAATAGGTGTACAGGCATCCGGTAGCGTGCGTCCGAGAATCGTCTCCAAACGCCGCCCCCCCCAAACACGGGGCTGATAATGAGGAGAAAACCGAATAGGGCCGGAGAAACTCATATCATACCAAAGCACGGCCTGCATTGACGGTGCAAGGGGGACTTGCCATGGTGATCGTATGAACCAAGTGGATGCAGCCTTTTTGGACTCGTTGAAACAAATCGTAGCCGAGGAGCGCGTGCTCACGCGGCATGAAGATGTTGTACCTTATTCATTTGATGGCACAGCAGCCCTGAAACAGAGGCCCGGAGCAGTCGTTTTTCCCCTGACGGCAGTGGAGGTTGCCGCCTGTGTCAAACTGGCTTGCCAACACAATGTGCCAGTCGTTACTCGCGGGAGCGGAACCGGTCTTAGCGGTGGCAGCGTTCCCCTATCAGGCTGCCTCGTGCTTTGCTTGGTCAAAATGGATAAGTTGATCGAACTCGATACGAACAATCTCACACTTCGCGCTCAGAGCGGTGTGATCACGAAAGAAATCGATGATGCCTGCGCAAAGGTAGGGCTGTTTTACCCCCCTGATCCAGGCTCCATGAAAATTTCCACCATCGGCGGTAATGTTGCAGAGAATTCCGGCGGTCTCCGAGGACTCAAATATGGCGTTACTCGTGACTACGTAATGGGCATCGAAGTTGTCCTGCCGAATGGAACGCTCAATTTCCTTGGCAATAAATGCGTCAAAGACGTGGCTGGTTATTCGATGAAGGATCTTTTTATCGGCAACGAGGGCACCTTGGGCATCATCACCGAGGTTCTACTAAAAGTGCTCCCCCGTCCGAAAGCCCGCAAAACCATGCTTGCGCTCTACGACTCAATGGAAAAGGCAGCTGAAACTATTTCTGCCATCATCGCGGCAAAGATTATCCCCTGCACATTGGAGTTTCTGGACCAAATGACAGTGCGCTGCGTCGAAGACTACGCCAAGATCGGCCTTCCGACCGATGTGGCTGCCTTAGTGCTCATGGAAACCGACGGTCATCCCGCAGTAGTCGAGGAGGAGGCAGCGCAGATGATGGCACTTGCACGCAGCACTGGCGCCCGCGAGGTTCGAGCTGCGGAAAACGATCAAGAAGGCGCAAAACTAGCCGCAGCACGCCGGAATGCCTTTTCCGCCCTCGCGCGCGTCCGCCCGACCACGATTCTTGAAGATGTCACCGTTCCACGCAGCGAACTGGCACGTATGGTCAAATTCATCAACGAGGTCGCAAAGCAACACCGACTTTTAATAGGCACATTTGGTCACCTAGGTGATGGCAATTTGCATCCTACCTTCCTTACCAATGAACGCGATCAGGAGGAAATGCACCGGGTCGAGTGCGCACTGGAGGAAATTGTCGCTGAGACCCTCAGACTTGGTGGCACAATTACGGGAGAACATGGAGTTGGTTTGGCGAAAAAGAGCTTCCTCCATCGTCAACTCGGCGAAGGAAGTTTTGAGCTCATGCGCACTGTCAAGAAGGCTCTCGATCCAAAAGGATTGCTGAACCCGGGCAAAATATTTGATTCGGATTGATGCATTCTTGTGAGCAGGAAATCGGTCATGCCTAGTTCGAAAAAGAGGGGAAAGCGCGGGCCTCAAACTCTGTCTTGATTCATATGCCTCTCCATCATGGTCTCAATTAGCCCGACACCCGGCACGCCATTTGCATCTGAAAATATCATCACCCAGAAACCATGACATCCAAACGTTCCGTCGGCATTCTAGCACCCGTTTTCGCCCTCCGTCATGACCATGACTTCGGCATTGGTGATACCCGGGCCCTGCGAGAGCTCATGGACTGGGCGGCAGAGCATGGCATTGGCTTTGTGCAGCTTTTACCCATCAACGAAACCGGAACTGACAACAGTCCTTACAATGCCATCAGCTCCGTGGCTCTCGATCCAGTGCTATTGGATGTCTCACTCTATACATTGCCGGAGCTAACCCCAGCGGATATCGTAGCAGCGAGGTCAGGAGAGAATTTCAGTGTTGATCTGGTAGACTTTCCCACCGCACGGCGTGTGAAAACAAAGCTGCTGCAACTCGCTTTTTCGCGTTTCGGCAAAAACAGATCGCGCGCCAAGGCCTTCAAGCTTTTTTGCAAAGCGGAGGCTGCGTGGCTCAAGGACTACGCCATCTTTCGAACGCTGATTGACAAGTATGGCCATGAAATGTGGGACCAATGGCCACCAGACGCCCAAAAAAGCGTAAATCCCGACGGGCCACAAGCCACTTACCATGCTTGGGTGCAGTGGGTTGCGTTCACGCAGTGGCGAGAACTTCGCACCTACGGGACAAAAATCGGCGTTCGCCTCATGGGTGACATTCCCATCGGCGTGAACTACTACAGTGCGGATGTCTTCTCTAATCCACACCTTTTCAACCTCGGCTGGTGCGGCGGAGCACCACCAGAAAAGATCTTCAAGGACGATCCCTTCGTCCAAAAGTGGGGCCAAAACTGGGGGATTCCGCTCTATCGCTGGGACGTAATGGAAAAAGATGGTTTTGCGTGGTGGCGCCAGCGTATCGCAAAGCTCACGGACATTTTTCATATCTTCCGTATCGACCATGTGCTCGGCTTCTATCGTATCTATGGCTTCCCATGGCGACCCCAGCGGAACGCAGAATTTCTGGCTCTCACCGAAAATGAGGTAAAAGCCCGCACTGGCGGGCACCTTCCACACTTCATCGAATATGACGACGATACACAGGAGCACTGTGCTGCAAACCATGCCGCCGGCGACAAATACCTCCGAATGATCCAAGCTGCGGCCAATGGGGCAGAGGTGGTAGGTGAGGACCTCGGTGCAGTTCCAGACTACGTCCGCCCGCATTTACTAGAACGTGGCATTCCCGGCTTCAAGATTCCCCAGTGGGAGGTAACAACTGATGATCAAGCCATTTCTGGCCTTGCCTACGATGAATGCAGCTTCACCACCTACGCCACACATGATCACCCCTCTATGGCCGCCATGTGGGATGATTGCCGCTACGCCATGCACCACGCGCCAGAGCACGCAGAACGTATGAAAGCAGGTAGAGAACTCCGACTCCTCGCTGAGTTTGCAAACATGCCGCCTACAAGCGAATACCCGCCTTACAACTCACAAATCAAGTGGCAACTCTTGAATGGACTTCTCGCCAGCGCCAGCCGCTACGCCGCCATCATGATCACTGACCTTTTTGGCATGACCGACCGTTTCAATATTCCTGGTGTTGTCTGTGAATCGAATTGGCGCACCCGCTTTCCTTACTCGGCAAAACAGATGCGAGATCAATCCGAGCTAAGATACGAAGCTGAGAAGTTCAAAGAGCTGTCCAAAGAAACCCATAGGACGTCATGAAATGCACCCTGTGTCGGCGGAAGGACATCCTTAGAGTTTTGTCTCATGCATCTCAGACAAGTGCTGCGGGGGATTGTTCCTCACGCTCTTCGATTTCTGTGAGCCGCAATTGCTCAGCATCGAGATCATTGATGGGCTCATCATCGCTCCGCTCTTCTTCCGCTTCTGTAACTTTTTTGCGGCGCTTGGCCTGAGCGGGCGCTTCAAGAGCGAGTTCCTGATCCGATTTTTTTAGGGTTCGAGTATCTTCGGTAGTCATACGGACACCAACAGGTTTGGATACTCCAAATTCCTGCATAGTTACCCCATAAATAACATCAGCGCGGCTCATCGTGCGCTTGTTGTGCGTAACAATGATGAACTGCGAGTTGTCGATGTAGTTATCGAGCATCTTGAGAAAGCGACCGATATTCGTTTCGTCCAGAGGAGCATCCAACTCATCAAGCACGCAGAAGGGAGAAGGCTTGACTTGGTAGATGGAAAAAAGCAACGCGACAGCGGTCATACTGCGTTCCCCGCCTGATAGAAGGCTTATGGTTTGCAGTTTCTTGCCCGGTGGCTTGGCAATAATTTCTATACCGGATTCAAGAGGATCGGCCTCATCAACGAGCATGAGATCAGCTTTAGCCTGAGGACCGAAGAGTTCCTTAAAGTTGTTTTGGAAATAGGTGCGGACCGCCGTAAAGGTTTCGCTGAACATCAGCTTGGTGGTGTCGTTGATTTTGGCAATAACTTGAAGCAACTCGTCCTTGCCTTTCACCAGATCACCGTGCTGTGTTTCAAGAAAGTGATGGCGTTCTTCGAGTTCTTCAAACTCCTGAATGGCATCCAAATTGACTGCACCGATGCTTTCAAGTTTTTGACGCAATTCATAAACGACTTCCATGACAAAAGCCCAGTCTGGCTCGGCTTGATCATCTGGAATGACCACATCATCAATGCAAACATCGTCATTACCGCCTCTGGAGTCTGCTGGGATGACTACTTCAGATTCTACGATTGCTTCTTCCCCCTGAATACATTCGGTGATTTCGGTCGACTCGTCAGATGTGGACGACTCGGAAACTTCGAGTGCTTCAGCCGCACTTGCAAACTTCTTCCCGCGACTACGATTCTTCTTCTGTTCCTCAATGGTCATCATGAGCACATGATAGTCGGGCTCGAAGGCGCTGATATGGAAGCTGTAGCGTTCCTGCACCTGATTGATCAGGTTTTCAAGGCGCAGGTCCACACGGGTGAGCGCGACTTCAGCGCGGCTGCGGGACTCGTTGAGACCATTGTAACTCTGGCGAAGCTTTGTGAGTTGGGATTCAAGACGGCTGACTTGCTCAAACAAGCTGGCGCGTTCCTCAGTCTTGGAGTTTAGGTGTTCTTCAATCTCGGTAATGGCTTCGCGCTGGGATTGAATTTGTTCAGCAAAACGTGCGTTCTCGGCATCACTCTGATCAATGCGTATGCGCCATGTGGCGATTTCTTCATCAAAGCGGCGGCTAGCCGCAGCGAGCTCTTGCATGCGCACGCCGAGCGGTGTCTTTTGACGCTCAATGCTGCCGAGGGCGCTTTGCTCTAGAGCGAGAGCAGTACGGAGTTCGTTCAGACGCTCGCTAGATTCGAGTTCCCGGCGGAGGAAGGACTCCATTTCAAGTTCGAGTTCATTCTCACGCACACGGGAACCCTCCAACTGCTCGATGGCCATCGCTGCGGCTTCGCGCATCTGGTTGATGATGCTTTCGCTACCACCGATGCGCTCCGAAATCTGGTTTTGATCCCATTCGATGCTTTCAAGCTTCGCAGAAGCCTGCTGGAGCGCACGCTGAACGACTGACATCTTACCTTGGAGAGTGGAAAAACCTTCGCGAGCTTTCTGGGACTGTTCCCGAAGGCCAACTTCCTCACGCTGCATGTCTTCCAGCTGCGCGGTGAAATCTTTGAGAACATTCTCCTTCTCCGCGAACTGGAGTTCGAGTGTCTCCACCTCACTGCGTAGATGCTTCACCTCAGCCTCGCGACGCAGAGTGGAAGTCTCTTCATCTTTCGAGGCTCCACCATAGATAATACCATCGGCGCTGATGAGCTCGCCATGCATGGTGGCGATAGCAAGATGAGGAAGCTGGCGTTTGAGCTTTAGTGCAGTTTGGAGATGATCTGTGATGACTACATTGCGCAAAAGGTGATCGATAAGGCTCTGCACGCCATTTTTGACCCGCACCTTGTCCACGGCCCAAGCTAATGCACCATCAGGCAGCAGCTCACGATCGGCCTGCGAACGCAGATTGATAAAATCTTGCGGGAAGAGCGCGGCGCGCCCCATTTGTTGGTCAGCCAAGCGTTGAACAATCTGCACGGCTAATTCGCTCTCGGAAAGCAAAACGGCCTGCAAATGATCTTTCAGCGCTGCTTCGATGGCCGGAATGAAGACCGGGTCAGTCACCTCAACGCTGCTGCCCAATAAACCTCTTACACCGGTGGAATAAACCTCGGGATTACCGAAGCCAGAGAGCACATTTTGAGTGCCTGTAGAAAGCCCTTCGCCTTTCTTGAGGAGCTGCGCGATGATTTCAAGACGTGAACGGCTTTGAGTGAGCGCACGTTGGAGCTCGTTAAGCTCGTTGTTCATCGAATCTCGCTGACGCCTGCTCTCGATGATGTCACGGGCGCAATTCTTTGCCATTTCTTCGAGCTCATCTCGCGTGCTCTCGAGCTCGCTGAGCTGGCGCTGTAAATCATCATGTTCCAACTGATTGGCCTCGCGGAGCTGAGCGGCACCTTGAAAATCATGTGCCAGTGCTTCGTAACGCTGGCGATCGGCAACAATTTGCGAAGCCAAAGAAGTTGCGCGGGCCTCACTGGACGCAATTTGTCCTTCAAACTGGCGGATAGCTTCACGAATGGTGCGTCGCTCCGTGTCAAGGCGGTTACGTTCAGGAATAAGATCTTGGTGTTTCGAACCATGATCGTTCACCGCGATCTGCCGCTGCTCGATGTTTTCACGAATCTGAGTGAGCTGGTCGTCGGCATCCGTAAGTTCATTGCGCGTTTGCTCAATGAGTTCTTCATTGGCGGCCATTTGTTCCTCATTTTGACGAATACGGGCCAATAAATCTTCGCTGCGCTCCTTATTGAAGCCAATGCGTCCCTCTGCGCTCTGCATCTGCGAGCGGAGCTCCTGCGCCTGCTGCCGCGCCTGACTGATTTGACTTTCGATGGCGTGGTAGGCCTCGCGCGTCTGTGCAGCTTCAGCCTCAGCGGTTTGGAGCTTTCGTTGCGTATCCTCGAGCTGATTCACGAGTATTCGCACCTGATTTTCACTCTCCGATTTCTCACCTGAGAACTCCGTGTATTGCTTGTGCGCAAGGTGCGTGTCAAGCAGGCGTGTGTCTTCGAGCAAGGCTTGATAACGACGCGCCTTCGCAGCCTGACGCTGCAGGCTGCCCATCTGTCTTTTGACTTCGGCAATGATGTCGGCGACACGAAGCAGGTTGGCTTCGGTATATTCGAGTTTGCGCAGCGCTTCTTTTTTCTGCGATTTGAATTTGGTTATGCCAGCAGCTTCTTCGAATACTGTTCTTCGATCTTCCGGCTTCGAACTCAACAGCATGTCAATCTGACCCTGCGCCATGATCGAATAAGCTGCGCGACCGATGCCAGTGCCCGCGATCAGATCGTGAATATCTTTGAGGCGACAAACAGTGTTGTTGAGGCGGTACTCGCTTTTGCCATCACGAAAAACGCGGCGCGTGATAGCAACCTCATTGAAATCGACCTTTAGAGCTTGTTCGCAATCCGCCATTGTGAGCGTAACCTCAGCGAGGCCTACGGGTTTGCGCTTGTCGGTTCCGTTGAAGATGACATCGGCCATTTCTTCGCCGCGAAGAGCTTTGGCAGAAGTTTCCCCAAGAACCCAACGAATGGCATCGACAACGTTCGACTTGCCACATCCATTTGGACCCACAATGCCAGTGACGCCTTTATGAAATTCAAAGTGTGTCTTGTCAGCAAAAGACTTGAAGCCGTGAAGAGTGAGGCTTTTGAGATACATAAGACCTAAGGCGTTGTGGATTTAACAAAAACTAAATGACAAAAGTTGAATAAGCTTTGCGCGGCTAATTCGAGATAATGCCAAACTAACCACGTGGGGGATGGCAACTGCAAGGCTCAAGCCAATTTTTACCCATATCTTGTGTTTTGTTTATTTATATAAACCAATATGTGGTGTCTTTGAAGATGTCTTAACCTGTGAATAATAGCACTCATTGTGAACAACTTAGAGTTCTAGGATTGGCATGGTTTGTTGGTTTCACCCGAGCCAAAAAAAACCGAGCATCTGCGAATGCAGATGCCCGGTAATTCAGAAGATACTGCAGATTATTTTTCCGTGGCTTCACCAGCCTGAAGCCAGCCGGAAATACCTGCCGAAAGATGCTTCACATTGGTGTAACCAAGTTCGGACGCCTTATTCGCAGCGGCTTTATAAGCACTGCAGGAAGGACCACCACAATAAGCAACGATCAGAGTGCCCTTATCCGCTGGAAGCTTGGAGCCAAGATCTGCTTTAGCTTCAGCAAAATTGATTGCTCCAGGAACGTGGCCTCTGGCGTATGAAGCGGCGCCATTCACGTCAATAACTGTAACTTTTTTCTCAGCGATGGCTTTCTTGAGATCAGCGATGCTGATATCTGGGAACTCGGCAGCCATGATGGAGCCGGCGACGAGAGAGAGAGCAAGAACAAGAAGTTTCTTCATGGTTTGTTATAATTGGATTGTGTTTCGGTGATCGATGCGAAATGCCTGTCACATCATCAGGGGCCTCGTTTTCCAAGGCAAATAGGTAAAAAATCGATCATATGTTGATCATGATTATAATTAAGATGCTGCCATTGAACATTTATTCCATGCAGATACGAATTAATTGAATCTGATCAGATACGAAAGGGCACATCAAATTTTGAGCACGTTAACTGCTTAGAGTACGGCAGGAAAAGCATTTGGTTTCAATAGTTTTTTGTCAGTTGTAGCAGCTTAACGACTCAACTCGATGCTTGATGGGAAGTCAGCTCCGGAAACAGTTTGAAAATCCCTGTCAAGCACTGTCGGGGCACTGAGCTTCAACGCCTCATCCACTCTTTTCTGCAAACCTTCCGGCGTCCCGTTTACATGCTGTACTGCACCTGTGGCATCGATGATCACAAGCAAATAACCATGTTCACGAGTTCCATTACGCGAAGAAGATCCATCTGACATAAGGCGCACTTCTGGCGTCTTTTGCTCGAATTTGCCTTGCGCGCGCAATTCAAGTTCATACTCGATTTTCTGCATCAAATAGAGCCGGTCATTACTAGAATCTGCAGGACGGGCCAAAGTGAAAATAATAGCCTTTCCCCCTTTGAAATCGCGAGTCACCTCACGGCTTATAATTTGAATGTTGTAAGACAAGTCAATTGTTCTAGCCCCTCCATCCGCGCCGCCACGAGTGCTTTTGGCACTACGGATGCTAGAAGTTAGGCTGAATTTGGGGCCTGTAGGCATCTGCATGGAGACTTCTACCCCTGGGGCTGTATCCGCATCTGGATGGGCCACTTTCCAAGCATCGATGTAGACTTGGTCTTCCTGGCAAAGCGTGGCCCGGGAAACTGTGAGAAGGCCGCCGTCGTCTTTTTTGCGAAGGGTTACCTTGTCACCCATTACACCAACTATCTCCCCTTCCAGCAACGATCCAGCTGTGCTGACAAAAAACCGAGTTTCACCCACCACCCATTGGGGAAGAAGCAGGAAAAAAGTGACGGCTAAAAGCGTGCTTCGAAGCATAATAATGTGAAAGCCTGCCCTAAAGGGCCAAAAACAGCATCATTGATAGCCAAGACAGGTGCTGTTCCAACCTCAATTCTCTAGCCACCCATTTTTCCGCAGGAGATGCTTGTCATCCAGAAGGTTTTCTGGTGGCTTACAGTTATGTCTAACCCTCCCCTTCCTTCTGACGATGTCGCCGCCATTGATGAACTACGTGCGGTATATGCACGCCTGAGCGAAGAATTAAAAAAGGTCATTGTCGGCCAGCAGAACGTTATTGAGCAACTAGTCATCTGCCTTTTCGCCCGAGGTCATGCTTTGCTAATGGGCGTGCCAGGCCTCGCGAAAACGCTGCTTATCTCCAAGCTCGCCGACACAATGAGCCTGAGTTTCAGCCGCATTCAGTTTACACCTGATTTGATGCCAATGGACATTACCGGGACGGATATTCTACAGGAACTACCCGGAGGGAAACGTGCCTTCGAATTCGCCAAGGGCCCCGTGTTTGCCAACATTGTTCTCGCAGACGAAATCAATCGTGCGCCTGCTAAAACGCAGGCTGCAATGCTTGAGGCAATGCAAGAACATAAAGTGACAGTCGCCGGACGAACTTATCCACTCGACTCTCCTTTTTTTGTGCTCGCCACACAGAACCCCATCGAGCAGGAAGGCACGTATCCTTTGCCTGAAGCCCAACTCGATCGCTTCATGTTTATGATTGGGGTTGATTACCCCAGCCGTGACGAGGAAATCGCCATCGCCCGCACCACAACTGGCCAACATCTTTTGCAACTCGGTCACATCCTTGATGGACCTAAAGTGCTCGCCTTCCAAGATTTGGTGAGGAGAGTGCCTGTGCCAGATCACATTTATGAATTCGCTGTCGATTTAACCCGCAGTACCCGTCCAGCAAGCAGTGAATCTCCTGCTTGGCTGAAACCACTTGTGAGCTGGGGCGCAGGTCCACGCGCTATCCAGTATTTAATCCTCGGTGCGAAGGCACGTGCGGCACTCCACGGCAGCTACATGGTGCGTCTAGAAGATGTAATGGAGGTGGCTGAGCCTGTGCTGAGGCATCGTGTGATGACCACATTCGCGGCAGAGAGTGAAGGCATCAGCAGCAGGGATGTGGCTAAAAGGCTGGTGGAGGAACTGGCCAAAACCTAGCCTCATAAGCTTTTAGAATCACACAAGGCAGTCACTCGTTACCCTAAACCACGCGTTGACCAGCTTCTCTCATTCTCAGAAAAAACCTATTCCATCTGGACACCCTCATGCTCGCACCTGCCGCTGTTCTTTATGAAGTCAAAAAGCCCCTCCGAATCGAGGACGTGCAGGTCCTACCGCCCCAACACGGCGAGGTCACTGTGCGGATAAAAGCCGCTGGCGTATGCCACAGCGATCTACATGTGATGAAGGGTGATCTTTCGATGCCGATGCCGATCATCCTAGGTCATGAAGGAAGCGGCGTGATTGAGGCCGTTGGCGAGGGGGTAACGAGCGTGCAGCTAGGTGACCCGGTTATTCTTGTATGGCGCGGCTCCTGCGGCCGCTGCGAATACTGCGCAAACGGCCGCCCTGCGTTATGCGACATGGGAACGCAAATGCGATTTACGGGCACAATGCCGGACGGCACCACACGTTTCCGCAATGCCGCAGGCGAGAGCATCCGCCACTACGCTGGGGTTTCCGCCTTCTCCAGCATATCCACAATGCCAGAGGCAAGCGTCGTGAAAATTCCTTCCGATATTAGCTTCGAAAAAGCAGCACTCATCGGCTGCGGTGTGATCACAGGAGTGGGTGCAGTGGTTCATGCGGCGCAGGTTCAGCCAGGCAGCACAGTAGCTGTGGTAGGATGCGGAGGTATTGGACTGAATATTGTTCAAGGAGCCAAACTGGCCGGAGCACGGCAAATTATCGCTGTGGACAAATTCCCGCGTAAAGAAGCCGATGCCAAGCTTTTTGGTGCCACCGATTACATCGATGTGAACACTGCTGATCCGGTCGTAGCCATCAAATCACTCACAGGAGGAAAAGGTGCAGATTTTTGCTTTGAGGCCTACGGCAGCAGCAAAACGACCGAGCAGGCCTATGATGCCACCAAGAAGGGTGGCATGTGCGTGGTTGTGGGTATCACAAGTGCCGCGGACAAAGCAGCGATCAACATCAACCAACTGGTGTACGCTGAGAAGACGCTACGTGGCAGCATTTATGGAACTACGAGGCCGCGGACGGATCTTTTGACACTCATCGACATGCACCGCGCGGGACAGTTGAAGCTCGATGAGCTTGTGACTCGCCGTTACCCGCTTTCCGGCATCAACGAGGCCTACGAAGCTTTACAACGCGGCGATGTGGCACGGAGCCTAATCATATTTGAGTGAGCTGTATCAACTCACCAAATGAACTTGCGGGAAGGGCACGACAAACTGTCCACCTCGTGCGAGAAAGTCTTTCTCACGCACTTTGAACTCGGGCATGAAGTGCCAAGGCAGAACTAGATAATAGTCGGGCTTGGCGTCACGGGATTCTTCCTCACTGATGATTTTGACACGGCTACCGATGGTGAAGCTGCCCCACTTGCGCGGGTTGCGGTCCGCAATTGCAGGAAGAATGTCACCGTTAATTCCGCAGTATTGAAGTGTGGTATTTCCCTTCGTGGAGGCCCCATAACCATGAACCAGCTTCCCATCAGCTTTGGCTTTCTTCAAGAAGCCTTGTAGATCATTTTTAATACGGCGGATGTTAGCGCGGAACTCTGCGTAAGGCGTATCGGTGTCCAAAGCGAGTTCAAACTCACTCACCCGAAGCTCCTGCACACGTGAAGCCGCCTCACGCGAAGGCTTCACACACCCGATGTGAGCTACACACAGGCGGAAACTACCTCCGTTGACACTATTGAGATGGGCATCTACGACCTCAAGGCCGCATTCGCCAAACAAACGCTCCAAGACAGCAAGCGAGTAATATTCAAGGTGCTCGTGGCAGATGGTGTCAAAGCTATTCATGGCAAGCATGGACGGCAAATAGCTCTGCTCGAGGATCCAAATACCGTTATCGGCAAGCACATTGGCAATGTCCTGCACGAAGGCACGCGGGTCTTCCAAGTCGTAGAACATCGAGATGCTAGTGACTACACGGGCTTTTTCTTGCGGATGCACGCGACGAAAGGCGCTGGCAGAGAAAAAATCGTTTACGACTTCGAATCCACGTTCGCGCGCTTTCAATGCCACATCCGAGGGATCGATGCCAATATGGCGCAGGCCTTGTGTTTTGTAGCTACCGAGCAGCGTTCCATCATTGCAACCAATATCGAGCACAATGTCGTTCTTGCCGAGCTTCACGGTATTCTCGGCAAGGGCGGAGATTTCTGCCAAGTTATCCCTCATGGACTGATTGATGCCAGATTCATAGTAATAGCGATGATACAGCACCTTGGGCGGCACGCTGTGACGCATCTGCACAAGGCCGCAGGCATTCTCGTCTAGAGATGGATCACAACGTACGAGATCGAGGGGGATCTGACGCTTTATGGTGCCGGTGCCATCTTCGCTGACGATGAGGCCTCCGATATACTGTTCCCCAAGAGCAATCACATCGGTGAAACTACGGCAGCCGCAAATGCGGCAAGTGGTGCGGGTGGTCAGAAGAGGTCGGTAAGCAAGAGCGGCCATAGGCTGAAATGACATCCAGTGTATCGATTGTCCAGCCGGGAGTTGCCTAGAGCGTAGAAGAACTCATTCGATGAGTTATCGCTGCGGCCATTTCTTCTTGGCAAGCCCAAGCAGCATGCCCACTCCTCCGGCTACGAACAGAAGCGGAAACCAAATGGAATACAAAGCAGCCTGTGTTCCCAGAATAAGGACTGATTCAGAGGGGGTCACTGGGTTCACGTAACACGCCAGCATCGCACCCGTGGGAAACTGCTGCTGCAGCGCGAGCACCACTTCACGATGCGGCGTGGGAGCAGCCTCCACATGACGGATGCGTGTGGAGACATGAGATGCACCCTCAAACTGATACCGATAACGAACCTCAAACCGATATGCCATCGGAGAGTTAGGTGTCGGACGCCCGCTGACAATGCGTGAGGACTCAATATGACAGGCGACTGAGGGCCACAATCGGCTCACAGAAGTCATTTGGTGCGAAAGCCACAATCTCCAAGTAAAAAAAGAACCTGACGCGATTAGCATCAGGCCCATAGCCATGAGCCACATTCTTCCAGCTTGTGTTTGGGGCATCATTTGCACGCTTTTACGACACTGAGTAGCGATTCTTTGACTAGCTGCCGTGAGTGCTCCATACAAAGAAACGTCTTCCTCGCAAATCGTCACATGTCTGATTCTCCCGTCATGAACATCCGCCCACCGCGCTGGCTCGTGAAGCCCGCTGCTGAAGGCGCGGCCGAGTTGGCGACGGAGACAGGTCTGCCCACACTGCTGACCCACCTTCTAACTCAGCGCGGAATCAATACAGCTGAAAAAGCCCGTGATTTCCTTGTTCCCAAGCTGGCCAGTCTTGGCGATCCCCGCATGCTGCCGGATATGCCAGCAGCAGTGATTCGTCTTTTGCGGGCCGTGGATGAAAAACAACGGGTAGTGCTGTACGGCGATTACGATGTGGATGGTGTGACATCCATGGCGCTGCTCTACCTTGTTTTGGAGGCCTACGGTCTTAATGCTAAGCTGTTTCTTCCCTCACGTATGGAGGAAGGATATGGGCTGAGCCACGACGGCTTAGCGAAATGTTTCGAGACGCATGGGAAACCCGATTTGCTTGTCGCGCTAGATTGTGGGACAACCTCCCTAAACGAAGCGGCATGGTTAGCTGAGCAGGGAGTGGACTGCGTGATTGTTGACCACCATGAGCTCTCGCCGCAAGGACGCCCTCTATGCCACGCTTTGGTAAATCCCAAGCTAGCGGATGACTGGCACTACTTCTGCACCGCCGGCCTTGTCTTCAAGTTGGCTCATGCGCTGCTGAAGACACGTCCAGCACCCAACTTTGACCTAAAGGAGACGCTTGATCTTGTGGCTCTCGGCACGGTGGCGGACTTGGTACCACTCGTAAGCGAAAACCGCCTACTTGTGCGCCGCGGGCTCGAAGCGCTGGCTCAAACACAGCGCCTAGGCCTACGTGCACTGAAACAACTCGCTGGCGTGGATGGATTGGTTCAAACACACCATGTGAGTTTTCGCTTGGGGCCGCGTTTGAATGCCGCGGGGCGACTCGACACAGCTGCCACCGCACTTGAGCTACTCTTGGCTAATGAAACGGAAAAGGCAGCAGAACTGGCCAACCTGCTTGAAGCACATAACAAAGATCGCCAGAGCGTGGAGCAAGCGGTGCATGCCGAAGCAGAAAGCATGCTGGCTACTCTGGGAAACCTTGAGCAGCTCTCCGCGATTGTCCTAGGGTCTAGAAACTGGCATCCAGGTGTCATCGGTATCGTGGCTTCACGCATTTCCCGCCTCTGCCATCGCCCGACTATCCTCGTTTCTTTTGACGAAAATGGCGTCGGCAAAGGCAGCGGACGCAGCATCCCCGGCTTTTCGCTTGTGGAGGCTATTGATATCTGCCGTGACCACCTCCTGGGAGGTGGTGGTCATGCCATGGCTGCCGGGATCTCTGTGGAGGAAGCTAAACTGGATTTGTTCCGCACAGCCTTCGCAACCGCAGCACGAAAAGCACTCAGCGATGAAGCTATGACGCCGCTGTTGGAACTCGATGCCGAAGTGAAGCTCAAAGAGCTAACACTTTCATTTTTGGAGAACTACAAGCTCATGGAGCCGTTTGGGCAAAAAAATCCGGAACCTCTCTTTTTCTGCCGCCGAGTGGTGCCAAAGCTCCCCGGTCGCAACATCAAGGGCAAGCATCTCCGCCTATTGCTCACTCAAGATGGGTCTGGGATGGACAGCATTTGGTTCAATGCTCCGATCGGTCAACTTCCTCCTGCACCATGGGATGTGGCCATACGCCTGCAGCGCAGCTTTTTCCGAGGTGAAGAACAATGGCAGATCACCCTCGAAGGCGTTCGCAGCTCGCTCTAGCAAGAGCTGTCCATTGTTCTACGTGATGCCGTATCGCAAACGCAGCCAAGCAAGTTCAATGGCATTCAAGAACTCACCTAAAGAAATTCATTCTGCTATCGCGGGATGTTCTGCTTTTTGAAGTTAGGTTTCAGTTTAAGATGCTGTGCCTTTGAAAACCCGATTCATTCGTCGGTGAAAAGGCTTTTCTGTTGCTCACGAGCGGGAGAAGCCGCAGGCACAACAGCATCAGGCCGTATTGTTGAAGGCACTCGCGATCGCCACGCCTGCCACGCAACCAGCAGAATAAGTATCCAAACGCACAATCGAATGCTGGCTCTGCTGACCATGGTTGATGTTAAAGAGAAGAAAATACTTCGAAGAACGGCAAGGAGGTGAGTAAAGCCGGATTTGTCTCTTCTCGCATGCGTCGCATCACATCGAGAGCTTTTTTGTTGATGAAAAAACGCTGTCTTTGAATGCCGCCATTGATAACCTCGGACTCCCTCCATCGAGGTTCATCTCGAAAAGCCATCTGGGAAGGAAAATAGGCCGCTGTACGACCCACATTTTCATCAATAAGACTCGACACTGTGCTGCCAGTGAGATGACAAACGCCGACTATGGCACCGAGTTCAACCGCACGTGCCGATGCACAGCGGTCCACACGTTCCACCCCGAGCATAGTCTCAGTCGCACTTGGCACCAAGATCACATCCACACCCCTTCCCCGCAATTTCACGCTAATCTCAGGGATCTCGATGTCTAAACAAATAACCACAGCAAACTTCAGGCCGCCAAATTCCCACACACACAACGTATTGCCCGGCGCAAAGGCATGCTCCCATGGCGTAAGATGCAGTTTGTCCTGAAAGCTCAAAACACCCTCGATAAGGATTGGTGCCCGATTTCGCAACTCGCCATGTGCCGGTTCCCAAAATGGTGCTGTGCCAAGCACCACCGCTTTTCCGGGGCGCAGGAGCAAAGATTGCAAGGTTGGCATTAATTCACTCCAAAAAACCTCCGCCACGCGTCGTGGTGTTTGGGGCTGCACCAGCGGCTCGATACCCAGCCATGTGAATTCCGGCAACAAAACGATGTCTACACCTTCATCCCAAGCTGTCTCGACTACCTCCACCACTGCGGCAGCATAGGCCGCAGGTGATGAGACGCTGATTCCGGGGTCGAAGGTGCACAGTTCAAGCATGAGTGGCATGCCCACATGCTTGCCTATGCGCCAGCGATGCCAAGCAGCTTCTTCTTGCCGTCAATTGGGCTATGCATAACTCTTAGGCATAAAGGCAATGCCGAAAGGCTATTTTAATTATGCACACAGCTGCTTCATTCAATGTTTGGAATGCGACGCTTTTGTTGTTTAACCATCCTTCTTTCCCTTTCCAGCGCTACTCTCGCAGCGGAGGGCTTAGGCAAGCCGTTGAAGTGGAACTTCCAGTCCCGGGCCCGTGGTGAGATGCGGCGGAATGTGTATGACTTTGATTCCAGCCGCAATGCTGTAACAGATGATTCATGGCTGCTTACACGACTGCGACTCGGTGTGGAATGGCAGCCGGTGGAGTGGTTGCTTGTAGCGCTGCAGGCGCAGGATGTTCGCGAGAGCTTTTCTAAGCGGCCAGACATCCCGCTGCAAAACGGCGCGGAGGGCGATGATGCCTTTGATCTGCGACTCGCAAGCATCGAGGTTGGTAATCCGTCGCGTTTCAGCGTGAAGCTCGGCCGGCAGGTGCTGGCGTATGGCGATGAGCGTCTCGTCGGCCCGCTGGAGTGGCTGAATTTCAGCCGCACCTTCGATGCGGTGAAGCTGCACCTTCAGCGCGAGGGCTGGTGGCTAGATGCCTTCACCTCCAGCGTGGTGCGCTACCACGAGTCGGAATTCAATCGTAGCGACTGGCTGGGCAATGGCGATGTGCGAAATCAGTTCTTCAGCGGCCTTTACTACAGCAATACAAAGCTGCTCCTATTTCAAACGACCGATCTGTATGCTTTTCATCTGCATGAGGAGGCTTCGGCAGGCGGGAATGACTTTGTGACGCTCGGCACCCGCTGGAAGGGCGATCCGCTGAAGCTCGCGGGTTGGGATTACACGGTGGAGTTTGCCGGGCAGGCGGGCCAAGTGGGTGGGAAGGCACTGAGAGCCTATGCACATCATCTCGAAGGCGGCTACAACTGGCTCAAAACTTCGTGGAAGCCGCGTCTGGCCCTCGAATACAGCTTTGGCACCGGCGACAGCGATCCGAATGACGACCGCGTGGGCACCTTTCAGAATCTGTTTCCCACGAATCATCCGCCTTATGGCCTCATGGATACTTTTTCGTGGCAGAACATGCACAACGTGGTGCTGCGCCTCGCCTCCCAGCCGCATGCGAATATGAAGACCACGCTCGATTTTCACTCGTTCTGGCTCGCGACGACGGGTGATGCCTGGTATCGCGCTAACGGCACGACTCGCGTGCGTGGCATCAATCCCAACGCCAACAGCCACGCTGGCTGCGAACTGGATTTCACTGTCAACGCGAAGCTCACCCCGCATCTCGACATGCTGCTCGGCTACTCGCACTTCTTCGCTGGATCCTACCTTGCCGACACCGGCGCGAGCAGTGATGCGAACTTTGCTTATCTGATGCTCACCATGAACTAGTGATCCCCACCTCGCATGACCAACCTCCAGCTCGCTATCCAGTTCTTTCTCCAACTCGGCATCATTTTGCTCGTGTGTCGTGTCGTGGGCATCATCGCCGCCCGTTTCGGCCAGCCGCAGGTCGTGGCGGAAATGATTGCGGGCGTGTGCATGGGGCCGTCGCTGCTAGGCTTATTCGCACCTTCGTGGGGCGAAGCCTTGTTTCCAAAGGAGTCGATGAAGGTGCTCTTCCCCGTGTCGCAGGTCGGGCTGGCCTTGTACATGTTCATCGTGGGGCTGGAGTTCCGCATCGACATCGTACAGAGGCGTTTCAAGAGTTCGGTGGCGGTGAGCTTCGCTGGCATGGCGGCTCCGTTTGTGCTCGGGGCCATTCTCGGATGGGTGTTCTGGAATCACACCCCGCTGTTTCCGAAGGCCACGTCGATGCAGAACGCGATGATCTTCATGGGGGCCTCGATGTGCATCACAGCCTTCCCGATGCTGGCGCGAATCATTCACTTCAAAGGCCTCGCGGGCACCACGATGGGCACCGTGGCCATCGGTGCGGGTGCGATCGACGACGCGGCGGCCTGGGGCATGCTCGCCATCGTGCTAGCAAGCTTCAGTGGTGATTTTTCCCATGCCGTGCTGAGCATCGGCGGCGGCATCGGCTATGTGCTGTTGGCTCATGGGGTCATCCGGCCGCTTCTGGCCCGCTACGCCAAGGGCATCGAGGCCCGCGGCAAGCTGAGTGATGGCGAGTATGCTTTCTTTCTAGCGCTGATGTGCTTCGGCTCCTGGTGGACCGATTACATCGAACTGCATGCGGTGTTTGGTGCCTTTGTGATGGGCAGCGCAATGCCTCGCGGCGTGTTGAACCGCACGCTGATCGAGCGCACGCAGCCGCTGGCCGTGGCACTGATCCTGCCGCTGTTCTTCACTTACTCTGGACTGAACACCCGCCTCGGTCTGCTGAATAGCGGTATGCTCTGGCTGCTCTGTGGCGCGGTGCTCGCCGCGGCGATTTTGGGCAAAGGCGTAGCCTGCTGGGCCGCCGCCCGTGCTTCCGGCATCTCAAACAAGGAAGCCATGGGCATCGGCGTGCTCATGAACGCCCGTGGCCTCATGGAGCTGATCATCATCAATATTGGCCTACAGAAGGGCATCATCTCCGCGGAGATCTTTGCCATGCTGGCAATCATGGCCGTCATCACAACGCTGATGGCTTCGCCGATCTTTGAGCGTCTTGTCGGCACCGGTGCCGACAAGGGCGAGCCGGAGCCAGGCACGGAAATCTAAATGACGAATGCACCGGTCCGGGCCATGAATCGTGCCCCTGCCGCATGTCCGCCACGCTTCCGATCTTCGAACTCCGCCAGAGCTTCACCGCCGCGCTCCTCGATTCCGCGACGCCAAACCTGTTGATCAAAGCGCCCACCGGCTCCGGCAAATCCACACAGATCCCGCAGTTTGTTCTTGATTCCGGCGTCCTTACCGAAGGCAAGCGCTGCATCGTGCTTCAACCGCGCCGCATAGCCGCCCGCATGCTCGCTCAGCGTGTCGCTGGTGAGCGAAACGCCAAACTGGGTGGCGAAGTCGGCTATCAGGTGCGTTTTGAAAATGTGACGAGCCGCGAAACGCGCCTCACCTACGTCACCGAGGGTGTCATGCTGCGCATGCTGCTCGAAGATCCGCAGCTCGACCGAGTGGGCTGCATCGTGATCGATGAATTCCACGAACGACATCTCGATGGCGACCTCGTGCTCGCCTTTGCGCGACGCTTGCAGCGCACTCACCGCCCCGATTTGAAGATCATCGTCATGTCCGCCACACTCGTGCCCGGACCGTTGGTCGATTTCATGCAGCCATGCCGTCTTTTAGAATCTCAGGGCCGCACCTTCCCGGTCGAGATTCGCTATCAATCCCCCGCGCCGCAAAAGAACGGCTATCCTGAGCCCATCTGGGATCAAGCCGCTCGCGCCTGCGAAGCACTCGCCAGCTTACCCGGCTTCAGCGGCAACATGCTCGTTTTTATGCCAGGGGGTCATGAAATTCGCAAGACCATAGCCGCCATCCAAGGTCGCGCCTTCGCGCGCAGCCGTCGTGTGGTGCCGCTGCATGGTGAACTCACACCGCAGGATCAAGACGCCGCCGTCACGCCCTGCGAGCAGCCCAAAATCATCATCAGCACGAATGTGGCAGAGACTTCGCTAACCATCGAAGGCATCAAAGCCGTCATCGACGGTGGAACAGCACGCATCGCGAACTACGACGCCCGCCGCGGCATCAACACGCTCACCGTGCAGAAGATCAGCCGTGCCTCCGCCGAACAGCGCGCCGGTCGTGCCGGCCGTCTCGGACCCGGCATCGCCGTGAGGCTCTGGCCGGAGCGTGAGCACCTCCACCGCCCCGAATGCGAACTGCCTGAGGTACAGCGCTTGGATTTGAGTGAAGCGCTTCTCGCCCTTCGAGTTCTCTTCAGTTCGACAGGTCAGACGAGTCAGAACCGTCCGACAGACCTCGAATGGTTCGAAGCACCAGCGCCAGCCTCTTTAGCTCGTGCGGAGGGCCTTTTGCATGATCTCGGTGCCACGGATCCAAACGGCCGCATCACCGAACTCGGCCGCCAGATGGCGAAATTTCCACTGCACCCGCGTTTTTCGCGCATGTTGCTTGCTGCAGCGGAGTTTGGTTGTCTACGCGAGGCCGCTTTGTGCGCGGCCATCGCCCAAGGACGCGAAATCCTACTCGTGGGCCAAAACAACGCCTCGCACAAAAATGAGGAGTTCTGGCAAAAAGACGACCTCAGTGAGTTCCAAGCCCTGTTGCGTGCTTTCACTCGCGCGGAGGCCATGAACTTCGAACCGGATGCCTGCGCTCGTTACGGCCTGCACGCCATGGCCTCGCGTGAAGCCGCTCGTAGCGAGGAACAGTTCCTTCGCCTCGCCAAACGCGCCGGCCTGACCATCAATGACGAAGTCGCCGAGGGTAAAGCTCTAGCCAAAACCCTGCTAGCGGCCTTCAGTGACCATCTTGGCGTCGAAACAAGCGCTGGCAGCCGCATTTATCGACTTGCCGGCGGTTACACCGGTCATCTTGAGAAAGACGCACATATCAGAGCGCCGCGTTTGCTCGTCGCCGCCGAGATCGTTGAGGTGCAGGGTAAGGCACTCACGGTGAAACTTAACAACGTCACCGCCATCGACGAGGCGTGGCTGCGTGAGATGTTCCCCGCGGACTTCACCACCGGCCGCAGCGCCCGCTACGACAGCGTCAATCGCCGTGTCATGAGCATGGAAGAGACCCGCTTTCGCAGTCTCGTGCTCGCAAGCAAGGAACGCGGCGAAGCCGATGAAACGCAGGCCGCCTCGTTGCTCGCCGCCGAAGTCATCGCAGGCCGACTCGAACTGCCTCTTTGGAATGAAAAAGTCGAGCAGTGGATCACGCGAGTAAACTGCCTCTCCAAATGGATGCCAGAGCTCGAAATACCCGCCATTAGCGAGGAAGACCGCCATCTCATCATCGAGCAGCTCTGCCATGGCTGCACGACGTACCGCCAACTCAAGGATCGCGAAATCTTCCCCGCACTGCACGCTTGGCTCAGCCACATGCAGCGTGAGATGCTCGAAAAATACGCCCCCGAGCGCTACCCGCTCAAAAATGGTCGCACCGCTCGCATCGAATACAGCGAGAAGCAGTCTCCCTGCGTCAGTGTCGTCCTCCAGCAGATGTACGACATTCATGAAAACCCAAAAGTCGCTGCCGGACGCGTCAATGTCACCGTTCATCTTCTGTCACCAGCTCAGCGGCCAATTCAAACCACCGCCGACCTAGGTCGTTTCTGGAGAGAAGGCTATCCTGCAGTCAAAGCTCAGCTTAGAGGTCGTTATCCAAAGCACGAGTGGCGTTGATGCTTCTGGATGCCCGAACCAATTGGGGACAAACTTTTTACCCAGCTGATCTATAACGGCAATAAACGGTTAGCTCAGCAAAGACATTAGCAGAGATGCTAATTGATTCTTTGTTCGTTTTCTTCTGCTGTGAATCACCGAGTCTGATGACATGATAGCTATAAGCGACAACGTATAAGAACATCGCATGAAACTACGCCTCATCACCCTTGTCTATGTTCTTGGATGTTCAATGGCGTTCGCTCAGGAAAAAGATGTCGCCAGAGGCAACCCAAAGCTTCAGCCCGCATCAAGATTTGTTGTTCCAGTAGATTCAAACGGTGGCAGAATCATTGTCGCCCGTGCCGAACCGCCACGGGCGCTCAAGGTTTTAATCTACAGCGGCCCAGGCGCTCCGCAGAGCGGAGTGGACCATGTGATGCGTGTGCTCAAACCTTTTTCACAGGTCAGCGTGACGGTGGCGAAGCCAGAGATATTTGCGACCCTGACTCACTCGATCTGCGATGTAGTGGTATTCCCAGGTGGCAGCGGCTCAGGGCAGTCAAAAGGGCTGGGCGAGGCCGGTTTGAGCAGCGTGCGTGAATTCGTGAAGCAGGGCGGCGGTTATGTTGGCATCTGCGCGGGAGCTTACTTGGCCTGCTCGAGTTTCGACTGGGGGCTCGGCATCCTGAATGCAGGCACTGTTTCGTCGAAGTGGCGTCGTGGCCAAGCAATGCTTGAGCTCGAATGCACGGCCGAGGCCACCCCGGTGCTGGGTGAAGTCAATGGCATCTTCAAAGTGCGTTACAACAACGGCCCGATTCTTAAACCGTGGAACCGAAAGGACATTCCACCCTATACGACGCTTTCCGTTTTCCGCACAGAAACCGCAAAATATGGCGCTCCGGAAGGTGTGCAGATCAACGCCCCCGCCCATGCCATAGCGCCATTTGGAAAAGGTCGTGTTTTTGTCTCTAGCCCCCATCCAGAGAATACACCAGGCCTTGAGTTCATGATTCCGCGTGGTATTTTCTGGGCCGCTGGTGAAAAGAAAGAAGCCATGCTGCCATAATTGCAGCCAAATAGCTTTTGCGAGTGATTTCATGCTAGCCCTGAATGCAGAGCAGGCGTTATGCAGTGTTGCTAGGCGGAAGATTCCGCGCATGGCTGGCATACATCATTTGTGAATCTTAACCTCAAAAACCAGTCTATCGCCGTCATCGGAGCCGCTCGCGGCATCGGAAGAGCCATCGCCGAGGGCTTTCGCTCGGAAGGATGCTTGGTTCGTGCCTTGGATCGGGAAGCCAACGCCAATTATATCACCGCAGGCGATGTTACCGATTTTGAAGCAATGAAAGCCTTCGCAGCTAGCTTCGACCAAGTGGACCATGTCGTTTTCTGCGCAGGCATCGGCTCCGGAAAGTTTGGTTTTCCATTTTGGAACCTTCAGCCTTCTGACTGGCCTCGCGTGCTGGAGGTAAACCTGCTCGGTGCGGTTCATACAGCACATGCCTTTGCTCCTCGTCTCATCGAACGAGGTGGCGGCAGTATGCTGTTTCTGGTGAGCGTGGCCGGTCAGATCGGATCACAGACCGATCCTCCCTACAGCGCGTCCAAGGCCGCGCTCATCAATTTCATGCAATGCGCCGCCAAAGATCTTGGTCCGCATAACGTGCGCGTGAATGCCCTCGCTCCCGGCATGGTAAAGACAGAGCTGAATCAATCCATCTGGGCCGCAGGTCAGAAACTCTTACCTGAAAGCGAGCGACAAAGTTTTGACGAGTGGGCCGCCTCGAAGATCAAGAAAGTCTCCCATCTTAGCCGCTGGCAGATGCCAGAAGAATATGCCGCAATGGCCTGCTTTCTCGCCTCCGAGCACGCCAAGAATATCACAGGCCAGACACTGAATATCGACGGCGGTCAGGTGATGCATGCCTGAGGCCGCGTGGAAATAACAAAAACACAAAGAGAAATGGCGAATTAAGCCCTATGGCTGAACCTCAGCTTTCTTCATTCATTCTTGCCCACCGGTCTCCCCTTCGCTACCTCCCCCGATGCCCCGCGAATACACGCTGCATCAAGCTCACGACACCTCCCAACGTATCGACTACAAGGCGGAGCTCAATGAGCAACAATACGCTGCCGTCGTAAGCCCGCCGGGGCAATCATTGGTCATCGCAGGTGCGGGATCAGGCAAAACTCGCACGCTGACTTATCGCGTCGCTTGGTTGCTGGACAATGGCGTCCAGCCGGAGTCTATTCTTCTGCTCACCTTCACAAACAAAGCCGCTCGCGAAATGCTAGAGCGGGTTCAGGCGCTTGTGTCGCTCGATGCCAGCCGCATTTGGGGAGGCACTTTCCATTCGATCGGCAACCGCCTCCTACGCTACAACGCCGAGCGACTCGGCTACCGCAAAGCCTTCTCCATCATGGATCGCGAGGATCAGAAGGACCTCCTGGAAACCGTTATCGGCTCTAGCGGTATCGACACCACCACGTATCGCTTTCCCAAGGCTGAGGTGCTCGGTGACATCTTCTCGCTCGCCGACAACACGCTATGCGACCTTCAGGAGATCATCGACACACGCTATCCCTACTTTGACCGTGTCGCCGAGGCCATCATCAAGGTGCGAAAACTCTACCAAGACAAAAAGCGCGAGACAAATTGCTTCGACTTCGACGATCTCCTCACCCAGACGGTCTCGCTGCTGGAGGAAAACGAAGATCTGCTCGGGCGCTACCGTCGCCAGTTCGAATTCATCCTCGTGGATGAGTACCAGGATACGAACAGCCTCCAGTGCCGCCTCGTCGAGTTGCTCACCGGCCCACAGGGCAATCTCATGGTCGTTGGCGATGACGCACAGAGCATCTACTCCTGGCGCGGCGCCGATGTGTCGAACATCCTCCATTTTGCCGAGCACTGGCCTAATGCTCGCACACATAAAATCGAGGTGAACTACCGCAGCGTGCCCGAGGTGCTAAACCTCGCCAATGCCGCCATCGCCATGAACCACGGGCAGATTCCGAAGAACCTGCAACCCGCGCGCGCCTCGAACAGCAAGCTCCCAGCCCTCGTCGCTCTCGACAACTCTTCCGCGCAGGCCGCTTTCATCGCCCAGCGTATCCTGGAGCTACAAGACGAAGACGGGCTCGACTTCAACGACATCGCCATCCTCTATCGCGCTCACTTTCATAGCATGGAGATCCAGATGGAGCTCACGCAGCGCGGCATCCCGTTTCAGATCACCAGTGGACTGCGCTTCTTCGAGCAGGCGCACGTCAAGGACGTCGCCGCTTTCATGAAGTTCGCAGTGAACCGCCAAGACGAGGTCAGCTTCATGCGCATGGTTCGCCTCATCCCTGGCGTCGGCAATGCCAGCGCCACCAAGCTCTGGAACGACTGGCTGCAAAGCGATGCTGCCAAGGCCGAGAAAATGCCATCATCCTTCTCCGAGGTGCTCCTGAAGCTCAAAGTGCCAAAAAAAGCCAAAGAGACTTGGGATCAGTTCGCCTACACACTCGATGAACTACTCGACAAAGACGGTAAGCCCGTCGCGCCTGCCTTGATGATTCGTAGCATCGTCGAAGGCGTCTATGAGGACTACATGAAGGCAAAGTTTAAAAATTATGAGCAGCGCCAGCAAGACCTCGAACAACTCAGCAATTTCAGCGACCGCTTCATCGATGCTCTGGAGTTTCTTAGTCAGCTGTCACTCCTCAGCGGCGTGGATACTGATAACAACCCAGCGCAACAGCAGCAGGAGCGCGACGCCGTCACCCTCACCACCGGTCATCAGGCCAAAGGCTTGGAGTGGAAGGTCGTCTTCGCCGTCTGGCTAGCCGACGGCATGTTCCCCCACAAACGGGCCATCGACGAAGGTGGCGACACCGCCCTCGAAGAAGAACGCCGCCTCTTCTACGTTACCGTCACCCGCGCCAAAGACGAACTTTATCTGACTTATCCCGTCATCAACCACCAAGCGAGAGACGGTGACATCATGCAGAGGCCGTCACGCTTTTTGACCGATTTGCCAAAGGATTTGGTCGAGGTGTGGAATGTGAAGAGTGGGTGGTAAGAAAAGCGTAGGTAAAAGTTTCCGTGAAGACTGCGAAGTTCTTTTGGCAATATCTGCTATTGGTGTCGACGTAGCGAGGCGCAAGATGAACCGTATTGATCCTCGTTCAGCAAAGAAATTATTACGGCTATTTGTCGTGTTTCTAAGATGCCTGACGCAACCCATTCGGCAGACTGGATGAAATTCGTTGCTTAATAGCAGATCCAAAGTTTTACGCATCACTAAGGCTTGCCATGACTGAACAAGCAGCTCAAGTCACAAGACGATTCCTTGCCGATCTACCTATGCCTCTTTTTTGTCACATAGGCTCTACCACAATACGGCCTCCAGTCGCTTCGCGGACACGCACGCGCATGCCAGCCTCTAGGTAGTTATTTGCATCGGCCACAGCTTCCATAATCTGACCTTCAATTTCGACACTACCATAGGGACGCAAGGCACTACGAGTGATCCCCGTTTCACCGATGTGAACCCTGACAGCATCGCGCAACGGCGGCGCATCGGATGCTCGACCTCCTGCGGAGGCTTCAAGCACGAGAGCACGGAAGGGACGTAACTCTGGAACCCATAGGATCATAAGCGTGATGAGGATACCCGCACCGGTGACGCCAAGGGCAAAGTTTCTCAGCCCCACTGCATACTGAGCCAACTCAAAGCTGTTTTCTTCCACAGGCAAAGGAGCACCATCCGCAGGCATCACTGGGGCAATTTCCCACCCACTCATGGTGTAAACGAGAGATACCATCACAAAGGCAAACCCAATCAGCCCAGGCAGGAAGGTTCCTGGCGCTGCAAGTAACTCCACACCAATCAACACCGCCCCCACGATGAAGATTAGTGTCATGACCATCGTCTCGTGGCCAACTAAGCTGCCAGCGACATAATGACCAAAGAAAAAAATCGAGAAGGCAATTAAGGCAACAAAACCCGCGATCCCGAAGCCTGGCGTCTGCATCTCTAGATAGCCAGAGGCAAGCCCCACGAGAATGAGCAACCAGGCAAACTGCGTCACCCAAATGGCGATCGATTCAAAAAGGGTCGGCTCAGCCACGAGAGTCTCTCCTTTCAGCTGCTCACTTTTCTTGATATCATCTAGGTTTTTCACAATGGATTTGGCAAGCAACGGTTTTCCATCCACGAGCATGGTGGCCTGATCCGCGTCCAGCGTGACGATTTGCCCTTTGGGAACGATGATCCTACCGTTGATCACGAGACCGGCATCTTTATCGATCATGCCTTCGAGAATTCGCACGTCGTGTCCCTTGGCACGCACAGCGGCACGCGCCATACCAAGAAAAGCAGAGTTGAATTTGGCCCTTTCAGCTTCGCCCATGGAGTCGCCACTGCCAGTCACTGGCGTGGCAGCACCAATACTGCTCGCTGGAGCCATGTAGATCGCATCGGTAGCCATCGCGGTGAGTGCTCCAGCGGAGATGGCGCGAGTGTTCACATAAGCGATGGACTTAATGGTGAGCTTTTGGAGATCTTGCATCATCAGCGTGGTGGTCTCCCAGGCCATGCCGCCGGGGGTGTCGAGATCAAAGAGCACCGCTTCCGCACCCTGTTCATCGCAGAGGCGCAGGGTGCGCTTCATGAATTCGAACCGCGCTGGAATGATGAGGTCTTCCTCTCCTACGGGGATAACAACGGTCTTGCCTGTGTAAGGACCCGTCGCAGTCTTTTGATTTTTTAGGTTTTCCCTCATGACTTTAGGAATTTCGGAGGGCTTATCTTCAAACCAAGATGCATCGAGCGTGATGATCTTGGAATCTTTTGCGATACCCTTCAGATGCCGCACGATGCCTTTCGCGAGTATCGGCACAGCAGCATCTGCATCGAGCAAAAGCAACTCGCCCTTGGCCGCGTGAGGTTCAAAACCTTTTTCACGATCCACGATAGCCTCGGCGATCTCAGGCTTGTGACCTTTGAGCTTAGCGAGGCTACGCGCACCGGCTTTGAGGACGGCTAGCGACTCCGCAAGCTTCGTGTCCTGCATTTTCTCTGACAGATTCTCCCCCTCCGGCACAATTGGCGGCGCAGCACCAATGCGGGAACCGGGCGCCATCCAGATCTCATCGCAGGCCAATGCCATGAGAGCACCGCCTGCCACAGCTGACGTATTCACATACGCGATTGTGCGAAGCTTCAGCCTCGCGATTTCTTCTGCGAGAGGCAGAGCGGACTGCGCATTGCCTTGTGTGACATTAATTTCAAAAATTACGGTCTTTGCACCTCGTGCAGAGGCCTCGCCGGCCCAGCGGCGAATCTCATTCCAGCGACTGGCATTTTCGATCTCCGATTGTGTAATCGTGAGATGAGCCATCTCATCGTTCATCACCGCGGCGGAGGCGGAAGAGACCAGCAGAACAAGGCCGAAGAGTAGCTTTTTCATGTCTGCAAGCTACCTTACCCATCAAGAGCTGCAATCAACGGCTTACGACAGAGCGGCACGCACCGCCGTCTCACCAACACCTCGTAGTTGAAAGACCCGCAGAACCGTGTCCTCGATGAGGTTGTTCGGGCAGGAAGCGCCAGCAGTGATGCCGACAGTGATCGGCTCATTGCCAGCAAGCTTGGTGGAGTAGCTTTCTTTTTCGGCTTTCAGGTGAAGGTCGAAGTGCACGATTTGTTCCAGTGACTTCAAGCAATCTGCCGTACGGATGAAGAATGTAGGAAGCTGCTGCTCACCAATCTCGACGAGGTGAGTGGTGTTGGAGCTGTTATAGCCACCTACTACCAACAACACATCAAGCGGGTGCTTCAATAAACCAAAAAGCGAATCTTGGCGCTCCTGAGTAGCTCCGCAGATGGTGTCAAAGACTTGAAAGTTTTGCTCGGCGGCATTCTCACCATCCCGATCGAGTATGGCTTGCTTCAGACGTCGCTGAATCTCCTCTGTCTCCGATTTGAGCATGGTCGTCTGATTGGCCACGCCGATGCGAATGAGATGTTGTTCGGGATCAAAACCCACCGAATGGGATTCCTTTGGAAAGCGCTTGAGGAAGGCTTCTTTGTCCCCGCCGTGGCGGATATAGTCGCAAACGTAATCGACATCCGCCAACGTGAGAACGACAAGAAATTGACCAGCGCCATCATCGCCAAGCGCACGCGAGGAGGTAGCCCGAGTCTCCTCGTGCGTGGCCTTGCCATGAATGATGGAGGTGAAGCTCGTCTTTGCATACTGACGCACACGCTTCCAAACACTCATTACATCCCCGCATGTGGTATCAACGATCATGCAGCCTCGACTGCTTATTAGCTTCATTAAATTTGTCTCCGCACCAAAAGCCGGCACAATCACGACGTCCTCATTCGTAAGCTTGGATACTTCTTCTTCATGCTTGCCGACAGGAATGCTCACAATACCCATCTCGGTGAGCTGGCGGTTAACTTCCTGATTGTGGATGATCTCGCCAAGTAGGAAGACACGCTTGTCTGCAAAAACTTTCCGTGCCGCGTAGGCGAGATCGATGGCGCGCTCGACGCCGTAGCAGAAGCCAAAATCTCGTGCGAGGCGAATGGTGGTGCTTCCAACGGTGATCTCGGAGCCACGGCTACGGATCTGCTCGACAATCTGGCTGCGATAGTGAGTCTCTACCTGGGCTTGCACACGCTCCATGACCTCGGGTGTGCGAACATTTACACGGCGGGCAGTTGGAGCAGGAACGGACATGAAAAAAAGCTGTAAAAATGACAGGGCGGCTAGATAAAGGCCGCCCTGCCAAACTTAAAAAATCAGAAAGTGTAGAGCTTGCCGCGCGCGGCGTCTTCGAAGACTTTTGGGCTGAGCATGTAAGTCTGAGGCGGATCAGGCAACGTGCTGTCATCAAGGACTGGCAGCGTTTTGCCTATGGTTGCGTCCTCAGGATGTGAGGGGGCTATGATGAGCGGCGTGCCCGTTTTCACCATGTTAAAGATCTTTTGGGCAGAAGCGATGGGCAGGCGCACACAGCCGTGAGTACATGGGTAAGGCTTCACGAAGCCCCAGTGCATGCCGTAGGCGCTCTTGAACTCCATCCAGAAGGTCATTGGATAACCGGCGCCGGGACTGCTCACACGGCGACGATTCGCCACTTTATTGTAAATGGTAAAGGTGCCGTGTGGCGTAGGCGTGCTAGCGGTGCCAACTGAACAAGGTGTGGCTAGTAGAACCTCATTTCCTTCAACGACATAAACGCGCTGAGCACCTGTGCTGAGCTTTACCTTCACAGCCGAAGGATTTTTAACTGATTTAGCAGACGGATTGAAGCTGGTGGAGAAACGACCTTTCTTGGGGTTCACACAGCTCGAAACCGCGGCCGCAATGCTGATCAGAAGGATGGAACGGAGGATATTCTTCATAGCAACTCGGAGATACTGGCTCACCATAAAAGTTCAAGGATCAATCCGGCAAGAAATCTGGCAAACGAACCGCACGTCTAAAATGGTTGCATGCAACTACTGCGTGTAAACTACCTCACAAGCCGCTTTTCCCAAGCTGTCTTGGTAACCCCTAAACAAACACCAAGAACAGTCTCTATTCCACCTTCACTGGGATGCAAAAGGCTCGCGAATCCAAAAGATCCAACGCCTAGGTTCTCCACCATTTTCGGAGATGCTGAGCTCAAGCATTGGCGGTCGTGGGTATAATGTGGTGCCAGAATTCTGCGTCTCCTGAGTCTCAGCAGCTGGATTGACGACATCAGGCAGCTGGCTGAGGGGGGACGCATTGAGATTGAGCGCAAGATTTTGACCAGAAGCAGGCAGGCCGACGAGCGTCGTCTGACCGCTTTTAATGATGTCTGCTGCGGCAACCCGCTCATTCCATTGATCCAGCCACTTCTTCATTTGGGGATCATAAACCCGCCAGTGGATCGAGTGTAAGCCATGCAGCAGAGGTATGTGCGCATAGCCTGAAGATTGATTCTGCCGCGTCTGAGCAAAGTTCAGCGGAACCTCCTCGAAAGTCACACTAACCTGCAGAGAGCCACTCTGAGCCTCTTCCGCGATAAAGGTAACTATGCCCGGGGTGGCCGCGTCGAACGGCGAAAGCGCAAAAGCCATTTCCAGCATCTGCTGCTGACTACCAAAACCCTTGTGGGGGCGAAGCGAGATCACCCCATCAGGAGGGAGGCGGTTGAAGAGATTCTCGCAGAGTTCAACAAATTTCTGCAAACGCAATTCACGGTCAGATTCGGATTTGACGCTGTCCGCGACTTGGAGGGAACTCTGCAAAATACCGAATACGGCACCTACCAGCAGTGCCAAGATCAGCAGCACGACGGAGGTCTCCAACAAAGTAAAGCCGTGCCGCGAATGCGGCAAGCTTTGCGAGAATGGAAACACCCGTTTCAACAAAATGAGGCTAACAGAACTCCGCGTTTGAAACAACACGCTTCACGCTCAAAAGCGGCCTCACAGAATTTCCCAGCCCTTGCGATAGTCACGACGCACCATCTTGTCCGCAGCGGCGCTGTTAGGAATTTTGAGCGCCGCGGCATCCCAAGTGAGATTCTCATTTGGGAAAGCACTCGCAAGACAGCCGAGTAGCACAGCCTCAGTGAGCGGGCCTGCATAGTCGAAGTTTGCGCTAGGTTTTTTATCACCCTTTAAGCAGCAATCGATAAAGTCGAACCAGTGATTCCTCGGCTCTAGCTTGGGGTACTTGTGGCCAGTGAACTTGTCGCGTGGGTAAAGCATGGGAGTGGAGCCATGCGGATGCAGCAGTACACCATCGGTGCCGAGATAAATGGTTCCTTGGCCAGGAAATTTCGTCATATCACCTGCCATTGCCATTACTTCGGCCGGTGGACGGGCATCGCCATCCGTCCAAGTAACCTTGATGGTATCGCCAGCCGTGAATTTCGTTCCCTTAAAAGTGTATTCGACGACGGCGTTAATAGCCCAGTTGTCTTTGTTCGGAGCAGGACCGCGTGAAACGACCGCCGTAGGTGCGGCAAGATCGAGCGATCGGAACCAGCCACTGAACATGTGACAGCCCATGTCACCGAGCGTGCCAGTGCCAAAGTCACGGCGTTTACGCCAGTTGCCCGGATGGTCATAACCTTTGAGGTAGCTGCGCTCGGGGGCGACGCCCAGCCACTTATCCCAGTCTAGCTCGGCAGGAATGGGATCGCTGTTCTGCGGGCGCACCTCCATGTCCCCCCACTTCTTGTTGGAAAAGGTGTGCGCCTCTTTCACTTTGCCAATCACACCCAACTGAATGAGCTCCACTGCTAGACGCTCGGAGAAATCGGAGGAGACTTGGATACCCATCTGGGTCATCACTCCCTTGCCTCGGGCACGCTCGACCATCTGTCGGCATTCCCACAGGTTGTGCGCGAGTGGCTTCTGGCCATAAACATGCTTTCCCTTGGCAATCGATGCGATGCCAATGCTGCCATGCATGTGGTCAGGCGTGGAAACGTTCACACTATCGATGTTCGTTGACTCCTTTTCGAGCAGCTCGCGCCAGTCTTGGTAGACTTTAATGTTCGGCCACTTTTCCTGCGCTCTCTTGAAATTACGGACATCCACGTCGCAAACAGCTACGAGTTCCCACATGGGATGATTTGAGAGGCTCGTCATATCCGCCCAACTCATGCCGCTAGCTCCAAAGGCAGCATGGCGTAACTTGCTGTTTGGCGAAGCGGCCCGCATTCCAGTGGTGACCCAAGGAGCGGCGAAAAGCGTGGCGGCGGACTGGCGGATGAAGTGGCGACGTGATTGCATGGAGGTTGGAGTTCAGATGTAAAATACGTTGCAAGGAGGTCTGCTTTTCCGTTTTCTGCCGCATGAGTGAAATCTCGGACCGAATCGCCGCCATCCATGAGCGCATAAACGCTGCCTGCAAACGTGCAGAACGTGACCCAGTGTCTGTGAAGCTGCTGGCAGTGTCGAAGACTTTTCCTGTTGAAATCATCCGAGCCGCCTACGAGGCTGGACAGCTTCTTTTTGGCGAAAACAAGGTTCAGGAGGTGCTGGCAAAGGCTCCTGAGCTGCCCTCGAAACTACGCTGGCATCTCATCGGCCACCTGCAATCAAACAAGGTGCGCAAAATCCTGCCGTTGGTTGATGCCGTGCACAGCGTCGATTCGCTTGACCTCGCACGCGACATCCAGCGCATCGGCGGCGAACTGGGGCTTTTCCCCAAAGTTTACCTCGAAGTCAATCTAGCCGCGGAATGCACCAAACATGGTTTCAAACCCGCAGAGCTGCGTAAAGGTGGACTGGAGGCTCTTTATGAGCTCGACCACCTGCACATCCAAGGCCTGATGTGCATCCCGCCCTTTGATCCGACGCCGGAGAAGACGCGTCCGTATTTCATCGAACTGCGCCAACTCCGTGATGAACTCGAAAAACTCGGCGACGCCCCCCTGCCCCAGCTCTCAATGGGTATGAGCCATGATTTTGAAGTCGCTATCGAGGAAGGTGCTACCATCATCCGTGTGGGCAGCGCCATCTTTGGAGAGCGCACTTATCCAAAAGCATGAGCGAGTTTGTCGCAACCCAGCGGGCGGACCAATGGCTGCACCAAGTGCGTGTCTTCAAAACACGTTCGCTGGCTACGCAGGCCTGCACAAAGGGTCATGTGACCCTCGGCAGCCAGATCGTGAAGGCCTCGCGTGATCTGCGTACGGGCGATGTGATCGAAGTTGTGCGTGGTGATTTGCGTCTACGCCTTAAAATGTTAGGCGCACCGGCTCAACGCCTCAGCCCGCCACGCGTAGCAGAATTCTGTGAGAACCTCACGCCCGAAGAATGGTTCCACAAAGCCTCGGAGGCACGTCGTGAGAAAAGGCTGCTCAAGCCACCGGAGCATGAGCAGATCACCAAACCAAACAAAAAGCAACTACGTGAGCTGCGCGACTTCTGGCAGTTGCAGCAAGAGTAGCTCTCAATCAGAACCGCAGGATGTACTCGTCCTCTTTTTGGCGATTAAGGCGGTCGCGGGACATCAACTCAAGATAGACATCGTCTTTTTCGAGCCAGTCTTTGCGGCGGAGAAGCTTATCGCGCTCCTGGGCAAGGCTATCCCGTTGGTGCTTAAGCTCGTCCAGTTTTTCCCGCATGGCCGTCTGGGCATCAAGCGGGTTATGGAAGACGACAAGAATCGTCGGAACCACAAGCAGCAAAAGGATAAACTTCGCCACCCGTAGGAGGACACGCGCCCAATGCTCCAAGTTGCCTTGGGGCAGGTCGGCGCGTGTCACTCGGAATTTCATGGGCGTGCAGATCAGGCCTTCACTTTCATACGGCCACCGTAAATGGCGGTGTCACCGAGTTGCTGTTCAATGCGAAGGAGCTGGTTGTATTTCGCGATGCGGTCGCTGCGACTCATGGAGCCGGTCTTGATCTGGCCACAATTCGTGGCAACGGCGAGATCAGCAATGGTGTAATCTTCGGTTTCACCCGAACGATGACTCATGACAGCGGTGTAGCCGTGGCGATGGGCGAGATCAACGGCATCGAGCGTCTCGGTGAGGGAGCCGATCTGATTCACTTTTACGAGGATGGAATTTGCTGTCTTCTGGTCGATACCCTTCTGCAGGAACTTCACGTTCGTGACAAAGAGGTCATCGCCCACGAGCTGAGTAGTGGCACCGAGCTTATCGGTGAGCACCTTCCAGCCATCCCAGTCGTTTTCAGCACAGCCGTCTTCGATGGAGATGATCGGGTATTTCTTTTTCAGGCCAGCGTAGTAGGCAACGAGCTCTTCGGAGGTTAGCTCACGTTTGTCGCTCTTTTTGAAGACGTATTTTTTCTTCTTCTTGTCGTAGAACTCGGAGGAAGCGACATCAAGGGCGAAGGCGATGTCTTTACCGATTTTGTAACCCGCCTTCTCGACAGCCTGAGAGATCACTTCCAGCGCGTGGTCAGCGCTCTTCAGCGTGGGGGCAAAACCTCCTTCGTCGCCGACCGCGGTGTTGAGGCCAAGGTCATGCAGGATCTTTTTGAGCGAGTGGAACACTTCCGCGCCATAACGAAGAGCTTCCGAGAAGGTTGGTGCGCCGACGGGCATGATCATGAACTCTTGGAAGTCGATTGGCGCATCGGAGTGGGCCCCCCCATTGATGATGTTCATCATCGGCACCGGAAGCACCTTGGCGTTTGGGCCGCCGACGTATTTGTAAAGAGGCTGCCCCATAGCGGTGGCGGCGGCCTTGGCGATGGCAAGTGAGGCGCCGAGGATGGCATTCGCACCGAGCTTCGACTTCGTGGGTGTGCCATCGATGGCTAGCATGGCTTTGTCGAGACCCACCTGATCGGTGGCATCGCAACCAACGAGCGCGTCAGCGATGGCGCCGTTCACGGCGGCAACAGCTTTCTTCACGCCTTTGCCGAGGAAGCGCTTCTTGTCGCCGTCACGCAGTTCAAGTGCCTCGTGTTCGCCGGTGGAGGCACCGGAGGGAACGGCTGCGCGGCCAACTGCTCCACCATCGAGGAGGACATCAACTTCAACAGTAGGATTGCCGCGGGAGTCGATGATTTCGCGGCCGATGACCTGAGCGATGATGAGGTCTGACATGAGTACTGAATTTAATTAAGTTTGGTTAATAAATGGAGCTTTTTCAAGAAGGGATTCTGAAAATTCTCCGGGGGAGGTGGTTCATACACAGTTCCATAAGAGGCGCAAGACTCCGGCCACAATTGAGGCGGCTTATTTGAGGCCTTACTTGGCCCTAACCCGACACTAGCAGCTTAAACGCCTTGAATGAATTCGGAACAGCCAAACACACCAACAGCACCAGCACCAGCACCAGCGGCCACGCCGGAGGCGGGTGACGTGGCGGGTGGCGTAGCGGAGTCGAGCGCAGCAGTTTTACCATCTGCCCCCATTACCGCCGCCCCTGCCGCCGTGCAAACGGGCACTGCAATGGCAGTGCCGCCCCCGACGGCAGCCGCCGGTGCAGGGGCGGGCGGGGTAGTAGAGGTATCGCAGCGTGGCGACTGGCTCCAAGCCGTTTTTGAAGGCGGGACTGTCAGCGGGCGTGTGCTTGGAAATAATTTGCGGATCAGTGATGAAAACCTGTCGGCGGAGCAACGTGGGAAAGGCTATGACACACGCATGTATCAAGTGCTTGTGGACGAAGCCTTGAAACGCGGACTGAACGTGCAAAGCGCCAGCACCGTGAATCAAGATACGGTGCGGGTTTATGAATCACTGCGCCGTCAGGGGTATCAAGTCCAACAAAACCCCCAATCATTTGAAGTGCCAGGTGG
>JAFMIR010000021.1 GCA_017853885.1 Prosthecobacter sp.
CACTCTGGGAGAACCATCGGACAAAAAAGAAGCGGCGTCCCACTGGGGACGCCGCTCGGAGGCAAACAGGTGTTTTACGCTGCTTCGTCGATCTTAAGCGGGCGGTAGCCACCGATGGTCTTGAAGTAGAGCAGCAGCAGCAGGTAAATGATCGCCATTCCGGCCGGGAGGAGGGCGTCGGCCTTCAACGTTTTTCTGCTTCCAGCGATGCTCGCTTCGACGATCGCTTTTTGTTCGGCCGTAAGCGCAGATTTGTCGGGTGCCACATTGTCGTGCTTCTCCTTCTCGGCCAGCTTAATCGCCGCCTGGAGTTTGGCACCGTCGAGAGCCGGGACTTCCTTGAAGATACCCAGCAAGCCGGACGGCTTTTCCGCCTTGTTGGCTTCAAGCACCGCCTTTTGGCCAGTCGTCTCCAAATGCTCAGCCGTAAACCGGTCCTTGGCGTAGCCAAGTCCAGGGCCACCGATTTGCCCGACAGAGAGCATGCCGATACCACCCATGATAGACATCGCCACCGCGCCCGAGCGCGGGAAACGGTCACCGACCACAGCGAGCATGGTTGGCCAGAAGAAGGTTTTGCCGATGCTGTACAGCAGCACTGCGCCGAAGGCGAAGGTGAGGGTGGTCACGGATGAGCAGGACAGCAGGCCGATGATCGCAAAGATGGAGCAGGTGAAGAGGATCGCGATCGGGGAGAGCTTGAGCTTCGACTCGATCCAGTGGCTGCTGAAGCGCAGCGCGAACATCATCGCAGAAGCGAAGATGAAGAGGATGGTTCCCTGCTTCGGAGTCAGGATCGTTCCGTTGATGTTTTCGATCCACGAGTCAGTGCCGAGTTCGAGCGAGCCGATGATGGCGTGCGTGATGAAGAGCACGAAGATCAGCCAGTGCCCCAGTGCGAATTGAGTGATGATAGCGACCCAGGCCACAAAGCCAACGCCAACCACCGCTGCAATGATCTTCCATGCCTGAGATGCAAAGAACTCATTGCCAGTCAGGCCGCCAAGGATGCCGCCCAGCGAATCTCGGACGAAGAGGAAGAGCAAGATGCCGACGACGCTGGCCCCCAGGATGCCAACATCCTTGATCATCTGGCCGAGGGAGAGCCCCTTCGAGGAGGCTTCCGATTGCGGGAATTTCTGGCCAAAGAACAGCAGCCCGTAAATCGCGGTTGGGATGAGGTAGAGGCCGAGCTTCACTTTCCACGAGAGCGTGTCGCCCAGGAAAAGCGTGATGAGCGCCCCGAGGATCATGCCGGCCGGCCAGCTCGCGTGCAGGATGTTGAGGTAGTGGGTGCGGTTTTGAGGATAAATGGTCGCGATCAGAGGATTAGCCACGGCTTCTAGGGTGCCGTTCGCCAGTGCAAAGATAAAGGAACCGCAGAAAAGCAGGTTAAAGGCGGTGGCCTGGCTCACATCGGGCACCGGGGACAGGGTGACGATGGCAGAGAGCACATGGAGAAAGAACGCCGTTGTCACGAGTTTTCCGTAACCAATTTTGTCCACCACAATACCGCCGAAGATGATGCCGAAGCAGAAGCCCGAAAAGCCTGCACCGCCGATGAGGCCGACTTGGCCGTCCGTAAATCCGAAGAGTGTCTTCCACTCTCCAGTGAGACCGTTGCGCAAGGCGAAGCCGACGCCGGCGGCGAGGATGGCCATGAATCCGGCCCAGAGGAGTCTAGTTCGATTGTTTTCGCTGCTCATAGAATTGCTTTGAGGTGTGGTTGGTGTGTGTCTGACTTTGGGGATTATGGAAGAGCGCGTGTTTTAGGGGCCGCCTTTCGCCCCGACAAGGAAAAAATGCCCTGATTCGTCTGAGAGGGGTAAAAGTTCCTGACTGCGGAGCAGAGTGAAAAGTGGACGTCAAAGGCTTTTCTTCCATGAATCCGACATGGAATGTCCTCATTGTGAGTTTCCGCTCGATCCCAGCTCGAACCGCACCTGCCCCAAGTGCGGCACAGAGGTACGTGGCATGATTTTCCAAGGCCTGCTTGAGGTGGACGTAGCTCACAGCGGTGAAAGGTGGGACGAGGCGCGGGAGAAAATCATCCGTGCGGTCAATCAAGCCATGCTGCACGGCCACAGCGGGGTGAAGATCATTCACGGCTGGGGTGCGAGCACCGGGCGCTCCGTGCTCTCCGGCTTAACGGTTACGCTGCTTCGTGGCTTTGCACAGCGGTATGGCGGCCGCTTTTCGTCGGACAAGCACAACCCCGGGGCTCATATCTTGTGGCTGAATCATTGAGCAACCCGGTCAAAAACGTTCGTTCATTAGGATACGCCGCCGCTCTGGATTGCTCAGCAGTTTGAGCTTTTCGACCGAGACATAAAACGTTTCCCAGTCACCTCCGCTCTCGCGCAGGAGCCGTTCAAAGCCAGGCACAAGGTCATAGTAGGTAGCTAGGGTATTTAGCCGTGCATTGTTCCAGGTGATTTTCCCAGCCGCGCCACTTTTCGCTCCCACGTTCTTGTCTTTCACCCCCATCGCAGCCAGCCGATTTTGCAGGTGGGCAAGAACCGCCATTTTTTGCTCCAGTGTGCACCCTGGGGTAGCATAGAGCCTTTTGAGTTCGGCCCGTGCGCAAAGGGCCTGTGTGATGTAGGCACGCTCCTGTTTCAGATGTACTTCATAGGCCATCAGTTCAGCCAGCCGTCTCTTGGATCGCAGCCAGCACCGCACGGCCGACTCGGCATTGGCGGTGGCAAAGGCTTCATTGAAATCCGTGTCACCGGGAATGAACAGCCGTTCATGGGTTAATTCATGAAACACGAGCTCGGCCAACTCCGCCTCGCTGCGGTAGATGCAGGTGTTGAGCAGCGGGTCTTTGAAAATGCCAAGCGTGGAGTAGGCCTCAACGCCTGCGGCGAAAACATCATACCCCGATGCCTTCAGTAACTGCACCTCCTCGCGAGCGTCTTCTTGATCGAAGAATCCCCGGTAAGCCAGACGGCCCACAAATGGATACCACCACTGCCTTGGCTCCACGCTGAATGGCTCTGCAGCATACACCACCCAGACCACATACGGTCGCTTCAGGTCCGAATAGGTGCCGAAACTCTCTGCGGGCAGCTTTAGAGTATTTTTTGCATAATTTCGCAGTTCGAGAGCCAACCGTAGCTTAACCTTTACCGCCTCTTTTTCCGCCGGATCGGCCAAAACAACCTCCACCGGGCGCTGTCGTCGCCAAATCTCCGCCTGACCACGCATCGCCTGCGAGTAAAAACCGATGCTGCGGCACGAACAAAGCACAAGGGCACATGCCAGCCACACAGTACTAAGAACGAAATAAGTCATTCTCCATCGTAGGAGCCCGCCTTGCTCTTGAAAAGCGTCATGTCGGCGCGCCGTATGAATACGCACCATGCAAGCCATTGCTCCATCCAGCCGTCGCGAGATGCTGCGCCATTCCTGCGCGGGCTTTGGCATGCTAGCACTGCATGGATTGCTCGACTCCGAAGTCTCTGCGGCCTCAGTCAACCCGCTCACGGCCAAGCAGCCCCACTTCCCAGCAAAAGCAAAACGCGTCATTTTCCTGCTGATGAAGGGCGGGCCTTCCCAAGTGGACACTTTTGATCCGAAACCGCTACTCGACCGCGACCATGGAAAGCCACCACCTTTCGCCCTGCCACGCGTGACCTTTGCCAAGACGGGCAACCTACTCCGCTCACCGTGGAAATTTCGTCAGTATGGTCAAAGTGGCCTGCCCGTCAGTGATCTTTTTCCTCATGTGGGGCAGTGTGTAGATGAATTGTGTGTCATCCGCTCCATGCATGGCACGAATCCCGCCCATGGCGGTGCCTTGCTGAAACTCCACACCGGCAGCGACACCTTTGTTCGCCCAAGCATGGGAGCGTGGGTCAGCTACGGTCTCGGTACGGAGAACACGGACCTACCCGCTTTCCTGACCATTTGTCCTACGCTGGCCCATGGAGGCGTGAACAACTGGGGCAGTGCCTTTCTTCCTGCGTGGTGCCAAGGCACACCCCTGGGCAATGCTAGTGTCAGCGCCGAACAAGCCGTCGTGCGTCACATCCAGAATACTCGCACGCCCACATCGTTGCAGCGAATGCAGCTCGACCTTGCCTCTGATCTGAATCATCGTCATCTCGAAACCGCTGGCACTAACGCCGCTCTCGAAGCCCGCATTGAGTCCTTCGAACTTGCCTTCCGCATGCAGAGCAGCATGCCGGAGATACAGGGCATCGAAGGCGAGACCGAAGCCACCAAGAAACTCTACGGCCTCGACGATCCCATGACGGCGAATTTTGGCCGTCAATGCCTTATGGCACGCCGCTTTGCCGAGCGCGGCGTGCGTTTCATCCAAGTTACGCACAGCGACAGCTTCGTGCAGTGGGATCAACATGGAGATCTACTCAAAGGCCATACCAAAAACGCCGCAGAGGTGGACAAGCCCATCGCCGGTCTTCTCCGTGATTTGCGTGCCCGTGGCCTGCTGGACGACACTCTCGTGTTATGGGGTGGTGAATTCGGTCGCACGCCCGTGGCACAGGGAACAGACGGCCGCGACCACAACCCCCACGGATTCACTATGTGGATGGCCGGTGGCGGCGTGAAAGGTGGCATGGCGTATGGAGCCACCGATGACTACGGTTACTATGCAGCGGAAAACAAGGTTCACATCCACGACCTGCATGCCACCATTCTGCACCTGCTCGGCATGAACCACGAGCGCCTGACCTACCGCTACGCAGGCCGCGATTTTCGCCTCACCGATGTCGCAGGCCATGTGGTGACGGACATCATGGCCTGAACAAGAACGGTTTAACCGCTCGCATCTGCTCACTCGTGGCTTATGGGCATAAATGCCTTTTCAAAGTCTCGGTCTTGCGCCGTCCATTCTCTCCGCCATTCAAGACGCCGGTTATACCGAGCCTACACCGATCCAGGCGGCAGCCATCCCCGCCGTGCTCTCCGGCAGCGATGTGATCGGTATCGCGCAAACGGGCACCGGAAAGACCGCGGCCTTTACGTTGCCGATTTTGACCCAACTCACCCAAAAACCCCTCCACACCGGCCAGCGCAGCCACACGCGTGTCCTCGTTATCGCTCCCACCCGCGAACTCGTGGCCCAGATCGAAGAGAACGTTCTCGCCTATGCCAAACATCTTCCGCTGAAAATCGCACGTGTGTTTGGGGGCGTGGGTGAAAAACCGCAAAAGGATGCGCTGCGTGCCGGCAGCGAAGTCGTCATTGCCTGCCCAGGACGCCTTCTCGACCTCATGGGACAACGCTGCGCGGATTTCTCCAAGCTTGAATACCTCGTCCTAGACGAAGCGGACCGTATGCTCGACATGGGCTTCCTTCCGGACATCCGCCGAATCGTGCAGCAACTGCCAAAAAAGCGACAAACTCTACTTTTCTCTGCCACCCTGTCCAAGGAGATCGAGTCGCTCACGCATGAGTTCCAGCACTCGCCCAAAATCGTGCAGATCGGAAAGCGCTCAAACCCCGCCGAAACTGTCACGCAGCACATTTACGAGCTACCGAAGCATTTGAAGCTCTCGTTGCTCTCTCACCTGCTGAAGGATGATGCCCTGCAAATGGTGCTCGTCTTCAGCCGCACCAAACATGGAGCTGATAAAATCGCCCGCAAGCTTGAGCAAACCGGCGTACGCTGCGCCACGCTGCATGCCAACCGATCGCAAAATCAGCGTTTGAAAGCTCTCGATGATTTTAAGGCCGGTCGCGTCCGAGTGCTCGTCGCCACCGACATCGCCGCGCGCGGCATTGACGTGGACGGCATATCCCACGTCATCAATTTCGACTTTCCACACGTCGTCGAAGATTACGTTCATCGCATCGGCCGCACTGGCCGCGCACAAGCCATCGGCGATGCCATCAGCTTCGTCTCATCCGATGAAATGGATGATTTGCGCCGTTTGGAGCGATTCATCGGCCGGGGCATCACGCGGAAGCGTGCGGAAAATTTCGACTACAAAGCCTCACCGCAATCCTTCGAAGTCGAAAGGCCCGAGCGCCGTCACCAACAACAGCGCTCTAGGCACCCGCAACGCCACGCAAACGAGCAGCACGGCCGTCCCGAAAACGCTTCTCAGGGCCAAAAGACGCCGCGCTCCAACACTGAACAAGCCAAAGCCTCGCCAGCCAAGCGCAAAAGCTTCTGGGGACGCCTCTCAGGCCGATAACGGTCACTCAACGATTGTTTGATGCCTGATCCGGGCTCCGTTTTGGTAATTCTGCACCACGAAGGTGACAGCACGCGGGCTCGTTCTACCCTCAAAACTCCATGTCCCCTGCCCTTCACTATCTCGATGCCAGCCAAAACCTGCTCCAGCGCGTTCGCGAGCAGCTGCCACTCATCCAACAATCTGCTGCACTCTGCGCGAAAACCATCCTAGATGGGCAAATGGTCCATGTCTTCGGCTCTGGACACAGCCGCATCCTTGTCGAGGAAATGTGGCCGCGCTATGGCTCCTTTCCGGGCTTCAATCCCATCGTGGAGCTGTCTCTTACGTTTCATAATCTTGTGGTGGGAGCCAATGGCCAACGACAGGCGATGTTCCTTGAAAATGTGAGCGGCCTCGCTGCTCGCATTCTGCGAAATTTCGACCTTCAGCTGGGAGACAGTGCACTCGTCATCTCCAGCAGCGGCTGCAATGTTGTTCCTGTGGAAATGGCAGAAGAGTTTCAGAAACGTGGCGTGAAGGTGATTGCCATCATCAGCGCTATGCACAGCCACGCCTGCAATAGCCGCCATAGAGACGGAAAGAAATTGCAGGACTTCGCTGATATCGTGCTCGACACCGGTGCACCTGTCGGGGACGCTATGGTGCAAATCGACGGCCTTGAAACACCCGTAGCTCCAGGCAGCACCATCGGCGGCTGCCTGTTGGTGAATGCCCTCAAGGCGGAAGTGGCACAGTTGCTCACCTTGGCCGGACAACCTCCCAAGGTGCTCACCGCCGGCGCCGTTGTCGGCCAAGACAAAGCCACGCAACTGTTCGAAGCTGCATATGACGAGCACGCTCGGCGTCTTGCTCGCTATTACGCGTCTCTCGGCGCGTGAATATGCCTCGGAATCTCAGTTGTAGAAAAATAGCACACATTACGCCGTCACTTGCATTCCCCGCTTGCCAGCTAGACTCGCGACCTTGATTCACACATCTCGAATCATATCTTACTTCACATCATGTCTCATCGTGTCCTTATCATCGGTGCCGGCGGCGTCGGCCGAGTCGTCAGCCACAAATGCGCTCAGCTTCCCGAGGTTTTCGGTGAGATCATGCTGGCCAGCCGCACGAAATCGAAGTGCGATGGCATCGCCGCCGAACTGAAACGCCCCATTCAGACGGCGGGTGTCGATGCAGACAATGTACCGGAGCTTGTGAAGCTGCTGAAGAGCTTCAAGCCTGAGGCAGTCATCAACGTGGCGCTGCCTTATCAAGACCTCACGATTATGGACGCCTGCCTAGAAGCCGGCGTGCATTACATCGATACCGCGAACTACGAACCGCGTGATGTGGCGAAGTTCGAATACCACTGGCAGTGGGCCTATCAGGACAAATTCAAAAATGCTGGCCTCACGGCACTGCTAGGCTGCGGCTTCGATCCGGGTGTAACCAATGTTTATACAGCCTACGCGTTGAAGCATCACTTCAGCAAGATCGATACACTCGACATCATCGACTGCAACGCAGGCGATCACGGCAAGGCGTTCGCCACGAATTTCAATCCCGAGATCAACCTCCGCGAAGTCACCGCAAATGGCCGTTTCTGGGAAAATGGTGCGTGGGTCGAAACGAAGCCACTCGAAATCAAACGGAGTTTCCCTTTCCCTGAAGGCATCGGCCCGAAAAACATCTACTGCCTCTACCACGAAGAATTGGAAAGCCTCACGAAAAACATCCCGATGCGCCGGGCGCGCTTCTGGATGACCTTTGGCGACGCCTACATCAAGCACATGGAAGTGCTGGTGAATGTTGGTATGACAGGCATCCATCCTGTGAAGCACAAGGGCGTGGACATCATTCCCATCGAATTCCTCAAGACACTGCTGCCGGAACCTGGCACGCTAGGCCCAGACACCAAGGGTAAGACCTGCATCGGCAACTGGATCGAAGGCACTGGCAAGGACGGTCAGCCGAAGCGCTACTACGTTTACAACATCTGTGACCATCAGGAGTGCTATAAGGAGACCAACTCACAGGGGGTCAGCTACACCACCGGTGTTCCAGCCATGATCGCCGCCCGTCAACTCCTCACAAATCCCGCAGAGTACTGCCAACCCGGTGTCTGGAATGTCGAACAACTCAATCCTGATCCCTTCATGGCTGATCTCAACGCCTACGGACTTCCTTGGGTGGAGACTTGGCCGACAGAGAAGATGCCGGGCGAGTGATTAAACACATCATTGGCTTTCTCGCAAAAGCCAAGGCATGTCTTGCGCTTTTCGTTAGTCACCTACAACACTAACGACAATCTCACGCGTGTGCGGCGCTCGACGGTGCTCAAACAGATAAATCCCCTGCCAAGTGCCGAGCGTCAGACACCCATTCATCACAGGCACGACCTCTGAGGTGCGCGTGAGTGCCATGCGCAAATGGCTAGGCATGTCATCCGAGCCCTCATGCGTGTGCACGAAGTAGGCTGTGTCTTCCGGCACCAGATGGTCGAAGAAGGCATGCAAATCCGTGCGCGCTGAGGGATCTGCATTTTCAAAAATCAGTAAGCTCGCACTGGTGTGCTTGACCATAATCGTAGCACTGCCTGTGCGGATACCGCTAACACGGATGACCTGCCGGCAGCGTTCAGTGATCTCGTAAGTACCCTTTCCTCGGGTGGTGATGCTGAACTGCTCGGCGTGCGCAGGCATGATGAAACGCGATTACTTCGCGATCTTGTAGATGCCACCATTCCAGTCGAGGACAAGAATATCTCCGCTGGCAGCGGGACAGAAAGCGGTGGGCTTAATCATCACCGTGGGCTTCTTCTTCGGATCGGCAGGTGGGGTTTGCGGACTGGTAAATAGCAGAGAATTGCCAAGAACCTTTCCGCTGTCATCGGTCTTCAAGGCCCAGACCTTACCGAGAACAAAGTCGCCATAAATGTAAGCATTCGTGAGCTCGGGAAGCTCGGCACCTGTGTACACATAACCACCAGTGATGCTCAGGCCTTCCCCATGATTGTAACTGAAGACGGGCTCGATGAACTTGGCGTTGGCTGCTGGAGTGTCGGTGTTCAGCGGGAAGGGACCTGGGCCTTCGCGGTAGTGCCAGCCGTAATTACCGCCGTTGGTGATCCAGTTGATCTCCTCAAACAAGTCCTGACCCACGTCCGCGCACCAAAGTCGGCCTTTGGCATCAAAGCTAAGCCCCCAAGGATTACGGATGCCATTCGCATAGATCTGCGGCAACGCGTTTACGCCATTGGCATACGGATTGTCAGCCGGAATCCCATACGCATTCGCATACTCGCGACTGTTCACATCGATGCGGAGAATCTTGCCGTAGAGCGTCGCGTTGAGTTGCGACATTTTCAGTTCTCCGTTGCGCTTCGAGTTGTCGCCCATGCCCATGTAAAGATAGCCATCGGGACCAAACAGAATGTTACCGCCGTGGTGGTTCCAATTCACCATGGGGATCTCTAGCAGCACACGCTCCGTTTTCTCGTCGGCCATATCACCATTGGCTTTCATCTCAGTGACGATGATGCGCTTCGGCTTCTGCATGGTGTAGCAAAGATAGAAAAGGCCGTTATCCTTGAACTTCGGATGGAAGGCGAGACCGTTGAGTCCCTCTTCAAAGAGGCCGTCCTTGGCCTCCATGCCACGAGGGCTCAGGTCGAGGAAGGTTTTTGCCTCGGCGGCATTCGAATCAGATGGCAATAGCAGGATTTTGCCTCGCTGGAGCACCAAAAACTGGCGCTGAGTGCCATCATCTGGAATCACGACAGCAATGGGACGCTCTGTGGCGATTTTTTCATACACTCGAACGAGCTTGTGCGTGTCCCCAGCAAGAGCGGTGACAGCGGATAGGGCGAGACAGATCAGGGAACGCATAGGTGGAGAATAGAAAGCATGGCACGTAGGGGGTCTTGCATGGCAATCATCCTTTTTGAGGACTGGCGGCCAAAAAAGTACCCATTTTTCATCGAGGACAAAAGCAACAACTAGGATCAATATTGAACGGTTCCTTCATGGCTGATTCCACTCGATCCTTCCTCGACCCCTCGGTCTTGGCACGCCTCATGGCGCTTCCTCTCAACGCTAGGCAAGCCATGCTCGGCAGCGTCTCTGGAAAGCACCGCAGCCCCGTTCGAGGTTCCTCACTCGAATTCGCCCAATACCGCAAATACGTTCCCGGAGATGACACACGCCGACTCGACTGGCGCACTTGGGGCCGCAGCGATCGCTTTTACATCAAGGAATTCGAAGCCGACACCAACCTGCGTCTTTGTCTGCTTATCGATACCAGTGGCAGCATGAGCTACACGCCTGCGGGCAGCGCCACGAGTCGTTTCGACTACGCCAAAAAGCTCGCCGGCACGCTCGGTTACCTCGCCGCTCAGCAAGGCGATGCCGTGGGTCTTTGGTCGCTTGCGGAGAAAACCGTCGAAATCCCTGCCAAACGCGGCGCGAGCCATCTCGGTCTCGTTTTGGATCAAATGGGGGCCATTCAACCTGTCGGCGGCACCACACTGCTCACGGCACTGCACGATGCCGCCGAGCGTATTCGCCAACGTGCCCTCGTCATCGTCTTCAGTGACCTATTCGTGCCTCCTGCCGAGCTGAAAAGCGCCCTCCAGCACCTGCGATTTCGGAAGCACGACGTGGCTCTTTTCCACCTGCTCGATCAACAAGAACTCGACTTTAATTTTGACCGCCCCGCGCGTTTCATCGACCTTGAAGGAGGCGAAGGCCTGCTCGCGGATCCGAGCCTGATTCAGCGCAACTACCGCGAAGCTGTCAAAACCTACCTCCAAGAACTCGACGACCTGGTCCGCCAAACGGCCATCGACTACCAGCGCGTCAAACTCAGTGAAAAATACGATGATGTGCTCGCCAAGTTCTTACTCAGCCGCGTGCAAAAAGTCGGCGGCCGCTGATTAAGAAGAGACTTCAATCCAAAATACGAAAACAATTCGACTTCATCGCCCGTTTTGATTTCTCTGCATTTCCACTCATGAAAACGACCGCCACCCTCCTTGCTCTTGTTTTGCTTACTTCCTTCGCTTGTGCTGAAAACTGGCCCAACTGGCGCGGACCAAACCAAGATGGATCTTCGAGCGAAACGGGGCTTCCCTCCAAATTTAGCACGAAGGAAGGCGTGAAGTGGGTAACAGATGTGCCGGGCATCGCGGCCTCGGTGCCGGTAATCTGGGGAGACAACATCTTCATCACCGCACCTATCGTGGCAGAGAAAAAGCTTGTCGGCCTTTGCTACGACAAGCAGACCGGTAAAGAAAAGTGGCGAACGACTCTATCCGAAGGCGATGAGGTGCAGTGGGACGACAAGAGCAACCTCGCTAGCCCTTCCGCGGCCACGGATGGAGACCGCGTTTACTTCCTGTTTGCCAATGCCATCGCCGCTGCGTGTGATTTCAGCGGCAAAATCGTGTGGAAGCGGGATTTCAAAGAGACGCATGGCGCCTTTGCCACTCAGTGGACCTATGGCAGCAGCCCCACGATCGACAGTGGCAAGCTCTACATCCAAGTGCTTCAACGCAATGAGCTCTTCAAGTTCCAAGACAAATTCGAAAAAGGCACACCGGGCAAGGACCTGAGCAGCTATATCCTCGCCATCGACCCAGCCACCGGGAAGGACATCTGGAAGCACATTCGCCCCAGTCTGGCCAGCGTTGAGTCGCTTGAAGCTTTCAGCAGCCCAGTCTTCACAACTTACAAAGATCAGCGTCTCATGCTGATCTCTGGAGGTGATACGCTCACCATTCACGAAGCCGCCTCTGGCAAGGAACTCTCTCGTATCGCCACATGGAATCCACCGGGCGATGGCTACAACAAATTCTTCCGCCTCGTGCCCTCGCCCGTCGTCGGGGATGGCATTGCCCTCGTCTGCGCGCCGAAGAACTCGCCTGTGTTTGCCATGCCACTGGATGCAAAAGGTGAAACCCAGCCCGTCTGGCAAACCGAGCCGAAGGGTGTGACCAGCGATGTGCCCACACCGGCCTTCTACAAAGGCAAATTCTATGTCCTCGATGGTGGCAAGAAACTACTGAGCTGCCTCGAACCCAAAACGGGCAAGGTGCTGTGGACCGGCGAACTCGGTGGCAAGACCAAATTTGAGAGCAGCCCAACCGTAGCGGACGACAAAGTGTATTGCATTAACTTCTGGGGTGAGGTCTATGTGGCCAAGGCCAACTGTGATCAGTTTGAACTGCTCTCCGTGAACGAAATGGGCAATGGCTCCAAACCCAATGGCAACGCCGAAAGCGTCCGCGCCAGCGTCTCAGTAAGCGACAGCAGTCTGTTCGTCCGCACACAAGACAAGCTGTATCGGCTCACAAAGTAAGTCAGTGGACCACTAGCCTTCGGTTTGAAGTCAAAAAGGAGTCAAGAGAGCCTACAAGGGCTTGCTTGGCTCCTTTAGCATTTTTTTTGACCTGTTGCGCGAGTTGCCGCCCTTTGCTCTTAGCTTCTGCTCATGTCCGCCCTGCCATCACCTGAACTCTCCGTCATCACCCTCTACTCTTACTTTGTGCGGGGACGAAACGCACTTCTGGTGCGGGGAAAGTTCCAGCCGCTGTATATCGACTACTACTTGCACCTTATGCAGCATGGCATCCAGCAGAAGGAGAAGCTCGATGACCTTTTGAAGGATTCTTTGGCTGCGCTCACGCTGCACCTGTGCTCGCGTCCGCATGATGAGACGGTAGCATGGACGGTTCACATGAAGGAGCCGCAGCGGGCAAATCTCTTCGTCACCGGCAGCACAAGCAGCACGCAGCCGGGTCGCGTCACCGGACGCATCTTCACGGAAGATGTGAAGCAGGATGGTGAGGCCCTTTTCATCGCGCAGACCACGCGGCCGAATCATCCCACGCGGCAGAGCATGATTGAATTCCATGGTTCCGATATATTCCGCGGCGTGGAGGAGTTTTACACCACCAGCGAGCAGCGTCGCACACGACTCTTCCGCCTGCCGGATGAAGAGTTCGTGCAGATCTCCGCCGAGCCGGACTGCGATGAGATCTGGCTCAGCGAGATACAGCTCGAAAATGTGCTCGAGATTGAGCAAAACGAGACCCTTACACTCCTCGAGACACGCGGTTACCAGTTCGAGTGCGGCTGCAGCATGGAGCGCCTGCTTCCCATCATCTATCGATTGCCCAAGGAGGACCTCGATCATATTTTTGAGGACGGTATGGCACAAGTCACCTGCCCTCGCTGCGCCGCCATCTTCCGCACGACGAAGGAACAATTCGAAACTTGGCGCATAGCCAACGCAGCGTAATCCCCGCCACCATGCGTCTTGCCCTCATCCGCCGCCAATTTTCCGCCACAGGAGGCGCAGAGCTGTACCTCCGGCGCCTGCTAGCAGCTCTAGTGGCGGCCGGGCACGAAGTTCATCTCTACGCCGAAGCTTGGCAGGAACAGTCGCAGGGCGTGATTTTTCATACCGTCAAGGCGGGCGGCAGCCGTGCGAAACGCGCGTGGCGTTTTGCCGAAGCTGTGAAAAAGCTCCTCAAGACCGAGCCCTTCGACAGCGTGTTGAGCCTCGAACGCACCCTGCAGCAGGATGTCTATCGTGCTGGTGATGGCCTGCATCGTGTGTGGCTGGAGCGGCGGCGGCAGTTTGCTCCTTGGTGGAAGAAGCCCTTTATCGGCCGCGGCAGCTTTCACCGGAAGATGATGGCATTGGAAGCACAGACTTTTGATCCAGTGCACACGCGACGCATCATTGTGAACTCACAGATGGTGCGCAGGGAAATCGCGCGACACTTTCCTGCCTTTCCACAGGACCGCATTCACCTCGTGCGCAATGGCGTGGAGGTCTCCCGTTTTCAAAAAGCAGATCGCAAGGCCTCACGAGTCCGCTTTGGCCTGCATGCGGAGGATTTCGTGCTGGCTTTTGTGGGATCTGGCTGGGAGCGCAAAGGGCTTCCGTGGCTTCTGCATTACATGAACCTTCATCGCCATGATACGAACCTCAAACTGCTTGTGACAACGCGTGACCGCATCCGCATCCCTCTGCCTCCGAATGTCGTGCTCACCGGGCCTCTAACGGATGTCGAGACCGTTTATGCAGCAGCGGACCTCCTGACCTTCCTGCCCATCTACGAGCCCTGTTCCAATGTAGTCAGTGAAGCACTCGCTTCTGGACTCCCCGTCATCACGACCGTCATGAACGGTGCAGCCGAGTGGATTGAGCCAGGCATGAACGGCCACGTGCTCGATGATCCGCGGGATTCGGACACCCTAGAACGCTTGATCCAACATTGGCGACTGAATCGTCCGCATTCTGTGTGCACGCGCGAACCTCTCGACCTCGACACGAATGTGCAAAGCACCATCGCTGTGCTCGAAATGGCTGCACAAGATAAACAGTCTTGTTAAGCAGGCTTTCGCATCACGCGAATCGCAGACTTTGCACTGCTCTAAGCATCACATGGCCGCTGCAGCGAGCACCTCAGCTCTCATAAAGCCGCGGATACAATCATCAAAGCTCCCGTCCAAACCAGACGGGTTTTTGGTAACGAAAAGCTGGCTTCAGTGCGACATCCCGGAAAGGCTCTTGGTAGAGAACGCTGGTGGAAGCACTCACAGGAGGCACCAGCCACATCCATTTTCCATGAGGCTCACGACCAGCTTTCTGCTCATTGCGACAGAACTCCAGAAACTCGTGACCGATGGAGTGATGGTCCGAGATCTTCACGGCATCGCGATCAAATGAATGAAGCACTGCCTCGTTGAGCAAAAGAAGAGCCTTGTCACGCCAGAGATTGCGGTCGTTTGAAAGGTCAAAACCCATCGCCTCCGCGATCTTGGGTAGCAGGTTGTAGCGATTGGTGTCGGTAAAATTGCGCGCAGCGATCTCCGCATCGAGATACCATCCATTAAAGGGCGCCATGCGATACTGAACGCCGCCTGCATCCAACATCATGTCACTAACCGCCGGCACACAATGCCAGCGCAGCCCCATTTCAGCCAGCCACGGATGATGCGGATGACGGATGAGGGTCTCGTGCCGACAATCTTCCGGCAATTCGAACAATTGCGGCTCTTCCCCAGGAAATTCCACCACCAATGGAAGCAGATCAAAATCCGTGCCGGCAGGCTCCCACCCGAGTTTTATGATACGCCGTGTGAGTTCGTTCTGGGCCGAGTCACCGATTTGTTTGCCGGTGCGGAGGCGAATGCCTGCATAACGAAGCAGTTGAGGATTCCAAACGCGTGGCCCTGGGCGTCCAGGCTCACCTGGAGCAAAGACGCTGATGGCAGGGCGAAGATCTCCGCCATGATAGGCAAAGCGCAGATGATCAAACAGCGCCTCGGCCACCTCCTCCGCACGCGTCATGTGTCGGCAATCACGCAGATGCAGACCGTTCCAATACAATCGGCCAACACAGCGTTCGGCATTTCGCCAAGCAAGACGCGCGGCAAAGCCAAGCTCATCCGGAGTCTGAGTCCAAGTCCCAGTATCGGCGATTTCCGCCCTCACTTCCTCGATCCGCGCGGCCAGTTCACATGTGGGCTTCAGCTCATGATGATATTGGGTAAGAAACTGAGTGGCCTCGACATCGATGGGCATCTTCGCCTGGATCGTCAGAGCTTCACCCGCTGGCCAGGTAGGTTTGAAGCCGGGAATGCGCCAACTTCCCGGCCTCGGAGCGCTGCCTTCCCCACGTTGCGCATGAAGAAAACTCTCCGCAGTTGCAGCGACGCCTGCTATATCGGCGCAGGCCTGCATCACTTCTTGATTGAATGATTGCGGTCCGCAAACCAACAATTCACAGGGAGCTAGAGCCGCGATGGAAGCGCGCCAATGCGCAGCAGGAGGCCGTCCTTGAGAGCCGGTGCAGTGCTCATGCAATTCCAAAAGCCCACTTTGCCTCAGACCACGCAATTCTTCGAGATAAGGCGCCTGCGAGGCCTGCCGATAGACATAATGCACCGTCAGTGGACGACTTCCCGCCAGCTTCCGTGCAGAAGCAACCGCCGTCGTCACCCCGATACCTGCCACCACATGCACCAGCGGGCGCGAATCTTCAGCCTCTGGGCATACGGTGCCCTGCGGTCTCGAAACCCGCACCAGACATCCCTGGGCGGCTGATTGCAGCCAGTTGGAAAACAACCCGCCGTCTTCGATCTTAACGCCCAACTCGTAACTCTCCGGACCGAATCCTGTCAGTGTGTAAGGCCTACCGACCCATCGCTCATCCAGCAGCGCTTCCACTCGCACGTGCTGCCCGCATCGCGCCTGTGGCAGGTGCTCCCCTGAGACCGGCAGCAGCCATGCACGGATCACTCCTTCACAGAGAGGTTCCTTTTTCAGGCGACAGAGCATGGATTCCTCCAGTCCCATCAGTAGGGGCAAGCGGGAGCGACACCCCCCGCACACACTGCCTGCACCTGTCTTTTGGATCAATGCTTCCACCGTCGGCACTTGACTCGCGGCTAGGCGCAGTTGCGTCACCGTGGCTCCGGTGCAGGCACAAACCACCTCGCTCCCCATTTTCACCCGCTCAGAAGCTGCTTCCATCAGCCACTCTCCCGTCGAACACAGCGCATCGATTTGCCAGTTCTCCAACATCGTGCCGCGGAGCAGCGCTAGCATGGCTTCTGGCAGTCCTGGCCAGTCTTGGCTAGCGGTCAGGCCTGCCAAACGGTTTCCCGGTCTTGTCAGCAAGAAGGATAGCCGGTGGCACGGCCCCGCCATCTCCTGCAAGCCTGAGGCATTCTCCGCTGCGCTAGCCTCCACCATCAGTTCGTCGGGAAAATAACGCACCCTCACGCGGCGGCCATCTGTCTGATGGTAGTCCGTCACCATGCAGCGCCGTCCTTCTACCTCACCTGAAAAGGAACAGGCATAGCCCAAACGAGGCAGGCGGTGCGCAAAGGACAGTTGCTTCAAGACTGTGCCACCCGCCTTATCACGACCCACCAACACCTGCGCTGCGATCTCCAGCACTTCGACCTCGCCTACCGCCAGCGCGTTTTGCTGCCGCAACTCTCCGGATACAGCCTCCTCCTCGCCAAAGACCAAACCCTCCCCCACCGTCTGATCCGGTTCCGTGCAGGAGGCACGCACCAGATCCACTTGACCCGACACCACAAAAAAAGCACTGCTGGCGGCCTCCCCTAGCCGATAAATCGCGGCCCCGGATTCATACTGTCGCGTTTTCAATTGGTCGGACGCAGTCTGTAGCGATGTCAGTTCTGCCACCTCTTCATACAAGCGTCGCAGCTTCTCAAACACTTGCCGCCTACCCTCCTGTTCCAACTTGGCTACAGCAGTGGAATCCTCGGCCAGTAAGACTTTGAAAACATCGCTCGGGATCGCAGAGATTCGGCAGTCCGTCAGGGCGATCACTGTGGCACTCGCGAAGCGCCGCTCCTCGCGCACGTTTTGCTCGCCCACCAGACTTCCAGGCTCGCTGATCACGCAGATGCGGGTCAACCGCTCAGAGCCATCCCGCACGTAAACCCCTAGCCTCCCTTCTACCAGCAGGTAGACCTGCTCGGGCTTGGTTCCTTCATGCACCAACACCTCGCCTTCAGCCAAGGCAGCATCGCGCATGTCACCGACGATTTCCTTCAGGCGCTCTGGCGGAATCCGGCTAAACAATGGGGCAAGAAAGGGCCACTCTGTTTCCAGTGTGCGCGGCGATGAGAAAGGACAGGTAGCCATCTGAGATCAAAGGCTCGTATCAGTTCCCCCTGTCTGCCACTAAAGCTTTAGCGAGTTAACCCAGCCACCCGCCTCAATTCGACAACCGCAGCCACTTTGTGTGGGGGCAGATTCTGCTAGAGGATGCGCAGAGCTTCCCCGGTGAGCTCTTGTTCGGTTTCGATACCGGCACTCTTGAAACTCAGGCATAAGCGAGCTTGCCTTTAGGTTCGAGAATCGGGCGTCCGAGGGATCTGGCGGTCTCGATCCATTCCTGAGAGGCCGTCTGCACGTTGGCGATGGCTTCCTCATAGGTGGCTCCATCGGCCATGCAGCCGGGGAGTTCGGGAACCTCGGCGATGAAGCTTTCGTCAGTCTTGCTCCAGTAGATGATGAATTCGTACCGCATCATTTCTTGGCAGCTTTCGGAGGTAGTTCGCGAATGAAGGCCCAGGAGACTTCGGCTGTTTGGCCGTTGTCGTAGTGGACGAAGAAGCCGCTGCGTAGCTCTTCATCTCGCTCCACAGATCGCACCGTTGCTTGGGGGCGATCTTGTTGGCCTTCCGAATGGTGGAGTGAGGTTCGAGATAGGCGATGCCGTCGTCGAAGGTGACATCAAAGGCGTCTTGCCACTGAAGATAGCTCACCGAGCGCACGCGGGAAAATGTGCCATTTCCAAAGGGTGCTTTGAGAAGGTTTACGGGCTTCATCGGTAGCGTTGGTGGCTAACTGCTAGGCTGAACTCTAGTCGATTTCGGGGAGCTTTGGCAACCGACATACTGAACATAGTAAGCGAAGCATCGGGTGGAGCCGCCTGGACGCCCAGGAAACGGCTGGAGGGGGCCTTCGGGGCTGAGAGCAGAATTCGAATGATTCAGGCCGATGCGCGGGCGGCAGACTTTCGCATGGATTGCAGCCAGAGGTGGCGCTGGCGGAGCTTGGTGAGCATGTCCAGCTTCTCCAGCCACGGCAGCTCCCGCAGACGACGGCGTTCCGCGTCCTTGGATTGGATGATCTGCTGCATGGGGTCGCTCATGGGGTGAGGAAACGATTCTCGAACTTCGCCCATGCTTCAGGCAGGGAATGCCGGGTCAGGATGTCGCGGAAACGTGGCATTTAATCGAAGATCATGCCGTGGCATACACTTCCGCGCCTGCTTCCACGAACTCCTTCGACTTCTCTTCCATGCCGCGCTGGAGCGCTTCTTCCTCGGAGATGGCTTGTTCAGCGGCATACTTGCGAACGTCTTCCGTGATTTTCATGGAGCAGAAGTGGGGGCCGCACATGGAGCAGAAGTGGGCGGACTTGGCACCGTCTTGCGGCAGCGTCTCGTCGTGGTATTCGCGGGCGGTGACGGGGTCGAGGGAGAGATTGAACTGGTCTTCCCAGCGGAACTCGAAGCGGGCTTTGGAGAGGGCGTTGTCGCGGTATTGGGCGCCGGGGTGGCCTTTGGCAAGGTCGGCGGCGTGGGCGGCGAGCTTATAAGTGATGACGCCGGCTTTGACGTCTTCCTTGTTGGGGAGGCCGAGGTGTTCCTTGGGCGTGACGTAGCAGAGCATGGCGCAGCCATACCAGCCGATCATGGCGGCGCCGATGCCGCTGGTGATGTGGTCGTAGCCGGGGGCGATGTCGGTGGTGAGGGGCCCGAGGGTGTAGAAGGGGGCCTCGTGGCACCATTCGAGCTGCTTGGCCATGTTTTCCTCGATCATGTGCATGGGGACGTGGCCGGGGCCTTCGTTCATGACCTGGACGCCTTTGGCCCAGGCACGCTTGGTGAGTTCGCCCTGCACTTCGAGCTCGCCGAACTGGGCTTTGTCATTGGCGTCGGCGATGCTGCCGGGGCGAAGGCCGTCGCCGATGGAGAAGGAGACGTCGTAGGCGGCCATGATGTCGCAGATGTCGTCCCAGTGGGTGTAGAGGAAGTTTTCCTTGTGGTGGGCGAGGCACCACTTGGCCATGATGCTGCCGCCGCGGCTGACGATGCCGGTCATGCGGGAGGCGGTCATGGGGACGAAGCGCAGGAGGACGCCGGCGTGGATGGTGAAGTAATCGACGCCCTGCTCGGCCTGCTCGATGAGGGTGTCGCGGAAGAGTTCCCAGGTAAGGTCCTCGGCCTTGCCGTTCACTTTTTCGAGCGCCTGATAAATGGGCACGGTGCCGATGGGCACGGGCGAGTTGCGGAGGATCCATTCACGGGTGGCGTGGATGTTCTTGCCGGTGGAGAGGTCCATGACGGTGTCGGCACCCCACTTGGTGGCCCAGCGCATCTTTTCGACCTCTTCCTCGATGCTGGAGGCGACGGCGCTGTTGCCGATGTTGGCGTTGATTTTGACGAGGAAGTTCCGGCCGATGATCATCGGCTCGAGCTCGGGGTGGTTGATGTTTGCGGGGATGATGGCGCGGCCGGCGGCGACTTCGCTGCGGACGAACTCGGGGGTGATTTCGGCAGGGATGCGCTGGGGGAAGCGGCGGAAGATGCCGGGCGTGTAGTCGGTCTGGACTTGGGAGGAGCCGACGTGCTGCTTGTCGAGGTCGTTGCGGACGATGTCCTGCTTCAGCTCGGCGATCTTGGCGCGGCGCATGTTTTCGCGAATCGCGATGAACTCCATCTCGGGGGTGATGATGCCAGCGCGGGCGTAGGCGAGCTGGGTGACGACTTTGCCGGACTTCGCCTTCAAGGGATTGCGCTGGGCGTTGATGGGGGCCTTCAGGGGGCTGAGGAGGCCTTCGCGCTTCGCGGCGGCGTATTCGGCGTGGTTGGCGGTGAGGTAGCCGTTGTCGCGGGGCTCGATGGCGCGGCCGGTGTATTCTTCGACGTCGTTGCGGGAGAGGATCCAGTTCTTGCGCAGGGCGGGCAGGCCTTCTTCGACGGTGCCTTGGTAGGAGGGATCGCCCCAAGGGCCGGAGGTGTCATAGACGCGCACGGGGTCATTGACCTCGATGCGGCCATTGAAGCTCTTCGTGGGGCTCAAAGCAATCTCGCGCATGGGGACGCGGACATCTTGGTGGATCTGCCCCTCGACATAGACGCGGGTGGAGGCGGGGAGTTGCTCGGAGGAATGGGGCTCGAAGGAGGTCTTGGGATCGGCGATCATGGGGGAATGGTTCTCGGTTCGCGGTTCTCTGTGGAATAGGGCGCTGCGCGCTGAAACTGAGAATCCTCCGAGCGAGCTCCCTTCGGCGGCATGACCCGCATCAGGTTCGGAGGGTTCGGATCGAGGAAGATCCGTCTCAGTCCCTGCGGTGGGACGCCCCTGTCGTGACGTTTGGAGTGTGGGACGAGGAGGACGAACGTCAACGGGGTTTTGCAATGGCTTGCTGAAGATAAACGAACTCCATCAGGCAGGCAAAGACTCGGGAGCCGTCTGAAGGAAAAGAACGGATAGCAGCATCGCGAACAACAGGCAGGCTGCCGCCGCATAGAGTGGCCAATGGAAAAGTTCCTCCACCTCTGTGAACTTGCGGCGCTCGATCTTGGTCTTTTCCAGCTTATCGATGGTGGAAAAGACCTCGGCCAGGGAGTTCAAATCCTGCGCCATGTAGAACTGGCCGCTGCCAATGGTGGCGACTTCTTTGAGCGTCTTTTCATCGAATAATTGCTGTCCCACGGGCGTGAAAGTGCCGCGACGCGGATCAGGAATGACATGGATGCCGGGCGTGCCGATGGCGATGGTGTAAATCTTGATGCCGAGGGTGGCCCCGAGGCGCGCGGCATCCTGCGGAGAAAGGCGGCCGGAGTTGTTCGCACCATCCGTGAGCAGGACGATGACCTTGCTCTTGGTCTTTTCTTTGTTGAGCCGATTCGCGGCGGAAGCGAGGCCAGATCCGATGGCCGTGCCATCGCCCACACGTTGGGTCTGCACGCGGTCAAGATTGTTGATCAACCAGTCACGATCGAGCGTGAGCGGGCACGGCAGGTAGGTCTCTCCTGCGAAGGCAACGATACCGATGCGGTCGGATTTGCGCCCCTGAATGAAATCGGACATCACACGCTTCGCGGCGGTGAGACGATTCACGGGTTGGCCACCAATGAAGAAGTCCTCAATAAGCATCGAGAGGGACACATCCACGGTCAGCATGATGGAGATGCCGTCCGATTTTTCCTCTTCGGTAGCGAGGAGTTTTTGCGGACGGGCGAGGGCGCCAATACCGAAAACGATGGCGGCAAGCACGAGGCTGAACCACATCCAGCCAAAACCCGCGCGCGCCGGTGAGGCGACGCCCCGTAGTAGGGAGACGGTGGGAAAGCGGATGGCTGGCCGCGCGGAACGTCCACCACGAATGACGAGCATCAAGGGGATCAGGCCAAGCAGCAGCAGCCACCAAGGCTGCGCGAACTGGAAATCAGGGATGCTAGGAACGGTAAGCGCAGCGATCACAAGCGTTCTTCCTCCACTTTAGCGATGGTTTGATCGATCAAAGCAAGCGCAGCCTCGGCAGTAGCAGGCACGGGCATGAAAGAAAGGTCGTCACACCACTGGGCCACCGTTGCGAAACGCTCCTTCCAGGCCCCTTCTGCCCGCGGCACAGGCACCCCGGGCTCGAAGTGACGCAAGCCACTGAAGATTTCTGGCGTGGTGCGACTGATGGCAGGCACGCTGTAGCGCTCGCTGAGGTAGCGCCGCAGAATCTGCGAGACGCGGTGGCTGGTCTCCGCAGGTGGCACGAAAGCAACACGACCACGTAGCTCATTCAGAGACCTCAAGCATGAGGAAAGCGGCTGCCGCGGTGGAATGTGCGCGGCGGGTTTCGGACGAAGCAGCAGCCAGATGATGATGGCGAGAAAAACCAATATGAGCAACCCCATGGCCCACGGCATCCACCAAGCGGGCGGTGAGACGACCTCGCGGGCACCGGGCAGGTCAGGATGCGGCAAGGCGGGCGCAGCGGGCAACTGCGGCATTTGCGCGAGCATAGCAGATGCCTGAAACAAGCAGGGCATGATGCACATGACGAGTCTCATCCGCGTTTCCTCCTTTTGCGGGATCGAAAGTAAGCTTTCAACGCGGGCACGTAGTCTTCATCCGTGCGAATCTCGATCCGTTCCACGCCGCTGCTTTGTAGCAAATGCGAGATGGACTCTTGGTGTGCCTTCATGCGTTCCTCGTACTGCTGACGCACATTAGCATCTGAGGTGTTCACGAGCACCTCCTCACCGGTTTCGGGATCCTGAAGCACCACACGACCTACCTTCGGCAGCTCCAACTCACGCGGGTCAGTGACATGTGCTACGACGACATCGTGCTTCGCGGCAGCGGCACGAAGCGTTTTCTCCCAGGAGTGGGATGGCGTGATGAGATCCGAAACCAGCACGACGAGGGCCCGATGTGCGATGCGACCCAGAGCAAGCTCCAACGCCGGTTTGATGTCGGTGCCGGAATGAGCGGGAGCGCAGTTCAAGATATCGCGCAAAATGCGCAGAGCGTGCGAGGCTCCTTTGCGGGCCGGAAGATAAGCCTCAACCTGATCCGAGAACAGCGTCACGCCCACCTTGTCTTGATTCTGCACCGCACTGAAAGCAAACACGGCAGCGATCTCGGCGGCTCGTTCGCGTTTTGTGTCATCATAGCTGCCGTAGTCGCCAGAGCCGCTGACATCAACGCACAGCATCACAGTAAGCTCTCGCTCCTCGATATATTTACGCACAAAGGGCTCATTCATGCGGGCAGTGACATTCCAGTCCAAGAAGCGCACGTCGTCGCCGGCCTGATACTCACGGAAATCATCGAACTCGATCCCCTGCCCTTTGAAGCGAGAGTGATATTGCCCTCCGAGGATCTCCTTTACCATACCACGCGTGAGCAGCTCGATGCGCCTCACGCGCTTCAGAATGCGCGTCAGACGAGCGTCGTTTTCACTAGTGGCAGCGGCGGGCATGATTTGCGCCCTCAAGGCACCGGAATCTTATCGAGCAGCGTTTTGATCACGTCCTCAGAGGTGACACCCTCGGCTTCCGCCTCGTAGCTGAGAAGGATGCGATGGCGAAGGATGTCAGGAGCGAGGTCCTTGATGTCCTGCGGAGTGACGTAATTCCGGCCCTGGAGGAAGGCTTGGGCCTTGGCAGCAAGGGCGAGATTGATGGTTCCGCGCGGCGAAGCGCCGCATCGAATCAGCAACTTGAGATGCGGAGCCACATTTTCCGGAGAACGAGATGCCTGAATGATCGCAACGATGTAGTCGCGGATCTTTTCATCCATGTAGAGGCCATTGACGATCTTTCGGCTGGCGACCACGTCAGCGACATTCGTGATAGAATTCACATCGAGCTTAGGCGCGGAGGTGGCCATGGCATCCAGCACTTGGCGCTCCTCTCGTGGCGTAGGATAGGTCACACGCACTTTGAAGAGAAAGCGGTCGAGCTGGGCCTCAGGCAATGTGTAGGTGCCCTCTTGGTCGATTGGGTTCTGCGTGGCGAGCACCATGAAAGGATCGGATAGCTTGTGTGTGACCTCACCAATGGTTACCTGACGCTCCTGCATGGCCTCCAATAGCGCTGACTGCACCTTTGCGGGTGCGCGGTTGATTTCATCGGCGAGCACGAGGTTCGAAAAAATAGGACCAAGGCGTGGAGTGAAGGTGCCATCTTTGGGATGATACACCATCGTGCCAATGACATCGGCGGGGAGAAGATCCGGTGTGAACTGGATGCGTTGGAACTTCGCGTTCAACGCACCGGCGAGAGTGCGGACAGCGAGTGTCTTGGCCAGACCCGGAACGCCTTCGAGGAGGACGTGCCCGTTGGTAAGCAAGGCGACCAGCAGGCGGTCCACGAGGTCGGCCTGACCAACAAGCACACGAGCGATCTCTTGGCGCAGTGGGGTCACCCAAGCGGAAGCTTTCGCAATGGCGTCCTGATCAGGAACATTCGAAACGGCTGGATTAGCCGGGGCGGAGGGAATAGCAGGAGGAGTGGCGGAATCGGACATGAAGGCGTCGACACTGCTCAACGGGAGCGGCGGGGGCGTCAACTCCGCAAAGCACAAGGACGCTCCTTCGCTCTCTTTCAGTCCGGCGGGCAATTGCGGCTGAAAATGCCTCAACTGAAGAGCGTGACTGCTGACCAGCCATGGCAGACCTCGGACAATGGTGTTTTAGACGGCCTGCTTGATAGCTAGTGGAGGCAAACTCAAGCGATCTCGACCGTGACGGCAGCAGATGAGTTCATCTCACCGATGACCACCGCGCCTGATCCGCAAGCAAGAACCTTATCCGCCTGATCCGGAGAGACGATGGCCACCCAGCCGATTCCCATGTTGAATGTATCGATCGCATCAGACTTGTCCGCATGCTGAAGGACTTTTTGCACGACATCATTTTGCCAGAAGGGGATACGCAACTGGGCACCAAGACCACGCTTGAGGAACATGCGTCCAAGGTTTTCCGGCAGGCCGCCGCCCGTGATATGGGCCATGGCTTTTGGCTTGATACCGGCAGCCTTGAGAGCCTTGGGCTGCTCGTGATAAAGGAGCGTGGGATGCAGGAGCGTGTGCATTTCCTCCGCGCTGAATTTGAGGCCTTCCTTCTCGATAATACGGCGCACAAGGCTAAAGCCGTTGGCGTGGAAACCCGCGCTCTTCCAACCAACGAGCACATCACCGGCAGCAATGGAGCCGGGATCGAGGAGGTCCTCTTTTTCACAAGCACCGATGGCGAAACCGCTGAGCTCCACCATGCCCTCTGGCACCATGCCAGGCATTTCGGCTGTCTCACCGCCAGCAAGGATGCAATCACATGCCTCAAGATATTCAGTCATCCCGGCGATGATGCGAGTGATCTGCGTCTTTTGAATCTTGGGAATACCCACATAATCCAAAAATAGAATGGGATCAGCCCCGGTGGTGAGCACGTCGTTCACATTCATGGCGACGAGATCTTTTCCGGCAGCCTCAAGCTCGTCGTGCTTCAGCAAAAGCTCAATCTTGGTGCCTACGCCATCGCATCCAGTAAGGATCATGGGGTGCTTGTATGCGCTGAGATCGTAAGCGGCGGCGAAAAGACCAAAAGGATTGGCCAGCTTGCGATTGCGCTGGGTGCGTTTCACCAGCACGCCGATGTCATCGACCAACGATGCTGCTTCGTGAATGTCGACTCCGGCTTGCTTGTAAGTATGGGCTGCTGCTGTGGAACTCATGTGGGAGGCCGCGTTTAGCCCGGATGCCGCAGCGACTCAAACAGAAAGTCACCCATGCGACCACCCTAGTTTCCGCAAATTCGAAAAGTCATCGCTCCCTACTTTTTCTTCACCCACGCAGCAATGGGCGTAGGCGTGTGCGCCGGGGCTGACTCACCGGTGGTAAAAGTGATGCAGAGGCTCAATTCTCCCTTCGCATCAGGCACGGTGGCTTGAAGGATTTTCACGCCTTCCCCTCTGCCATCCTTGTCCTTGCCCACGGTGCGAGCCTGTTCGCTGACTTTTTCAGGTGGCTCACCCACACTGAAAGTGGCTCCCTTTGGCGAAACGATGGTGGCAAGCAGCTTCTTGTTGTTCAGCGTTAGCACGGCACTGGCACCATCCGGCGCGATTTCCGCCTTGGTCATCATGCTCCAGACTAGGTTCTTAGAATTTTTTACGCTCAGATCATCTTGGATCACGAGATAGGGTGCCGCGCCTCGCATCACCATGACCCCCCGATGAACATCTTTCGCGAACTTGTCGTAGGCCTTGGTCATATCCACAACGGCAAGCCCCTGCTCAGGAGTGGACTGCCCCAGTAGCACCGATGCGCGGGCATCCATCTCCTGGTTTTCGCCAAGGCTAAGCGTGTTTTGCCCAGCGGTGCCTTCGAGGAAGAGCGAGTAACGCTTCGTGCGATCCATGCCCGGCTTGACGTCTGTGCCCGGCACACGGTCGTTTTCGGCACCGAGTTCCAACCCCCAACGAACGCCTCCTGCTTCGAGGATGAAACTGCCGATGTCCAACTGACCGTGCAGATCACGATTGTCACCACCTTTCACAGCCACGTAAAGGTCTTCCTTGCCCCAGCCACTTCGCACTGTAGCCGCGATGCCTCCAGACATGGCAAATTCTGTGCTCTCTGGAGTGCCGTCTCCTGCCGCGTGAGGGTTATAATACATGAAATGCCCAGCGTGACCGAAATAAGAAGATGTCACGGCCATTTTGGCCCCAGGACCGACGGCTGGGATCCCAGGATTCCCATGCAAGCCGCATAGCCAAGTGGCAACCCACGGCCTTCCTCCACCCACAGTGCTGTCACCATAGTTGAATGGCAATCCGGTAGGACCGTAGAGATGCAGGCGCGCCAATCCAAATTGGGGAATGCCCTCTAGCATTGTGAGGCCGAGATCCTTGCCTGCGGCGCTGCGCAGGGATTGAATGACCATAATGGCATAATCCATTACCGAATCTCCTGCAGCCATACCCTCAGGCCATACTCCACCGGGAGCAAAACGCTGGATACCCTCGCCAAAGACCTTGGAGGCCTCGTTGGCACACTTTTTGGCCATATCAGGTGCCTCATCGACAAAGCCGATGGCCGTGAGCAGAAGAGCGGAAGCAATGGTCATCTGCTCGGAATTGACTGGCGCATCCTCTTCCTTGCCGGCTTTCGGGGCAACCTTCTTGGGCGGAGCTTTCTTCTTGGGGGGATCGCTTGCCCCAGGTGCCGTGCCGAAGGCCGTGGGAGGAACGGGTTCTTCGTTCAGATGGGCGATTAGCGCATCCACCCCCTTCTGCTCGAGAAAAGCCCTAATCTCCGTGGCTTGCTGGTCATTGAATCCATCTCGGAACCAATCATAGGCAAGCGTTACGGCAATCACCATATCCGCCACGGCCTGCGCCTCAGTGGGGTGCCAGTCGCGAAAATTGGTTTTATCGCACAGCAAAACAGCTTCGCGCACCGCACGCTCTTTCCATTTCAAATCCCCATCGCCGTAATGCAACGCAGCGAGCAACCCCATCCGATAGATGGCCTTGGAGCCTTCGCTGGTCTGGCCGGTGATTTCTCCATTGATGCGATTGAGTTCGGGGTCCTTCAAAAGTTCTTCACCCGAGGCCTTCAGCGTTTCAAGCAACTTAGCCAGCACAGGATCGGTGGCGATCTGCCCTTTGACAGCATTCCAACCATTGATGTTTTGGATAAGGCGCGGGCGGACCTTCTGGATACCCCCGAGATAGTCATTGGCAGCCGGAGCCTTGAACTTTGAGATCGGGTTGATGACGATGGCCGGGCGTGGGGGGGCGGGCTTCTTGGGAACAGCTGTAGCTTTGCTTTTCGGAGCAGCAGGTGCTGGAGTAGCACCTGGTGTGGCTGCTGTGGCAGGCATGGCAGCGGGAGCTGCGGCTGGCGGTGCAGTTTTCATCGCAGCATAGCGATTCTTGGCGTACTCAAAATCCGCAGCGCTGAGACTGGCGATGGGGACATCAAACTCACGACCATCCTTCGTCTTAATTTTGACGGAGCGGGCCACGGCATCTACAGAGATGAGAGTGGCCTCGACCGTCTTTCCAGCGGTGTTGGTCCAAACGTGATACTCCTCAGCGAGTTGTCCATTCACGACGGAAAGGGCAACGAATATGGCGCAAGTATAGGCAATGCGTAAGAACGACTTCATGACAAAAGGCGGTGTGCAAGAACGACTGCTCAAAGCAGCCCCTTTCCACGCCATGGGTCAAGCACGAAGTCCACTGTGCGGAAACCTTAGGCCGTCACTGCCGTATCAGCCGCGCCCTCACGCTTGTTTTTCATGAAACGAATGTCCTCAGCCCTTTCGATGAAAACCGTATCCTCACAGATGTTTTTGGCATGGTCCCCCACGCGTTCTAGGAAGCGGGCAATGAAAATCAGATGAATGTAGCCTTCGAGCGCTGTCTGACGGCTTTCCATCACGGCAATCAATTCCCGATCAAGCGCCTTCTCTGAATTATCGAGTTCCTTGTCAAGTAGACGAGCTGCAGCAGCGGCATCGGAATTCGCATCAATGAAAGACTGAATGCTTGCCTCCAGGTTTCGGGCGCACAGTTCATACACCGGCTGGATGAGCTTCACTTCCGGCATCTCCGGCAGGCTGTTGATAATACGCGCACGCTTGGCAATGCTACTGGCTTGATCGGCGATGCGTTCGAGATTGTTCGCCACCCGGATGGTACCCATCACAGCACGTAGATCGTGCGCTGTAGGCTGAAATTTCACCAACACCTGCATACCGAGTTTGTCCACGGCCTTCTCCAACTCGTTGACATCTTGGTCTGCCGCGATAGCCGCATTGCACAGGTCTGTATCACGCTCCAAAAGGCCGCGCATGGCGCAGGCGAGATTCTTTTGAGCCATGCTGGCCATGGCTAGCACATCCTGACGCAGGCGGTCGAGGGCGGCGTTGAAGGTGGAGAGGATGTGTTCGTGCATCGGTTTCGTTACATGAATAAGCTGATCGAACCAAACAGCATGTGACGATTTCGCCCCAATAAGTAGCGAAATCCGCTTAGGAAATCTTTTCAGCGCCAAAGTGGCCCCGAAGAGCCTCCGGTATCAAAATGCTGCCATCGGCCTGCTGGTAAGTTTCCACAAGCGCCACGAACAAGCGGGCCAAAGCCGTGCCGGAGCCGTTGAGCGTGTGAGGAATGCGATTTTTTCCCTGTTCATCCTTGAAACGCAGGTTCATGCGGCGTGCTTGGTAATCACCAAAGTTCGAGCAGCTCGAAACCTCAAGGTAACTACCCTGACCTGGAGCCCAGACCTCGATGTCGTAGGTCTTGGTGGAGCCGAAGCCAATGTCGCCGGTGCAGAGTTCGATGACGCGATAGTGCAAACCGAGAAGCTGGAGCACTTTTTCCGCATGGCCGGTGAGCGTTTCCAATTCGTGCATACTGGTTTCTGGCGTCGTGATTTTCACGAGCTCGACCTTGTCGAACTGATGCATGCGAATCAGGCCTCGCGTTCCAAGCCCGGCACTGCCTGCCTCACGTCGGAAACAGGGCGTGTAGGCGGCGTAATGGATCGGCAGCTTGTCATGCGGCACGATTTCCTCTCGATGCAGGTTTGTCACCGGCACTTCCGCAGTCGGGATGAGATAAAGATCGTCCTCAGCGCTGTGATAAACTTGATCACCAAATTTGGGAAGCTGGCCAGTGCCGACGAGGCAGTCCGGCTTCACCAGCAGAGGTGGACTGACTTCTTGATAACCATGCTGTGTGGTGTGCAGGTCTAGCAGGAAATTGATTAGCGCGCGCTCCAGACGGGCTCCAGCACCTTTATAAACGACAAACGCACTGCCAGTGATCTTCACTCCGGCCTCGAAGTCGATCATGCCGAGTGCTCCGGCGACATGCGTGTGGTCTTTCGGCTCAAAAGCGAACTCTGGCTTTGAGCCCCAGCGGCGCACTTCAGGGTTCTGCTCAGCGCTTTGCCCGACCGGGCAGCCTTCGTGTGGCAGATTAGGGATACTGAGAAGCAGGTCACGCTGCTTCGAATCGCTTTCATCGGCATCGCGACCGATCTGCTCAATGCGTTCATTGATCTTCCGCACCTCAGCTTCGATCGCACTCGTGTCCTGGCCATTTTTCTTGGCCATGCCGATCTCTTTGCTAATGCGGTTGCGATCTCCCTGAAGTTTCTGACGCTCCGTCTCAGCACTGCGGCGCTGCGTATCGATTTCGAGCACCTGATCCACCAAGCATGCTTGATCACCGCCACGGGTGGCGAGCCGTTGTTTCACAGAATCAGGATTGTCGCGCAGCAGTCGAATGTCGAGCATAGGGAAAGTGGAAACTAGCGGGGGAGCTGCGAGATTGCAAATCCGCGCTCTTCGGCCACGCTGTGGATTGATGATCTACCTCGACGCGAATGCCACGACGCCTCTCGATCCAGCGGTGCTGGAGGCGATGTTGCCGTTCCTCAGCGAAAACTGGGCTAATGCCTCTGCCAACTATGCTGCAGGACGGAAAGCACGAAAAGCACTCCAAAACGCACGGGAACATGTGGCGGCTTTGATCGACGTGGAAGATCGTGAGGTGGTTTTCACTAGCGGCGCCACGGAGTCGATCAATGCCGTGCACGCTTCTGTGCGTCATCTTTGGCCGCAAAATCGGCTTTTAATCACCACAAAAGCCGAGCACGCTGCCGGGCTGCAATGCGCTGCGCGTTGGGAGCAAAGCGGTGGTGAGGTTTGCAGACTAGGCGTCGATCGTAGCGGTCTGATTGACCTCAAAGAGCTGCGCAAGGCGTTGCAATCCTCCCAAGCGGCCCTCGTTTCCATTCTCTGGGCCAACAATGAAACCGGCATCATTCAACCCATGCGCGAGATCGTGGCGATGGCACATGAATATGGCGCTCTGGTGCATGCAGATGCAGTGCAGATGATTGGCAAGGCTCCCATGGATGCAAAAGTGGACTTTCTCAGCCTCAGCGGGCACAAGTTTCACGCACCCAAGGGTATTGGAGCGTTGATCGTAAATCAGAGGGTGCGCTTTGAACCTCTACTGGTCGGCGGCGGCCAGGAAGGAGGGCGGCGCAGCGGCACAGAGAATGTGCCGGGCATCGTTGGACTTGGCCAAGCAGCAGCGCTAGCGATGTCACCTTGCTCAGGCGATCTGCGCAACGCTTTCGAAGCGCAGCTAACAAGGGATTGGCCCGAAGCGGTGATTCATGGACGACATGCCCCGCGGCTGCCCAACACCACCAGCATCTGTTTTCCTGGAATCGACGCCGCAGGCATGCTGATCCTTCTCGATCAAGCAGGGATTGCCTGTTCCGCCGGATCGGCCTGTCATACGTCATCACTGCACCCTTCTCACGTCTTGGAGGCCATGGGATATGATTCAGCTCATGCAGCCAGCACGCTGCGATTTTCCTTCAGCCGCATGAACACCTTTATAGAGGCGACTCAAGCAGCGGAGACCGTGCTAAACTCGGCTCGCAAAATGCGTGCAATTGGCTCCGCCCATTCACGACTTACCACCTGAACCACTATGACACGCTTTGGGTTCATCTTCCTTCCGATTGTTTTTTTGGCCAACTGCACACGCGAGTCTATGCTCAAGGCCTTGGCCGGTCCACGGGTCTTTCTTTACTACGATGACTTTGGCCCAGAAAGCATGGCATCGCACCTCCTCGGCCCACGCGCGGGAAACACTCCTATCACAATTTATCACGGCGGCACGCGTCGCACACCGGGACATACTCACGTGAACGCACTGCAAGCCATGAACTACCTCCGTCATCAGCATAGGCACCTTCCGCGCATTGCTGAGAATGAACCTCTGCGCCAGAAATTAGCCAATGCTTATTCCCGCATCTACGTCTTGTACCGTCATCGTCGTGATGCGATGATGGGTGCTCCTGGCGGCACTTACGGACGCATGGGCATCAACCGGGCCTTCATTCTGCCGCCCATGCCGCCATCACTTTAAGCCGTCGAACTGCCTGATGATGCGCGTCACGATCTCGTCGGGTGTGGCATCAATGGAGACACGAACCAAGTCCGGCGTTGGCTGCAAAGTGGCAAGCTGACTCTCGAGCAAGCTCAGCGGCATGAAGTGTCCTTTCCGCTCCCCCATGCGGGAGGCAATTAGCTCGCGTGAACCCTCAAGAAGAACAAAAGCCATTTCACTGGGGCTGTCACCATCCCGTAGCCGTTCCCGATAAGCGGATTTCAATGCCGAGCAGCCTAGTACGTGCACCGGCGTCTTCCCCCGCATGTCCACAATTCGCTGCCGTAGCGTTTCATACCAAGGCCATCGATCCTCATCCGTCAAAGGCGTTCCGGAGGACATCTTGGCCTTGTTCGAAGCCGGGTGGTAATCATCGCCGTCGTCAAACAAACCGCCGAGTCTATCGGCCAAGAGCCTGCCAACCACCGACTTTCCGCTACCAGAGACACCCATCACGATGAGCGTCGAAGGCACACGAGGCGAGGAGAATGAAATGGGGCGGGCCAGTTGCATGGCGCGTAGTGACACGATGATGGCGTCATTTCAAGCTAGGCTCGTCACCGCCTTGATCACGCCGCTCGAAGGCTTCATCCAGACATCCATTTGCTTCGGCAGCACGTCGAAGTCACAACGATGAGAAATCCAAGGGCGTGTGTCGATCTCACCATGTTGAATCATGGTGAGGATTCGCGGGAAGTCGGCGCTCTGAGCGTTGCGACTCGCCAGCAACGTCAACTCACGGCGATGAAACAGCGGATCATCCAATGGCACTGGCTCCTTCGTGATGCCGACATAAACAACTTTGCCAGTGAAACGAGCCCAGCGCATCGAGCGGCTCATCGACTGCGGATTGCCTGTTGCATCGAATACAATTTGGAAAAGCGGTTCATCAATCAGCGAGGCAACAACCTCCACTCCAGCGTATTTCTCACTCACAAAAGACCGCCGCTTCTCGCTCATCTCCAGCACCGTAATTTTTGCGCCGGCCACACGGGCAAACTCAAGCACGGTCAGACCTATGGGCCCTGCGCCAACGATGAGCACTTCGTCATCAGCCGCAACCGAGGCTCGGTTTACTGCGTGGCAACCGATGCCTAGCGTCTCAACGAGAGCCAACTGCTCAAACGACAACGTGTTACAGGGATGAAGCTTGGCCGCCGGCAGAACCATGCGCTCACGCATGCCTCCATCGCAATGAACCCCAAGCACTGTGAGTGTCTCGCAGCAATTTGTGGCAGCACGCAGGCATGCATGGCAGCAACCACAGTTCAAATACGGCTCCACTGAGCAGCGATCCCCTGCCCTGAGATGCACTACGCCCTCACCGACCGCCAAAACTTCGACACCGAGTTCATGGCCCAGAATCCGAGGATATTCGATGAATGGCATTTTGCCCTGATAGCCGCTGAAATCGGTGCCGCAGATGCCGATCGCGCGGATCGCGACGAGAACCTCGCCGCGCCGTGGTGAATCGGCTTCAGGAAGAATCGACCATTGCAGGCGTCCGGGAGCAGTCAGGGTGAGGGATTTCATGAACGCCGCCCATAAGCAGCATTCCTGATCGCACAATCGCCGCGCTACAGGCATTGCTTTTTGACGGTATGGAGGTTAAACGCACTCCGCGCATGCCCTCCGAGTCCCAACACGCCCACGAAGAGCTCTTTGACGCCGCATTCCTCGATAGATTGCGCGTTTTGGCCCTACGTCTCCGCAAGCGCCGTCAGCTACTCCGTCGCGGGACACAATCCTCACCCGCCACGGGTTTTACGCGTGAGTTCAAAGACTACCGTCACTACACACCACGTGAAGATTATCGCGCTATTGACTGGCGGCTCTACGCAAGGTTGGAAAAGCTGTTCGTGCGACTCTATGAAGAAACTCAGGAGCTGAATCTACACATCCTCATCGACGATAGCGCTTCGATGGCAAAGCCTCACTCTGAAAAGCGCCGCCAAGCCTTGCGCTTTGCCGTGGCGCTGGCTTATCTGGCGCTCAGCGCCCAGCAGCGCGTCAGCATCTATTCGATGAGCAATGCCGTACGTCAGGATCTGCCTCCGATGCGAGGTCAGGGAAATATCGAAAAAGTCATCCAGGCTGTGATGAAACTCAAGTTTGAAGGTGTGACAAACATGCGCCAATGCTTTGAGGAGTTTCGCCCCTCACGGCAGCGCTTCGGCATCATTTTCATCATCTCGGATTTTTTTGGTCATGAAATCGAAAGCGCCGGAGAAGCCATCGCCCGCGTGGCTGCTTGGCCAGGTGAGAATCACCTGCTGCAAATTGTTCATCCCGATGAGCGTGCACCTTCCCTCGAAGGCGAGTTCGAACTCACCGAAGTCGAAAGCGGCGAACGCCGCCGCTTCTGGTTGACCCAACGTGACGCCCAGCGATACACCGAGACCTTCGACGCGTTCTGCGATCACTTGGCCCGCGAATGCACCATGCGCCGTATCGATTTCATGCAAGTTGGCAGCGAAGAACCATTCGAGGAACGCTTCCTCGACCTACTGGCCCGCGGCTCCGCGCTGGCAGGGGCATGACAAGGTTTGAAGCCAGCCCGCTGTTTAAAAAAAGCTACTCACGTTTACCTCCACGAGACCCGTAAGAATCGCGAAGCTGGCGGACAGAGAGGGATTCGAACCCTCGGTACCGGATTAGGGTACACACGCTTTCCAGGCGTGCTCATTAGACCACTCTGACATCTGTCCCGAGCTTCGTTTCCCAAGCGGCAGGAAGCGAGCGCCGATAGTGGCGCAGGCAGACGTGGTGGCAAGCTGATTTTGGCATTCGGTCAAGCAAACCATGCCATGAGAGACCTGCTGGCCATCCGAACTTCCGATTTTCCTTTTTACAAACTGCCGCCACCATAGGTCTATGCATCGACTTGCCATCTTTGGAGGCAGTTTTAATCCACCCGGTCATCACCACGCGCAAATCGCCCGTGAATTGGCGCGGCATTTCGACGAGGTGCGAATCATCCCCTGCGGTCCGCGACCTGACAAGCCTGTGACAGACAGTGTTCCACCTGTATACCGCGCCACTCTGGCGGACATTGTTTTTGGAGGCATCCCCGGCGTAACAGTCGATCTCAGTGATTTCGAGCGAGAGACTTTTTCACGCCATTTTGAATTGCAGGAGCGCCTCAAAAAAAACCATGAGCTATGGCATGTGATCGGCGCAGATCTCATTAAAGGTGGTGCAGTCGGGCAATCGCCTATTCAACGAACCTGGGCACAGGGTGCGGAGCTTTGGAAGAAGGCGCGGTTTGCCGTGCTAAGACGCCCAGGTCACGCTTTCGATCCGAAAGATCTTCCACCACGGTCTAAGCTCATCGAGTTCGAAATCGAAGGTGCCAGCACAACCATACGTGAGAATTTGAGCCGTGGTGAAAGCGTAGCTAGTATGCTCCACCCGCGTGCCTTGGCTTATATCGAACGCTATGGCCTCTACCGTGCCCCCATTCCAGGCAACTGGGCACGCGGCTCGCTGGAAAATGCGCGATATGCCTTACAGACAGACATAAAAAATCCAAAAGCGCGCGGGCTATCTGAACCGTTTGCATCAAGCCACACTGAGGCACGCGATGCGGATTTCATCACGGTCGTTGGTGGTGATGGGGCGATGCTGCGCAGCATCCGCGAGCATTGGCGGGCTCGACTGCCCTTTTTTGGCATCAACGCGGGTCATCTCGGCTTCCTGCTCAACGGCCCCGATCAGGTCGCCGCTCATGCCTTTCCACCAAGGGATGTGATTTTTCGGCAATTGCCGATGCTTTTCCTCGAGTTTGAAGATCGGGATGGGCGGACTCAAACCGCGCACGGTTTCAATGATGCTTGGCTGGAACGTTCCACCAGCCAATCAGCATGGCTTGAAGTCATTGTGAACGACGTGCCGCGAATTCCAAAGCTTGTCAGCGATGGGGCGCTCGTGGCCACCGCTGCAGGTAGCACAGCCTATGCGCGCAGCATGGGTGCCCCCCCCTTGCTAGCGGACACTCCTGCTTGGCTGCTTGTTGGCTCGAATGTGCTGGAACCCGCTCATTGGCACAGCGCCTTGCTGTCACTAGATACGAAGGTAGAGATACGAAGCCTCGACACCCAACACCGGCCTGTTGAGGCCTTCGTGGATGGTCAAAGCATCGGCGAAGTCGTCAGCATGCGCGCTCGTCTCTCGCGTGCCGCCGCCGCCGAACTCGTCTTCTGCGCCAGCCACGACATGGCGGAGAAGATCGCCGCCATTCAATTTGGAGCATGATGAAACTGCTTCCGTCGCATCATGCCCACAACATCCGCGAGGTCATGCGCCGCTGGAAGCTTTTGCAAAAATCCGCAGGGATGCGCGCTACCATGCTGCTGACTATCGAAGGCCACTCCATCTTCGGATTCGAGACGCAAGCCGCTAAAGCAGGTGCTCCGGCCTTCTACCTCTCCACGGGTGTGCATGGTGACGAACCCGGCTCCATGTGGGGGCTCTTGCTATGGGCCGAGAAAAACATCGACAAGCTCCAACGCGACTCGTTTCTGCTCCTGCCGCTGCTCAACCCCATCGGCATGCGTCTCAACACGCGAGCCGATCATCGCGGCTTGGACATCAACCGCCGCTTTCACCTTACCGATGATCCCCTGACCTCCGCATGGCAGAGATGGACCGCGGAACGTCCGATGATCGCCGCTGTTTGCCTGCATGAGGATTATGACGCTCAGGGCTGCTATGTGTACGAGCTAGGTCATCGCCAAAAAAGCATAGGACGCGCGATTTTGACCCGCTATGACGGGCCCATCGCCGTGGATCCACGAAGCCGCATTGACGGTCAGCGGGCGAAGGATGGACTCATCCGGCGTAACAAGCTACCCATGCATCTTGCTGGCATGCCGGAAGCCATCGAATTGCATCTGCGAGGCTGCCCTCTGACGCTGACGTTTGAGACACCATCGGAATTCTCGCTTGGGGATCGCCTTGTCTCACAGATGCGCTTCATCAGCACTGCTCTGGAGGTGATTGGCACATGAGATGGCTTTGGATGATCCCTTGCGCATTGCTGGTCGGTTGCAACAACACAGCGAAAAAAGCCCCTGAGGGGCTGAAGCCCGACACTTGGATCAGCTTCGACGGCAAAATGATGCCATGGAAAGCTTGGAACGTGCCCAAGGGCCAAAAAACGCACGCCGCCGTGATTGCTATCCACGGGCTAAGCGGCGCTACGTCGGACTTTTGGCCCTTGGGTGAACATCTCTCGAAGCAAGGCATCGCCGTGTATGCCTATGAACTCCGCGGTCAGGGGCATGACCCCAATATCGAGGCACGTGGCGATATCGAAAGCGCCCGCTTATGGCAGAAAGATCTGACCACTTTTCACAAGCTCATCCAGCGACGCCATCCGCGTGCCCCCATCATCTGGTATGGCGAGAGCCTCGGCAGCCTTATCGCCGCACACACCGCGGCCAATCGTCCGCTTTGGGGAGATCCCGACGGACTGATTCTCGCTTCGCCCGCTGCCGGACTACGCATGAGGATCCAAGGCATCCAACGCTGGCTGCTTGAAGCCGCGGCCGCCGTAGCTCCGCGCACCCGCTACTCGCTCGGTGAACTCGCTGGCGTGGATGAAAACAGCATCCAAGTGACGTCCAACACAACCCATGGCACTCAGATGACTAGAACACCGCATCATATCAGCGCTTTCAGCCTGCGCCTCCTCGTAGAGATTGATCAAATGATGAATGCCAACTCTGAAGCGGCGAAACGACTCAAGATGCCCGTGTTATTCATCGCTTCGCCGCATGACATCATCGCCTCCGCGGACCAGATCCAAGCCTGGTTCTCCCAAATTCGTGCCGAGCGAAAAAAACTTCTGTGGTATTCACGCTCCTATCATTTACTGCTTCACGATGTGCAGCGGCAGGAAGCTTTGAAAGACATCGAGAGATGGCTAAATTCGATGAACAAGTGATACGCCTAGCTCACTTTTTCGGCAGGTGCTTCATGATCACTGAGGCGACTTTTTCAGCAAGGTGACGGCTGCCTTCAGACGAGTAGTGGACATTCGCTGGCAATTGCGCATCTGGTTTGGCAAGTGCATGAGCGCGCAGATCGTTTGTCGGGATCCCAGCTGATGCCATCACACGGTTAGCGGCCTCGTTGTATGGGTTCTCATCGCCTTCCACACGGCCCTCGCTACCTGCTGGGACGTGCGTTGTGTTACACCAAATGAGCTTCGCACCAGTAGTTTTCATCTTTTGAACCAGCGAATTGAGATTCTTCTCATAATCCCCCAGTGCCACTTGTGGGTGAGAACCTAGAGTCTGAGGGTCTACCCGCTTTGAGGGATCATTTCGGATGTACTTTAAATCATGGAGGCCCCAGTTGAAATGAATCACATCCCAATTCCCAGAACCAAGCCACTCATCGATATGTTTGAGGCCGTTGCTTGTAGGGCCGCCATTTGTGGGGATGCGGTGGACATTAGCCTTCCCCTTCAGCAAAGCACGCACATCAAGCGTGTAGCCAATTGAGATGGAGTCCCCGATAATCAGAACCCGAGGCAAACCGGACACATCATCGATCTGGGTGAGGGCCGGGTTAGGCTTTCGCTCTTTCTTGGATGGCTCTTTTGGATCTTGTGCAAGGGCAACAAAGGTCAATACGGCGAAATAGAAAAGAGCAATCGTCTTCATGGCAGCCTCTCGAAACGCCAATTGTGGCTCGTCTTTTCGATAGGTTGAAAAAGTTGCTGGCAAGACCTGCTGCCAAGCGTTTCATAGGCTTTCGTTCACCAAATATCTTCTTATGCGCCCTCTTTTTGTTCTATTCACGCTTGTCTCCTATTCTATCGCCGCCGATCCAGTGCCGCTCACGCTAGCCGATTTCACCAATGTGAAAGGCGAAGCCCCCAGTGGTGGGTGGCAATCTGAAGGAAAGGATGTCATCCACCTCGCTGGCAAGGGTGGCGGCAACCTGATCTCAAAAAAGGAATACAAGAACTTCGTCCTCGAATGGGAGTGGAAACTCAACCCGAAGGGCAATAACGGCATCAAATACTGGGTGACCCAAATCGGCGGAAAGGAATGGCTTGGCATCGAGTATCAAATGATCGACGACAGCGGCCATCCGGACGGCCTTAAGGGAGGAAGCCACACCACGGCATCTATCTATGACATCAAGTCACCGGTTAATGGCAAAAACGTGAAACCTGCAGGTGAATGGAATAGCAGCAAGATCATCGTCAAAGACGGTCAGTTGCAACACTGGCTTAACGGAGAACTCGCCACCGAGGCTGACACCACCGCGCCGGAGTGGAAAGAAAGAATCGCAAAGAGTAAATTCAAGAACAAGAAAGACTTTGCCCCTGGCCAAGGCAAGATCATGCTCACGGAGCATGGGGATGAGACTTGGTTCCGCAACCTCCGCGTCACGGCAAATTGATGAGAAAAACCTAGGTAGGCAACCGACTCACCTTTCCACCGGCTTGCCAGAAGCTTCCCAGCCTCCAAAACCGTCATCCAAGTGGATGAGTTTGGTGAAGCCGATTTGCTCAAAAAACTTCAACGCCCGCCTGCTGCGTCCACCAGCTTGGCAGTGGACTAGGGTGGGTTTGGTCTTGTCGAGGGCAGCAAGCCGCTTCTCAAAATCATCCCCCATGATGTCAATGTTTTTAGCCCCCGGGATGTGGCCTTGCTTAAATTCATCGGCAGTGCGTACATCCACAATGACCACCTTTCCTTCAGCAATGATTTGAGCGGCCTCAGCTGCTTGGACGTGTTGGGGGGAGTCAGCGGCAAAGGCGATTGCAGTAAATAGAGACAGAACAAAAAGAGTATTTTTCATGGTGTGTCTCGGTGAAGACGGCCTCACTCCACTGATCTTGCGGTTTGTCGAGCAAAACAAACACCCCGCGGCCTATACTGCCCACGGGGTGTTTCAAAAGGGTTCCGGCTAACAGAAGCCTGAGGCGTTTTACGATTCGCCGGCCACCTTGCTGATAACCTGACGACCGCGGTAGTAACCGCAGGATGGGCAGGCGACGTGTCCCGGAACGGAACTGCCGCACTCGGGGCAGGATTTCAGCACGGGCGCTTTCCAGCGGCTCGCGCCCTGACGCATGCGTTGACGGCTTTTGGATTGTCTGCGCTTCGGATTGGCCATGAGAAGTATCGGAGTTTAATTGAGTTGATTCAGAGCATCCCAAGCACCGCGGCCCGCGTTTTCAGTCTCCGCCGCCACCGTCTCAGGCGCAGGCTCGAACTTTCCTTCGGCGGGGCACTTGCGGGAGCGGACATTGCCGCCCTCGCAGCGGGGATAGCTCGGAAGGGCAAGCAGTGTATCTTCCCGGATCGTATCCGTCAAGTTGATCGTTCCTTTCGATTCGATGGGTATTTCCGCCACGTAGTCCTCGACCAGCAAGCGATGATCGAAGGACTGTAGACAGCGCCCGCATTCCAGGCGGAAGGTAGCGTCCAGCCGGCCGGTCACCACAATATCATCCCCGTCTTTTGCTAGGTGCAGCTCATATTTTAAGGGCAAAACGGCCTGCACTGCATCCTGCGGTTGCAGGCCGAAAAAGGACGTCGGCTCGGTCCCGGCGATGTCCTTGCCCTCCTCGGGGAGATTTCTCAAATCGATATGAAAAGGGTGATGCATCACAAAAAGGGTGTTAGGCGAATTTCTGCCGCAAGGCGGCGACCACATTGGCAGGAGCAAACGAGTCAATATTCCCACCAAGACGTCCGATCTCCTTGACGAGCCGGCTGCTAATGTAAGTAAACTCCTCCCGAGGCATCAAGAAGAGCGTTTCAAGATTTGGCTCCAATTTCCGGTTCATCAGGGCCAATTGGAACTCAAACTCAAAGTCCGAAACGGCACGCAATCCGCGAACAAGGGCGCAGGCACCGTTTTCCCGGGCAAAATTGACCAGCAGGCCCTCGAAAGGCATCACGTCTAAGTTGGCGATTCCCTTTGTGGCCTCCTTGATGAGCGCCACACGCTCCGCCACCGAGAAAACGCTGTTCTTGGCGTTGTCACGAGCCACGGCCACGATGAGACGGTCAAAAAGCCCCGCCGCCCGCTGGATCACATCAAGGTGACCATTCGTTATGGGGTCAAAACTGCCGGGATAGATGGCGAGGCGCATGAGGGTAATGGAAGTGAATGTAGGCGGACTTTGAAAATCTGGCAATCACAGCCTAAGAAAGACCTCACATGCTTCGAAACATTCTTATTACCGGTGCCAATGGCACGCTTGGCCTCGCTATCGCGGAATACTTTCTCGCTCACGAGCCAGATGCCATCATTCACCTAGGCGTACGCAAGAGCCGTGAACGTGCAGCAAGTCTCGTCGAGCGCTTCCCCGAGCGTGCAAGGCTTGTGACGCTCGAAATCACGGATCCGGTAGCTTGGCAGACCACCATTGACTCTATCGGCACGCTTGATGTGCTGGTCAACAACGCCGGATTCCACGACGACGCCCTGCTAGCCAACATGAAGCTCGATCAATGGTCCCGAGTGCTCGACGGCAATCTCAGTTCCGTCTTCAACGGCTGCCAGGCGGCGCTTTCAGTAATGATGCGCCAGCGTAGAGGCCGCATCATCAACATCGCTTCCCTCAGCGCCTCCCATCCACCCGCGGGCCAAACAAACTACGCGGCTGCCAAAGCAGGCGTTGTCGGCCTCACGAAAAGCCTGGCGAAGGAATCTGCCAGGCTCGGCATCACGGTGAATGCTGTGCTGCCAGGCTACATTGAGGGCGGGCTGCCAGCGGAATGGAACGAGGAGCATCTCAAAAGTCTGAAGATGCAGCTTCCGATGCGGCGCTTCGCTCGTCCTGAAGAAGTCGCCACGGCGGTTTTCTTTCTTGCCAGCCCGGAGGCAAGCTATATCACTGGAACCGCTCTCCCCATTGACGGAGGGATGATTTGAAAATCGTGCCGCCCATCCCTTTCAGACCGCCACATGTCCATTCGTCAGCGCATCAAAGAACTGCTCATTGCTGAGCTCATGCTCGATCTTCAGGCCTCCGACATCGGCGATGAAACACCGCTTTTCGGGCCTGCCGGTGTTGGTCTTGACTCCGTGGATGCCCTGCAATTGGTCGTGATGCTCGAAAAGCATTTTGGCTTTAAGATGGCCGACCAAGAGCAGGCAAAAAAGATCCTTCAATCGGTGGATTCCATCGCACTAGCCTTGGGAAAAGCCGATGGTGAGGCGACTTAGGATGTGAAGCGCAAGTTCACCATCGCCCTGAGGATCGGGATCAGCTTGACGCTGGTTACTTTGCTTTTTCGTGAGCACGATTTCAGCACCCAGATTGCTCCTCGGCTGATTTCCCTGCTCGAAAACTGGCCTTGGGTGATCTGTGGACTCTTTTCAGCATTCATGAGCCTACTGGCTTGTGCCACTCGATGGCATGTCATTCTGCGAGGCTGTGCACCACAGGTTTCTTGGCGGACACTGGCACGGACAGAGATCGTCGCTGCCTTTTTCAACATCTCCTCGATTGGCGTGATTGGAGGGGATACCTACAAAATCATGTCCGTCACCCGGAGACTGCGGGGACAAGCTCCGCAGGTGGGCGTATCTCTCATGCTAGACCATGTGGCCGGTTTTGTGGCTGTGGGTCTGCTATTCTTCAGTTGCTTTGCCGCCATTTGGCCCCGCTGGGAGGCACTGGGGCACGATGCCAAGCTACTGCTGACCGGATTCAGCGGTTTCATGGGCGTCTCATTCATCGGGATGATCATCTCTTGGATCACGTTCAAGCCAAAGGTGCTTGCTTGGGGCAAGCAAACCTTCCCACGTATTCTGGGAACTCCCTTCTTTGAGAGAATCTCCAGCATACTCACCACGGTGCATGATGTGATCCTTGTGCTTTGGCGCAGAGCACTCGGTAGCATCTTGGTCTCAATCGCTGTGTATGGTTTTCTGTTCTTCACTTTTTACTGCGCCCTGCGTGCTGTAGGTGCACATGCACCGCTCCTCGATGTGATGACCGCGATGCCTGTCGTCGATGCCTCGGCCACGCTGCCGATCTCTCTTTCTGGAATCGGAGTCCGGGAAAAGACATTCGAAGCACTGCTCTCGAGCTTTGCCGGTGTGCCGGAGTCTGCCTGCATATCAGCCGCTTTTGTCGGGTGGCTCTTCACGATCTTTTGGGGACTCATCGGAGGAGGAATTTTCCTGAAAGGCGATGAGCGCCCCGTTGTGTCGCATGGATCCACCCCAACGACAATCTTCTGAACACCAACACGCGATCGCTTTTAGCTGCCTAAACCTGAGCTTTTTATCTCGCAGGAGATACCAAAGCACCAGCGTTTACCCATACCAACCTTCATGAACAAGCCGACTGATATACAGATCTCCACCGCCGAAATTCACTTCCTTTCCTCACCGATGCGTGTGCCGCTCAAATTCGGTCCCGAGACGGTGACGAGCGCTGTTTTTCTCCGTGTGAAAGTCACCGTGCATGATGACAAAGGCCGCGAAGCCATCGGCTGGGGTGAAACACCCCTCAGTGTATCATGGGTCTGGCCCAGCACACTCAGCGTGGCCGTGAGAACGCAACGCATGAAGAACTTCTCCGAGCTGCTCGCGCAAAAGATCGTCAGCAGCGGGCTATGCGGGCACCCGATGGAGATCGGCCAAGATTTCATCCACGGTGAACTAGCGGCAGCCACTGAACAATCCAACACCATCGCTGGTGGCGATCCCATGCCGTATCTGGGCTCACTCGTGGCTTTCAGCGCTTTCGACATCGCCATCCACGATGCGTTTGGCCGCCTGCACGAGCGCGATATCTACTCTTGTTACAACGCTGAATTCATGAATCGTGATCTTGCCGCCTTCATCACACCAGAAGAAGGCAGCGGCCTCAGTTTTCGTGGAAAGCACCCGCAAGACTTCCTCGTCATGAAAGCGCCGAAACAACTACCCGTGTGGCATCTCGTCGGTGGGGTCGATGCGCTCGAGGCCTGTGACCTAACCGGCAGCGAACCCAAAGATGCACATCCAGTGCTACTCGCAGATTGGATTCAGCGTGACGGACTTCAATGCCTCAAAGTCAAACTTCGCGGCACCGATGCGGCATGGGACTACGAGCGCATGGTCCGCGTGGGGCGCATCGGCTTCGCTAACGGCGTCCGCTGGCTCAGCGCCGACTTCAACTGCACGGTCCAAGAGCCAGCCTATGTCAATACGATCATGGACAAGCTCCTACGCGATGAACCGGAGATCTACGCCCGCACTCTTTATGTCGAACAACCCTTCCCCTACGACCTCGAAGCCAATCAGATCGATGTAAGAAGCGTTTCCGCCCGCAAACCGCTCTTCCTTGATGAGAGCGCACACGACTGGGAATTCGTCCGTCTCGGACGCCGACTTGGCTGGAGTGGCGTGGCATTGAAAACCTGCAAAACACAGACGGGAGCACTGCTGAGCCTCTGCTGGGCCAAGGCTCACGGCATGCCCCTCATGGTGCAGGATCTAACCAATCCGATGCTGGCGATGATCCCTCACGTACGGCTGGCCGCGCACGCGGACACGATTCAGGGAGTTGAGTGCAATGCGATGCAATTTTACCCTGATGCCTCCATTCCCGAAGAAGCCGTTCACCCCGGCCTCTACCGTCGACATGACGGCATTGTGGATCTAAGCACTTTGCGCGGCCATGGCTTTGGTTACCGCGAGAACGAGATGAGGCGTGAACTGATTTAATTCAATCTGGAGAATATACATCTCCTCACACTAGAGGTGCGCGCGCAGAACCTTAAACAGCTGCAACCTGCGCAAAAAAAGCCGGAGCAACAGCACTCCGGCTCAGAAAGCATTCCAACGCGACGTTGAGGTTATTTCGCAGGCTTCCAGTTCTTCACAAAATCCATGCACAGGCTAATCTCTGGCACACTTGTCTCCCAATTGTGCTCGTATTCACAGTGCAGCGGGCCGGGATAACCTTGAGCGGCATATTCAGCGAGGATGCCGGCGATGTTGCTCTTCCCTTGACCGAAGGGAAGATCGTGTGCCTTCACATTGCCGAATTCATTCAGGTCTTTCATATGACTGTCAAAAATGCGCCCTTTGAGGATTTTGATGCACTCCACGGGGTCCAAACCACTGCGCACCCAATGGCCCACGTCGGCACAAGCCCCCATACGTGGATCGCGGTTCTTAACTAGATCCAGAACATAGCTCGGATCCCAGAATAGGTAAGCACGGTCGAGTGGGCGCTTCGGATGATTGTGAATAGCCATCTTGATGTCGAATTCCTTTACCAGCGCTTCAATGCCATCGAGTCCAGCCACATCCGGCTCGGTGACGACGATGCTGATGCTAACCTTTTTGCAGAACTCAAACACCTTGCGATCCTGAGCGGCATCTTTGCCCAGTTTCACGACACCATAGCCGACGGCTGTCAAACCCTTGGCTTCAAGATGCTTCATCACTTTGTCAATCATCTCGGGCGTTGCGTTGTGATCCCACTTTGCCGTATCATCAAATTTTTGACCAGGGTAAAACTCGATGGTCTTGCCGCCAGCTTGGGCTGTCTTGTCAATGGCCTCGAAAACCGTGTACAAACGAAAGCTGTAAGCTTGGCAGCCGGCATAGAATTGGCCCACTTTGGCTTTCTCAGGTATTGGTGCCGCCAAACAGGATGCTGCGGCAAAAAGGAAGGAAACAATGATGGTTTTCATGGACTAGTTGGAACGTCAATGTGGAGCTTTCCTTGCGGAAAGGAAAGACGGAGTGTCAAAACCTGCCATAATCAGTCCACATTCACTGACTGCGCTTTAGGTGGCTGGCGGTCAAAATCGATCCACTGCCGAACCTCCGCCCAAAAAGCCTCCGTCGGTAGCGCAAACGTCGTCACTCGGTCCACGCGAGCGATATTGATGCCAACGACACTGCCATCGAGCATAAACAGGGGGCCGCCCATGTCCGCTGGGACAAGCGGCAGGTCGTGTTGAAGCACATCGGGGAAATTGTCCGTGCGCAGCGAGATGCCACCATTGGCAAAATCCTCACCTTCCCAGTTTTGCAGAACCTTGGTGCGGCTGGCCAAGCGAACCCGGGAGGCCAGCGTTTTCCCTTCACGCAAGTAGCGCACTTCTACAACCTCCCCTGGCTGGCGTTTGGAGACGATTTCATGCACACGTTTGAACTGCTCAACACGCTCATCTCCAATCGCCACAATCACATCTTCCGCCATCAATCCTGCAGCTTCAGCCGGGCTGTCGGTCGCGATGCTCACAATGCGCACCCCCTTCCCATTCTTCGACTGCTTTTCGTCCATGCGCACCCCAAGAGCTGCGCCTAAGCCGGGCACGCGGCGGCGGTTGGCGCTCACAATCCCAATGCGCAGTGCCCTATTTTTTCCCGATCCGCTGCAAAGCCACTGCCCATGAGCTAGCGAACGCGTGCCTCCAAAGTTCGCGGCTTTCAAACCCGTCACGCCAATGGCTTGCGCTAGAAGGAGGTCCATGCGCGAGTCTCTACGGATCTCACGCAAACCAGCCGCACGGCCATTAACGAGCTTCACATGCATGTGCTTGAGCTCCGGAAGCTCACTTGCCTTCATCAGCACATAGCCATCCCCGTCAACGATGGTGGCGGCGCAAACAGTTTTTCCCTGCGAATCCTCAATATGCACCACGCAGGCGAGCGCCGCCGGAAAAAACTCGTTCAACACGGCCAAGGTGTGATGACCATTTGTTCGATCTTCCAGTGGCAGTGTGGGACGCGAAGGCTGAGCATGAACCGCGAGAGCGGAAAGCAGTAAACCTAGCCATGCCAAAGGACCGAGCACAGTCACACGCCATGCAGCATGTGAAGCCAATCCAATCGATAATTCGAATGAATGGCCCATCATTCAGTTGATTCCTCCTTGGGCTTTTGAGTGAGCGTGACGACAACCTGCCGTTCCTTTCCTGCCCTGCGCAGCTTGAGATTGACCACATCACCGGCCGCCTTGGCTTTGACAGCTGCCGTGAACTGATGCTGATCAGTCATCGCATCGCCATTCAATTCAAGAATCACATCGCCCGCAAGCACCCCCGCCCGCAGCGCGGGAGAACCCTCAATAACATCCGCGACCTCGAGCTCAACCTGATCGGTCATACGCGTGGCCACCCCAAGATAGCCTCCTGCGCCAATACCCCACACCCGGATCACCTGTGACGCCTGCATGGCGTCCCATGAACGTAAAAAAGGAGCCATGGATACATGGACATTTTGATCACGCTCTTCCCAGATCTGACTGTGGATGCCAATGACCTCACCATCCATATTGAAAAGCGGCCCACCCGAATCACCTCCCATCAGCACACAATCGCTATGCAAGTTGTTCGCAGTCTGCTTGACGATTTTTCCGACACGGAGCACCGGGCCGCGGGCTTTGTCAAAGCCACCGGGATGCCCTAACGCGAAGCACCACTCGCCTGGCTGCGCCTTGCCTAAGTCACGGCTAAGGTTCACACTCGGCCAAGGCTTCGCTAAATCCTTCAGCTGCGCAAGAGCAGCGTCCGTAGCTTGATCAACTCCAAGAGACTTCGCCATCGTGACCGTGCCGTCTTGAAGCACCACACGGATCTCTCTGCCAGGCTTGTCCACAACATGCGCTGCGGTCAAAAGAAGCCCGGAGGGCGAAATAATGACACCGCTAGCTGTGCCTCCACCCGTTTGGATGGCCACCAAGGCAGCTTTAGCTTGCGGAAAAAGCTTTTGCACCTGGCTTTGGACTTGCAAAAGCGTGTTGAGATCGGTCTTGGGCACCTCTGCATTCACGGCAATACCAACCATTGCCATGAGCAAAATGGTTGCGTGTTGACGGAGCATTTTTCGAGAATCAAGCATCGAATTGCGGAACACAGGGAGCCCCTAACCAAACGCCCGTCAAAACTCAATCGAGCAAGGGAGTTTGCGAAATTTTTGGCTCGATAACGTTAGTTTCATTGTCATGCGATTCACAGCCCTACCCATCTTGCTACTTCTTCTATGTCTGGCCACGCCTTTAAGCCATGCTGCAGTCAACGAAGTCGAAAAACTATCCGAGGATGTTTACTTCCACGAGGGAGAGATCCGCCCATCTGGGCACTGCAATAATGGTTGGATCGTTTTTGAAGATCATGTGCTTGTGATCGATGCGAATTTCCCATCTGGCGCCCGTCTCATCATCCCAAAAATCGAGGCTATTACGGATAAACCGGTGCGTTTCACATTCGACACCCATCACCATGGCGATCACGCCTACGGTAATCAGGTTTGGGTTGATAGAGGAGCTACACCCGTGGCGCATGAAAATGCGCTGGTACAGATGAAAAAATTTGAGACAGGGCTAACAGGCGGCCCGCCTGGCCGCTGGGAGGATGCCGCCAAGAACCGCCAAGACCTCCGCGAGAGCAAACTGAAGCCTCCTTCCCTGCTCTACCGCACTGCGATGATTTTTGATGATGGCAAGCACCGGGTTGAATTGCTCCACTTCGGCACCGCACACACACAGGGTGACGGCTGGGCTTGGTTGCCGAAGGAAAGAATCCTGTTCAGCGGAGATGCCTGCGTGAATGGACCTTACAACTACACTGGCGATGGCCACATCGGCGACTGGATCAAGACTCTTGAAGCTGTAAAAAAGCTCAACCCAAAGACTGTCTGCCCAGGTCACGGTCCTCGCGGTGGCCCAGAATTACTTGATGACCAACAAACCTTCTTCATCGCTTTGCAAGATGAAGTACGAAAGCTATCCGGAAAAACCCCCGCTCAAGCGGAAGCCGCCGTGCCGGTCATCATGGCAACCCTAAAGAAGAATCCCCGCATCGCCCGTTACGCCGGAAACTTTCTACCAGCTCAGGTCGAAAAAGCTTATATTGAGCAAGGTGGTCAGCCATTTCCCAAGCCGGACATTCCTAGGAAATAACTTGAGTCACTTTTTTGTTTCCTCATCACCCTGCGTTGCCTTTTTGGGCGACTGAGGAAACTTGGGTGGGGGAATCAATCCGCCGCCAGCAGAACTCGACCAGCGTGTGAATCCTCCAACGGCCTTGAAAGGCCTTGGGGACCTGTTTTTTTGCTTCTGACTTCTCATGAGTCGCTGAAAATGATTTTAGCGTTGATAAACTTCTCTCCCAAAAGAGAGCTAAATCTTCGTTTTCCCAAGTCTTTCAACGCAGTCGTTTCCGCTTTCAATGACACTAGCAGTTGCTTTTGCAGGTTGCTTCAACGACTCACAGGCGCTGGATGGATGAAGAAACTAAGCCTAAAAAAGGAATGAAAGTTTTCATCTCTACGGTTTTCTCTTCCGCACCAAGAAAACTGCCGTTCAAGTCGGTGTCAGTGACAAGGTCACAAAACTCTCTGAGGCCTCTGTTACGATCACATGTAGCTGTTTTCGCCTAAACGGAACACTTGCACGACCGCCCGCTGAACGGCATGAAAAGCCTTTCATGAAGCCATTCTACATCACGACCGCCATTGACTACACCAACGCTCCGCCTCACATCGGCCACGCGTATGAAAAAGTTTTGGCCGATGTCATGGCCCGTTTTCAGCGACTCAAGGGCCGTGAAGTTTACTTTCTAACGGGTGTTGATCAACATGGCCAAAAGGTGCAAAAGAGCGCTGAGAAGGCTGGACAGAGTCCTGCAGACTTCGTCCACGGCGTCACTAAGCATTTTACCGCGCTGTGGGAAAAACTGAATGTGCGTTTTGATGGCTGGGCCGCCACAACGGAAGATTGTCACAAACGTGTGGTGCGAGCGATGCTTCAAAAGCTGCACGATTGCGGCCAGCTCTATAAAAAGAGCTATGCAGGCTTTTACTCCGTGCGTCAGGAGCAGTTCCTCACGGACAAGGAACGAGGTCCGGACGGCCGGTTTGGAGAAGAGTGGGGCGAGGTGATCGAACTCGAGGAGGAAAACTGGTACTTCCGCCTCAGTGATCACGTCGAGTGGCTGAAGAGCCACATCCGCAGCCATCCCGATTTCATCTTCCCACCACACCGAGCCAACGATGTTCTGAACTCTCTCGAAGGCACACCACAAGATCTTTGCATTAGCCGCCCTATCGAACGCCTGAGCTGGGGAATTCCCCTTCCTTTTGATGAACGTTTCGTAAACTATGTTTGGTTCGATGCGCTCTCGAACTACATCACCTTTGCTGGTTACATGGCCGACGAGTGTGGCAACGTCGACTTACCAAGGTTTGATAAGCTCTGGCCATCCGATGCTCAAATCATCGGCAAAGACATTCTTGTGCCTGCGCATGCTGTTTACTGGCCGATCATGCTGCACGCGCTCGGTTTCCCAGATGAACAGATCCCGAAGCTTGTGGTTCACGGCTGGTGGAATGTGAAAGGAGCTAAGATGAGCAAGAGCCTCGGGAATGTGATCGACCCAAACGTGTTATCAGACACCTTCACGCCCGATGGCCTGCGCTACTACCTCATGCGTGACATCGCCACCGGCTATGATGCTGACTTTAGTGATGAACGCATCATCATGAGCTACAACAAGGAACTCGCAGGCGGCCTCGGCAATCTGATCAATCGCTCGATTAATATGGCTCAAAAGTATCGCGGCGGCATTCTCAGTATCGGCGAATACGATGACGATGAAAACAAGGCACTGCGAGAGGCCGTGCTGGAGGCCGTTCCTGCTTACATCGAGAAAATGAGCGGCTGGGACATCCACGAAGGCATCGCTGCCGTCTGGAAGATCGTCTCACACGCGAATGCATTCGTCGATAGCACGAAGCCCTTCTCGCTGGCAAAAGATCCTGCTCAGGCCGCCCGGCTCGACAGCGTGCTCTATCACTTGGCCGAGGCACTCACGCATGTGAGCGTTCTTTTGAACCCGATCATGCCCAATGCCATGGCCTCCGCTCGCTCACAGATCGGCTGGACGATGCCAGAGGGCTTCCTGTTAAGCGATTTGAAGTGGGGCCTGCTGGCCAGTGGTCATCAACTTGGCGCTCCAACACCCCTTTTCCCACGTCTGGAGATCCCAGATGAAAAGTGATACCTCTTCTGAAGCCCTGATTCACCAACAAAAAAGGCGCGGAAAATGCCTCCGCGCCTTTTTTGTTAAATGTTGATACATCATGCAAAAACGCTTGTCACCGGCTGACCTTTATCGGCGATGGTAAAGGGGCGCTTGCTAGGACTGTAGATGACTTGGTCGAGCGGTAGACCGAGGGCGTAGGCCATGGTGGCGTTGAAGTCCGGCACTTTCACTTTGTCCTCGACGACTTCGCGACCTTCCTTGTCAGTTTTGCCGTGCACATAGCCGCCTTTAACGCCGCCACCGAACATGACGGCGGAGAAAGCCTTCGGATAGTGGTCGCGGCCGACATTCTGGTTGATGTCGGGCGTGCGACCGAATTCGGTGGTGACGACGACAAGCGTATCTTGAAGCATACCGCGGAGATAGAGGTCATTCAGAAGAGCTGAAAGCCCCTTATCGAGCGTTTCGCAGCGCTCTGGCACGGCAACAAAGTTGGCGTTGTGTGTGTCCCAACCACCAAGGGAGACTTCGACGAAGCGTACACCGCGCTCGACGAGACGGCGAGCCAGAAGGCAGCCTTGACCGAAGGCTTCCTTGCCGTAAGCAGCGCGAATATCGCTGGCTTCCTCGGTAAGATCGAAGGCTTTGAGGTCTTCAGATTTCATCATGGCCATAGCATCATCGTACATGTCTGCATAGGCCTTAACGTTACGGTGAGCAAAGGTGGTGCGGAAGTCCTTGTCGAGCTCGTCGGCGAGAGCCATGCGGGCTTGCAGCTTCTCCGGCTGGCTATTTTTGATGTTTTTGAGGCCGTTTTCCGGATTAGACACGAACAGTGGTGCCTGTGCGGCGGGGAAGAAGCCCGCGCCGGGATGACGGCTGTCATTGCCGACAAAAACAAAATTCGGCAGCGTGCTATTTCCACCGCCTTGGAATACGTTAAGCCATGCGCCCATGGCGGGATGGCGAATGGTACCGCGCAGCTCGTAGCTGGTGTGCATGATGTAGTTACCCTGCTCGTGAGCACCCTGCGTGGAGGTGAGTGAGTTTACAATGGTACCATGATGCATGTGCTTGGCAGTGTTCGGCAGATACTCGGATATGCGGACGCCGTCTGCACTGGTCTTGATGGGCTTTGTAGGTCCTGCTGTCTCTACGCCTTCCTTCACATCCCATGTGTCCATGTGGGACTGGCCACCACTCATGTACAAGTAAATGACATTCTTGGCCGTGGCGGCCTGACGAAGCTTCGAGGATCCCTCAAAGGCGGCGAAAGACTTGCTGGCAAGCGAGTTACCGAGAAGTCCAACACCGAGGAGGGACGAAGCGGTTTTCGCGGCAAAGTCACGGCGACTGATTTCGCCGGAACGGAGGAGTTTGGAGGCGAGCTCTTGTTTCATGGAAGCACGTAGTGTGTTGTTTTTAGTCTATCGATTCTTGGCTGATAAAACGGTGCAATTACTGGATGAAGATGAACTGCTGGGTGTTGAGGAGGGAGAAGACGAGGTCTTGTATATCTTGGAGACCATTATCTTGAGCCTTGAGCCACGCAGCTTTTTCGTTCGCCGTAGGTTTACGAGCTAGAATGGTCATGTAGGCAGCCTCAACTTTGTCGTCCGGGTACTGAGCCTTACGCACATTGAGCATGAGCTGACTGAACCGATCGAGAAGTTGCGGAAGGAGACTGCCGTTCATCATGGCTAATGCTTGGGGCACGCTGGCTTCATTATTGGCGTTTTCGATGGTCTCGCGGTCGCTCTGACCAAATTCGCGAAGATAGTGGCCTCGCGGAGCGGGACTCTCGAGCTCAGCGGAGCGAAGTGTGTCGCGCCCCATACGCTCACGGGTGGAGATGTATTGCTTGCGCTCCTTGGGCTCGGTAATGCCGTAATAATCCGCCTCCTCTTCGTAAGCGGCACGGAGTTTGGCATTAACAGCCTCTTTCTCTTCCGCGGTGAGCTCTTTGCGATCGTAGCCAGGGATGACGACCTTCTCATTGCGGACGCCGCTAGCCATCATCATGGAATCGCCCGCCATCATCGACGGAGCAGCCTCGGAACCGCCTTTCGTGTTGAGGGCAATGGTCTGGTAAGGTTTGCCGGTGACTTTCTCAAAAAGCTTCTTTTGGCCGTTGGTGATGACCTCGGCATAAGTGACTTTGCGGCCTTCATTTTGGATGCGATTCACCTCGCTGCGTATGGCATCGGACTTGGCGCGAAGTTCTTTTGCTTTGGCCAGAGCGACATCCTGCTCAGGACCAGGTTTCATGGCCTCAGCTTTATCTTGAGCTTCCTTCCACTGAGTGCGGGCCTCGGTGTAGAGCTTCTGCTGTACCTCGGTTCGCTCACGGTTCGACCCATAAATTCTGGCTGCTTTTTGCAGTCCTTCGAGAGCTTCCTGAGGAGTGAGTGAATCCACACTGTCGGCAATCTTTTTCGCTTGGAGAATGCGCTGCTCCATAGCGTCACGACTGGCTTGGTTGATCATGTCCGGATTCGGATTGATGAGGGTCACAAAGCTGTCCCACATCTGTTCAGCCGTCATGCGGCGGAGGAGTGGCCCGGTAAAGTGGTAGGTGCTGCCAGCGGCATATTCTTGGCGGGAAACTTGGGCCTGATAGGCCTTGGTGTTATAAAGGACCCGCAGGACGGCCTTCATGTCATACTTGAGGTCGATGACCAACTTTTCGAGGTGTTTCTCCAACTCTGGCACCATGGGCACCGATGTGTCCATGAGCTCGTCAAGCGGTTCAATCAAGGCAAGACCAAACACTCGCTTCCAAAGACGATTGGCGATCACGGTGGTAAAGCGCGGATTCTCCGGACTGGTCATCCAGCGGGCGTAAGCCTGCAAGGGGGTTTCCCCGGGCTGGCTGACGCACTCATGCCCCATCATTGTTCCAGAAGAAACGACTGCCTTGGGTTTTGCGTCGCTGTATTGATAGTCATGCGGCAGGGTGAGCTTCGCATCACGCATACTGACACTGGTGTAGCGCATGGTGTCGCGCACATCGTTCATGGCTTCTTGATAGCCACGCTGCTCCTTGCGAAACTTTTCCTGCACCTCGCGGCGCTTTACCTGCACCGCCTTCATCTCGGACTCATACTTTTTGTAAGCATCCGTATAGACTTTTTCGGCGGCAACACGTTGTTCCGGCGTCATTTTTCCGCTGATCTGCGGGCGCTTCGGACGCTGTGGCTCCTTGATGGCGACACGAGCAAGGTCCTCCTGCTCACGGAGCAAATCACGCACATCGCCCATGATGCCCCCATTGTAGTCCTGAGTTTGGACACCGTAAGTGAAGGCGGCCATCTTGAAAAACTGCATCTGAGACCACTTATCGAAGGGATGATTATGGCACTGGGCACACTCAATACGAGTGCCTAGGAAGATGCGTGTGGTGTTCGCCATGTTGTCGAGCGGCATACCTCGGTCACGCATGTAGTAGCCTATGGCACCATTCTCCCAAGCTTTCCCCTGAGCGGCGATCATCTCAGCGACGAATTTGTCGTAAGACTTGTTCTCGCGCAGCGACTGCTTCACGAAATTCGCATAAGCCGCGCCAGTAATCCCACCGGTTTGGTTGCCATTGCTCGTAAGGCGAAGCACGTCTGCCCAATAATTGAAGAAGTGCTGCACATAGGCCTCGGAAGCGAGCAGTTTATCGATCAACTTCGCACGCTTGTCGGCAGTCTTGTCATCCAAAAAGGAATCTACCTCGCGCGTCGTCGGGATGCGTCCGATGATATCAAGGTAGATTCGGCGAACGAAAGTGCTGTCATCGGTGGGCTGATTGCCCTTGATATGATGCTTTTTCCAATCAGCAGCCAAGATGGAGTCAATCTGGCGTGCAGCATAGCTAGGCGATGCCTGCGGCACAGCATAAGCAGCATAAGAGAGACAAATGCAGACGAACGAGGCAGCAAAAATGCACTTCATGCTCTCCATTTACGCCAGAATCGACTTAATGTATCACAAAAAATCCAAAAAAATGCTCCGTGGCCATAGACGCCTCTCCTTTCAAAACCTCCCTCCTCAGGAGGACCTAAAAAACACAGTCCCAGATTCTCTGTGCAGAAGTACAATCGGCTGAATACTAAAGTCTCACGGATCTTAAAATTGCAGCTAGTCATGGCTCAGAGGGCGGGAGAGGATCCAGCGTGCGCCTCTAGCGACCATCACCGGACCAACGCACACCAAGCGTGGCTTTAGAGCCACGATCCATCGAAACTCAACATGGCGCTCATGCTAGCCAAGGTATCCTAAGTGGTTAGAAGCAGATCAGCAGCCAACTTGAATGCCTCAAGAGTCTGCTTTCAGTAGGTTCCGGAGGCATTGGCGATGGCCTGAAGATCCTCGACTTCCAGCGCGGGATTTGAGACCTTTTCACAGAAAAATAGCACGTATCTTGGCATCAATGGCCTTGCGGAAGTTCGCAGGATCGTTGCTATCAACAAACTTCACGTTGACACCAAGCGCGGGGAGAATGTCGTTGAACTGTGTGTAGGTGCCTTCGTAGAGATTGCGAGCGGAAACGAATTTGCCGCCTGCCTGCGCCAGGTTGATGATCGAGTAAAACACCGCACTAGTGCCACTGGCGAGACCCAAACCAGACACTACATTGGCGCTTTCGAGCAGCGAAACGCGCTTTCCGAGCACGTCAGTCGTCAGGTTCATCAGACAGGTATAGATGTTTCCCAATTCCCTCATCACGAACAAATTCGCGGCATGCTCAGTGCTTTTTAACACGTCGCTGGCAAAGCGGTAGATCGGCACGGCACGTGCACCGGTGGTCGGGTCAGGAACATGGCCACCGTGGAGCCATCAGGTTTCGAGTTTCATGGTTGGAGGCTGGGTTTGAATTACAGCATGCAGTCAGATTCTGAGCTTTCCCTTTGCAGCGTCAAACCGTTACCATGCTCCTCCTTGCAAGATAAGAAAGGTGGACTTTTTATTCGTCACCTTCGATTGGTTCCGGCATCGGTGGCGGGAGGTTTTCAATCAGCTGCACAAGCGGCACTGCTTTCTCGGCTGTGCGATCAAGACGGAAGTGAAGCGGGGGGCTGTTCCGCAGCTTGACGCGCTTGTAAAGATCGCGCTGAATCAGGCCACGTGCTTTGTTGAGTCTCTGAACAATAGCTTCTTGCTGATGCGGTTTGCCAATAACGCCAACGTAAACGGTGGCGTGCTTTAGATCGGGCGTGACCACGACTTCATGCACGGTGAGCAACCCGTCTTCCGGACGATAGTCCTTCTCAACAACGAGCGAGAGTTCGCGGCGCATGAGTTCACAGACTTTGTCGAGGCGGAGGGACATGAAGGCGAAGTGGTTTGGGGCAGCGCGAAGTCAATCAGAGGCTGGGCAACCCTCTTGCCTGCTACCCATGATCCAGTCGTCAGAGGGTTTGGGCGATTTTTTCGAGTTCGTAACACTCGATGATGTCACCTTCTTCGTAGTCAGAGAAACCGGAAAGCTTAATGCCGCATTCGAGACCGCTTCGCACCTCAGGGACCTCATCTTGGAAACGCCTTAAGGTTTCGAAACCTCCGTCATACACTGCCTGACCATCACGCAGCACACGAGCACGCTGCTTGCGGTGCATAAAGCCATCCGTGACAACAGAGCCGCCAACGTAGCCCTTGTTGACTTTGAAGACCTGCTTTACGCGGGCGTGTCCTAGGACCTTCTCACGCGTGATCGGATCAAGCAGACCCTGCATAGCCTCCTTCACTTGGTCAATAAGCTCGTAAATGATCGAGTAGAGCTTGATCTGCACCCCCTCTCGCTTGGCGACAGAGAGAGCTTTGTTCTCCACCTTGACATTAAAACCGAGAATGAGGGCATCCGAAGCGGAACACAGCAACACATCACTCTCATTGATGGAACCCGCTTCGGCATGGAGGAGTTCGAGATTGATCTTATCACTCTTGATGTCCTTGAGGCACTTGGATATGGCCTCGACAGAGCCCTGCACATCAGCTTTGAGCACGACTTTGAGGGCTTTTTTGTTACCCTCCTCGATGGAGGCAAAGAGGTCTTCTAGGGTGGTGCGACGGGGAGTTGCGAGCTTTTTCTGACGAAGATCCTCAATGCGCTCTTCACTGAGTTTTTTCACGGAACGTTCGTTGTCCATGACAACCACTTCGTCGCCTACATTCGGCATGTCGGAAAAGCCAATAACCTCGCAGGGCATGCCAGGGAGAACATTCTTGATATTTTGTCCACGGTCATTCACCAAGGCTTTCACCTTGCCCCAATATGGGCCGCAGATGAAGGATTGGCCGACTTGGAGCGTGCCTTGACCGACGATAACCGTAGCAACAGGGCCTTTACCTGCAACCATGGAAGATTCGATGACAGTGGCACGAGCTGGAGCTTTTGGATCAGCCTTTAACTCAAGCACCTCTGCTTGCAGAGCCATCGTTTCCAGCAAGTTGTCGAGGCCTAAGCCGCTGCGAGCGCTGACCTCCATGCACTCAATCTCACCACCCCAGTCCACTGGCGCGAGACCGATCTCTTGGAGCTGACTTTTAACACGCATGACATTGGCGGTAGGCAGGTCACATTTGTTGATGGCAACCATGAGTTGCACCCCAGCTGCTTTCGCATGAGCAAGAGCCTCTTTTGTCTGCGGCATGATACCATCGTCCGCCGCGATGATGAGCACGACGATATCGGTGACATTCGCTCCACGTGCACGCATGGCGGAGAAAGCGGCATGACCAGGCGTATCGATGAAAGTGATGGGCTTGCCATTGTGAAAAATGCAGTAAGCACCGATGTGCTGAGTGATGCCACCCGCCTCCCCCGCAGCAACCTGCGTCTTGCGCAAGGCGTCGAGCAGGGAGGTTTTCCCATGGTCCACGTGCCCCATGAAAGTGATAATCGGCGCACGGAGCTCACGAGTGTCTTTTTCTTCAGCTGTTGGCTCTGGGAGGCGTTCCGGCTCGACGATGATCTCCTCAACCTTGTGGACACCTGCACCTTTTTCACGCTTTTCACGCTCCAGCCTAAAGCCATGCTTCTCGCAGACTTTCTCCGCGACTTCTAGGTCAATGGCTTTGTCGGCACTGGCGAAAACTTTGAAGGCAATAAGGTCCGAGATGATCTTAAACGGCTTAAGGCCCATCTTTTCCGCCAGATCCTTCACGATGACCGGCGGTTTAAGATGAATGATCTTCTCGCCGTTCTCACTGAGTTCGAATTCAGGCAGCGCCGTTTCCACGACAGGCGGCGGCGGGGCAACAACGGATTTTGGTTTCGTTGGCTCATCAAGCAGCAGTGAAATGGGCGGCAAGGCAGAAACCGAAGCGTTAGCTGTGATTGAGCGCTCTCTCTTCTTGGGTTTCTCTTCGAAAAGGCTGAGTGCAGCTTTTTTTCGATCGTCCAACGTAGGCTTGGCGACTTCCTCAGCCACAGGTTCGATCTCTTTTTTGGGAACGGACTTCGCTCCGATTCGGGGAAGCACGCTAGCGGCCTCCTTCCGAGGGGCCTTAGCCTTGGTTTTTTCCTCTTCTCGTTCCTCGATCAACGACAACACCTTTTTGCCGTTAGATTTCTTCGGCTTGGCGCTTTCCGCCCCAAGCGATGCATCACCGGATGGTTCGGCGGCTGGCTTGGCGGGTTTCGAGGAAGAGGATTTGCCGGGCATGCGAGAAATGAGGTAGAAGCGAGTATGGGGCGAGTTTGGTAACTGGCTGAAATTCGTGAAGAGAAGTGACGAAAAAGACGCTCATGGCAGCAAACGGGTTTACTCCCCGGATGGGGCAGCAGCATTCGTTTGTGCCTTAGCAAGGATCTGTTCGGCTAGTACACGGTCGCCACCGAGCATCTCGGCAACATCCTCGACATCCGCGTAGGCGAACATAGCTAGGTCTGCCATGCCGTTTTGAGCGAGAAGGCGGGCTGTCTCAGCAGAGACGCCGAGTGCGTCGACCAAATGCTGGACGGCGCTGCCCATCTGGCCTTCGAAAACCTGCTCAGCATGCTCGTCCTTTTCAATGATGAGATCCATGCCGACGAGTCGGGAAGTCAGTCGGGCATTCTGACCACGACGACCTATGGCCTTACTGAGGTCCTCCTCAGTCACAGTAAGATGGGCCTGCTTCTTTTCTTTATCTACGGAAATGGAGATGACCTTGATAGGCTTTAGGGCCTCACGCACGAATTCAGCGGGATCACTCTTCCAGCGAATGATATCCACTTTTTCATTGTTCAACTCACGAACAATGTTTTTCACGCGCGCACCACGCAGACCCACGCAGGCTCCTACGGGATCCACCTTCTCGTCCGCGCTGTGTACAGCTACTTTCGTGCGGTAACCCGCCTCGCGAGAGATACTGGCGATCTCGACCGTGCGGTCGCTGATCTCGCTAACCTCAAATTCAAAAAGCCGACGAACGAAATTCGGATGCGCACGTGAAAGGATGATCTCAGGACCACGACCTGTGTCTTTTTCCACAGCCTTCACATAAAAGCGCATGCGGTCACCCAAATTGTAGTCCTCCGTAGCCACACGCTCTTTGCCTAGCATCACTCCCTCGAATTTGCCGAGATCGATCACGACATCGGATTTTTCAAAGCGGCGCACCACTCCGCTGACGACATCCCCCGTTCGATCTTTGAACTCTTCATAAAGATTTTCTTTTTCCGCCATGCGGAGGCGCTGAAGCATGGTTTGCTTTGCGGTTTGGGCGGCAATACGACCCATATTATTCGGTGTCACTTCCAATTCGATCTCATCACCGATCTGGGCATCTTTCTTGATCTTACGCGCCTTGGTGATAGGCAACTCCTCCCAGGGATTCGAAACATTCTCCACAGCGAGCAGTTTGGCAAACGCCTTGATCGTGCCCTTGTCAGGGTCAATCTCAATGCGCAGCTCGCGGGCCGGGCCAATGCTTTTTTTGGAGGCGGCCAGCAGAGCCTGAGAGAGGGCTTCGACCATTTTGTCACGGTCAATACCTTTCTCCTTCTCGTAGTAATCAAACAGGGTCTTGAGTTCGCTGATCATAAGAAAATCTCATATCCCGAGACAAAAAGAGAGCGGGGCAGGCCCCACTCTCACCAAAATCGATTCTTATCCCGGGAATGAACGTGTAATTATAGAGGAGGGCTAGGATCGGGCAAGCAGAAAAACCCCCAAATATATACAGTCGGTGATGTTTTGAACATCTCTAACCTCTCAGCGTTATGCAGCCCACGAACAGATTTTATCCTGCCTCATACAAAACTTGGAGGCAGCATCGTTAGCAATCATGAAAACCTTGTAAAACCCACGCATACCCCGCATGGACCTTGCTTTTGATTGGAAACACACTTTCGAGCAACTCGCCCCGCAACTGCTTCTCTATGCCCGCCAGCTCGTGGCGACGAAAGCGGACGCCGAGGATGTCGTGCAAATGGCCTTCGTGCGATGGTGGCGACGATTCCCGGAGGGCGATTCCCAGCACATTCCGCTTCTCTACGCGGCAGTCCGAACGATAGCCCTCGACCAGCGCCGCTCGGAAAACCGCCGCGTCTCCCGCGAGGCCAAGTCCGAAATCGCCATCGCCGGTGAAAACGCCCCGAGTTTTGACCCACGACCCGAGCAGCGCGAGACTGCCGAAATCATCGAAACCGCACTCCAAGGCCTCTCCAAAGAACAACGCGAAGTTGTCACTCTGCACCTCTGGGGTGGACTGACCTTCAAAGAAATCGCCGCCATCTCCGGCGAGTCTATCAACACCATCGCCGGCCGCTACCGTTACGCTTTGAACAACCTTCAAAAGCAACTCGCCCCCGTCCGCGAGGAGCTCCTCACCAGCCATGAGTCTCAGCCAGTGACTCTCAACCATGTGCTACCCTTCTCACCCGCACCGGAGATTCTGTCATGAAACCTGAAATTCAAGCTTCTCAAATCGAAAACCTGCTCCGCAGCCTCGCTCCAGCCGCCATCTCACCGGAGTTGTGCGAACGCGTTGAGGAAGATTTGCGTCTCGAAATGGGCTGGCTCTCGCAAACCGTGAAAAAACCCGTTACGAAGCGGTGGCTCTTCCCATTGAGTTACGTCGCGATGGGCGCTGCAGCTGCGATTGCTGCGATGAGTGCTTTCTCCAACTCGGCAACACTTCCGTCTTCGCTGTCCCCAAAGGATGTCGCAAGTTCCTCTCTATCAACATCTGGGGTCATGCCCGTGTCCACCATCTCCGAATGGGATGACGTGCAGGACGAAGGTATACGCTACACCGCCGATCGCCTGCCAGAGAAGCATGTTCGCGTCCGCGGCACAGAGCGTCACCTCTACATCGACCCTCGCGATGGCGCCGAGATCATCGTCGAGTATCCGCGAGAACAGTCCCTCGTGTTGCCCGTGAGCTTTCAGTGAACCCTTTCACGCATCCATCGCCCTTTCCCGCGACAAAGACTTGGCGTCGCGAGGGCGGGCGGTGGCTGCAGAACCTTACGCCAAGCACCAAAACCAAGAACACATTACACCCTTGCCATGAAAATCCATCGTTTCCTCCTGCTGGCAGTCGCTGCAAGTGCCACCACCCTAAGCGCCCAACAACCGGATGCTCCTTCGCCGCAGAAGCCGCCGACACCACCCGAGACCCGCTCCTCGTTTCGCGAACACCGCAACGAGTCAGCACAGAAAGAAAAGGCCGTCGCCTACATGGGCGTGCTAACCCGCGAGGTGCCCGTCGAGCTGCGCAGCCAATTTGGCCTAACGGAAGGTTTCGGTTTGATGGTCGATGAAGTCATGCCCGATTCGCCAGCCCAAAACGCTGGCATCAAGACACACGACATCCTTGTGAAATTCAGCGACCAACAGCTGGTGAATATGGAGCAGCTTCTCGCCCTTGTTCGCAGCAAGAAGAAAGGAGATGTCGTTGCCCTTACTGTCATCAGCGGTGGCAAGGAGACACAGGTCAGTGTCGTGCTCGCTGAGCGGATGATGCCTATAAACGACATGCGGCCTCCGTTGCGAGGCTTACCAGGCATGCCACAGGGGCAGCTCTTCTTCGGCATTGGTGGTCAGGACGCCCGTGAAGCCATGGAGCAAGCTAAGCGCCAGATAGAGCAGGTGCAGCGGCAGATGCATGAGCTTCAGGAGCGCATGGAAGAGTGGAATCGCAACGGACGTGAAGGCCCTATGCCGCAGATGCATCCGCCCCGCATGGATGGTTCCAATGGCAGCCGCCGCAACGGATCAGCGCCACGCGAAAACGAGAAACGCTCCGATTTTAGGGTCGAAAGTCATGCCAGTGCCAACATCATCCGGCGCGATGAGTCAGGTGAATACCAACTCAAAAATGAGGACGGTAAGCGCACCTTCATCGCACGGCCGAAGAATGGCGAAGAACAGAACTGGCCTGTAAATACCGAAGAGGAATGCCAAGCTGTTCCGGAAAAACTGCGCGAAAAGCTACGCATGTTCGATCACGTGCCTGAAAAAATTAATATCGAACGCCGTGAACGTTCACTTGATAGCCTGCGACCAGCGAAAGAGGCTGTCGATAAGAATCTACCACCCACTCCCAAAGACCGCGAAAGCTCAGTGTGATTTACTGCACTATGGTCGCTTGATTTTCGGGTGACGAGGGCCTCCTTCGTCACCCGATTTTATTATGTCACGGCGCCGCGAATTTCTCCTCACCCTGCCACCGCTGGCATGGATGATGGCGTTTTTTGCCATTCCGGCTGGTTTGGTCATTTTGATGGCTTTTCGGCCTTCTGACCTCCGCGGTGGTGTGGGGGAAGGCTGGTCGCTCGAGACCTTGAAAGCCCTCGCTGAGGCCGAGTACCTACCCGTGGTATGGCGCACGGTTTGGATGAGTGCTCTGACGATGGTCATCTGCGTGTCGCTGGCCCTGCCGATGGCATTCCACACGGTCCGCGTGGCAGAAACCTGGCGTAGGTGGCTCCTGCTGCTGATCGTGGTGCCTTTTCTCACGAATTTCATCATCCGTATCTTTGCCTGGAAGACGCTGCTTCATCCCGAAGGTACTCTCACGCAGTTTTTGATCCGCTGTGGCCTCGTCGCCGAGGATGTCATGCTGTTAAACAATGCCGGCGCTGTGCTGCTTGTGCTCGTTTACACACAGTTGCCCTTTGCCATCCTAACGATCTTCGCCGCGGCGGAGAAGTTCGAGTTTCATCTACTCGATGCGGCGCGCGATCTTGGGGCAAGCCCGTGGCAAGCCTTTGTCCGTGTCTTCGTGCCCGGGGTGCGTCGTGGCATTTTATCCGCCTGTGTCATGGTTTTCGTCTGCTCCCTTGGCCAGTATGTCGTTCCCCAATTCGTCGGTGGTCCAACGGATGAGATGCTCGCGAATAAAATCACGCAGCGAGCTTTTGGTGATCGCAATCTGCCTCACGCGAGTGCCCTCGCAGCTTGCCTCATGCTCGCGGTGCTTGTGCCGTTACTCATCAAGGCCATCGTAAGCCGCTTATCAGAAAAGGAGGTGCCACCGTGAAACGCTCGTGCCTACCATCCCTCGTCACGCTGGCCGTGCTCGTGTTCTTTTTCGCGCCGCTGGTTATGCTTGTCGTGAATTCATTCAATGCCTCGCGCTTTGGTGGTGAATGGGAAGGCTTCACTTGGCAGTGGTATGAGCGCCTGTGGGACGCCGAAGAGGTATGGGACGCTTTTTCTATTACGCTAAAAGTCGCTGTGGTGTCTTCGATCACCGCCATGGTGCTCGGAACACTCGCTGCGTATGCGCTGCACTGCTTCCGTTCCTGGCTGCAAAACCTGCACTCCATGCTCGTCACGCTACCGCTCGTCATGCCGGACATCTTGATGGGCATGTCGCTGCTTGCGTTCTTCCTCGCGCTCGGTGTGGAGCTCGGCATGGCCACGATCTGGATCGCGCATGTGACTTTTTGCGTAAGTTTCGTCACGATGGTCGTGCTCGGACGGCTTCAAGACTTTGACTTCACCCTGCTCGATGCCGCGCGAGATCTCGGCGCTTCGCCGCGGGTAGCTGCGGGGAAGGTGCTAGTGCCTTTGCTGCTGCCCGGCATCCTCGCCGGAGGCCTTCTAGCCTTTACGCTGTCCATCGACGACTACGTCATCACTTTCTTTGTCAGCGGCCCCGGAAACACCACGCTGCCGCTGCGTGTCGCCAGCATGATGAAAGGCCGCAACCTGCCCATGATCCATGCACTGAGCACCCTCATGATTGCCAGCACCTTTCTCCTCGCCGCCCTCGCCTTCCGTTTGCAGAGACGATATGCGTGAGTGAGGAAGAGATGCTACACGCTGCGGAGCGTAGCTTTTTCATCATTTCACTTTGCCCGTCGAACATCAGCTGGCTATGCAAAGAACACCATGAATGACCTCACTTGGGACACCACCTTCTGCGAACTTTTTGAACGTTGCGCCAAACTGCACCGCGCTGGCGACACGCGGGCCGAGAAATGGTTTACCGATGCCGACAAGGCCTTCCTGACCTCCATCGGCTACACCGAGCAGGAGTTTTTCGATTTTGTCGATGATCACTGCCGTTACGGCAGCGAGGGGCCCACGCTAGAAACATCGCTGCTCATTGCCGCGGTGCGTCGTGACTACTTCAATGTAATCATGGATGGCAAGTTTACCGGAAAAACCATTCCACCTTCCGAGCTGCCTGCGAAGCCGCACGCCGTCGATGGCATTCCTTGGCTACCGCGTTTGATCGTCAAAGCCCGCGCGAAGCTACGTGGCGAAATGGACCCAGACACAATGTATGGCTGCGGTGGAGACCGCAGCTTCTTCCGCGAGCATCGCATCCATCCGGCGGACTTTCTCCGCTTCACCTGGGCTGCCGGTAACGACGACCGGAAGATCATCGACTGGGTGAAATCACCGCGTAAGGCTTAAGCACGAGCAATCGCACGGTTCTCAAGGAACCAGCGATAAGTTCTCTCCACGCCTTCACGAAAATTGGTCTTTGCTTTCCAACCGAGATTCGTGAGCCGGCTCACATCGAGAAGGCGACGCGGGTTACCATCCGGCTGATTCGTATCCCAGCGGATCTCGCCCTTGTAGCCGACGATCTCACGGATGACCTCCGCAGCCTCTTTGATACTAATTTCCCAGCCGTTGCCGATGTTGATAATTTCGGAGCTACTGTAGTTCTGGAGTAGGAAGTGGCAGGCATCCGCCAAGTCTTCCACAAAAAGGAACTCACGGCGCGGCGTACCGCTACCCCAAAGCGTGACATGCGATGCATTCGCCAGCTTGGCCTCGTGAAAGCGACGCAGCAGCGAGGGCAGCACATGGCTGTGCTCAGGGTCGAAGTTGTCATACGGCCCGTAAAGATTCGCCGGCATGCCGCAGATGAAATCGCGGCCATACTGATGTCGGTAACCTTGGCAGAGCTTGATCCCGGCGATTTTTGCCACGCCATAAGGCGCGTTCGTCTCCTCCATCGGTCCCGTCATCAGACTGTTCTCGCGGATGGGCATCTCGACAACCTTGGGATAAATGCAGGTGCTTCCAAGGAAGAGCAGTTTTTTCACGTCAAATCGATGTGCTGCAGATAAGACCGAGTTTTGGATCTGTAGGTTGTTCAACAGGAAATCGACTGGGTGCGTGTAGCTGGCCTTGATGCCTCCCACAGTCGCGGCGGCCAAAATCACGTGATCGGGCCGTTCCGCAGCAAAGAATGCATCTGTGGCCTGTGGATCACGCAGATCGAGCTCCGCTTTCGTCCGTGTGACGATCTGCCATTCAGACTTGCCCGAGTAGAGCTTCATGAGCGCACGCCCAACAAGGCCCTTATGACCGGAAATGAAAATCTTTTTACCCATGGAGGACATTGTAGGCTGATAGCTTCCACTATCGTGATGTCTAGCGGTTCATTGCATCGTCATCACCGCCGAATCTCAGTCATAAAAAGTGAGTTACAATTTTGGGCAATATGGCTAACGTCCCAACTTTTACACCAAAGCATGAAGTCCCCTGCCCTCCTGATCCTGCTGAGCCTCCCCGCACTCTGCCAGGCCCCTTCGTTTCAAAATGACGTTCGCATCACTGTAGAAGGTAGTGTTCGGCGGATCCAAGCCAACGGCATCCCAGACCATGCGACGGGGCGTTTTCCAAACGCGCACAATCCGAACACGATCCAACCTCAAGACTACAATTACACGGTACCTGTGACACCCCTGAAGCAGCCCCAGCCGAAGGCTTTTCGCATGCAGCCGTTTGGCGTGGCGGTGAACGGCGTTGTCTTGGATCCCTTCGCCGCCGAGTGGTGGCGGGGTGATCCCAATAGCGGGTGGCAATACGAGCCACAAGGTGGAGCGATCGATCTCGGCCTAGACGAGCACAATGCTCATGTGCAGCCCAATGGTGCCTACCACTATCATGGCATACCGAACGGCTTGCTGCAGCGTCTCGCTGGCGATGCGCTGCGCATGACACTGCTTGGATGGGCTGCGGATGGCTTTCCCATCTACGGACCACTAGCCCACACCAGTGCCATGGATGCACAAAGTCCGGTAAAGACCATGAAGTCCGGCTACCGTCTCAAAACAGGCACGCGCCCCACTGATAACAGCCCCGGAGGAAACTACGACGGCTCCTTTGTGCAGGACTACGAATGGGCTGAGGGCAAAGGAGACCTCGATGCGTGCAATGGCCGAATGGGTGTGACGCCGGAGTTCCCAAAAGGCACCTACTACTATGTGCTCACGGATCATTATCCTTACATTCCAAGACTGTTTGCTGGCAAACCAGATAGCAGCTTCGAGCGTCGCGGACCTCCGCGTGGTCCCGACCGCATGGGATTTGGGCCTCCAGGCTTTGGTCCGCCTCCGCGTGGACGACGAGGAGGCCCTGGATTTGGCCCTCGCGTTCAGCCTCAATGATTTGAAA
>JAFMIR010000090.1 GCA_017853885.1 Prosthecobacter sp.
GTGAATTTTTTCGGATCAAAGGCCTCCCTCAGCGCCTCGCCGACGAAGGTGACGAGCAGGAGGATGAAAACCATCGCGGCGAACATCGAGGTGGAGATCCACAGCGCGGATAGGTGGTTCACGCCATCATCAAACAGCCAGCCCCACTGCGGATAGGTCTCCGGCAGGCCAAAGCCGAGGAAGGCGAGCGCGGTGATGGAGGAAATGATGCCGGCAACGCTGAAAGGCACCTGCGTGACCACGGTGGCGAGCATGTTCGGCAGTAGGTAGCGGGTGAGGATGCGCCAGGTGCTGGCACCCTGCAGCCGGGCGGCAGCGATGTAGTCACGCTCTTTCTCCTTGTAGGCCAGCGCCCGCAGCGAATACGTGAGGCTCGTCCAAGAGAAGAGGCAGATCACCGCAAGCAGGATGACGAGATTCATCTCCGCCACGGTGATGATGCTCACCACGATCATCACGATGTAAAGGAAGGGCAGCTCTTCGATGATCTCAATGATGCGCTGCATGGTGATGTCGAATACGCCGCCTAGGAAGCCCATGAGCGAACCGATGATCATGCCAACGCCGTAGGTGAAGGCAAGGTAGAGCACAATGGCCTTCAGATTGACCTGCCAGCCGCCGAAGATCTGCGCCAGCACATCCCAGCCCTTGCTGTCCGTGCCGAGATAATGGCCTGCTTTCCACAAAGGGGGAATCGGCGGGTAGATCGTCACTTGATAGGGGGTCACCTCAGCTTTCTGAAACTCCTCCTGCGGCATCTCGCCGGTCCATTTCTCGCGATCCTTCACGCCCGCCTTGTAGAAAGCGGAAAAAGCGAGTGCTCCATTTTTGGCAAAGCCCTGCGACTCGCCATCGGGAACGCCGTGGCGGAAACGCGTATCTGTGTGCTTCTGTGATGGCGTTTCCACATACGAGGTGCGGGCACGACCGGAATACGGATCCGTTTCGCCGGGCTTGTACCATTTTCCATCGCGCAGCTCCAGCGTGATGGATTGCAGCGTGTCGGAATCGAGCGCCGGGTCCCAAGGCACGAGCGGCATGAGCACAAAGCCACGACTGTCCTTGCTCAACTGCTGCTTCAGCTCGCGGTAATTCACCTCCTGCTCGCCTTTCAGGCCGAAATCTTGGGCCTGGTAACGCTTCGTCACGAAGGCGGGGAAATAGGTCTTCCCATCACAACGCACCAGAAGCGCCCGCTTGCCCACGATGATCTGATCCAACATCGCCAACGCGATCAAGGCCAGCAGGATGCGAAACGACCACCAGCCGCGCCCGATGCTACGGAAGCGGCGAAAGCGCTGCAAGGTCACCGGCGTCCAGCGGATCTCACGTGGCAGAAACAGCAACCCCAGCACGCCGCCAGCGATCAGGAGTGCCGCACTCGCCCATCCGAACACGCGGCCGTTGCCGAAGAACCACGACACCGTCGGAATCAGCAGCCCGCCTAGCTCGCCGAGGATAGCGAGCGTGCCGAGAAGGATCGCGATGATGGAAATTTTGCGGTTCATCACTCAAATCGAATGCGCGGATCGAGCCACGCGGTAATCATGTCGGAGAGCACGTTACCAAGCATCAGAAGCAGTCCGCCGACCGTGACGGTGCCCATGACGATGGGGTAATCTTTCTCCAGCAGCGCGTTGAAACCCATAAGGCCAAAGCCGTCGATATCGAAGATGCGCTCGACCAGGAAACTGCCCGCCACCAGCACCGTGAGCGCTTGCCCCATCGTAGCAGCGGCGGGGATGAAGGCATTCTGCAGCGCATGGCCGATGACGGCCTTTTTGAACTCCACGCCCTTTGCCACGGCGGTGCGCACATAGTCGCTGGCGAGCTGGTCGAGCAGGTTGTTCTTCACAAGCATCGTCAATCCTGCGAAACTCCCGACTAGGTAGCAGCACAGCGGCAGCACGGCGTGATGGAAGAGATCGTAGATCTTGCCGAAGAAGCCGAGCTCGGAGAAATCCGCGCTCACAAAACCCTCTAGCGGGAACCAGCGCAACCGCGCGGCAAACAACACCATCAAGAACACGCCGAGCACGAAGCCAGGGATCGCATAACCAAAGAAAATAAGCACCGAGGTGACCGTATCTGTCGGCGTGCGATGCTTGATGGCCTTCAGCACACCCAATGGCACGCAGACAACGTAAGTCAGGAGAATCGACATCAAGCCGTAGAAGAGCGAGATCGGAAAACGGCGCTTCATCATCGTCCAAACCGGTTCCGAGTAACGCGTGGAGTCGCCGAGGTTGCCTTGTAGCACGCCGGAGAATTGGGGCTGGTAGATCAGCGCCACATAAGGCTGCGGTTTGTCGAGCTTCTGGCCGGGATTCGCCTTCTCCCATTCCTGTTTCTGCTTTTCCGGGGTAATGATGCGTGCCTGCCAGGCGGAGGTGTCCACTTCCTTGAGTGGCATGATCTCGGCCTCATCCGTCGCATTGCGCTTAACCGTCAACACATTCGCCGTGCCGGGCATTTTGACCTCGGTTTCCATCTTCCCTTCGACAAAGTCCGCCCGCGAGCGGTTCGTCTCTTTCGGCCAGGCACCGAGCCACGAGGCGTAGGCAATGAGAAAAGGCTTGTCGTGACCATATTGCTCCTGGAGCTTTAAAAGCTGCGCAGGAGTGAGTCCGCTCGATTGCTGCCGGCTGCCGCCACCGCGCTGGCCGTCACTCTTCATGCGTGCCTCCAGTAGCGCCTGCTCCATCGGCCCGCCCGGTGTGAAGCGGATGATGAAAAACACCACCAGCGTCATGCCGACGAGAGTCGGCGGGATGAGCAGCAGGCGACGGATGAGATAGGCGGTCATTCAGGCAGATAAGACGGAAAATTTGAGACAGTACGAGTCCAGACACAAGAGTTTGTGAGCGATTGACAGAAAATCACGGCTCGCGCATGGACCGGGCATGATTCGGGGTGTTTTGATCGGCTTTTTGACCACCTGCGTGCTAGTGGGTTGTGGCGTGAGCCATGGGCCGGTCTCCGGCGGTACGCTGGCGCGACTGAACAACCTTGCCGTGACGCCGGAACAGGCTGCCCGCATGATGATGGGCACGAAAATCGCCACGCGCAGCCATCCTCCGTTAAGTGGTGTGGTGCGTATTCCCATGAAAATGGATCATGCGAGACTGCCAATGGTGAAGGTAAGCTTTAACGATCGCCGCACCGAGGACATCTTGCTCGACACCGGCGCTACGGTGACCGTGCTGGATGCCGCGCTGGCCGTGCGAAACCGCATCGCCACCGTGCCGAGCTTGAGGCCGGAGATGGCGGGCGTGATGGGCAACGAGTTCGGCATGGGCGCGATGATCGAGACGATGCAAATCAGCCCGTGGCGGCTGGATAACCTGCCGTGCGTGGTGCGGCTGCAACGCAGCAGAGGCGGGCTGGACTTCCTGAGCAGTGATTTTGCCATCTCCGTGCTCGGCTTCCATCTCGCTCAAAAGCATTGCAGCCATCTCACGGTCGATTATCCGCGTCGCGTAGTGGAATTCGGCTTCGCTGGCTTTTGCGGTCCAACGAGTCGGAATCACACGAAAAGCTCGTTTCGCCTCAAATACGGCGTTCCGATGGTTCGCGTGAGCGCGGGCAAGGTGTCGTGGGACGCCATCGTGGACACCGGCTCGTGTTTTGGTGTCGAGATCGATCAAAAACTGGCCCAGCGACTCGGCCAAGGCACGGGCGGGCAGGCTGTTTCGGGCAATTTTGTCATGATCGGGGTCGGCGGCACCACCACGCCGGAAAAGGCCGGTGTGCGGGTGATCACCGTGCCGCGGATGACGACACTGGGCTCGACGTTTTCGAATGCGCAAATCGATGTGATGCCGGGCCCGGCACGCATCGGCAGCTTCTTTTTGCAAAACTACCGCGTGACCTTCGATTTCCGCCACCAGCTGGTGTGGCTGGAGTGGTGAGCGGACGGCATCTGGCGATAGCCACCGCCCGTTTTTTGCGTTTCTAAATCACCCCCAATGAAAACGTCTCTTTCACATCATGCTCCGGTCCTAGAGCATGCGTTCCTGACGCGCCGTCAGATGCTCAGCCGTGCCGGCATGGGCTTTGGCGGACTGGCGCTTGGTTCGCTGTTTTCCGACAACGCGTCCGCCGCCGCGCCACTGAACCCGCTGGCGGTCAAGAAGCCTCACTTCGAGCCGAAGGCCAAACGCATGGTGCATTTCTTCATGAACGGCGGCCCTTCGCAGGTCGATACCTTCGACCCGAAGCCGATGCTGGACAAATACGACGGCAAGCCGCTGCCGAACGTGCTCAAAACCGAGCGACCGACCGGCGCGGGCTTTAAATCGCCCTTCCAGTTCAAAAAGCACGGCCAGTGCGGCATGGAGATCAGCGAGCTGTTTCCGAAGCTGAGCGAATTCGCCGACGACCTGTGCCTGATCCGCTCGATGCATGCGGATGTGCCGAACCATGAGCCCTCGCTCGGCCTGATGAACAGCGGCGAGAGTCGTCTGAACCGCCCCACGATGGGATCGTGGGTGACCTACGGCCTAGGCAGCGAGAATCAAAACCTGCCCGGATACATCTCGATGTGCCCCGGCGGCATGCCCACGCGTCGCACGAAGAACTGGCAGGCCGCCTTTCTGCCGAGCGCCTATCAAGGTGCCTACATCAACACCGAGGACACCCGCGTCGAAAAGCTCGTGGAGTTCATCCAGAACGGCTCGCTCGATTTGAAGCAGCAGCGCCGGCAACTCGACCTGCTGCTCGAATTGAACCAAAAACACCTCGCCGACCGCGAGCGTGACCAGCAGCTCGAAGCCCGCGTGCAAAGCTACGAGCTGGCCTACCGCATGCAGATGGAGGCCAGCGATGCCTTTGATATCATGAAGGAGCCCGAATGGGTGAGGCAGATGTATGGTGACCACGCTTTCGGCCGTCAGTGCCTCATCGCACGGCGCTTGCTGGAGCGTGGTGTGCGCTTCATCCAGCTCTGGACCGGGGGCGGCCAGCCATGGGACAATCACGACGAGATTCTCGATCACAAAAAACTCGCAGTTCAGACTGACGGAGCCATCGCCGCCTTCATGAGCGATCTGAAAATGCGCGGCTTATGGGATGACACGCTGATGATGTGGGGCGGTGAGTTTGGCCGCACGCCCGCCGTGGAGCTACCCACCCCCGGTGCCAATGCCGGCAAGCAGCATGGTCGCGATCATAACCACTACGGCTTCAGCATGTGGCTGGCCGGCGGTGGCGTGCGCGGCGGTTATGTGCATGGCGCGACGGATGAGTTCGGCTTCCAAGCCGTCGAGAAGCCGGTGCATGTGCACGACCTGCACGCCACGATCCTACGCATCCTCGGCTTTGACCACGAGCGCTTCACCTACCGCTACGCCGGCCTCGACTTCCGCCTCACGGGCGTGAACGACTGCAGCGTGGTGAAGGAATTGCTGGCGTGATGGATCAGTGAGATGCGGCGGAGGCCTTCTTCGGGCGTGTGGCAAAGAACAGCCAGATGCCGAGGAGGGCCGCGAGGAAGGTTCCGAGGGTCAACGCGGCGAGCACATAGTCACGCACGTCCTTGTTTCGAATGAAGCCGAGCTTGTGAAACATCGTGAAGACGGTGGCCTCAAGCTGCCGCTCGCGATCCGTGTGCCGCGTGACGCTGCCGGTGGTAGTGGAGACATACACTCGCGTGTCCAGGCCGTCATTCGCATCAAAGCGATACACCGGCAAGACGCGGAAGATGTTCAGGTACTCCATGTTGAAGGCGGTCAGGAAGTCCG
>JAFMIR010000050.1 GCA_017853885.1 Prosthecobacter sp.
ATGCCTATCCTACCGTCTTTGCTGCGGTTTTTCGCTTTCGCGTTTGTCATCGTGCAGCTGTCCACCTTGAAGGCCGATGCCCAAGTGAAGATCGACCGAGTCAAGTTGCCCTTTGACCTCAGCGGAGCAGCAGCGCCTGTGCCAGCGAAGTCGGTGGACGCATCCACGACGCCTGCGGCTTCGACAACAGTAGCTCCTCCGCCAGCCGCCACCGTCGCAACGCTGGTCACCGGTCAAGTGGCGCATCTCTATCTGTATGTGGAGCCCTACCAGACTCGGGTGGAGGCGTTGTTCGATATGCCTGCCGTGTTCAAATGGCTTATGCCAGATGGCAGCGCGCGGCCGGAGCAATTGAGTCCTGAAAAGCAGGCTCAAATCGTTGCTGACGCCGAAAAAATCGCTGCCGATTGGTGCTCACTCAAAACGAACGAAAGTCGTCAGTCGTATGTTGCTCCAGCAGCTTTCTTTGTGAAAGGCAAGCCCGGCGCCACCATTCCAATGCAGGACAAGGAGGAGCTGTCCTTCAACCAGTGCATGCTCGGCTTTGTTTGGCAGTTCACCACCAACGAGACGCCTGACGAGGTGGAGGTGATATGGAAAGGCTGGATCAATGACCTCAAAGAGATGCCCGTTACCGTGCTTTTTGGGAATCAGAGTGAGAAGATCATCGCCAACAGCGTCACCAAGCGCATTCAATGGACCAACAAGGGACGCTTGCGCCCCTCGCCGCTTGCCACAGTGCCTACTTTTGCGCAGGCGGAGCCACTCCTAGTGCCTCTCGGTATGACAATCTGGATTGTTGCTGGAATCGGCTTTTACGGGTGGATCTGGTATCGGGACTACCGCTTACCGGGCGGAGGGCTGCCTTACTTTGGCGTATGGATTTTCGGCTTAGTGCTGTTTTCAAAGATTCTTGTCATCAAGATCCAGCGGGGCGATTCCGCGCCGGCCATTACCGAGACAACTGAAGCCCAAAAGATCGTCTCGCCACTTTTACGAAATGTGTACCGTGCCTTTGACCACCGCTCCGAGTCGCGCGTGTATGACGTGCTCGCCCGCAGCGTGGATGGGGAACTGCTGCGCAAGCTCTATCTCGAAACGATCACCGCTCTCACACTCGACGGACGTGAGGGCACTCGCGTGCTGATCACCGATTTTGAGGCTGGTGTCGATCAGGTGAGCCCGCATGCTGCCAGTGGTGGCTTCATCGCCGAGTGCAACTGGAGCGTGCTTGGCAACGTAGGCCATTGGGGGCACTCTCATCCACGTTATAACGGCTACAAAGCTAAGCTTACTGTCCAGCCAGTCAAAGGTGAGTGGAAGCTCACCGGACTCGATGTGCAGGAAGTCAGACGGAAGTAAGCCGATTGTCCAAGGTCAGCCAGATGGCTGACGTAGACACTTCGTCATGCATTGTGCGGTTCGTTAACGCAGCCCCAGCAGCGTCAGGCTGTCGCGATGGATCATCGCCTCGATCTGGTCGGTTTGCAGCCGCGGCAGCTGGGTGCCCTCCAGCATATCGTTCAGACAGCGTAGGCCGGCGATGGACGCGTTCACCGTGGTGAAAGGGAAGTCCGTCCCAAAGAGAACCTTGTGCCACACGCCGTATTCCTGCGCTAGCATCAGACTGTTGTAGAGCTGCCATGGGCGGTAGTGCAGAGCGCTGACATCCGCGAAGACGTTTTCATGCTTTCGAATGGTCACCAAGCATTCACCCTCATAAGGATGGCCGAGGTGCGCCAAGATGATCTTCACATCTGGATGCTTTAAAGCCACCGGTTCGATCAAACGCGGGAGTGTGTAGGCCAGCGGAGCTTGGGCTATGAAAGTCGTGCCTGTGTGCAGCAGTACTGGCAGCCTCTTTTTATCCGCATAGCACCACAACGGCTCCAGTTTTTCGTCGTCTGGACTGAAGCCTGCGTACATCGGCATCAGTTTGATGCCACGCAGGCCCAGTTCTTCATGGCCTGCACGCATCTCACGTTCCCAGCCATCCTGCGTCGGATCGACGGAGAGAAAGCCCGTCATCCGTGATGGATCACGTGCCACATGCGCGGCCACCGTGCGATCATCTACCCACAGTCCGCTAAGCCGTGCCTTGCCACCAAACACAATCGTGTGCGTGTCGTCTGGAGCCGTGGCGCGATAGGCCTCATAGCTGGCCGAGTAGTCTACAACCTGACCCGGTCTTGCCCGGCCCGCTTGGCGGATGAAATTTGTGGTGAAATCGGCAGGGAAGTTCCAGGCGTGCGAATGAACGTCAATGATCATGGATTGAGACAACGCTCCACCTGCGACTTTTTCGCAAGGCGCCTGCATTGCACCTTTCCGCCCGGTCGGTTGTTCTTTGCGGCTCGCTCGTGGAAGAGGTATCTCACCTGACGTTTCATGCAGCCACCATGAAATCTCAACCGCTTCGCACTTCTGTTATTGGCAGCTATCCGTTTCCAGGCTGGCTTGAATTTTCCGCGCAGCACTTGAGCAGCTTCGGGGCGGCCGACATTGCGGAAATGCAGGAGGATGCGGCGCAGGTGGCCATTCAGGATCAAATCGCCGCCGGGCTCGATGTCATCACGGATGGTGAGCAGACACGCTTCGATTTCAATCTCTCATTCTACGGTTTCATCGAAGGCATCGCGCTCGAGCCGGTCAGCCCAAGGCGTTTTGGACCTCCTGCACATGACCAACGCTGCAAACACGACATCATCAGCGAACTCCGTGCTCCCAACGGACTCGGCGTGGTGGAAGAATTTCTGCGCTTGAAGCGTCTCGCAGCCCACACCGGCAAACGTCTCAAAGTCTCCGTGCCAGGCCCCTACACCCTCAGCGGTCGACTTTCACCGAACGAGGATTACAAGGATCGTTACGCCATCACCGAGGCCTTGCTGCCCATCATAAACAAGGAAATCAGTGACCTCGTCGCCGCAGGTGTGGAGGAAATTTGCGTCGATGAGCCAAGCATGAGTTGCTACGGCTACCGCGAAGACACGAAACGCTTCGTGGATATTTTCAACCGCACCGTTGCCGGTGGTTATGGCAAGGCGCGCATCTGCACGCACCTCTGCTTCGGCAATTTCAAAGGTCATGCTGTCGGCTGGCGCAAATACGCACCGCTCTTTCCCGCCTTCCTCGATCTGCACTGCGACGAGGTTCACGTTGAGATGGCCAACCGTGAATACGCTGAGATCGAGGTCATCCAATCTATGTCCGAGTGTTATGACGTCGCCGTTGGCATCATCGATGTAAAGAGCTACCATATTGAAACGCCGAAGCAGATTGCTGACGCCGTCCGCGCCTGCCTGAAGCACGCTCCCGCCGACAAACTCGTCTTTGCCCCCGATTGCGGCCTCTCCCAAACCGCGCGCTGGGCAGCAAAGAAAAAACTCGCCAGCATGTGTGCTGGTGTGGAGATCGTGAAGAAGGAACTGGGGCTGTGACTTGTCAGCATAAGGTGTCTCGACACATTTGCGCCTCATGCGCTCCCGACTTCTCACTTCTTACGTCTCACTTCTCACTGCCGTTGCCTGCGCCGCTGACTTTCCCGCGCTCTACAATAGCGAACCCGGCAATCCATCGCCGATGTCGCCGCAGGAAGCATTGCAGGCACTTAAGCTGCCGGAGGGCTTCAAAGCGACACTCTTTGCCGCGGAGCCGGACGTGCAGAATCCCATCGCGATGGCTTGGGATAACAAAGGCCGACTGTGGGTGGCGGAAAACTACACATATGCTGAAAGCGCGAAGCGTTTTGACCTTTCATTGAAGGATCGGGTCATCATTTTGGAAGACAAGAATTGGGATGGCATCGCCGAGACGCGTCAAGTTTTCACCCAAGACGTGCAGATGCTCACCAGCGTAGAGGTCGGTCGTGGTGGTGTGTGGCTCATGTGCCCGCCGCAGCTGATTTTCATCGCGGATGTCAATGGCGATGACGTTCCCGATGGCGAACCTCAGGTGGTGATTGATGGATTCACGGTGGCAAAGGCCAATTACCATAACTTCGCCAATGGCCTGCGCTTTGCGCCTGATGGATGGCTCTACGGCCGCTGTGGTCACTCCTGTCCTGGCAAACTCGGCATTCCAGGTACGCCCGATGAGCAGCGAGTGCCAATCAAAGGAGGCATCTGGCGTTACCACCCCGAAAAGAAAATTGTCGAAGTGCTCACGCACGGCACCACGAATCCCTGGGGCCACGACTGGGATGCCAATGGCGAGATGTTTTTCATCAATACCGTCACCGGCCACCTCTGGCATCTCATCCATGGCGCGCACTTGATGGATTCCAGCACGTTGAACCCGCTCGTCTATGAAAAGCTCGATACCATCGCCGACCATTATCACTACGACCGCAGCGGCAAGTGGAGTGACTCACGCGATGGCAAGGCCAATTCCTTCGGCGGCGGCCACGCCCACATCGGCATGATGATCTATCAGGCCGATCAATGGCCCGAGCAGTATCGCAACAAGCTCTTCACGCTCAACATGCACGGCCGCCGCGCCAACGTGGAGCGCCTCGAGCGTAACGGCAGCGGCTACATCGGCAAACACGAGCCTGATGTCTTCCTCAGCGAGGATCCGTGGTTCCGCGGCATCGAAATCAGCACCGGCCCCGATGGCAGTGGCTTCATCCTCGACTGGAGCGACACCGGCGAGTGCCACGAGTCCACCGGTGTCCATCGCACGAGCGGGCGCATTTTCCGCATCAGCTACGGCAATCCCCCAAAGCCTGAAACGCCCTTTGCTTGGCGCAAACCTTGGCCGAAGCCCGATCTCAATGGTGATGAACATCAACGTGCCCTCGCCATTCGCGAGCTCGTGCAATTTTCTCCTCTCGACACGATTCCAGGCCCGCAAGCCCACGCGAAGTATCCCGCACTCGCTTTCGATCCCGTGAAACTGGCCGTTGATGAAAAATCTGCCTTCGTGCGTCTTCAACTCGCTAGTGTGCTTCAGCGTCTCCCGCTCGAAAAACGGCCTGCACTGGCCATTTCACTGCTTTCACACCCTGAAGACGCCAACGATCCGTTTTTGTCGCACATGGTTTGGTATGGCATTTCGCCACTCAAGGCCGATGCGCTGCTTGGGATCGCCAAAACAGGCTGCTGGCCTAAAGTCACGCGTTGGATCGCCCGTAAGCTAGCGACGGAGCCGGAGTCGCTGAATGGACTTCTCGCCATCAACAGTTCCGATGACGTTCTCGAAGGCATGGCGGAAGCTTTCAAAGGCATCCGTAAGGCTCCAAAGCCGACAAGCTGGGATAAAATCGTTGCCAGATCGAAATCGTCGCACCTCCGCGATCTCAGTATCCTCTTCGGTGATGGCCGGGCACTCGATGATGTGAAGAAGATCGTTTTCGATGATAAAGTGGACATCGCTGCCCGCGAATCGGCTCTCAAAACACTCATCGAAGCTCGTCCAGCAGATCTGCGCGAACTTTGCACAAAGCTTCTCGAAGTTCGCGGTCTCAACACGACGGCTGCGCGAGGTCTTGCTTTCTTTGATGATCCTGAGATCGGCAAGCAACTCGCGAAGAGCTACCGCAAGTTCGCCACGAGCATCATGGACACGCTGGTCTCGCGTCCGGCCTTCGCAGAGGCCATGCTTTCTGAAATGGCTGCCGGGCGCATACCACGTGCGGAATTGAGCGCCTTCCACGCTCGTCAGATTCGCACTTTTAATGATCAGGCGCTTTCTCAGCTCCTCGTTGAGGCTTGGGGTGAATGGCGTGAGTCTGCCGCCGACAAAAAACAGCTGATTGCGAAGCTAAAGGCCGATTTGAAGCCCGATGTCCTCAACAAGGCCAATCTCAGTAAAGGCCGTATGTTATTCACCGCCGTCTGCAGTGCCTGCCATATGATGTACGGACAGGGCGGCAAGATCGGTCCTGATTTGACCGGCAGCGGTCGCTCGAGTCTCGACTACCTGCTCGAAAACATCGTGGATCCGAGCGGCGTGGTCAGTGCTGACTACCGCATGAGTATTCTCACGCTCAAAGACGGTCGCCAGCTTAGCGGCGTCATCTCAGAGAAGAACGAGCGAACGCTCACATTGCGCACGTTAACTGAAGCCTTGGCCCTAGACCGGTCTGAAATGACTCGAACGGAAACCTCACCTCTCTCCATGATGCCTGAAGGCCTGCTGCTGGCCTTTCCACCAGAGCAGGTGCGCGATTTGATCGCCTACCTCATGCATCCTGTGCAGGTGCCGCTGCCGAAGTGACGCTGGCGGCTTTTACCCATGGCTCAAACTCTGGCGGAATAGCTGACTCGAAGCTCATCGGTTGATCATGGATGGGGTGCTGAAAGGCAAGCTTCCAAGCGTGCAGCATGAGACGCGGCACGAGCACCTTTTGACGTGAGGGATGGCCGTAGATGGGATCACCAAGAATGGAGAAGCCGAGGGTTTCCTTCATGTGGACACGAATCTGGTGTGTGCGGCCTGTGAGGAGTCGATTTTGAATGAAGGCACAACCTTGGTGCTGGCCGAGCTTGGTCCATTCGGTGACGGCCTCCTTTCCGGCACCATCGTAGAGGATGGCCATGCGTTTGCGGTCCACCGGATGTCTTCCGATCCTGTTTTGAATACGACCGCTGCTTTCCTTCGGTAAACCATTGATGACGGCGAGGTAGATTTTTGTGAGTCGACGCTCGGAAAAGGCCTCAGTGAGCCGGCGATGAGACAAGTCATGCTTTGCGACGACCATGCAGCCACTGGTGTCCTTGTCGAGACGATGGACGATACCAGGCCGCATTTCACCGCCGATGCCGCTGAGGTCATCAATGTGGTGCAGCAGGGCATTGACGAGTGTGCCATCGGGATTGCCCTCGGCCGGATGCACGACGAGGCCGGGCGGCTTGTCGATGACGACGATGTCGCTGTCCTCAAACAGAATCGTGAGGGGAATGTCCTGCGCTTTGACCTCGACGGGAACAACCTCTGGGAGGGTTACATGAATGACATCACCTTGCTTGAGGATGACCCCGGCCTTCGTGTGGCGGCCATTGAGGGTAATGTGACCCTCTTTGACGAGGTCTTGGAGTCGGGTGCGTGACAAATCTGGCAGCCTTTGGGTGAGGTGCTTATCCAATCGCAGGCCATGGTCAGTGGCTTCGGTGACGGTCCAATCCATGGTTTCATACTCAATATTCAAATTAATTAGGCAATCTGTAATTTCTGGCATACAACCGGCGTCCCTCAGCGGCGTTGAGCCGAAAAATGTCGTGACCATTGCCTCTCCAGAGCAGACTTTTCTTAGCACCTGTCCCGTATGTCAGGAGCAGATTGATGTGAGTTCGCTGGAGCCCTTCACGAAGCTCAAATGCCCTTCTTGCGGCCAGATGGTAAGGGTGCGCCGCCGCTTCGACCACTTCATGATCGTGCGCCAGATCGGCGAAGGTGGAATGAGTCGCGTTTTTGAAGCAGAGGACGAGACGCTTGGCCGTCGAGTGGCACTGAAAATTCTCAATCGCACCTATAGCCGTGATGCTGCGCGACTGGAGCAGTTCCATCAGGAGGCGCTCATAACGGCCAGCATCACGCATCCGAACGTGATCAAGCTCTACTCCGTGGGCTATGATCAGGGTTACTTTTATCTTGCGATGGAGCTGGTGGGAGGAGGCAGCCTTGAACAGCGCATCCGGCGGGAGAACAAGCTTAGCGAGGGAGATGCCCTGCGCATTGGCCACGAGGTGGCGGAAGGTCTGCGTGCCGCGCAGCACCAAGGATTGCTCCACCGTGATGTGAAGCCCGCAAACATCCTCTTCACCGAGACAGGCACCGCGAAGGTCGTGGACTTTGGTCTGGCGCTTTTCACCGACCGTGGCCCGGACAAAAGTGGCGAAATCTGGGCCACACCGTACTACGTGGCGCCGGAAAAGCTGCTGCAGAATCACGAAGACTATCGTAGCGATATCTTCAGTCTAGGTGCAACACTGTTCCACGCTCTTACGGGAGCTCCGCCACACCAAGTGGATACGCACGCAATTGAGGATCTGCGTCGGATCAAGAGCCGACGTGTCACCCTAGGCGACAGTGGGCTGCGCTTTGCGCCGCGGACTGAGCATGTCATCAACCACATGCTTAGCTTCAAGCCTGAGGATCGCTTTGCGAATTATGACGAGGTCGTTGAAGAGCTGCGTCTTGCAGATGGCTTGCTGAATCAAACCGGCATCCGTCGGCGCCTCATCTCTCGCCGCGCTCGCCTTATTGGTGCTGTGGCTGCTTCCATCATGCTGGCTTTTCTTGTGGGTTGGCTGCTGGGGGAGGGCAGACAGCGCAGCAGCACAAAAAGCATCGCGAAGCAGCTCACCACGGTGGAACCGGTTTCTCTTGTGGGTGATGGAGTAATGGTTGCAGCCGGAAGCCGGAAGACCGTCACAGAGAAATTCCTAGAAGCCCGTCAGCTAATGCTCCACGATCGGCGCTTCGCCGAGGCTATGCATCAATTTGATCGCATCGCCGACTCGAAGGAAACTCGACAGCCGACGCAGTGCTGGGCACGTTTCAACGCAGCCCTTTGCGCCCTCATGCTGGGTGATCGCAAACATGCGGAAGAGGCTTTTCGTGATCTCACAATTCAAGGTGCAGAAAAAGAAACGATCGAAGCCTCGAACGCCTTGGGTGTCTTCTTTGTCACGGTCGGTCGGCGCATGGAGAAAGGCCTCGGCATGGGCACGCCTCAAGCCAAACTCGGATATAACGCCAAGAATGAGGAGCTGCTTGGCTACTTGGTCCAGGGTCTTGCCGAGTGGCATTTCGGCGATGCTGAGGCGGGTGCACGTGAGATGGAATTTTTTCAGTCGAGCCTTGCTGAGCTCAGAAAAGGCTCGGAGACTTCGCTCACCGATTCATATGAGTGGGTGATTCTTTACAACGGGCTCGTTGATTTCTACAAGGCGGACTTTCACCTACTGCGCACTGCCTTGAAGCAGCGGAAGGTCAATACGGTGGATGAGCTCAGCGCCGCGCTCGCTGAGGTGAGGCAGACGCGGGAAAAGATCAAATCTAGCGGGGCTTTCCGCAATAGCATCGAGCAGATGGAGGCCGGTCTGAAGCGCGAACTTGCCCGCCTGCGGCTCGAAGAGCAAACGAAGCAACGCCATGTGGAAGACACACGGCGAAAGGCTGACCTTGCGCAGCTCACCGAGGTCACCGCGTTGCTGCCTTCGCTTGTGCATGGTTTTGACTACTCGCGCGCGATCGAACTTCTCAGAGGACTCAGCTTTGAGACAACCGATGTGCGCGCTGCGGTTGAAGGCAGGCTGTACCTCTACACCTCCGCCCACGACTTTATGAAGCAACTCCAGCTTGATCTTGTGGCACAAGGCTGGTCAGGCACGCTCACGCAGCGCAGCGGTGTTACGCTCACTGGCTCGGTGAGCCTCGCTGTGGGCAGCAAGGATCTTAGCATCAAGGTCGATGAAGGCACCCTGTCCATTCCATTTGACTCCATTGCGCCACATAGCCTGATTGAGATGGCGCAGAGCTTCACCGCTAAAATCACCGATTCGACCGAATACTATCGCCGCCAAGAGCTCGCCGCCACTTTTGCCCGCGCTGAAGGGCTCGACCAACTTTCCTCCACGCTGGCCGCCCAACTCATGGAGGAAAATCGCTCCTTCCGTTCCCGTTGGATGAAGGTGATGGAGGCGGGAATCTGATCGCTAAGCTGCCTGCGCGGCGGCTTGGAGAATGCCGGACGCCTTGTGGAGGCTTTCCTCATACTCCAGTTCTGGCTCGGAATCACAGACGATGCCGCAGCCAGTATGAAAACGGATTTCGGGGCCTTTTTGTAGTGCCGTGCGGATGGCGATGTTCCACTGGCTACGGCCATCAAAGCCGAACCAGCCGATGGCACCAGTGTAAATGCCCCGCTGATGTGGTTCGAGTTCGGCTATGATTTCGCAGGCCCGCTTCTTCGGTGCGCCGGTAATGCTGCCACCGGGGAAGCAGGCACGAAAAGCGCCTGCATGATCAATGTGAGGCCGCAGACGGCCGGTGACGGTCGAGACAAGATGAAACACCTGAGCAAAGCTTTCTACACGCCAAAGCTCTGGCACCTGCACACTGCCAAAGTCACACACTTGGCCTAGGTCGTTTCGCTCGAGATCGGTAATCATGAGCAACTCGGCCTTTTCCTTCTCAGAGGCACGCAGCTCATTTTGTGTGGCCACATCCCGCTGCACGTCATCGAGATAGCGTGGTCGCGTGCCCTTGATCGGTCGCGTGCTGATTTGTCGGCCGTCGAGCTTCAAAAAGGTCTCCATGGAGGCCGAGAGCACGGCGGTGCCATCGAGCTGCAAAAAAGCGGCGTTTGGCGCTGGCGACACCTCACGTAGCTTCAGATACAAACCGAGAGGATCAGCTTTCCTAGGCCATCTAGCCGTCCACGGATAGGAAAGGTTCACCTGATAGATATCGCCTGCGGCAATGTAGGCTTGAGCCTTGCGCACCATGTGAGTGAATTCGTCTTTTGTCACAAGCGAACGAAAATGGAGCGGCGGCGGAACAGCTGGCAGTTCGAAGCCTGAATCGGGCATCTTGAAATCGCCGAAGCTGCTCCAGCGGCCGGTATCGTGCTCATACAGCAAACCATGGGGGTACACGCCCAGCACAAACTGCCCGTCATAACCCACCCAGCCGTAAAGCCCGCCCAGCGTGGCTCGCGGCAGACTCAGGGCGGTCCGTACGAGTTTCCAGTCCCGCTCAATGTTTCCGCGAAGCAATTCGATGGGTTCTGCCGATAGAACGCTGATAGCTCCAGGCTGTGGAAGGGAGGAGTCCATCCAAACAAAGCCTTCCCGCTGGCTCAGCGCCGCGGCCATCTTGGCGGGCGTCATTGGGTTGGAAGCGAAGGAAGAACTCATGGACGCGATACAATCACGTAATGTCGAATAATGAACTAGGAATCAGCAACTGCGAAGGATAGGAGCCTTCAAGATTCAAGATTCCCGATTTGCGTTTCGATATTCTTTCCACCTCTGGCAGCGTCGTTGACACAACTCCGTCAAACCCATACGGTGCGGTTTCTTTTTTGGCAAAACCCCTGTTGTGAATCCCCCTTCCACCATTCTTACCCATAATCGTGAGCGTTCCTCGGCACTGGCTTGGGGTTCGCTCGGCCTGTTGGCCGTTTCGCAGCTCGGGCTGCTGGTCTGGCTTTTGGCTGTGAAAAGCCCGGAGGAGAAGAACAGCAACAGCCATAGCAGTCGCGAGGTGCCGCCACTTCCTGGGCTGGCCTCCACGGGAACCCCTAAAAGCGCGCCTGAGCCTGGTCCAAACCGCATCCCTGCGCCTGTCGTTCCAGCCGTCTCTGCTCCAGAACCCGTTTCCAGAACGGCTCCGCCTCCAATTGGGGCGTTTCGAAAAGCGCCTTCGGTGCCTGCATCGGGCGCGGTCACTGCCAGCAAAGAGCCCCAACCAGATCTTCCTGGCAGCGGCATGAAGCCGCCCCCAATCCCCGATCTATCTAAGATTTCGGCCGCCGCCAAGACTCAGCCTGAACTCCCGGGCAGCAGCATGCCCCCCCCTCCGATTCCTGCCTTTTCGAAGCTCCCGCCCACGGCTGAGCCACCGCCAGAGCTGCCGGGTTCCGGACGCCCGATGCCCAAAGATCTTCCGAAGGATCTGGATGGAACGCAAAAGCTCCCTGATACCACCAAAACTCCTAAAATGCCGCCTGCACCCAGCGGTTCAAAAGATGCTCGGCGTGATGTGAATGGTCTCTTGAACGCGGCGAAGGATCTGCGTGCCGCAGGCAACACGCAGGAGGCGCTCCAAACGCTCCAGCAGGCTGATCTCGTCGCTCCGAATCATCCGGCGGTGATGGCGGAAACCGCCGAAGTTTATGAACAGATGGGGCTCAATACAAAAGCCGTGGACATGTGGCGTGGCATCCAGCTTCAAGGCGCGGCAAAGGCCGGGCAGTTCTTCGATCTCGCGTTGCGCCGTCTTGGCAGCGTTCCAGGGGCGGATACCGTCGCCGCGCCTTCCATCGGATCACCCCCGGTGGGTGAGTCGGAGAAGCGGCTGCGGCTGGGTGCCTGCGAGATCAAGCGTGATTTCTCGGTAAAAGAAGGAGGGGAGAAATTTCTTCTTCGCGTACCGATTCAGCGCAACGGCAGCAAGTCCATCGATCCGAATGCCATTGACCTGAAGGCTTTTTTTTACCATCGTCACAACGGGCGCACTCAGCTCGACAACCATTCCGAACTCATCGAGACGTGGCAGACGCAGCCGGTAAACTGGCAGGGTACAGACTTGGAGATCGTGGATATCGTTTACACGCTTCCACCGCCCACAAAGGACGACTTGGCTCAACGCAATCCAAAGACTTACCACGGCTACATGCTGCATCTTTACTATGACAACAAGCTCCAAGATGTCGCTGCCGAGCCGCGAGAGCTTTTGGAGCAGGCGAAATTGAGCATTCCCAGCAATGCCACGCCGGGTCATTCGCCCAACCCGCTTCTTCCGTCCATGGCCCGGCCCTGATGTAGGCCATATCCGCAGATGATTCTTCTTTTTGTCGATTCCAATGCCAGCCTTCTCGAAAGCCGAGCCGTTTTCCTGAGGGAGCAGCTTCCTGGCTTTAACATCATGCCCCTTGCTAACGCTGAGGAGGCAGCCGCATGGATCACAAAAGCGGAGGCGCTCGATGTGCTTGTGAGCGAGGCGATTTTCGATGCCGGCCATACCGGTTTTGCCTTGCGAGACGCGGCGCGGTCACGCTTTCCCCACGTGCGTGTTCTTTTCACCACGCGATTTGATTTGAGTGGTTTTGAGCAACAGATTGATGGCGGCCCAGTTCTTAAAGATGGCCCATATCCGCTAGAAAAGCTGGTTCAGCATATCCAAGCTTTGCTCGCTGAGCCGGTGGACGCTTCCGAGCCGCCGCCTGTCATGGTCCCAGGCACCGTGCTTGGCAAATATCAGGTGCTTGATCGTCTCTACATGGAAAATGAAGCGGAGACTTACCGCGCTGTGCAAGTGAGCGTTCAGCGCCCAGTAGCGCTCGTACTGCTCAAACCGGAGTATCTGAAAAAGAGGGATGTTGTCGCCAATTTTAAAGAACGCATCCGTGTCAAAGCTTCGCTTACCTTTGCTCGTATCGCGCCGCTGTATGAGGCGGGTGAGGCGAATGGATGGCTTTTCTACACGCGCGAGATACCGCGCGGCCGCACTTTGGAAGAAATTGAGGAATCGGGTGAGCGGCTCTCTGAGCGCCGTGTGATCGAGGTGCTTCACGGCATCACAGAGGCCATGGAGCATGCCACGAGCCGCGGTTACCATCATCGCAGCCTTGCGGCGCGTGATATTTATGTGGATGGCGAGCATCAGGCCAGCATCACGAACATCTTCCGCCAAGCTGGAGTCACCCAGCGCGATGCCAAAGCCGATGTGAAAGCGCTTCTGCTTCTACTGTCCCAGGTCGCTAGCGATGGCAAAGCACGGGGTGTACTTGATACGCTGCAAAACGGCCAGCATGACTGGAGCGGTCTTTTGGATGCGCTTGACGAGATTCGTGATGCCATGCGCGAGCACAGCATTGTGAAGAAAATCGAGGCCGAAACGTTGCCGGCTGCAGTCGCTCAGAATCGTCCGTGGTGGCTGTGGCCCGCCGCCATCTTTATTTTGGTTTGCGTGGCAGTTTTTGGTGCCATGACACATGGGCTCTTGCCGGCCACACCCCCCAAAAAAGCCGCGAGCACGGCTGTGACATGGCAGCACATTCCCGCCGGGACTTTTGAGTATCAGAAAAACGAGCCATACAGGCTCCCGGATTATTGGATGCGCAAAACGGAGGTCACTATCGCGCAGTATGCCGAGTTCCTCATGGAGCTGAAGAAGGGACCGGCAGACCGTTTTGACCATCCAGATCAGCCGAAGACCAAGGAAGGGCACATACCGCCCCAATGGAATGCTTACCTCGCTTCCGCTCAAAGCGGCGCCCGTTTCAATGGTGAGGCGCTGTCTTTGGATATGCCAGTCACGCAGGTGGATTGGTTTGATGCCTATGCATTCGCCCGTTGGCGCGGCGAGCGGTTGCCCACTGAGCAGGAATGGGAAAAGGCAGCGCGCGGTGAAAGGGGCTTGCGTTACCCTTGGGGTCAACAATTCCGCGCCAATGCCGCCAACCTTGGGGACGATTACACTGCCTCCCCTACTGCCAAGGGCGGCCAAGTGGATGGTTTCAATCTCATTGCACCGGTGACTCGTGAGACGCAGGATATCAGTCCCTTCGGCCTGCAGGACATGGCTGGCAACGTGCAGGAGTGGACCGCCAGCGAAAGCAGGGAAGCGATCTGGTCTCCCCATCCCGAGTTTCCTGACGTGCGCGTGCCTGTGGCTCGTGGGGGCCACTATGGCCTCAAATCCAACGATCAACTCCTCACGGCCCGCCTCTTTCCCGAATCCGCCCTTGAAAGCACGCCCGCGCGTGGCTTCCGCACCGTGCGTGATATGGCACCATGAATGGCGGATGTATTCGTAGGTCGGATTTGAGAGACCAGAAGCACACTTTTCACCTTTGCCCATACCCTTGACTCTCACTCCCTCTTCCCATCATACTGCCGTCATGCGAATCTTCCTCCTCCTCGTGCTTTTTGCCTCCTCGGCGGTGGCTCAGTACGCCACGAACCTCACGCTATCCAAAAACAATTTCCTGCAAGGTGAACCCTTGATGGCCTCCGTGACGATCACAAACCGCTCCGGTGCCGATGTGATCGTGGGCGGCAAGGGCTCGCGGCCGTGGCTGCAGTTTCACTTTGAGGATTCACAGGGTCGCCAACTCTCTCCGGTGCAGATTGGGTCAAACGACGCCTTTACGCTCAAAGCTGGTGGCACCACGAAGCACACCGTGCAGATCGAAGGTCAGTCGTCGACAGGGCAGCTCGGCACCTTCTATACAACCGCGCACATTTTCCATCCGATCAGCGGCCAATATTACACCACCAACCGCGCCCGCATCAATGTGGCGGATGCCAAGCCGATGTTTGATGACGGTTTTGGCGTGCCACCGGGCTTCCCACAATCAGGTCGATCAAGACGTTACCAAGCCATTGTGTTTCGTGATATTGACTCCATCACACTCTATGCGCGTGTGCTCGATGACCGCACTCAGGAACATCTCGTCACGCAACCGCTCGGCCCCATCATGACCTCCGTCCAGCCGCGCATTCAGATTGACGCCAAAAATCATCTTCAGCTGCTGTTTGTGGTCCAGCCCCGGCTGTTTTGCCACACCATCATCAAACCGGACGGTTCCATCGGCAAACGTGAGTACTACCGGGATCTAGAAGGCAGTCGTCCCACGCTTGTCATGACAGGCACTGGTGCAGAAGTTGTTGGTGGTGAGAACTTCGATCCCGCCAAGGCGCCGAAGACCAAAGGCTTCCGTAAGACCTCCGAGCGCCCGAAGGAATAACGCTACACCTTCATGCAAAGCGAGCTGCAACAGCTCGTCTGTGGCAGGATGGTCTGCCAGTGCTTAGGCGTGACCACGCAGCAGGCGCTAGCGGTTCGACCGCTGTTCATTCTGTCGGCAGCAGAGAGGTTTTGAGCCTTATCTACCAACGCAGGCTTCCATGGGGGTCACTTCGCCGCTTTCGCCTGCGCTTGGCTTTCAGGAGACAGGCGGGAGAGCGGCACGGCGTGAGTGGTGCCAGTGGCGGTGACGGTGAGTACAACGTTGTCGCCATCCAATCGCACAAAGGTAGCCTCGATGATCTTCCCATCAGCGCTGGTCCATTTTTGGGCTCCACCTGCTGCCGCAGGTGCAGCCGCTGTGGGCGCAGCACCACCCGCCGTGAGGCTAGCACCTTCGGTGATCCAAGTTTCGAGCATCTTCAGCTCTGCAGGCGTCAGCCGATTTTTTCCCTTTGGTGGCATGACATCCTCGTCGTCATCGGGCAGCGCGCAATAGATGAGCATGGTGCTCTTCTTGGGCTCATTCGGCACGATGTGCTTTCCGGCCCCAATACTCTCCGGCATCTTATTATCAGCAAGGTCCACGTCTCCCTTCACCTTTTTCGACGTGTGGTGGCATTCATAGCATTTCGCGCGGAAAATCGGCGCGATCTGACTGGCATAATCCACAGCGGAAGCGGTGGCAGAAGCTACGACAAGCGTGGCAAGGGCGATGGTTGCTGGTTTCATGGTGTGTATTGAGGAAAACGTTGGGTGTTTACTTCGTTTCGAGGTCATGCAGCTTGCGTAGGTTGGCCTTGATGGCAGCGGCCAAGCTGTCGAGCTCTCCAAGGCCCAGCAGCGCGCGGCGTTGGGCAAACACATTGATCAATCCGCTGTCCTCGGGGCGGGTGCTATTCCAATCCACGCCGCGCAAGGCAGAAGCATTCTCACTGCTAAGGCGTTGATAGGCTGCATTCAGGGATTGGCGTTGTGTCGTGATGGTCTGGCGTAGCATCGCAGCCTCTTCAGAAGAACTTGGCATTCGACCGGTTGAGTCCTCAGCCTGTGGACGCGAGACTTTCAATTGGCTAGCCAGAGCTTTGGCTTGGTTTAAACGGACACGCCGCAGACTGTCTGCTTCGTCTTGGTCGTCGAAACAGGCTAGCCAGCGAAGCTCATCGCCACCATGTGCCAACGGCACTTTAACGATGCCTGCCTCATGCCGAATCGATATCATATCGTCCTCTAGGGCGTTGATCTGCGCATTCCTTAAAACGCGACCGTCTCCAATGGCAACCTCGCCAAACTGTCGGCCTACCATCGCCTTGCGGCGATCGCCCTTGAACTTCTCCCAGCGCTCCTGCAACTGCCGCATTTCCTCCTCCTTCGCGTTGGTCTGTTGTTTAGCTTCCTCTAGGCGTTTTTGGAGTTCGACTACCATCGCCTGCTGCTGTTGCGCAGCAATCAACTGAGCTTGAAGCTGCCGTGTTTGCACATGCAGGGAGTCCACAGACTTCTGCAGCTCCTGATTCTCCTTTTGCAGCGCCTCGTAGTCACTGCGTGGCACACAGCCGGCGCAGCCCAGTAGGCAAACAGCCGACAAGGCCTGCCAGCGAGAGAAGAAAATGAAAGCAGGGAAGTTCACAGAATCCAAAAACTCTACCTTCCAGCCTGTGATCTGTCACGCGTGGCCTTTGGCTTTGTCACAGAATCTTGCAGGGACGGTAAGCGCCTGCCAGACTGGAGACCTTCATGCTACCCATCCCCCACGCCGCCCTGAAAGAGCACTTTGGTCATGCGGCTTTTCGTCCGGGGCAACAGCAGGTTATCGAAACCTTGCTCGCCGGTCGTAGCGCACTGGCGTTGTTTCCGACAAGCGCGGGTAAGTCCCTCTGCTATCAGCTTCCAGCGCTGCTCATGGATGGTGTGACGCTCGTTATCTCTCCACTCATCGCTCTGATGAAGGATCAAGTGGAGGCGCTGAAGGCCCGCGGCATCGCGGCGGCGCGCCTCGATTCGTCGCTCAGCCAGCAGGCGGCGGCGGAGGTGTTTGATGACATGCGAAACGGCACGTTGAAGCTGCTCTACATTGCCCCCGAGCGGCTCATGAACGAAAATTTCATCGAAAGGCTCAAGAAGCTGAAAATCGCCATGATGGCTGTCGATGAGGCGCATTGCATCTCTGAGTGGGGGCACAATTTCCGCCCCGAATACCTCCGCCTCGCCCATGTGGCTCGTGAGCTCGGCATTCGTCCCGTTTTAGCCCTCACCGCCACGGCCACGCCCTCCGTGGCAGCGGACATCCGTGCTGCCTTTTTTATCGGGCAGGCCGATCATGTCCAGACGAGCTTCCACAGGCCCAATCTGCACTTCCGCATCACGCCCTGCACCGCAAAGCAACGCCTACCCTATCTCACTCAGGTGCTGCTGAAACGCAAAGTGCCCTCCATCGTCTATGTGACGCTGCAGAACACCGCCGAAGAGGTGGCCACGCATCTTCAGAAGAATGGCGTGAACGCCCTCGCCTACCACGCCGGTTTGCCGGACGAGCACCGCCATGCCGCGCAGGATGCCTTCATGAGCGGACAAACCGATGTCATCGTCGCGACGATCGCCTTCGGCATGGGCATCGACAAATCCGACATCCGCGCCGTCTATCACTATAACCTGCCGAAGACACTGGAAAACTACTCGCAGGAAACCGGGCGCGCCGGACGCGATGGCAAGCCCTCTGTCTGCGAGATGCTCGCCTGCGCCGATGATTGCATCGTGCTGGAAAACTTCACGTTTGGCGACACACCCACGCCGCAGGCCATTCGCCAGCTTCTCGATCATCTCATGCTCAGCGGCGGCGAGTTCGATGTGTCGATGTATGATCTCTCCCACGCCACCGACATCCGTCCGCTCGTCATCGAGACCGTTATCACGCACCTCGAGCTCGACGGCGTGCTGCGTCCGCTCGGCTCTTTTTACGCCAGCTATCAGTTCCGCTTTCTCCAGCCAGAACAGCGCATCCTCTCTGGCCACAACCCCGACCGTCAAGCCTTCCTGTGCCGTCTGTTCGCCGTGGGCAAACGCGGCACCAAATGGATCACGCTAAACCCCGATGAAGCGGCCGCGGCCCTTGAAGAGCCTCGTGACCGCATCCTTAAGGCCCTCACTTGGCTTCAGGAGTCCGGCGAGATCGAACTCAAACCCAGTAGCAGTCGACAGAAGTATCGGCTTAGCGAGGATGCAAATCGTCGCGATGTGAAGGAAATCACCCAAAAGATGCAGCAGCTCTTTGCCGACCGCGAGCGCCGCGATGTCGAGCGTTTGCGGCAGGTCACCGAGCTCGCCAGCCATCGCGGCTGCCTCACCCGATGGCTCTTGAACTACTTTGGCGAGCCGATGAAGACCGATTGTGGCACCTGCACCAGCTGCCAAGAACGTGAGAAAGGCCTCAGCGACGACTCGCCGCGCGAAATCCCTCAAAGTGTCACCCCGCCCATCACCACTGGACACGTCGCTGCCATCCAGGAACTGCTGCGGGAGAAGCATCCCTCGCTGCGCACCTCACGCCAGCTCGCGCGTTTTCTCTGCGGCCTCACCAGTCCCGCCACCAGCCGTGAGCGCCTATCCCGTCATCCTAGCTTTGGCCTGCTGGAGTGCATTCCCTTTGCCGATGTGTTGGCGCAAACCGATAGCATGGGCCGTTTGTAGTCCGAGCTTGAGTCTGTGATTGGGAGATCCCAGATGAAGCTTTAAGGCATAACTACGAGCAGAGCTTCCGTGCCTCAGCGAGTGCTGCATCGACCTTCGACACATCCTTGCCACCTCCACGGGCAAAGTCGGGTTTGCCGCCGCCTTTGCCGCCGACGAGGGGGGCGATGGTTTGGATGATTTTGCCGGCCTGGACCTTGGCTTGGTGGTCTTTGCCGACGTTGGCCATCAGGGTGACGTTTCCGCCGCCGGTGGCGGCGAGGACGATGATGCCGGTGAATTGGGATTTCAGCGCGTCATTCACGGCCATGGCGTAGTCGGCATCGACGTCGCCGAGGTTGGCGATGAGGACGTGGTTGGCGGCGGTGGCGAGGAGGTCTTTGGCTTTGCCGCTGGCTTCGCGCTGCTGGGCGGCTTTGAGGGTTTTTTCGAGCTCTTTTTGCTGCGTGAGGATTTGATCGAGCTTCTTCTCGAGGTCGGCGGCGCCTTGAGCGCTGACTTTGCCGGCGAGGAGCTTCAGGAGGTCGGCATCGGCCTTGGCGGCGTTGTAAGCTTCGAGGCCGGCGATGGCTTCGATGCGGCGCACGCCAGCGGCGACGGCGCCTTCGCCGACGAGGCGGAAGAGGCCAATTTCACCGGTGTGGCGGGTGTGGGTGCCGCCGCAGAGTTCCATGCTCCAACCATCGAGTTTGTGCGGCTGGCCGCCGATCTGCACGACGCGGACGAGGTCGCCATATTTTTCGCCAAAGAGGGCCATGATGCCGTTGTTGGCCTTCGCCTCGACGTAGGGCACTTCGCTCCACGAAACGGGGTCATTCGCGACGATGCGCTCGTTCACGAGGCGCTCGATGTCGGCGAGCTGCTGCGGGGCGAGCGCGGCGCTGTTAAAGTCGAAGGTGAGTTTGTCCGGCGTGACGCTGGAGCCTTTCTGCGTGGCGTCCTTGCTGACGACTTCGTGCAACGCCCAGTGCAAGATGTGCGTGACGGTGTGGTGTCGCTCGATGGCGTGACGACGCGGCGCATCGACGACGAGCTTCACGGTGGCATCGACGGGCGGGGCTTCGTCACCGCCGAGGAAGTGGAGCCAGGTGTTGCCGACTTTGGTGGTGGCGGTGATGGGGAAAGTGTTCGCGCCGAGGATGATTTGGCCGGCATCGCCGATCTGGCCGCCCATTTCGGCGTAGCAGGTGGAGACATCGAGCACGACGGCGGTTTTGTCCTTCATCTCGACGACTTCGAGCACCTTCACGTCAGCTTCGAGGTTGTCGTAACCGATGAACTGGGTCGGGGCCTTCGTTTCGATCTCGGAGACGGAGACGACCTGCTTGTTTTTCTTTCCGGCTTCACGAGCACGCTCGCGTTGTTCTTCCATGAGCTTGTTGAAGCCACCGACATCGACTTTAAGCCCGCGCTCGCGTGCAAGGAGTTCGGTGAGATCGAGCGGGAAGCCCTGCTCGTCATAAAGTTTGAAGGCAAAAGCGCCGTCGATGTTTTTGCCAGCGTTGGCGGTCTCCTCGAACAACGCGATCCCTTTGTCCAAAGTGCGGTTGAAGCTTTCTTCCTCGATCTTCAGCACGCTCTTGATCTGCTCCTTCTTCACGCGCAGTTCAGGAAACACATCGCCCATCTGCGCGGCGAGGACATCGACGAGCTTGTAGAAGAAGGGCTCTTTGAAGTCGAGCGTGCGGCCGTATTTGACGGCGCGGCGGAGGATGCGGCGGAGAGTGTAGTTGCGGTCGCTGTTGCCGGGCTGGACGCCGTCGGCGATGGCGAAGCTGAGGGTGCGGATGTGGTCAGCGATGACGCGGAAGGCGACGTCGATCTTTTCCTGCTCGGTGACGGGGACGACGTGGCCTTGCTCGTTCGCCTTCGGCAGCGTGCTGGCGTAGGTTTTGCCGGACATCTTCGTGAGCTCGTCAAAGATGGGACGGAAGACGTCGGTGTCGTAGTTGCTGATCTTCGCGTTTTGGAAGTCGGTGAAGTTCTTGGTGCCCTGGATGATGGAGCAGACGCGCTCGAAGCCCATGCCGGTATCGACGTGCTTCGCGGGGAGCGGCTCGAAGGTGCCTTCCGGGGTCGCGTTGTATTGGATGAAGACGTTGTTCCAGATTTCGATGCAGCTCGCGTCGCTGCCATTGACGAGCTTGCGGCCTTCACGCTGGCGGTCCTCGTCGAGGTCGCGTGGGCCGGGGGTGAGGTCGATGTGGATCTCGGTGCAGGGGCCGCAGGGACCGGTGTCGCCCATCATCCAGAAGTTGTCCTTCTTGTTGCCGTTGACGATGTGGATCTCGGGATCGAGGCCGATGCTGCGGAATTTTTCGGCCCAGATTTCCCAGGCCTCTTGGTCGCGGTCGGCGGGATCGCCCTTCGATTTGTCGGGCTGGTAAATGGTGGCGTAAACGCGGGTGGGCGGGAACTTCCAGCGCTCGATGACGAGCTCCCAAGCCCAGGCGATGGCCTCTTTCTTGAAGTAGTCGCCGAAGGACCAGTTCCCCAGCATCTCGAAGAGCGTGTGGTGGTAGGTGTCGAGGCCGACGTC
>JAFMIR010000091.1 GCA_017853885.1 Prosthecobacter sp.
TGAGGATGGCGGCGTTGATGACGGCGTCTGCTTTGCCGGGCTTGGTGACGAGGAGGTTGTGCGGCATCACATCAGTGTTGGCGAAGGTGAGCTTGATCTTCTTGCCGGCCTTCACGTTAAGTTCCTTCACGTCAAACATGAGGCGCTCGCGGATGGTGCCAATGCGGATCGTGGTCAGTTCAGGCGTGTCGCTGAGGATGCCGGACTTTTGGGCCTTTTCCTCGGCTTCTCCGGCGATGACGCCACCTTTGGTGCTCGCTTCAACGTTGAACCAGAGGTGCTGGACGACATTGGCAGCGTTGCGGGCGTGCAGTTCGGGGGATTTCTGCACGGAGGCGAGCAGCGCGGTGTCGCGCACATTATGCTGTTGGTGAATCCAGAGGGCTTCGAGCAAATGGTGAGCGTCTTCTTTCTTCGTGGCGTCAAATTGCTTCATCCATTCCTTCGTGGTGGCGATGACTTCGGTAGTGGGGCGTTCGCTGAGCTCGACGCGGGTGCGATGACGCACGCCATCGGCGGGATGCTTGAGGTTTTCGAGCAGCGCGGGGATGGGCTGACCGTCGATGGCGACGGGTTTCTGCAGTTCGCGGCCTTTGGCGGTCATGCGGTAGATGCGGCCGTGTTTGTGGTCGCGATTTGGGTCGCGCACGTTGTGCTGCATGTGGCCGATGATGACGTTGTGCCAGTCGGCGATGTAGAGAGCACCATCTTCGCCGAAGACGGCATCGCTGGGGCGGAAGTTCTTGTCGCCGCTCATGAGCAGGCCGCGGGATTTGTCCTCGGTGACGGTGCCGTCGGCTTGCGTGACCTTCACGGTGAGTTCCGCGCCGGCAGGTTCGCCCCAGACGCTGGCTTTTTCCGCGTCGCGGGCGAGATCGTAGTGCTTGATGCCGAGGAAGCCGATGACGTTGCAGATGAGGAAGTCGCCCTGCATGTCTTCGGGGAAGTGGGTGCTGCTGACGATCTCGCTGGCGGTGACGGGACGCACTTCCTTCTTCAGCAGTTCATACATTTTGAAGCCGTTGCCTTCGGGGCGGACTTGATAAGCGCGACCGCCGGTGCCGTCGGTGGCGTATTGATAACCCCAGGTGTCAAAGGCAATGCCGTGCGGATTCGGTGAGTTGTCGGCGTGCTTCGCGATGGTGAAGCGGCGCGGATCAAAGCGATACATCGCGCTCGTGCCGGTCTGCAGCGACGGACCCCATGGATGCTCGTGATTGTGCACCATGAAGACACCGCTCTGCCAGTAGATGCCGCCATCGGGGCCCATGATGAGATTGTTCGCGCCGTGATGCGTGTCGGCGAAATCGACGCCTTGCAGCATGATCGTGCGCACGTCGGCCACGTCGTCGCCATCGGTGTCTTTGAGGAAGATGATGTCCGGGGCGCAGGTGACGATGACGCCGCCATTCCAGAACTCAAAGCCGAGCGGATTCTGCACGCGGGCGAACTCCGTCATGCGGTCGCACTTGCCATCCTTGTTGTCGTCGTGGCAGATGACGAGGGCGTCCTTCATCTCCTTCAGCGGCTCCCACATCGGGTAGGTGTGCCACACGGCGGCCCACAGGCGGCCTTTGGTATCGACCTGCATCTGCACGGGATTCACGAGCTGCGGGAACTGCGCCTCATCGGCAAACAGGCTCACTTCAAAGCGCGGGTCAAAGGCCATGTGCTTGATCGCCTCCTGGCCGCTGATGTATTCCGTACGGCCTTCCTTCATGGCGCTCGATGACTTCGACTTGCCACCGACATTGGAAATCACCGGCACAGGCGGCGGCACGTTGCTGTCATCGACTTTCAGATCGCCGCCTTTGGCACGAGCCCAGATCTTCGGATCGCGATTGCCGGTCATCACATCGAGCATCGTCAGCTCATGCTGGAGCACCACGGCGTTCGTCTGGCCATCGGTGAAGGAGAGCGTCGAGCGGCCGCCCCACACGTCATTGCCATCGCGGGCACGGTAGCGGGCATTCCAATGCACGTCCTTCTCCATCACGGCCTCACGCAGCTCTTCGAGCGAGGCGGATGCGGTCACTTCCTTGCCGAGCAGCGCCTTCGCGATCACTTCCGCGAGCTGGCGGTTGCCCTCGGCGCTGAGATGCACGCCGTTGATCGTCAGCGGCTCCTTCGCGGCTTTGAAAAGATCGAGCGAGGGATGGAAGAGATCGACAAAGCCCACGCCCGCCTCTTTCGCGGCGGCTTCGGTGGCCTTCGTGTAGGCTTCGAGCTGCGGATTGTGCTCCGCGCCGTTCGGCACGTTCGGATTTTTCGTGTCCTCATGCGCGATGGGGCTGAAGAGCACGATGCGCGGGAAGGTTTTGCCATTCGGCTTCGTGCCGCGCACATACTTCACGAAATCGACGAGCTGCTTCTTGAAGTCGTCCGGCTTGTTCTCAAAGGACTCGTTGTAGCCGAAGAAGGCGAACACGACATCCGGCTTCACATGACGCAGGTAATCCGTCATGTGCATGTGCCCGCCGCTGCGCGGGAAGGAGTTAGGGCGGTCGCCGCTGGCGCTCATGTTGCGGAAGCGCACGTTCTGCTCCGGCAGCGCGCTTTGCAGCACCGTCTCCATCCAGCCATCATGCTGCATGCGGTCCGGCAGGCCGTTGCCGAGGATCGCCACGGTGTCGCCTTTGCTGAAGGCAAACGGCAGCGTGTCTTTGTAGTCCGCAGGCACGTCCACGAGCGCAGGCTCGTTTTTCGGCGCTGGCGCACTGCGAGAGCCCTTTTCCGCCGGTTTGCCCGGTTTTCCATCAAAGGTGAGGTATGCGATCTTCCCGCCGCCTTTGACATCGATCGTGAGCGACTCACCCGCCGCGACGTTTTTGACCTCAAACACCGCTTTGCGCGAATCATCGAGCAAACTCAGCGTGAAGCCGCCCAGACGCTCCGGGAAGCCCGCACGGCTCCACAAGCTGATCGAGTCAATCGCCTGCGCCGAGCCCAGATCGACCTCCCACCACGGATTCGGCTTGTTTTCGACCGTGTGAGTCATGCCCTTGCCGTAGTTGCGTGATTTGTCGCCATCCATCGCGCGACTTGCATCACCACCGTGTCCCGTCGTCGATTGCGTGGCCTTGCCACCCTTCGCGATGTTTTTGCCACCGCTCAGGATCTCGATCTCGGCGATCTGAATGCACTGGCGCTCGCCAGGAATCTCGATGCGGACAAAACGGGCCGGTTTGCCCTGAGCAGCAACAGCCAGGGCGACGAGGGAGAGGATGAGAAGAGACTTCATGCGATTGGGAGGCTTCTAAGTCGCCCCTTCGCCGCGAGTTTTTGCGACTAAAGAGACGATTCAGAAACTCCATCCCGCAGGAGGCGGGGAAACCGGACAAAGATTGATGAAGTGGCTTCGGTTTGGGTGCCTGATCCCAATCTTACCGCCTTAGTGCATTGATCAGCTCATCCACCTTGTTGATGAGGTCTTGCATCTGCGACTGGTTGTAGCTGCCATCGGCACCTTGGCCGAAGTTGCTCACGCCGTTGCTGTTGGAGCTGGTTTGCTGGAGCGCGTTCGCGATGGCGTTGGCGAGATCGGCTTGGGTGGCCCGCTGCTGGATGTCGGCGTTGAGCGAGGTGAGTTGCGAGCGCATCTCCGCGCTGGAGGCAGGCGAGTTGTTCGCGGGTTTGGTGGGATCGAAGGGCATAATGTAATGGTGAGCTTCAGCTCGTTAGAGGGTGTCTTGTCGGTTGGCGTCCTTGTTGCGAGCTAAAGCTCTGGATTACATTTCGCTGGCTCGCCTATGGCGAGACCGTCACCTTCACCACATCGGTCCAGTCGCCGTTGGGGGTGCCTTTGTCCCAGAAGCGCATGCGGTATTCACGGACTTCGGGGGTGCCGGCGGCCAGCAGCGGGCGCTCGTCCATGTAGGGGCTTTCGGTGTCGATGGCTTGGAACTCCCATGCGCCGGTGCCACGGCGGCTTTCGATATAGACACCCATGTGGCCGTATTTGGCGAAGGTCAGCTTCACGCACTGACAGCCGGTGCCTTGGAGCAGATCGGCGCTGAACTTCGGCAGCGCTTTCTCGGTGGCGGCAGAGCCGACGATGCCAAGGTCGGTGCCGATGGCCTCCGTGTAGCCTGCGCTGAGCTTCATCTTGGCGATGAGGGCAAAGATGCGGTTTAGCGTGCCCGGGATGGCAGCGGTCACGCCTGCGGGCAAAGCGGGCGCGGTGAAGGTGGGCAGCACAAAGGGCGTCGTGCCGCCGCCGGTGAGCACGTCATCCACGGCATCCGTGGTGGAGGGGGAAAAGGCCCGCACGGCGGTGAGCCAGGTGCCGAGCACATAGTTCGCGTATTTCGCGTCATTCACACTGGCGGTGATGTCGGCGGCGATGACGCCAAGCACGGCCCCGTGGATCGGGAGCTTGGCGGCGTAGTTGTCGAGCCAGTTGACCTGGTCTCCGATGCGGCTGGGGTAGTAGTCTTGGCGTTTCATTTTGGAGCGTGGTTTGGGTTGAGGTGAAAAGTAGTCGGACGGCTGGTCCCAAGTTCCGCTGTCCCAGGTGGATTGGTCCCAGTTCATGTGAAGCAGAGGGCGAAGGGCTGAGGGCAGAGAGCAGCACCGAGAGGAGCGCGGGCACTCTTGCCCGCTGGGTTGCCGATGCGGAGAGGAGTCTCCGCGCTCCCTTGAAAGCCGCCTACCCCGCGCGGTGCGTGGTGTCCGCTCCGCGCCATGGGGGCAGCGCTCCACGCGGCGGGGGCTTCGGTGCGGGAAATGGGGGCTGCCCCCGGCTGGCGGAGCGCTGTCCCCGCGCCCTCCAGCGACGCCCCCGGACGGCGGAACTCTACCCCCGCGTCGGCCAGCGATGCCCCCGCGCGGCGGAACTCCGCCCCCGAGCCGTCCAGCGACGCCCCCGGCAGCGGGAACTTCTCCCCCGCAGCATCCAGCGCTGCCCCCGCGCCGAATGGGGGAGCCGTTTCGAGGCGAAAAACCGCCGTTTCAGGCCGAAAAGCCGTCTCCAGGGGCAAAATCGGAAGTTGGGAGAGGAAAAACGGCTTCATGGCGGGCATCGGTTGCGATGACCCGGATTGGAGCACAGACCCCACGAGGTCGGTTAGTCCGACATTCAGGACGGCGGTTCCAGACGGGGAGATGGGGAGACCGGGAGACATGGAGAACGGCTTCGCCGGGAGAATGTGATCTTTCGTCGAAAACGTGGACGCGGAAAGCTGGGTTAGTTGTTTTGGATGGATAGTTCGAAGGCCACAGGAGATTTGAAGCCCAGAGCGCTGTGGAGCCGCACAGGGTT
>JAFMIR010000022.1 GCA_017853885.1 Prosthecobacter sp.
CCAGGGTCCTGCGTGGTCACGTCCACGTCAAAAGGCGCATAATCCTCCGCCACGCGCTGCCAGATCGAGTAGATGTTGTCGAGCTCAGTCTGCGAAAAGGCAGTACTTACAGTGCCATCCGTGCTGTATGGAGGCGTCACGAGGTTTGCACCGCCAGTGAAGTTGCTATTCCAAGCGGTCCCGGAGGTCGTGTGGCCGTCAAAGTCGAGGTAAATCACTTTTGATGCTCCAAGCTTGCTGTGCAACGCAAAGGCATTCGTGGCCGTGATCGCTGCCGAGGTGCTACCTGAAGCCGTTGTGGCATTTGCCACAGCGTTTTGCAGGGGAAGCAGTCCTTCGCACACAAAATGCAGGTGACCTTGGCGATCCGAACGCAGGGTCCTTTCCTGCGAGCAGAGCTTCAAGATATCAGCAGCGCTCCGGCCATACCATGCAGCCACTTGTTCGAGCCTAGGTCCAAGGAGTGCAGGGATCTCTTGCGACCTTCCATTGCGAACCAAATTCTGCAGCGGGAAGACTTCACCACGATGATTGGTCTGTGCCTGAATCGACGCGGTGATGAGGAGTGTTGCGGCCAGTCCGAAATAGTGAGTTGGAACAAAAAGTCGCATGATGGGGTGAGTGGATTGAAACTCTATTATCTTAAAATGCTGCCATAATTGGGAATGCCACGTCAATCCTTTTCGTTCTGATCTGATGGCGTGACCATCGGCATCAGAGTTGAAAAACACCTGCTGAGGCTGCTCACGCGGCTGCTGGAGAGCTAAGCACGCATGTCCAGTTGTCGGGAAGCGATCCTGCCTCCAGCATGCTAAATATGAATCAGAAAGTCATCTTTTTCGATGCAGCGGGCACGCTGATCCGTCCGGCAGAGCCTGTGGGAGCGGTATATGCGCGTGTTGGCTCGCGTCATGGATTCACCGCCAGCGCAGATGCCATGAACATCGCCTTCCGCACGGCGTGGAAAGCCACACCGTCTCCGCTGCATCCCGAAGGCTGCCCACCACCCGATGACGACCAGGCTTGGTGGCACCACGTCGCTGCAAGGAGCTTTGAGTTGGCCCTTGGCAACGCCGTGCCGCCCGAAATCATGGAGCCGTTGTTTCATGAGCTTTATGCGCACTACGCGAAGCCGGAATCTTGGCATGTCTTTGAAGACGTGAGGCCCGTGCTGGAGGATCTGGCGGCAGATCACGCACTGCATGTGCTGTCCAATTTCGACCGCCGTCTGCTATCCATCCTCGAAGGGCATGGTCTGCGAACGTTGTTTGACCAAGTCATCCTCTCCAGTGAAGTCGGCGCGTCGAAACCGCATGCAAGGATGTTTGCGGCCGCAGTGCGGGCCGCAAAAGCGATGCCTGCCGAATGTCTACATGTGGGGGATGAACCCGTCGCCGATGCCAGCGGAGCCGCTTCCGCAGGCATGCGCTGCTTTTTGATCCAGCGTCCCGAACAGGGATTTGAGGCCTTACGCACGCTTCTGCGTTTCGATTCTTAACCGCAGCGGCAGCCTCAACGCTTCTTGTACGTGCTGGCTCTTTTCCATCGTTTGAAAGGGACTCTCCCCATGCACACGCGCCTCAACACCCCCGTCGCAAGGTCCTTCAGCCGCCGTGATATTTTTCGCGCCATCGGTGCCAGCGCCGTATCTGCCGCGTTTCCATCGCTGCAGGCTGCACCTGCCGCACCGGTTGCGGATTCGCTCACCATGCAATTCTACAAGAGCCTGAGTGAAGAGCAGCATGCCAAGATCGTGCTTCCGTCCAATCACGAGAAACGTGGTTATGTAAGCAACTGGTGGTACATCTGCCCCGAGCAACGCCTGCACACCTTTTACACCAAGGAGCAGCAGGACCTCGTGCGGCAGATTTTCGAGTCCCTCCACCATCCCGATTATCGCGAAAAGATGAACTGGCAGGTACAGAAGGACCTCATGGGCCAGATCAAGAACACGCCTTCAGTCGGTTTTTTCGGCACACCGCAGGATGAAGACTTTGAATTCATCTACACCGGCCATCACGTTACCCGCCGCACCTTTGTGCATCCTGATCATGCCGCCGGCTTTGGCGGTCGCCCGATTTTTTATGGGAACTTCGCCAAGGCCTTTCGTGAGGAGAAAGATCACGCCGGCAATCCGTTCTGGTACCAAGGCCTTCTGTTCAATGAGTTCGTCGGTGTGCTCAATGGAAAACAGCGCGAAAAGCTCTTGGTCGCGCGGCAGCCACGCCCTGAGAAACCTACCGAGGTGATCACACGTCGCGCGAACGATCTTCCAGGCCTAGCAGGCGCAGACCTCACCCAAGATCAGCAGTTCAGATTGCTCGCAACCATGCGCCGCATGCTCGTCTGCTTCCGAGCCGCCGACGTCGAAGCTACGATGCAGATCCTCGAATCACAAAACCTCATCAGCCGTCTGTTCATCTCTTGCTATGGAGGGGAGTTTGATATCGGCGGTGACAAGGTGTGGGACACTTGGCAGATCGAAGGACCTGACATGGTCTGGTATTTCCGTGGCTACCCGCACATCCATGGCTACTTCCACCTCGCCGCTGCATGAGTCTGGCAGCAAGCAAGCAGAACTGACAAGGCAGAAAACACGCCCATGGCCTTTCAACGAATTGGATGGGTCATGGAACTTCTTCGCCGCTGCCAGTGTAGAACCAGCCTTGCACGCGGCCATTGACAACCAGAGCCTGAGCTTCCACAGCCTGAAGACCAAAGATGGTCTCGGCTTGATACTCGACCTTGATCGCCCACCCATCCTTACCCTCGACTTTGGCGGGATTCGGATCGCCCCAGGAGATGATTTTGTCCGGCTTGATATCCGTCACCTGGCCGCGGCGGATGCTCGATAGGAGCAGTGGGTAGCCGCGATCATCGCCACGCAAGGGTTTACCGGTTTCGTCCACTTCGGTGCGATTGCTATTGGCACTGGCGTTTTCGGCTTTCAGTGTAGAGGCTACTTGCTGTTTCTGTGCAGCGATCCGTTTCAGGTATTCCGCGCGGGCCACCTTCCACTTTTCGTAACCATCGGTAAGAATCGCCTTCAGATCCGTGTCGTCGATGGACACGATGGCCTTGGCACTGGATCCCGGCGCGGACAGCAGGGCAAGCATACCCTCTTTGAACGCAATGGCCTGTACTTTGCGGCCTGCGCTGACCTTGGCGGCTCCCACGGGCATTTTGAATTCGGCATCCTTCAGCAGCGTCACCTCACGTGGAAATGCGCTGGGGGGGATGTTTGACCAATGGTTCGTCAAAGCCTCAATAGAGTCAGCCTTTGGAGAAGCGGGTGCTGCGGAAGCCACGGGAAGAGGCGCTGGAGTCCTGTCTGCCATTTTCGGAGCCTCCGCAGGTTTCGGAGTCTCGGGTTCCACTTTTGCCACGGGAACCTCGGCCGGCTTTTCAGGCTGCGGAGCTACCTCGAGAGCCATTGGAGGCTTGGGTGGCGGATTCAGTCCTTTGAAGACCATCTTCTGCCCAAGGGGGGCGAGAAAATAATCATAGGCAGCGAAGGCTCCAGCAAGGAGCAGCAAGGTGATAAGCAGGGATTTCATCGGAGGGAATTGGGATAGCCCGCGGAAGGCGTTCGTCACGAAAAAGGCATTCGTTTTTGGGTTCAAGCGCCACTTTTACCTGAAAAAGGTCGATCAATGCCGTCCCGATGCGCTAAATTAGCAACACCATGCCATCCAACCTCCATCTGGGCGTGAATGTTGATCACATTGTCACCCTCCGCCAAGTCCGCTATCGGCACATGCTCGAATCCCCCAATGCAGAACCTTCTGTTCTGTACACCGCCTTGCTGGCCGAACAGGCCGGAGCGCATTCGATCACGATCCACCTGCGTGCAGACCGGCGTCACATCCAAGACGCGGATGTCTTCCTGCTGCGCGAGGGGATCCAAACGAAGCTCAATCTCGAAATGGGCAACACGGCGGAAATCCTCGCGATCGCTTTGAAGGCTAAGCCAGACTTTGTCTGCATGGTTCCGGAGAATCGCGAAGAGGTGACAACCGAGGGAGGGCTGGATGTCGCTGGCCAGCGTGAGGCGCTGAAGACCACGGTGGGTGCCTTGGAATCCAACGGCACGCGGGTTAGCATGTTCATCGACCCTGACCCCGCTCAGGTCCGCGCCAGCGCAGACATCGGCGCGAGCATGATCGAGCTGCACACCGGCACCTTCGCAAACCATTTCGGTGCCGAGCGTGCCGCGGAGGTGGCGCGTCTAAAAGCCGCTGCGGAACTCGGGCACGCCCTGGGGCTCCAGATCAATGCAGGACATGGTTTGACCACCACAAACCTGCCGGACCTGTGGCCTGTGCCGCACCTAGCGGAACTGAACATCGGCCATCACATCGTCTCACGCTCCATCGTTGTCGGCCTCGAATCGGCGGTGAAGGAAATGCTCGCCGTGTTGACCACCTACCCTGCGAAATGATCACTGGCACCGGCATCGACCTTATCGAGGTGGCCCGCATACGCGAGCTGCTCGCTAAGCATGCCGAACGCTTCAAACAGCGCACCTTCACCGCACACGAAGTCGCCTACTGTGACGCCTGCGCCGATCCGGCGATGCACTACGCCGCTCGCTTCGCCGCCAAAGAAGCGGCAGCAAAGGCTCTGGGCACCGGATTGTGGTCTGCGGCTGGGATTCATTGGACGGACATCGAAGTCAGTCGTGCTGACACCGGCCGTCCCAGTCTCGTTTTTCATCAGAATGCGGCGAAACTGACGTCAGGCCTTCGCGCTCACCTGTCTCTCTCGCACACGAAAGACCATGCCATGGCCCAAGTGATCCTCGAGACCCTCTAAAACCCTGCCTCTTTCTGTCATGCTTCGTTTTCAACTCCTCGGCTTTCCTGTACTTGTTCATTGGATGTTCTGGCTGAACACCGCGCTGCTCGGTGGGGCGATAGGAGCCAGCACACCGGCTGAGATGCGCGCCTTGCTGGCATTCATCATCGCAGCGTTTTTTTCCGTCATGATTCATGAACTGGGTCACGCCAGCGTGATGCGGCAGTTCGGAGACCGCAACGTGCACATCGTGCTCTACGCCTTCGGCGGTTACGCACAGGGCAGCCGGTTGTTCTCCCGCTGGCAGGACATTCTGCTCACCGCCGCTGGGCCCGGACTTCAATTCGCCGCAGGCTTGGCGGTTTATTTGGGGCTCGGCATCTGGCAACCACCTGCGGCATGGCTTGCCCATCTCGCGGCCCAGTTTGTATTTGTCAGCCTGTTTTGGGCTGTTTTGAACCTGCTGCCCATCCTTCCACTTGATGGCGGCAGGCTTTGCGCCGCAATCACCGGCAACAAACGCTTAGCACTGCGAGTCAGTTTGGTGACAGCCCTTGTACTCGCGGCAGGCTTTTTCTATCTCGGCTACGGTCTGTTCACCCCGCTGTTCTTTGGTTTCCTCGCTTACAACAGCTGGAAGCAGCTCCAAGGCGAGCCTCAAATTCCGTGGATGGACGCACGATGAGTCCTCGCTGTCACGTTTCCGCAGCATCTTTTCCGATGAAATCCCCTGCCCTGAGCTTCCTCACCCTCCTCTCGATGTCCCTGTGCGCTCTCGCACAATCACCGAAGACCGAGCTCATTTCACCTCAAGTGAAGGCAGCTGTCGAAAAGGCCGTGAAATGGCTTGTGGCCCAGCAGCGGCCTGCAGGCCTGATCGTTGATGAAAAATCCAACAACATTCCCAAACGTGGCGATCTACCCTCCCACAGTGCCGCGATGACATCACTCGCGTTGATGGGGCTAGCCAGCGTGGGTCACATGCCCAGCGATCCCACACCGGAGGGAAAAGCCGCTGGGAAAGCCTTGCGCTATCTTGTTGAAGGCATTGAACCCGATGAGAACGGCTACCTCGGCCGCAGTGACCGCTCCCGCATGTACGGCCACGGCATCATCAGCCTCACACTTGCGGAAATGATCGGTCATGCGCCCGATGACAGCACAGACAAGCGCATGCGTGGCATGCTCGACGGCGCCATCAAGCTCATCCTCCGCTCCCAGCAGGTTTCCAAAAGCGAAGCCAACCGCGGTGGATGGCGCTACGAGCCGCAAAGCAGCGATAGCGACATTTCCGTGAGCGTATGGCAACTCATGGCTCTGCGCGCCGCCAAGAATGCGGGCTTTGATGTGCCGAAGGACGCCATCGACAACGCCGTAGCCTACATCAAACGCAGTTACCAGGTCGAGCGTGATGCCAACGGCCTTCCAAAGAGCGACAATGCCGCCTTCAGCTACGAGCCCTACGGCGGACGCAAGACCTTCTCCACCACCGCAGCGGGCCTGCTGTCACTTCAAGTATGCGGTTTGTACGATGCACCTGAGGTCGTCGGCTCCGCCAACTGGTTACTCAAATCTCCTCCGGAAATCAACGAGCCCTGGTTCTTCTACGGATGCTACTACTACGCCCAAGGAATGTATCAGCGCGGCGGAGATCATGCAGCCACCGCCCGCCAGCGCACGGAACAGATCCTCGTGAGCGCCCAAAGTGCCGAGGGAAACTGGTATCCGCGCAACGGCAATGAGAAGAGCGCAGGCGCGGTATATGCCACCTCACTCGCGCTTTTGAGCCTCTCGATCCATCACCACTTTCTCCCGATCTATCAAAAGTGACGCCCCTGTCCATGAAGCCCTTCCTACTGACCCTACTCGCTTCTGTGTGCCTGCACGCCGAGTTAACACCACAGCAACAGCAGGTCCCGCTAGAGATCCTGCCAAGCGATGCCGCCGCTGCGAAGATCGTCCTGCTGGCCGGCAGTCCAAGCAACAAGCCGGGACAGCACGAATACTTCGCTGGATGCGCGCTGCTGCGTGAATGGCTGAATACCCTTCCAAATACGGCACCGGTCATGGTGGCGGATGGCTGGCCGAAGAATGAAGCAGTGCTCGATGGAGCGCGCGCCGTTGTTTTTTACATGGATGGCGGCACGAAACTGCCCTTTCTCACAACCGAGCGTCGCGCCAAGATCCAAGCACTAGCGGATGCAGGCACGGGTTTCGTCGTACTGCATCAGGCAATCGATTGCCCAGCGGATCTCGCGCCAGCTTTCAAAGAATGGTTCGGCGCAGCCTTTCAACCGGACATTGGCTGCCGCGGGCATTGGGACGTGGCATTCGATGCCGTGGGCTCTCATGCTATTACCAACGGCATAAAGCCCTTTGAACTGCGGAAGGACGGCTGGCTTTACAACCTTTATTTTGCGGACAAAGGCGTCTCACATCTCCTCGCCGCCCAGATGCCCGAAAACAGCCGCAAGACAGCGAATGCTAAGGCGCATTCAGGCCGCACCGAAACTGTGGCTTGGGCCTACGAACGCACCAAGGGGGGACGCAGCATGGGATTCACGGGCTGCGATTTGCATGCCAGCTGGGCCGTTGCAGAGCAGCGCCGCCTGCTCATGAACGCTATCCTTTGGACCGCAAAACTACCCGTCCCAGCCTCAGGAGTGGAGGTGAATACCCCTGTCGATCTCACCCAAAACCTTGACAGAAAAATCTTCACTCCGAAGGCTAAAAAAGAGAATTCCAAGTGACTGCAAGGGTGCGTGGCTAATGGCCAGCAGTCACACCCTCGATTCTAACCCTTGTTGATTCGCCGCGCTCTCTTAAACTCGTCGCCGATGACCCACCGCCGCCATTTCATCCATGCCAGCGCTGCCACGCTAGTGCTGCCCACCCTTCAGATCCTCGGTGCCAATGAGAACGCCAGATACCGCACTGCCATCATCGGCTCTGGCTGGTGGGGCATGAACATTCTGCGCGAGGCCATCGCCAGTCGCCGCATCAAGGTTTGCGCCGTGTGTGATGCGCATGAGGATGTGGCCTCCAACGCCGCTGATGAGATCAACGGCATCAATGGCGATAACCCAAAGACTTATCAGGACTACCGCGACATGCTGGCGAAGGAAAAGCCAGAAATCGTCATCATTGCTACCCCGGATCACTGGCACGCGCTACAAACCATCGCCTGCTGCCAAGCCGGAGCACATGTGCTCGTCGAGAAACCCACCGGCCACACCATCGGTGAGAGCCAGGCGATGGTGAAGGCCGCCCGCGAGGCTGGCGTAGTCGTGCAAGTGGGTCTGCACCGCCGAATCGGCCCGCATCACGTCGAGGCCATGAATTTCCTCAAGTCCGGTGCGGTGGGAAAAGTAGGCATGGTGCGCGTCTTCGTACACAGCAAAGGAGGCCGCGAAGAGCCCCGCCCGAATAGCAAGGTGCCCGAAGGCATGAACTGGGACCTATGGTGCGGCCCCGCACCCTTGCGCCCCTTCAACACGAAGCTGCACCCTGGCGGTTGGCGAAACTTCCTCGACTACGCGAATGGCACCATGGGAGACTGGGGTGTGCATTGGCTGGACCAGATCCTCTGGTGGAGCGGTGAGAAGGGACCCAAAAAAGTCTTCTGCACCGGCGGCCGCGAAATCGCGGGACCCGCCATCCTCAATGAGAAGGAGCAGACCACCGACGCGCCAGACCATCAGGTGGCCACCTTTGAATTTGAACAGTTCAACGCCGTATGGGAGCATCGGAAGTTCGGGGGCAATGAAAGCGAGAAGCACGCAATTGGTGCTTATTTTTATGGCGAGAAAGGCGTGCTCCACATCGGCTGGAGAGATGGCTGGACCTTCCATCCCGCTAATCCAAAGGAGAGCGAAAAACACGGCAACCACCAACTCCAAGAGCCAGACGGTCACAACATCGCGCTACTCTGGGCTGACTTCATCGATGCCATCGAGAAGAAGCGAAAGCCGGTGGCTGATATTGAGAGCGCTCACCGCTCCTCCTGCCTGCCCATGCTCGGCATGCTCAGCTACAAGGCCGGTCGCAGCATCCAATGGGATCCTGACAAAGAACAAATCATCGGCGATGCCGAAGCCTCCAAACTGCTCCGCCGCGAATATCGCGGCGAATGGAAGTATCCCGTTTGAAGCCATGAAACCTGTTTTTGAAAAAGTTCCAAAACGAGACTGGGAGTCCTTTCACTGTGAGATCGTGCATGGTCGTGATTATGGCACACGCTGGCACTTTCACCCCGAATTCCAGATCACATTGGCCATCCACAGCAGCGGCCATCGCGTCGTAGGCGATAACATCGCCCCACTGACGGACGGTGACATCGTGCTGCTCGGCGCCAACCTGCCGCATGTATGGCATCAGGATGAAAACGCCGGCAAAGAAGTGCATGCCATCATCGCCCGTTTTGACCCGAAAACTCTGGGCGTGGATTTTTTCCGTTTGCCTGAACTCGATGGCATTCGCCGTCTATTGGAAAGAGCCTCACGAGGCCTAGAGGTGCGTGGAAAGACACGCATCCTCATCGCAGCACACATGCGACGTATCGCAGAGACGGAGGGCTTTGCCCGTCTGCTGGAACTGCTGACCATCCTGCATGTGCTCTCAGAGGCCAAAGGAGATGTGAAACCACTCGCCAGCGCAGGCTACACGCCCAAGCTCGAATCCACCGACCAAGGACGCATGCAGCGGGTGTGTGATTTCATCCACTCCCATCTTACCGAGGACATCGACCGAGCTCAGCTCGCCAAGCTAGCCCACCTCAGCGAAGGAGCCTTCAGCCGCTTCTTTCACTCTCGCACGGGCAAAACAGTGCCCGAGTATGTGAACGAGGTGAGAGTGGGGCGTGCCTGCCGCATGCTGGCGGAGGACGCACTCAACATCACTGATATCGCGATGGACTGCGGCTATCGAAACCTCGCAAACTTCAACAGACGTTTCCGCCAAGTCACCAATATGACGCCAAGCGAGTATCGCTCGAAGTTCCGTGGTGCTGCGGGTGGACGATAAAGCCTCACGAAGCTGGTGAAAGCCGGCTCCAAACCGCCTGCAAACGCTCTCGCAGCAGGCGGGCTGAAGAAGCAGGAAGCATTTCCGGCGTGAGCGGTACGTTCTTCGTGTCCTCGCACTCCAAATTCCCTGGCATGCGTGAGTGCTTGTAATCCGGATCGAGGCTTCCATTTGGAGTAAGCTTGATTCCGGGACATGCGGTGTTGGGCACGGACAGGTAAAACACATCCCTTGCGAGCACGCACGCCTCACCCGGTTTCAGCCTGCGCTTTGTGAGAGCCAATTCGCGAAAGAGTTCCCGCGCGGTGAGCTGTGCCGGGTTCACGAAGGTTCGCTGTGCGGCGATAATGTCCTTCCACGCAGGTTCGGCTCGGATTAGCGCAAACGCAGCATCAATCTCCGTCTCAGCCAGCGGGTAGTGCGTGCAGCCCAACACGATCGTTTCGAGCGGCTTAGAAGGTTTCAAAGCCAAATAAGCTTCCGCAAGCGAGCGAGCCTCTTTAAGCGCATAACTGGAGATGGAGTCCGGGAAAGTCGAATCACCCTCGATCGCCCCGGCAAGCGTGGCGCTGCCTTGCTGGGCGATCAGCGGCACAGAACGCCCAGCGAGACCGAGCGTACTCGTGATGGTTCTCGGATACACACCGCTCGCGCAGGTGCCCACCGTGGCGAGGATGCCAAGGCCACCTTCCGCCTTGGATTCGAGAACGCCGCGCGCCGCTGCTTCAACGACTCCTACAACAATCACCGGCAGTTTCCATTTAGCGATGGCCTGACGGATGTCATTCAGACCATAAGCTGTGGCTGTATTGCAAGCGATCACGATGGCTTTGACCGGTGGTTTGTCGAAACGAGGCTCCGTGGTCCACGCGCGCCTACCAAGCAGAAAGACGGCGTCTTTTACGATGAGCTCGCGCAGGTAATCGGTGCGTCCGGCAGCGGAGTAATTGCCATACGGCATGTTGGCCTGATCGCCCAAATAGATGAAGCGCTCATCTTTGAAGTCTGGCACGCCATCAGCACCAAGTTCAAGAGTATCATTGTGAAACGCATCCAGCTTCAAGATCGCTTCCATCACAGTCATTCCGCCGATGCCTGAATCAAAAACACCTATCGGCATTCGTCGTATGGCCTCCTCCGTGCTCCAAGCCATTTTATCGAAGCTGAAGGCCGCCGTGCCGTCGCTCGGTGCACGCGTAAGGAGATCAGCGGCCAATGTAGCAACAGGAAGGCCGAGGAAACCGAAGAGTGCTTTCATGCGAGGTAGAGCGAAGGTGAACAAACACAGGTGCCGACAATACAACGAAGCAAAACATTCCGTCCATCATGCGACAGCCAACTATGGGATTGGCGACGATCAGATAAGATCTCCGGTGCTATTTTTCGACCGTTTCTAAAAAAGATGTCTGAAATCAGGGCGATCGCGTTGGCCTCAATGGCAAGGAAAGAGCGAGGAGGCTATTGGAACCCTAGCTAACGAGCGAATGACGACGCCAATGGGGCTACCCAGCCGACAAAAATCAGACACACATTGCGAGAATCGGTCTACCACTCAAAAAACGCCAATCCATTGACGCTCTATTTACAGTCTATTGCACAGCATGCTGCAGTCCCATATGAACTGGATGGCCTATTGTCTCTCGAGACCGGCATCATATGGATGCGTCTAATATAGACATCGACATGCGCCTCAGATGCCCAGCATCGAAACGGAAACCCGGTCGGAAAAGCAAATCTCAACATCCGATCCCGGATCACGAGGGCGCTCCGCATAAGAAGCGGTGTAATCGAAAACATGATGCTCCGGATGTTCTCGTCGCTGGAAACTCACATTTAGCGGAGATTGGGCCGGATCACATCGCACACGCGCAGGCAATTCGTGCACGTCGACTGGCAGATGCGGAAGGTTGATATTCCAAAAGCTCCGTGGCGCTTTCGTGGCGTGATGAAGCTCACCCAGCAAAGTGGAGGTCCAGCGGGCCGTGCGCTCCCAATCGACTGGCAAGCCGCGTTTCAGATAATGCGAAAAAGCCATGCTGCGCACCCCATGATACGTTGCTTCCCGCGCAGCGGCCACCGTGCCGGAAATGACGATATCCTGTCCCAAATTCCCACCGGCATTCACTCCACTCAAGACAAGGTCGGGCTTGAGTTCGAGGGCAAAGAGCGCGAGGCGCACGCAATCGGCCGGCGTGCCTTGAACCGCAAATCGATCCTCACCACGCCTTTCGACCACCAGCGGATGGCTCGTGGTCACACGATGTCCACACATCGACTTTTCAGCATCGGGCGCCACGATCACCGTCCTCCACCCCAGCGCCACAACGGCCTTTTGCGCCGCCGCGATCCCGGGCGCATCAATTCCATCATCATTGGTCAGGAGAACAAGCATCAAGCCGCGTTAGCTGAGCCCTTCCTCAAAAGCAACACAAGAGGATACCATCTTCTAAAACTTCACTTATGCTGACCACTGTACCAAGAGCATCGCATGGTGAAGATTCGTTGAGGAAATGAGCAAGCAAAAGCTCAAGCCCGAGTCTTGCTTCACGGTTTTTGGCTCAAATAAAGAGCTCGCTTCATCTTGCGCTGCAAGCGAGGCCATAGACAGAGCGCCATCTTTTCCAATAAACGAAGCACACCTCCTCCAAAGTAAAAATTTTCTGCACCAGTAATCCGACAGATGTCGAAACCAGCTTCCTTGAGGTATTTTTGCACCTCATTTACACGATACCATTTGTCATCAACCGGCTGGTAAGCTTTTCGATTACTCAAATACCAATCGTAACGCATCCAATCACGATTCGGTACTGTCATGAGCAGCCATCCGCTTGGCTTTAGCACACGCTTCAACTGCGTTAGGGCGAGCACGGGATCGGATAGATGTTCAAGCACCTCCGTCATTAACACGACGTCAAACTGTGCATCATCGTAGTTGAGGTTGTCCGCATCGCCGGTTTGAAAATCGCCATCCGGAACATGCGCGCGTGCAAGACTGACGAGTTTCGGCGAAATGTCCATCCCGTGCAGTTTAGCATCAGGGCGCAGCTTGCGGATTTCAGCAAGCTGCCAACCTTGGCCGCAGCCAATGTCCAGCACGGTAGCCCCTGGCGAAATTTTGGGCGCGATTAGCGAAGCACAGAGACGGTAAAACTTTGGCGACATCGCGAGCACCTCGGCGATCTCGTCATAACCGTCAGCGATTTCACTTTTGGTAAGCTTTATAGACATGGGGATGGATGAGCGCGAGAATTTAGCCTTCTCTCGCTTGTTGATAAATGACGTCAAGTTGCTTCAAGAAATCAGTGAAGGAGGGCTGTGCGTCCTGCACGCGCTTCTGGTGCTTCACAAGAGTCTGCTGATAGTCGATGTTGGTGAAGAACGCATGAACCTTCTCCACGTAGTCACTCTCTTTTTCCAAATCAAAGAGTCCTGGATCATCTTCGCCAAGCACGGCCGTATTGCCCTCGATACGGCTGCAAATGATTGGAACTCCGCATGCCAAAGCTTGCAAAATGACCATTGGCTGTCCCTCCCAAGTGGAGGGAAGCACCATGAGATCGAGAGCTTGGAGCCATGGCACGATGGGTCTTTTGTTGCCAGCCAGTATCAAGTGCGGCTCAATGCCCAATGCATCAATTTGAGCCTGCAACTCACCACGCAATGGTCCTTCGCCAAAGATGAACCCACGCGCCAAAGGTAGCTTCTTCAGAAGATCGGCCATCATGCGCACGGTAGCCGCGTGGTTTTTCTGCGTGTTGAGTGAAGCGATGCCTCCGATTAGCGGGACCTCCACAGGAAGGCCAAGGCTTGCCCGCAATGAAGGACCGTTGCTCGTTGGCATATAAATCGAACCATCCACAAAGTTTGGCAACACAGCCACTTTGCGCTCTGGCAGCGACAGCGCACTCATCACATCCTGCTTTGTCTGCTCCGAAAGCGTGATCTGCCGCGCAGCAAGCCATGACAGTGCACGCATGGTCCACCAGCGCCGGCGGCGCTCTCGATTGAAGGTTTTCTGGTGATGCATCACGCATGGAATGCCTGCCAACCAAGCCGCAAGAACGCCATAAACGTGAGCATTATACACCTGAGTGTGAACCATCTCGATACGCTGTTTTTTGAGCCAACGAGCCAGCCTCCAGACGGCCAGTAGATTGAGTCGTTTTCCTTTGAGAATCGGCAAAAGAGTGACTGCTAGGCCTTCCGTAGCAGCCGACTCACCTGCAACACCCAGTTCTTTCAGGCAAACGACTTGAGCATCGGGAACCGCTCGAACGATGCTGAAAACAAGATCCTCCGCACCGCCAACCGGCATGGTAATAAAAATGTGCGCGACTCTCATGCGCTGACAGCTGTGGCTAAATAAATGGGCGATAGTGACATTGATTCAGAAGAAGAGTGATTCGCTAAACAGTCAGAATCAGGACATTCATACACCATTTGAGCAAACCCAAAATCAACAAGGCATTACACCACCACACTAAATTCAATTGCACTGTTTTTCGCGTCACTCTATAGCCGAAAGCCGCATGAAAGACGTATCGCGCAGCATTCTGGATGCTCATAACCTTCTCCTTCGGTTAACAGGGCGTCCATTGAAGGTCGTCGAAGCTGTTCATGCTGCCGGCGTGGAGGGGAGACATCCAATCATCTATGCGGGAGAAAGGTGTGACGAGAATCTTCTTGAGGTGCGCATCAATGGCCCTGCTCTTTCCAAATATGACTATGACTGGCCTTCTGCGGAGATTTACCGAATTCGTAACACTTGGCTCACAGGGGATCAGGGACAGGTGTTCTTGAGTGATGGTAGCCTGTTTGAGCCTTGGGTGAGGCCTTACAACCTCGAAAAGCTCAAGATCTGCCGTCCATTGAAAATCGCGGCTAAACGCATCACTGGACCGGTTTTCCATCTCACGGGCCGCAATCATGAAAACCGCGGTCATTTCATGCTGCAGCATCTGCCGCGCCTGATGGCGGCGCGGGATTATTTGAAGTCGCTGCCTGATTACAAGCTCCTCGTGGCGCCCGGTCATGCCCGCTGGCAGGCACGATACATCACCTGGGCAGGCCTCGATCCCTCCAAAATCGTCGAAGGCACCCGCGGGACAATGCAGGTCGATGATTTGATCTTCGTTCCTAACCTCTACGGCAAGTCATCGCTGTGCCCGCCGCCGTTTTACAATGAGCTCTCCGAGTGCGCGGCATCATATCCAGTCGAAAATGGCCCCGGCAGGCCGCTTTTCATCACGCGACGCGATGCGCCAGACAAGCAACTCGAGAACGAGGAGCGCATCGTGGAGATCTTGTGTTCTAAAATCGGCCCGGTGGATGTCATCCGCCTAGGCGATTATCCGCTACCGGTGCAGATCGGCATGTTTCGTGCCTCACCGCTTATCATCGGCCCCATCGGTCAGGGCATCTGCAACATCCTTTTCTGCAAAAACAGCCTACTCGTAATGCTGGCGCCCGGCACGCCGGAAAACCAAGTGTACACCTCGGCGCATGGCTCGCAGCTCGCCCGCATCTGCGGCAACGAGTCCGTGACTTTCCTCTCGAACGAACCTGCACCTTCGCGTGGCAACTGGACTTTCCCTGAACAGCGCTTCACCCTGCTGCTCGACCGCCTATTGGCGCAGCCGGAAGCCTTTAGACTCAAAACATTCGCATCGTGAGCACTCTTGGGCAGCCCCAACGCATCCTAGCCATCAAGAACAAGCACCTTGGTGATGTGATCTGCGGCGTGCCGGCTTTTCGTGCGCTACATGAGACCTTCCCGCAGGCCACGCTCGATGTGATCGTTTCGCCAGGAAGCCGGGATTTGATCGCGGGATTCGATTGGATTCAGAACGTGATCGAGTCCCCACGGAAGCTCAAAGGCCTCGCCCGCGTTCGCGAAGAGTGGCGTGTGATTTGGGCAGTGTTGCACGGTGGCTATGACCTTGTGGTTGATTTTACTTGGAGTGATCGCGCCATGTGGTATGCGGCGCTCAGCGGCGCCAGCCGTCGCTGGGGAATCCAAGTGACAGCTGGCTCTAGGCTGAAGCCTTATCTCTTCACCAGCTACGGCGGCAAGCCGGACCGCTCGCATCATGTCATGGAGCACGAGCGGGAGTTTCTAATGCGGATGGGCATACCTCACTATGAAATTCATCCCGACTTCCCGCACACGCCGATGGAGGAGGAAAGCGCCCGCCAATGGCTCTTGGAGCATGGCATTCCACATGAAAAGCTCGTGGTAGTGCATCCCACCTCCCGTTGGCTCTTCAAATGCTGGCATGATGAGCGTGTGGCTGAGGTGATCGACTGGCTCACGCAGCAGGGCTGGGTGCCGGTGGTGACCTGCGGACCTTCACAAGATGAGCTGAAGCGAGCACGAAACATCGTCAGCCTTGTCAAACAACCCTGCCACGCTCGTTTGGGCGACATGAGTCTCCGCGAGTTGGCGGCCTTCATGCGGCAGGCACGCTTTTTCTTTGGTATGGACTCCGCTCCTTCGCACATGGCCTCAGCCGTGCATTTGCCAGCAGTGATCCTGTTTGGCCCCTCGCAGGTGCAACGCTGGCGTCCCTATGGTGACCAGCATATTGTAGTACACCGTGAGTGCGCCTGTATCGCTGCGCGCGGCGCAGAACTGGCCTGCAACAAGACGCAGATCGTGAGCTGCATGAGCAGCATCCGCGTCGAGGAGGTCACCAGCGAGATTCAGGCGCGATTTCATCTTGCCGCGTAGGGTGTGCGTGCTTTGTATCGCTATCCATTTCATGGCATCTACCCTTCGTGACCTCCGAGAGCAAATCCTTCGCGCAGCCTGCGCCGCAGGGGAAGGGCATATCGCCAGCGCTTTCTCGATCTTAGACATCTTGTGGGTGCTCTACCATGGGATTTTGCGCCACAACCCGGCTAATCCAGCGGATCCGGCGCGTGACCGCTTCGTGCTAAGCAAAGGCCACGCATCGCTCGGCATTTACGGAATTCTTGCCACGCGTGGTTTCTTCCCGATGGAGGAATTGAAGACCTTTGCCTCCTCCAGCGGCCGTCTCGGTGGTCATCCCGACTCGCGCAAGGTGCCAGGTGTCGAGGCCTCCACTGGCTCGCTTGGTCACGGCATGCCGATGGCGGCTGGCATGGCCCTCGGACTGAAGATTCGCAAATCGAGCTCCCGCGTCGTGTGCATCGTCGGCGATGGCGAGTGCAATGAAGGCGCGGTCTGGGAGGCGGCTCTGCTGGCTGCGCATCACAAGCTAGGCCATTTCACCTGCGTCGTCGATTTCAACCACTCCGGCGACCGTGCGCTGATGCTCGGCGACCTCGCCGCGAAGTTCCGTTCCTTTGACTGGGATGTCGTCGAAATTGATGGTCATGATCATGCGCAAATTGAGGCCGCACTGAAGCCGCATGACGGTGATGTGCCGCGTGCGGTGATCGCTAGCACGATCAAAGGGAAAGGCTGCAAAGAGATGGAAAACAACCCCGCGTGGCATCACAAGGCACCGAAAGTGGACGAACTGGAGGCCATGCTGGCGCAACTGGCATGAGAAAGCAATTTGTCACCACCATGGAGCGGCTGCTCGACGAGGACCCACGTCTCGTCGTGCTGCTCGGAGACATCGGCGTGTTCGCTTTCCGCCACGCTTTTCAAAAGCATCCGAAGCGCGTCATTAACATCGGCATCTTGGAGCAGGCCACGGTAAGCGTGGCGGCTGGTTTGGCCAAAGAGGGCTTCATTCCGCTTTTCCACAGCATCGCACCGTTCGTCGTCGAACGTGCGTTTGAGCAGATCAAGGTCGACTTTGGCTATCAAGCTCTCGGCGGGCACTTTGTGAGTGTCGGCGGCTCGTATGACTATGCGGCGTTGGGTTGCTCGCACCATTGCCCGGGCGATGTGGAGCTCATGCAGGCCGTTCCTGGCATGCAAATCCTCGCTCCAGGCCACCCGGCGGAATTTGACTCGCTGATGTCGCAAACCTTCGCGAGTGGTAAACCGACCTACCACCGGCTTTCGGAGCGTTCGAATAGCGAAGCCCGCCCGGTGACCTTTGGAAAAGCTGAGATTGAACAGCTTGGCAGCGGCCCAGTGATCGTCACTGTGGGACCTTTCCTTGATCGCGTGATCGAAGCCTCCTCAGGCAGCGATGCCACGATCCTTTATTATACCACGCTAGCACCGTTTGATGATGAAACCCTGCGCGAGCATGCCGGTGATGGCCGCATTCTCTGCGTTGAGCCGTTTTACGAAGGCACGCTGGCCGCAAGCATCACAAATGCGCTGCGTGGCAAACGCATTGCCCTTTCAAGCATGGGGGTGCCGCGGAGATTCCTCACCGATTACGGCCACGCCAGCTATCATGACGCGGCCTGTGGCCTGCTGGCGGCGGACATCCGCGCCCGTCTCGACGAACTCCGCCATGTCTGAATCCTATTTCCATGACGACGCCGGCATCGCGCTGGACGGCGTCCCGCGTCATCTCCTGCAAGACGGCCGCGTGCTGCTCACCGGTGCCTCCGGCGTGGTCGGCATCCACATGGCAGCGGCCTTCCGCCGTCTCATTGATGAAGGCTCGAAGCTGCGTCTCCGCGTGACCTTCCAAAGCGCCGTGAGCGGCGTGGTGGCGCAGATGCTCGAGCATCCGCAGATTGAGATCATCCGGGGTGACCTCACCGATCCCACTTTCCGCCGTGGGCTGGATCAAGCGGAGTTCATCCTGCATGCCGCAGGCTATGGACAGCCCGGTCGCTTCCTCGAAAACCCTTCGAAGACCATCCGGCTGAACACCGAGGCCACGCTGGACCTTCTCGACAAAGTGCCGCAAGGCGGCCGCTTCCTGTTTGTGAGCACAAGCGAGCTTTACGTCGGCCTGCCGGCGGGTGAGGCAAATCGCGAGGATAAGATTGGCAGCACGAACACCACCCATCCCCGTGCCTGCTACATTGAGGGTAAGCGCTGTGGCGAGGCTGCTTGCAATGCAGCCCGTGCCAGCGGCATTCAGGCCGTCTCGGCACGCCTTGCTCTTGCTTATGGCCCTGGAGCTCGCCCGGATGATCGGCGGGTGCTTTACACCTTCATCGAGAAGGCTCTCAAGCTCGGCGAGATCGCCATGATGGATCATGGCGAGGCACGCCGAGTGTATTGCTACGCTCCAGATGCCGTCCGCATTATGCTGCGGGCAGTTCTCGAAGGCCGCGAACCGGTTTACAATGTCGGCGGTCACGGTGTGCTCCTCATTCGTGAGGTGGCAGAGAAAATCGGAGTCCAGCTCGGCGTGCCCGTGAAGCTCCCTGAGACCGCCAAACCACTCGAAGGAGCACCTGCGGAAGTGGGTATTGACATGGGTCTTTTCGAGCGAGAGTTCGGTAGGCTCAAATACGTTGACTTTGATGAGGGACTTCGTAGAACCATCGCGTGGCATCGGCGGGAACGCCCGGCTGGTGCGTGAATGAAACTATGGCTCGTTATCTCGTCACCGGCAGCGCCGGCATGCTGGGTTCCTCGCTTCGCCGCCTGCTGGGCGACGAAGATGCCGTTTATTTGAGCCGCCAAGATGCAGATCTAACCAATTTTGAGGCCACCGCGGCCCTCTTCCGCACCCACAAGCCCGAGTATGTGATCCACTGCGCTGCCGTCGTCGGTGGCATCGGCAGCAACAGCATCCATTCCGGCGAGTACTTCAGGAACAACATTCTCATCAATCTCAACGTGCTGGAGGCCGCCCGCCTCGCCGGGGTGAAGCGCCTGATCTCCTTCATGTCCACCTGCGTCTTTCCGGACAAGACGCCCTATCCGCTGAACGAGCAAAACCTGCACAACGGAGCCCCGCATCCCTCGAATTTCGGCTACGCCTATGCCAAGCGTATGCTCGAGGTGCAAAGCGCCGCCTACCGCAAGGAGTGGAACTGCGATTTCATCGTCGCCATCCCGACCAATATGTATGGCCCGCATGACGACTTCGCACTCGAAGGTGGTCACGTCATCCCTTCGCTCATTCATCGCACCTTCCTCCGCCAACAGGCAGGCGAGAATTTGCTCGCCTGGGGCACCGGTTCGCCGCTGCGCGAGTTTGTCTATGTCGATGACATTGCGAAGCTGACCCTGTGGGCGCTCGAAAACTATCGCGAGGAGGACGCCATCATCTTCTCCTCCGGCATCGAACGCAGCATCAAGGAACTCGTCGAGATCGTGGCAGACAAAATGCAATTCACCGGCAAGATCGTGTGGGACTCCAGCAAGCCCGACGGGCAGTTCCGCAAACCTTCGGACACCACCAAGCTCCGCCGCCTGCTGCCGGACTTCCAGTTCACTCCGCTTGACGAGGGCATCGAGAAGTCCGTCGCGTGGTTTAAGGCCAATTATCCCAACATCCGCCAATGAGCGTTCATACCATCCAGCCCGCCGATATCGAAGCCATCATGGGCGAGCCGATCAGCGAGCGGCTGAAGAAGCGTCTCGCGGAATTCGATCTCCGTTTCACCGAAATCACGCCGCAGGAGCGTGACCAGTACATCCTCGAGTCCATCCGCGCCCTCGTGAACCCGGAGATCAAGGTCGCCGGCGAGCATCGCATCGGTGATTGGGAACGTGGCTGGGGTGAAAACTTCGATCTCTTCCGTCAAACCGGTAATCCCGATGCCGCGGTGCCGCTTTACTTTGGCAAGCATCCTATCGTGCGCTGGCGCCGCCGCTGGGTGCGTCCGGTATCCGAGTCCTTCGACTACCGTATCATCTGCCTGCTCGTCGAGTTTGCCATGGAGCGCTACATGAAGGAAGCCGCTGGCATCTATGAATTCGGCTGCGGTCCGGGCTATCACCTGCTGCGTGCCCGCCAGATCAATCCCACCGCACATCTCGTGGGCCTCGACTGGACCACCGCCTCGCAAAAGCTCCTCAACGGCATGGCCGAGAGCGGTATCGACAAGAACCTCGAAGGCCGCCATTTCGACTTTTACCATCCGGACGAGTCGCTCGAGTTCCTTCCGAGCAGTGTGGCCTACAGCGTAGCCGCTCTTGAGCAGGTGGGACCGCGTCACGAGGCCTTCATCCAGTTCTTGTTGAAGAAGAAGCCAGAGCTTGTGGTGCACTTCGAACCCATCGACGAGCTGCTCGATAAGGATGACCTGCACGACCAGCTGTCCGTCTTGTATTCCAACAAGCGCAATTACCTCCGGGGTTACCTTCCGCGGCTCGAAGAGCTAGAAAAGCAAGGCAAACTCACCATTCACCGTAAGCAGCGTGTCCAAAGCGGCAGCTTCTTCATCGAAGGTCACTCACTGATCGTCTGGTCTCCTAACCGCTGATTTCCTACCATGAGCGATTCGTTCAACGTCGTCAATTTTGCCTCCGCCGACGAGCGTGAGCGCCGCAAGGGAATGGCTCGCCTCATCGAGCAGTGCCCCATCCCCGCCGAGGAGCGCATGGACAACATGGGTATTTTCCTCAGCTCGAAGACCTGGGCTCGTTTGAAGTTCATGGACTTCCTCTACCAGAAGATCGTCGAGGTGCCGGGAGTCGTGATGGAGTTCGGTACGCGTTGGGGCCAGAACATTGCCACCTTCGCCGCCCTCCGCGGCATCTACGAGCCCTTCCATCGTCATCGCAAGATCATCGCCTTCGATACCTTTGAAGGTTTCCCACATACCGCGAATCAGGACGGCGATGGCGGCATCATGCGCCAGGGAGGTTACTCCGTCACCGAAGGCTACAAAAACTACCTGACGAAGATCATGGAGTTCCATGAGGCGGAGAATCCGCTCTCGCATATCCGTAAATTCGAACTCGTACAGGGTGATGTGTGCGAAACGCTGCCCAGCTATCTCGACGAGCACACCGAGACCATCGTCGCGCTCGCCTACTTCGACCTCGATCTCTACGCACCGACGAAAAAGTGCCTCGAACTGCTCAAGCCGCGCCTCACAAAAGGCAGCGTGCTAGGCTTTGACGAGCTCAACGAGCACGCCACACCCGGCGAGACGCTCGCTGTTATGGAGGCGCTTGGCCTCGGTAATGTGGCCCTACGGCGCCTGCCCTACACCTCACGCACCTGCTACTGCGTCATCGAGTAACCCGGACGCACATCATGTCTGACAGTGCCTTCACGCTCCTTGTTCCCTCGTGTGATGCTTATTCGGACACTTGGCCGTATTTTTTCCATTTTCTGTTCAAATACTGGCCCGAAGTGCCGACGCCGGTGGTGCTCACCACGAACCATCTCAGCTTCGACGATCCTCGTGTCCGAACTATCAAGGTAGGAGAAGACCGTCAATGGGGTGACAATCTCCTCAAGGCATTGCCGCAAGTGCCTGGCGATGTGCTAATGCTGCTGCTTGATGATTTTTTCCTCAATGATCATGTCAATGATGCTGCCGTGCGAGATGCCGTAGTCCGTTTTCGTGAATTAAACGGTCGTTACCTAGGCGTCGATCGTTTCAGCAAACAGGGAAAGCCGCTGCAAGATAGCACATGGCACAAGATCCTACCCGATCCACCTTGTGTGGGTCTCAATGCCACCATTTGGAGCGCCGCGCATCTCCGTGAGGTGGTGAACTCGCCCGGAATGAATATCTGGCAGGCCGAGAACCGGGCTAAGCAGCTTGCCCGTGAGGATCAGGATGGTCATTTTTACATCGGGCCTGAGGGGCAGGCATTGCTCACATACCAAGAGTCGATCAAAGGCTTATTCTGGAAACCCTCCACGCTTCAATTCTTCAAACGTGAACAGGTGCCGCTAAAGCTCTCACCCCGTCCATGCCCAGTGCAGGGCCAAGACTTCATCTCCAAATTCATCCGAAGCTGGCAGAAGCGACGCTTTCGTGGTTGGCTGGATCGCAGGACCAAAGGATTTGCAACGCAGGGCGGTGGAGTCGTAAAGCCACTGTGAATTTCATTCTTCATGTCATCCCACACTGTCCTTTATCTCGGACCTGAGTCCGGTCTCGCCGCGGTCAAAGAGACGCTTGGCTCCGGCTATGAGGTGCTCGCACCTGCCACCACGCCCACCACAGTGCTACCGCTGCTGCCACAGGCGCACGCCATTCTCGATGCATCGATGAAAGTGCCGCTGCGGCAGGCGGAACTCGGCACCGCGGCGTTGCTGAAGATTATTGTCACCGCCACCACCGGAGCGGATCACATCGATTCCGCTACGCTAAAGGAGCGAAACATCCCGCTGCTCACGCTCAAAGGCCAGAAGCAGGTGCTCAACGAGCTCACGCCTGCCGCCGAGCTGAGCTGGATGCTGCTGATGGCCTGCGCACGCCATCTTCGAGCCGCGAACAAGCATGTCGAGGCTGGTTTGTGGGACCGCGAGCAGTTTCCCGGCATGCTGTTGAAGGGACGCACACTGGGCCTCATCGGCTGCGGACGCATCGGCCAATGGATGGCACGCTATGCAACCGCCTTCGGCATGCATGTCGTGGGCCATGATCCACACCTGCCGGAGAAAGAGTGGCCTGCCACGATAGAACGGGCAGACCTCGACACCGTGCTTCGATCCGCGCATGCCGTGTCGATTCATGTCCATTTGAGCGATGAGACACGCGGCCTCGTACGCCAGCGTGAGTTTGGCCTCATGCGTCCCGGCACCATCCTCATCAACACCTCCCGCGGGGCGATTTGTGATGAAGACGCCTTGCTGCAAGCCCTCGAAAGCGGTCACCTCGGCGCTTACGGCACGGATGTGCTCGAAGGCGAGCCTGATATCCAAAAGAGCCGCGTCTGGCGATATGCTCAAAAATACGACAACTGCCTCATCACGCCGCACATTGGTGGCTTCAGCCCGGACGCGGTGAACATCGTGCTCAAATTCTCCGCGGAGCGCATCCGCGCTCATTTTGCATCCCAAGCCTGACGCATCGCCATGGCCTTTGAATCCTTCGCACAGCAGTTCGCCGAGCTCGGCGGGCGTCGCATCTTCGGCGTTCCGGGCGGTGGCCCCAGTTTGGAGCTCATCACACAAATTGAGAAGAACGGTGGCTCCTTCATCGCCACCGGACATGAGGCCGTCGCTGGTTTGATGGCCGGAGCGTATGCTCGTCAGACAAGCCAGCCCGCCGCTTGCGTCACGATCAAAGGCCCCGGCTTCATGAACCTCTCGCCGGGCCTGCTTTGCAACAGCTACGAAGGCTATCCCTGCCTCTCAATCTCCGAGGCCTATCCTCCGAATGAGTCCACAGGCCGTCGGCACAAGTGGCTGAACCACCTCAGCGTCGCCAGTAAGTTCCTTCGTGGCACTCATGGCTTCAGCGAGGAAGAGGGAAAGGTAGCCAGCCTGTGGCATGAAGCCATCAGCGAGTGTCCAGGGCCGGTTCATCTAGAGCTCGTGCCGCATGGCGAAACTCTGCACGAAACATCGCACGCCTCGAAACCGGTCACGCAAAACAGTTGGAGACAAAAAGTATTTCAAGCGGCCCAACCGGCCCTTTTGGTCGGCACTTGGGCCACACGTGCGGTTTGGTGTGAAAAGCTCGCGGAGCTCAAACTGCCCGTTTTTACCACCGCAGCGGCCAAAGGCGCTCTTTCGGAGTATCTGCCGCACAGCGCAGGCATCTGCACGGGCGATGGAAAGCCGAACACGCCCGAAAAGACGCTGCTGCCAAAGGCTGATCTTCTCATTTGCCTCGGTGTGCGCAGCGGCGAGATGCTCTCACCGGACGCGCCTCATGCCTGCACGCTATGGTTTGATGCACAGGGCCTGCATCCGTCACGCGTGTTTCCGGACAATGTGCATGGCGCTCATGGCGATGAGCTTTCCGATGCTGATGCGGCTGAGTTGCTCGACATTCTCAAGTCGAAGGAATGGGGCCTCGAAGAAGTTGCCGCCGCGCATGAGCAGCTCGCCAACACGATAAAAGGCTGGGGAGACTCTCCACGCGATGCCATGCAACTCGTTTCGACGGCCCTACCTGGTGCCGCTCACATTGTCGACACAGGCAACTTCACCGTGTGGGCCGAGCACTTCCTGCACGTGGCAAATCATCTCGACCTCACGGGCACGCCGAATGGCCGTTACCTCGGCGCGGGCCTTGGTTATGCGCTCGGCACAGCTCTCGCCCGTGCGCCGAAGCCTTCTGTTCTTTGGATTGGTGATGGCGGCATCCGCGCAAACCTCGCAGAGTTGTCCCTCGCCGTCGATTTGAAGCTGCCGCTGCTGGTGCTGGTGATGCGGGATGGATACTTCGGCAGCATCCGCAGCCGTGCGAAAAAACTGGGCTGGTCCCAACAGCCTCTCACACTGCCCGATCACCGCCTTCTACGCGTGACGGAGGCCATGGGCATGGCCACGTGGGATGCCCCGGATGTGGCGAGGCTTGACGCGGCCCTCAAGCAATGGCAGCACGCGGGCAGCCCACCCGCCCTAGTCGAGTTTCACCTCGCGCCGGAGGTTTATGTGGACATGACTGAACAGCTTCGATGATCGCGACCACTCCTCACATCCTTGTCATCGGCCTCGGCTCGGCCGGGAAACGTCATGCACGAAACCTGCGCTCGCTCGGCTGCGAGGTCAGCGGCTTCGATCCACGCGCCGACCGCCAGCAGGAAACCGCCGCGGAAGGCCCGATGAAGAGCCTCTTCGGCAGTCTTGATGAAGCCTTGAAGGCGCAGGACTATGACGGCTTCGTGATCGCCTCGCCGCCGTCGTTTCACATTGATCAAATCATCGCCGCAAGTGCCCAAGGCGGCTGGATCTTGTGTGAAAAGCCGCTCAGCATCGACGCCACTGGCTGCAAGCGCCTCGCCAATAGTGCCGCTAAGGTCCTCCTCGGCTATACCTACCGCTGGTGGCCGCCGGTGGCGGAGTTCCGCCGTCGTTTGCAAAGCGGCGAGATCGGCGCCGTGCGTCACATCCGCTTCGTGATGAGTGCTCATCTGGCTGACTGGCATCCATGGGAGCGCTATCAAGACTTCTTCATGGCCAACAAGGAGCAGGGCGGTGGTGCCTTGCTCGATGAAAGCCACTTCCTCGACTTGCTGCTCTGGTTTGTCGGCAAACCGAAGGCTGTGATGGCCTCGGTCGATAAAATCTCCGACCTCGATATAAGCGCGGACGATAACGTGGATGTCATCGCCAGCTTCGACGGCGGTCTGCGGGCGAACTTGCACCTCGATCTCATCGGCCGTCCGCATCAGCGCCATATCATCGCCGTGGGCGAAACGGGAACGCTGATGTGGTCGTATGAAGAAAACGCCGTAAAGCTCTCCCGCACCGGTGAATTGAAGTGGGACAGCCAGGCTTTCACCTGCGAGCGGAATGAGATGTTCATGGGCGCGGCTTCTGAACTGCTCGAACTCATTCGCGGCACTCGTTCCGCGCCTTCCTGCACGCTCACCGATGGCATTGCGGCGCTCGAAGTCGTCGATGCCTGCCGTCAAAGTGCTGCCAGCAGCCAGTCCATCCGTCTCAACACATGAAACACGGTCGCCGCATCCTTGCCGTGGTGCCGGCCCGAGCCGGCAGCAAAGGCATTCCGGACAAAAACATGCAGATCGTCGCGGGACGTTCGCTGATCGCTTTGGCCGGCGAAGTGCTCAACGCTCCTTCTTGCGATTGGATCGACCGTCGCATCATCTCGACCGATTCAGAGCGTTATGCCGCTGAAGGTCGCGCCAACGGTCTCGATGCTCCCTTTTTGCGTCCGCCGGAACTCAGCAGCGATACCGCAGGCGCTGTGGAGACGCTTTGCCATGCCGTCGAGGAGGCTGAAAAACTCGATGGAGTGACTTACGATTTGATTTTGATCGTCGAGCCCACTTGTCCGTTTCGTCAACCGGAGGACATCAATGCCGCGGTGGATCTTTTGGGGCACACGAATGCGGGTTCCGTCGTCACCGTCAGCCGCGTGGATACCAAATTTCATCCACACAAGGTGCTGAAGGTCGATAGCGAGCAGTTGATCCGCTTTTACAGCGAAGCCGGAGCCAGTGTGAAGCAGCGCCAGTCGCTAGAGCCGCTGTTTTTCCGCAACGGTGCCTGCTATGCGCTAGGCCGTGCCACACTCATGGATGAGAAGCGCATTTTTACCAAAACGACCCGCGCTCATCTCGTAGAGCGCATGCTGATCAATATCGACGAGCCGGAGGAGATCATTCTGGCGCGTTATTATGCCGAAACACGCGGCTTCCCCGTCGGGTCACCAAGCGCACGCTCATGAAGAAGAAAATCGCCGTTGTCCTCGTCAACCGGGCTAACTACGCCCGCATGAAGCCGGTCATGAAGGCCCTGCAAACAGAGCCTGGAGTAACGATGCAGACCCTTTGCGCCGGCTCCATGCTGCTCGACCGCTACGGCTGCGCGAAGAACGTCGTCGAGGCGGATGGTTTTCCCGTGGAGTCGGAGGTGTATCTTCAGCTCGAAGGCTCCGTGCCCATCACCATGGTGAAGTCCATCGGACTTGCGGTGACGGAGTTTGCCTCCGAGTTCAACCGCTTGAAGCCCGACTTCGTGCTCATGATAGGTGATCGTTATGAAGCGATGGCTGCTGCGATTGCCGCGGTTTATCAAAACATCTGCCTTATCCATCTTCAGGGCGGTGAGATCTCCGGTTCGATTGATGAATCGACGCGTCATGCGATCACGAAGCTGGCGCACTACCACTTTCCGGCCACGAAGCGTGCTGCTGACTACATCGTGGCGATGGGCGAGGACCCTGCGACAGTGTTTCCACTCGGTTGCCCAACTTGTGATGTCGTTAGCGCAGCCTCAAATCAGCTTCCGCAGGATGTGCTGGGCCAGCTTGGCGTTGGCACCTCGATTGATTTTGCACAGCCTTATCTTCTTGTTCTTTTTCATCCCGTCACGACGGACATCGGGCATCAGGAGCAGCAGATGGAAGCCGTGCTCGAGACAGTGCGCCGCACTGGTCTGCAGACCGTGCTGCTCTGGCCAAACATCGACGCAGGCTCCGATCTTGTGGCACAGGCCATCCGCCGCTTCCGTGAAAATCACCACGACTACCCGCTACACGCCTATAAGAACCTGCCGCCTGACATTTACATCCCGCTACTGAACCACGCATCGTGTTGCATTGGTAATTCATCCTCATTCGTGCGCGAAACATCCTTCCTCGGCACCCCCGTGGTCCTTGTCGGCTCGCGTCAGGATGGACGCGAGTGGTCGCCTTCGGTCATCCGCGTGCAGCCTGTGCAGGCGGAGATCGAAGCGGCGACGAAGAAACAACTCGCACATGGCCGCTATGAATCCTCGCCAATTTATGGCAAGCCCGGTGTCTCCGCCCGCATCGCGGCGCAAGTCGCGAAGCTTGAGCCTTACGCCCAAAAACAGCTCCATTACGTCCAGCGCCCGAATTTCCCCGCTCTATGACCTCTCCCTGTCTCATCTGCGGCGCCACGAGCTGGCGCAGTTGCTACCATGGTTCGATCCGCATGGGTTCGTTTGGCAAAAAATCGCCAGCCGATCTCGATGTGTGGGAATGCGGCGACTGTGGCGCCCGATACCTGCCACCGGTGATGGCGGACATCGAGGCCTACTACAAGTCCGGCGAATACCGTGACGACCTCAGCCAGGGCAATGCGGTAGACGAGTACTTCCGCCTCACGGACAACGACCAGCCTCACAAGCTCGATCTCATCGGCATGCACCAGCTTCGTGGTAAGTCCGTGGCGGACATCGGATGTGGCGCCGGACCGTTCTTGGACCTCGTGAAGGGTTTTGCCTCGCGCACGATCGCGGTGGAGCCAAACCAGTGCTACCACGAGTCGATGCGTCAGCGTGGGCATGATGTTTACACTTGGGCTCAGGATGTCCCTGCCAGCCTCGCAGGTCAGATCGATGCCGCGGTGAGCTACAGTGTGCTCGAGCACGTTGAGAACCCGCTGCGCTTTTTGCAAGACATCCGCCGTCTTTTGAAGCCCGGCGGCATTCTCGCCATCAGCACACCGAACGCGGATGACTGGATGGTGGAGAACTCAGCCGACTACGCAGCCTTCTTTTACCGCAAGGTGCACCTTTGGTATTTCACCGCCATGGCTTTGAGACGTCTCGCTGCGCTCGCAGGCTTCGAATCGTGCCAAGTCACATTCGATCACCGCTTTGACCTCTCCAACGCGATGGTCTGGATGCGTGACAAACGCCCTAGCGGCAACGGCAGACTTTCTTTCGACACAACCTTGAACGCCGCCTGGCGCGAACACCTCATCCGTGAAGGACGAAGTGATTACCTGTATGCGATTCTCAAGGTGGCTCCTTAAGATAAAACATTGGGCCGTGGGGTTGCTGTGGGCAACAAATCCGGCCTCACCTGCTGGGTGCGCTCCAACGCTTTTTCCTGTCGCCAAGCGGCAATTTGGGCATGATTGCCACTGAGAAGTATTTCAGGGACTTTCCGTCCGGCGAACTCTACAGGCTTTGTGTATTGTGGGGCTTCGAGGAGACCGTTTTCGCCAAAGCTTTCATCCACAGCACTCATTTCATCACCCAACACACCCGGCAACAACCGCACGATGGCATCCATCACGACCACGGCGGCGATGGCCCCATTGGTCAGAACATAGTCACCAAGGCTGATCTCCTCATCCACCCAGTGCTCAATCACCCGCTGGTCGATGCCCTCGTAATGGCCGGAGATCAAAATCAAGTGCTCCTCCAAGGCCAGACGACGTGCTGCTGACTGTGTGAAAGGCCTACCCGTGGGCGACATCAGGATCACACGCGCCTCAGGACGATCCACGGCCTCCAGCGCGGCCCACATCGGCTCTGGCCGGATCACCATACCTTGGCCACCCCCGTAGGGCGTGTCGTCCACATGGCGGTGCTTGCCCAAACCGTGCTCACGCAAGTTGTGAACATGCAGTGCTAACAACCCTTTTTCTTGGGCACGACCCATGATGCTCGCGCTCATGGGCACGGTCACGATCTCGGGAAACAAGGTCACAACATCCACTTTCATGCCGCTTTATGGCCCGGCTCAATCAGCGAGGCAACCCCCGCCATTCACATGCTTCGAAATCAAGCCACTCCAAGCCGGTGAACTGCTTTTTGTAATCGTAGGCACTCGACTCCTGAGTAGCGTAGCCCGGATACAGGAAATCGAAGCCTAGCTCGCAGGCAAACCGAAGTTCCAGCAGCAACGTGAAGATGCCAAGACTTCTCCATGCCGCCTCAGGTTCAAACATCGCATACACACTAGAGACCGCTCGCTGACCCACATCCAAGAAGCTGGCTGCAAGGAGCTTTTCCCCCTCGAAAACCCTCAAGAGGCGGCATTCACACGGGCCGACATCAGGCTTGTCACCCAAAAAATTTTCCAACTTTTCCGGGATGTTGTCACGAAAGCGAGCTTTGTGCCTTTCAAAAATCGAACGCAGATCATCATCTAGGCACACCAACTGCATTTCCCAACGCAGATCGGCGTTTTTGCGCAGCACTCGGCGTTGGCTTGAGGTTGGCTGCCACTTTGCTAGGCGAATGCGCAGCGGGGTGATGGTCAAAGCTCTGCCGCCCTCAGTCTCCTGCTGAGCATAGCGGTAAAAAAGTTTCCCAAAATGCCTCCAGCCACTCGCCCAGAGTGCGTCCATCACTTTGGCAGGCACGGTGTCGCACAGGAAAGCGTCATGGAGATCGGACGTCACAGTGATAGCCATAGCTGATGACGGCTTGTCGTCACCCCAGATGTGCGGCATGCGCAGTGGCCTGGCGAGGAATGGGTTTGATTTCCATTTCCCAGACCTTGCATGGAGACGCAACTTCGACGCCTTTACCACGTTAGTGCCAACACACGCTACTGAATGCCTGCCTTTACCTACACCGCCCTTACCTCTACTGGCCAGACCGTCTCAGGCTCGCTGACCATGGCGACCAAGGCAGAGGTCTTTCGGCAGCTCGAAGCGCAAGCCCTCACGCCCATCAAGGTCCTGCAGGATGAGAAGACGGCTGCGTCGCTAGCCAAAAAAGCGGAAGAAGCCAGTGGCCCCGTGAAACTGAAGCGCGCGCAGCTCATTCTGTTCACTGAGGAGCTCGCGGACATGCTCGACGGCGGCTTACAAATCGAACAGGCGTTGCGCGTTATGCAGGAACGGCAGGAAGCCGAGACCTTACGTCGCGTAGCCGCTACGCTGCGGAATGAAATCCGCGAGGGCTCCACGGTGGCAAAAGCACTCAAAAAAGCCTCACCAAGCTTTGATGAGTTATATTGCAACCTCGCGGCAGCGGGTGAAGTGAGTGGATCGCTGCCGAGCATCCTGCGTCGGCTAGCGCAAAATCTCACCGTGATGGCTGACCTACAATCCAAGGTGACCTCCGCGATGATTTACCCGGCCTTTCTGATTAGCGCGTGCGTTGTGCTCATGGTAGTCTTCATGACCTTCATGGTGCCGCAGATTACCGATTTGATGTCAAAGAACGGCCAGCAGCTCCCAGCGGCAACGCAGTTGCTCATTCATTTCAACAACTTCATGGCCGCTTGGTGGTGGGTGATCCTCATTACTATCACAACCCTATTCATGCTTTTTCGTGGTTACATCAGCAGCCCGGCGGGCAGGCTTTGGTGGGACGAGACACGCCTGAAGCTTCCACTTTTCGGCCCTATCATCGCGATGCGCTTCTACGCGCAGTTTTCGCACTCGCTTGGCAGTCTTGTAACGAACGGTGTTCCGCTGATGAACAGCCTGCGCCTCGTCTCGAAGATCTCCGCCAATGTCTTCATTCAAGCACTCCTCGCGAAGGTTTCCATGCTGGTATCCGAGGGAGCCCCCCTTTCTTCTTCGCTTAAGAAAGTGGGCCATTTCCCACTTTTGCTCTCCGATATGATCGCCGTAGGCGAACAGACCGGCCAACTCGGCAAGTCCATGGAAAAGTGCGCCACCCGCTACGACAAGGAACTGGATACTCGCATTAAACGCATGACCTCCATGATCACCCCGATCATCCTCGTTATCATGGCGGTCATGGTTGGCACCGTGGCCTACTCCATCGTAGCCGCCATCGCCCAGAGCGTCACCGGGATCCGCCGCAGCTAGTTTCCAGTTCACACTTTGACGTTTCACTCCATCCTGCACCCACCATGAAAATCCACACTCGCCACTCCCAACATACCCAAGCCTTCACACTAATCGAGATTGTCATCACGCTCACGATCATCGCCATCCTCGCCTCCGGTTCGATTTACCTCCTCAAAGGCCAGATCGACTCCGCCAAGGACACCCGCGTGGACAGCGACCTTCAGGCCATCGGCCTAGCGCTGCAAAGCTATGAGTCACGCGCCCTGCGAAAGCCCACCACTGAGCAAGGCTTGAAGGCCCTCGTCGAAAAACCGACCATCGAACCAGTGCCCGAAAACTACCGTGCTTTTATGAAGGACATGCCAAAGGATCCTTGGGGTCAGGAATACAAGTATCGCATCCCCGCGCAGAAATCGAAGGACGACTACGATGTGTGGTCCGTGGGCGCCGATGGCAAAGACGGCACGGATGACGACCTCGGCAACTGGAAGCGTGGCACTCCCACCAAGTGATTTCGGATGACGAATCCACGAATGATGAATGAAAATCGAAGGGCGAAGGATGCTGCAAATCGTCCTTCGATCTTCATTCATCATTCAACCGCTGGTTTCACTCTCGTCGAAATCATCATCGCACTTACCATCGTTGCCATTCTCGCCGCAGCAGCGATTCCGATGCTCAAGGGATTCAACGACGAACGACTAGCGAGAGAACCCGTTGCCGTGCTCATGAAGTTGGCGCGCGAGGCTCGTTTTCGTGCGATGACGGAAAAGCGGCCCTATCAGGTAGCGCTGCACGCCACAGGATTTACGGCATCGCGCTACTCCAACCCGTATCTGACTCGAGCGGAGTTGCTTGAACGAATCGAGATCAGCAAAAACCCACCATCCGAGCAGCAGGGGATCGAAAAGAACGACCTCGAAAACGGCGGTGGTTTGACAAAGACTACCCAACTCACACTCGCGCCCCCTCCGCCCAAATACGACGAGCACTGGACCGAGAACTACGAAGCCCCGCCTGATATGAAGCTGGCGATGCAGTTCTGGTTCGATACCGACACCACTTACTTGGAGGGCGACATGGTGAAGCTCTGGGTCTTCCAGCCCAGCGGGGTCTCCCAACCACTGAAAGTGCATGTCGAGCGTGACAGGGCCACCTTCGATGTGGAGTTCGCCGCCCTGACAGCAGACATCGTCAAAGAATCTGTGGATCTGCGATGAAAACCTGCGCCAAAAACCAAGGACCAAAAACCAAGGGCCGCCGGCAGGCCTCCGGATTTTTGTTCACAGCGAGCGCATCTCCGTCATCCGTCATCCACCACGCCTCATGCCGTCCTCGCAGCGGTTACATCCTGTTCGAGTTGGTGCTGGCAATCACCCTTTTCTCCATTGCAGTGCTCGGATTGGCGAAGGCGTTGAATCAATCGTTGGACACAGCCAATCTGCTCAAGCGGGACCAAATCGTCCGTGTAGGCATGCGAAACTTCTTTGAGGAGATCCGACGAAAGCCGCTCAAGGAAATGAGCACATCCTACATGGACCCGACCTACGGCATCACCTACACCAGCACCACCGAGCCTGTGAGCCTGCGCACCACGAGCGGCAGTACGCTCTCCGACCTTTACAACCTCACCATCAAAGCCACCTCCGAGTTCAACGGCATGCCGGAGGAGGCCACTCTCAGCGTCTATGTTTATAAACCCGCACAGCCATAACCTGAGGCGGGCAGCTAATGCCTTCACGCTGATCGAGGTCGTCATCGGCATCACCCTGCTGTCGATGATTACGGTGACACTTTTTGCAATCATCCGCGGCTCCGTGCAGGCAGCGGCAGAGATCGAGCGTACGCAACGGGAAAGTGACTCAGTGAATTGCTTCATTGAATTGAGCCGTCGCGCCTTTGCCTCATTGCCAGCCACGGCTACATTGTCGCTAAAGCTAGTGCAGACAACTGAGCCGGTGATTCAGGAGCTAACGATCGCGGGGTCTCCGGATTGTTTTCCAGCCGGTGCACATCCCATCACTTTCAAGGACACCATTCTACGTCTTCGCCCACACCCGGACGAGATCACCGATGACGCCGGGATGCTCATTCATTACCTCAGCCTCTCCCGCGAGGACCTGATTCCGGAGAACGACCCGCAAAACGGTATCCGCCAAGAGACCACTGGCATCTACGCTCCCGATGAGGAAGGCCGCTACTGGATGCCGCTGCTTCCCGATGTGATTGCCTTCAAATGGCGCTTCTATGTCGAGAAGGACAAAACGTGGTACGAAGAGTGGAGCAAAGCCGAGTGGCCTGATCTCATTGAAGGCAGTCTCACGCTCAAAAACCGCACACTACCCATTCGAATGGTCTTCAGTGTGCCGGTCATCAACATCACCACAGGCCTTGCACCGAGCAGTTCCAGCTCATCCACAAACACCAGCACCACAGGTGGCGGGATCCGCTGAGAACGGAGCCAACCGCTGCAAGAACGCTAAAGCCCGGAGATGTAAAAAATGAAAACTGAAAACTGGAAACTGGAAAACCGACTTCTGCATACCAAGGCATACAGCAACCCATTTACCATTTTCAATTCCTCTCGCCGCGCCAATCAAGGCTCCGCTCTCATGCTCATGATGTGGGCCATCCTGCTCATGTCTGTTACCGTTTTGGGTGTGGTGGAATACATTCGTGCCAGCGCAGCGGAAAGCGTGCAGGCAGCGTATCAATTCAAGGCGCTGCACCTCGCTGAGAGTGGTCTGGCGGTCGGCCTGCATCCGAGCACACGCCGAGGCGATTTGGTTTTGAAGCAAAAGATCGGTCCAAACAGCGGCTTTGATGTGGTCATCAACTACGAAGGGGCCCGCATTCCAATCAATTACGCTACGGACGAACGCCTTCGCGAGGCCATTTACAACCTCTTCATCCACTGGCAGCTTAATGCCGAAGAAGCGGGTATTGCCGCAGATTCACTAGCAGACTGGATCGACAATGACGACAACGCCCGTGCCAATGGCGCTGAGCAGGAGCAATATCAGAATCTCGGAATCTTCGACTCTCCTCGGAACCAAGGTTTTCTCCGTGTGGATGAAATGCTCCTCGTGCGAGGCATGGATGCCGTGGACCGAAAGAAACCAGACTGGCGCGAATACTTCAGCGTTTATGGTGAAGGCCAAATCGATCTTCGAACCGTCTTTAAAGACGTGCTTCTGGCGATCACCGGCAGCTCGGAGAACGACGTCGCACGCTTCATCCGCGAACGCGATGGTGCGGATGGCATTCCAGGCACGGAAGACGACCGCCGCATCCGTGATGAGGAAGCCTACCAGCTGCTCGGCCTCGCCGGCGACAAGCTCAACGCCCTGCGCGCCATCCTCAACGACGATGACACAACCCTTCGCCGCATTACCAGCATCGGCTGGGTGGGAGAGAAGCGTGCCGAAATCATCGTTGTCACCCGTCGGAACAGCGAAACAGGATCGTTGACTTACCTCGGACGCATGGAGGAGTAGCGTCAGCAGGTTCGTTGGGGGCACAGGCTCATCTTGGCAAAAACCTGCCATCCAGCCGTTGCCGAATGCGCAATAGCCCTCCAAAGTGTGCCACTCTTTCACTTATGAACGATCCAGCCACCGTTCTCATCGTTGATGATGAAAAACACACCCGAGATGGCTTGCGCCTTTCATTGGAAGACGATTTCGACTGTTACGTGGCCTCGAATGCGGCAGAAGCCATGGAGCACCTAAAGAACGATAGCGTCGATGTGATGCTGACCGACCTCCGCCTCGGAGCGGATGACGGGATGAAACTCCTCGATGTCGCTTTGGCACTCCCAAAGCCTCCAGTGTGCATCATGATGACGGCCTACGGCAGCGTGGACACAGCTGTCGAGGCCATGCGCCGCGGCGCCTATCACTTCGTCACCAAACCGTTGAACCTTGATGAGGTCGAACTTCTCATCAAAAGAGCTCTTCGCAGCCGCAGCCTTGAGCATGAGAACGTGGCGTTGAAGCAGCAGGTAGAACGCAAATTCTCTATTGAGGGCATTCTAGGCCAGGCGGAGGTCATGAAGCCCATTTTGGACACGATCCAGCAGGTGGCACCCTCCCGTGCCACTGTGCTCATCGAGGGGGAAAGCGGCACCGGCAAGGAACTCGTCGCCCGCGCCATCCACAACCTCAGCGGCCGACCCAAAGCCAACATGGTGGCTGTGCACTGTGCAGCCCTTTCTGCTCAGATCCTCGAAAGCGAACTTTTTGGCCACGAAAAGGGAGCCTTCACCGGCGCTCAAGAAAGACGCATCGGCCGCTTTGAACAGGCTAACGGCGGCACGCTTTTTCTGGATGAAATTGGTGAAATAGATCCCAGCACGCAGGTGAAACTCCTCCGTGCCCTCGGTGAACAGACCATTGAACGGGTCGGCAGCAGCAAGCCCATCCAAATCAACGTTCGTGTGATTGCCGCCACGAACCGCAACCTCGCCAAAATGGTCGAGGAGGGCAAGTTTCGCGAAGACCTCTACTGGCGCCTACGCGTCGTCACCATCCACCTGCCACCGCTTCGAGATCGAAAAAGTGACATCTCTATCTTAGCGGATCACTTCCTCAAAGAGCTGGCCAAGGCCAACAGTAAACCCTATAAACCGCTAGGTGATGATGCGCTGCCGTCGATGATGAAATATGACTGGCCGGGCAACATCCGTGAACTTCGTGCAGCTATCGAGCACGGCGTGGTCATGAGCAACAGCAGCCGTGTCATGCTCAAGCATCTCCCCGCTTACCTACTGAACCCTGGCGGCCTCTGGGTGCGGAAAACGCCCACGGCTGAAGCTCCTCTTGAACCCACACCCCAAGCAAAAAGCGATCTCGATGTCGAGGAGGCCGAGCATCAGCTCATCCTCACCGCTTTGCAGCGCAGTGGAAACAACCGCACCGTGGCCGCTGAACTCTTGGGCATGAGCCGCCGAACCCTTCAACGCAAGCTTAAGGAGATGAATATGGTCCGCACGCATCGCCGCCGGGTGAAAGTAGAAGCTGCCGCAGCCCAGCAAGTGCATCCAACATCGTAAAGGGCAGATTCTGCCACTTTTCTCTGATTGCAGATGGGTTAACCTCTCTCATGATGCACATTGTCCCATGGCAAGCATCACCAACGAAAAACTTCTCGCGCATACCCAATGGCTCGATGGCAATACGAAGACAGGTCGTAGGCTGAATGAGACAGGCATGAATCTCGCCGGCGCGATCCTAAATGATCTCAATTTGGCCAAGGCGCAATTTGTTGGCACCACCATGACAAAGGCCAATTTGGCAGGCACAAATCTCTCCGAGGCCAATCTCAGCGGTGCAAACCTTGACAGCGTCAACTTCTCCGGAGCCAATCTCAGCGGCGCGGACCTTGGCGGTGTCTCGTTGCGCAATGCCAACCTCAGTGGGGCGAATTTCCGCGGTGCAGACCTCTCTGGCGCGAATCTCGAAGGCTCGAATTTGACAAACGCCCATTTCACCGATGCTGACCTCAGCGCCGCGAACCTCAAGCGCACCATTCAGACGGGTCTGATCTTGAACGGTGCCAAGCTGGCAGGCACCGAAGGCATCGAAAGCTAGCCCTTATCTCCAAAAAGTCTGAATAGGCCAGTGAACGTGAAGGCTCTATTGATATGGAACCCTCGAGACAGCGTCTCTGTCACACACTCCCTCGAAGGCAGAAGACACCCAGAATCAAATAGGCATTTTGAAAATACTCTAGGCGCTTGGCTTCGCCTCGGCCGGATTCCAAGCCTCCATCGCCAAACTCGCTGCGCCGAGAGCACCGGCGTCCCTGCCCAGAGAAGTCGGGCCGAGCCGAATGGGCGAGTGTTTCAGCTCAGGCATGAGCTCGAGGCTGCGTCTCATGATGTCATCGCAAAACCGCGTGCCCAAGGCGGCGAGGGTGCCATGCAGGAAGTAGCGGCGCGCATCGACGATCAACTGAATGACACCAAGAAGGCGGGCATAATCCGTGACCACTGCATCCCAAACTTCTCCACGCGAATCCGCGAGAGAGATGAGGGCAGCACGAAGATCCTCAGGAGGGCTGCTATCATGGTTCCCACTGAGCTTCTGCCATACGCTGCGCGCGGAAAAAGCCTCATGCACCTGCCGACGGCCGCCTTCCAGTGGCCACGGCAGCATGCCCACCTCACCCGCCGCATGGTGGGCCCCTGGCAGTAGACGCCCTGCTTTGACAATACCGAGTCCGAATCCCATTCGGGCCCGGACAACAACGAAGTCATCTTCGTCGCGCCCTTCTCCAAACCACTTTTCCGCGAGGGTAATGACATGGAGATTGTTTTCAACCAGCACACGTATGCCGAAGCGTTTCTGCAACTCCTGAGCAAGAGGCACCCGCTTCCAGTCTGGCTGAAACTGCGAATAAACAACCACTCCCTCGGCAGGATTTACCAAGCCCGGAGAACCGATACCGATGCCAAAACAAGGCCCGGTGGCGCCGTTGTGCAATTCACGTACCACCGCCTCAATTTTGTCGATCATCTGCGCGGCTGAAATCTCGGATGGAAGAGATTCCTGCAAGTTCCATTCGAGTTTCCCGGCAAAATCAAGACGTGCCGCCTGAATGCGCCCGCCGGTGAATTCCACCCCCACAAACCAACCTGCTTGGCTCACCAATTTCAGAAGCCTTTTGGGCCTACCCGCGCTGCCACGCTCCAAGCCTGATTCGATGAGATAGCCGCTACGCACCAACTCATCGACATGAATGCCCATCGTGGACGGAGCAATCTCCAGCAGGTGGGCCAGTCCAGCTCTGGCCTTGGCCCGACCACTCCGCACTTCACGCACGATGCGAGCCTGCATGTCCTGTTGAGTCGATTTAAAAGTACGCATGAACTCGACCCTTTTCCGCTGGACACAAAGCCGTCAAGCGGAAGCTCAAATACGAGAAATCAGACGCTTGCCTTGACAGGCGAGCGGCGGTCGTCGCAGAAGAAGGTCTCCATGCGCTGGCGCAGATCCGCATAGAAGGTGCGAGCCATGTCTTCGAGCATGTCCGCCTTGAAAGCCAGGCCGCTGGTGGCTGCCGAGTCACGGGCGGCACGGATTTTTTCATCAAAGGCACGCTCCAACTCCATCAGATGCTCTAGGAACTCCTTCGCAGCACGCGAGCGATCCACACCCTCGATCAGCGCACGCTCCAACGGCTTGTGCTGTGTCAGGTGCAATAGCTTGCTCTCGGTGAGCTCTTTCATGTAGCGGTTGAAGCTGGTGAGAAAAGCTTGGCGCTCACGATCAAACTTCACCTCCTCACGGTCGAGTAAGGTGTCGTAGGGACCTGGCTTCGAGAAGAACTTCACCACCAGCGGAATGGTGTCCACAAGCATGAATAACATCGTGAGAACGAGGTAAGCCACCAAGGCAAAGGTGCCTCCCTGCTGTCCCTTTTCGAAAAGTTCATGCAATGCGAGTGTTTGAGTAAGGATGTCACGCCGAGGCTCGGCGCGGAGGGTGGCGATGCGTGATTCCTCGTCTTTCACGAGTTGCCCCACCTCAGCATGTAGATTTTTAAGCTGAAGCAGCAGCGCATCAATCTGAGTCTTGAGCGTCTCTCGGATGGCGTTCTGCTGAGTGACAAATTGATCGGCCTGCTGCTGCTGCACTTGATTCCTCAACAACTCAATGCGGTCTTTTTCCGCCTTCATGCGTGCGGCATCCTCGGCAGCTTTAGCATCCAAGGCAGCGTTCACACCATCCTCAGCGGCTTTGATCTCGGCGAGCAAGATCACGCGGCTCTTTGTCAGCGTATCAAGCACACCACTCAGGCGTGTGGATTCAGCACGTCGCCAGGTCAGTTGATCTTCTTGAATGCTTTTGGCCCGGGGTCCAAGTCCGATGATGCCGCTGCGCTGACCGTTCACCTCCCGCTCGAACTCCGTCTGCCAGTGATTGAGCTCAGCGGCCATTTTTTGGTAGTTCGCACTCATTTTTGCCATTTCACCATCAAGGGCTTCGAGTTTGGCTTTCAGTGGAGCGGAGGCTTCCGCCACCTTAACGTCACGCTCGGCTTTCGCCTTCTTCTCGTCCTCGGTGAGCGGCTTCTCGACCGGCTTGCCGTTTTCATCGAGAAACTTTGCGGTGAAGGTCGCATTCCAAGCCTCGCGCTGCTTGGCAATCTCACCCTCAAGGCTAGTGATGCGCGTCTCAACAGCCGCTTTCTGCTGCTTAGCCGTCTCGCGGGCCGCCTCGATCTCTTTTTGGCGATGGTCCTCTATCACGGAGGAAACAGTGTCTCTGAAAAGCAACAACGTGAGCGGATGCGAGATCGTGATACCCATCAGCGCAGCGACCACCATGCGCAGGCCAAACTGCGCCACCTTGCGGAAGAAGCTCTGGTAGGCGCGGTAGGTGGCCAGTAACGCGCGGTCAACCGTCAGGATGATGAAGGCCCACACGAGCGAAACCGATGCGATGACCCACCAGTTGTCCGTGAGCGTGCTGAGCGCATAGGCGCAGGCAATGATGGCAAAAGTGCTCGGCACCAGCACCGTGGCCCCAAAGGCCACATACTTGCGTCGCTCCCAAGCTGGGCACGCCTCGAGATTGTCGGTGGAAGCGGCGGAAAGCCAGAAGAAGACACGTTCGAGGCGGTCGAGGAGATTCATGACACGTGATGGTGTGTGACCCCGCAAGTGTGGGGGGCCGGCTTCACAGCGTCAAGGTGGGATTTACCCTTTGCCTGCATCACCGCGGCAGGCTTTTCGTGCTACATTCCTGCTCCCACCGAGACCTCTTTCAAGGCAACTTAATCTAACTTGAACGCCATCCAAGCCAGCGTGAGCCAACCCCAGCATGATGTTGCTAATCAAAGCTTTCACAGCATTGGCGAGCCTCGAACTGCCTACAGGCCTCGAAATGAGCGTCGTGCAAAGAGCGTATTCCACGCATCATGAACATACCCACCACCTCACGCCGTCGTTTTCTCGCCACCTCGCTTGCCGGCACAGTCTCAATTCCAGCCTGGTCAGCGCCTCTTGGTGCCAACGGAGACATCCGCGTGGCGGTGATCGGCTTCCGAGGGCGTGGTGGCGGTCATATCAAGGAACTGCTCAAGATTCCAGGTGTTCGCGTCGTGGCGCTTTGTGATGTGGATCAGTCGGTGATTGACAAGCGGGTGGCGGAACTCGCCAAGGACAACGTTCAGGTGAAAACTTACCGAGACTTCCGGCAGTGTTGTGCGGACAAGGACGTGGATGCGGTGACCATCGCCACGCCGAACCACAGCCATGTGTTGATCGCATTGACGGCCCTCCAGCATGGCAAGCACGTCTATGTCGAGAAGCCCGTCAGTCATAACTTGATTGAAAGCGCCAAATTGATGGCCGCCGCCACCCGAGCAGCCTCAAAAGGAATCATCGTGCAGCATGGCATGCAACGCCGCTCGGATGAAGGATGGGCTGCTGCCATGGAATGGGTCAAGGCAGGTCACATCGGCAAACCCAAGCTCTCTCATGCCCTTGTGCATGGTCTGCGCATGAGCACCGACAAGGTGGATGCCGCCCAGCCGCCGCCTTCCAGCGTGGATTACAAATTGTGGTCCGCCCCGCGGCCGGAAATGCCTGTCATGCGCAAGCAGTTTCACTACGACTGGCATTGGCAGTGGCCGTATGGAAATGGCGATATCGGCAACCAAGGCCCGCATCAATATGACGTGGCAAGATGGGCACTGGGTGATCCCGACGCACTCCCCCGACGCGTGATGAGCTTTGGCAACCGTTGGGGCTACAGCGACGACGGCCACAGCGCGAACTGTCAGATCGCTTTTCACCCTTACGAGCCTGTGCCGCTCATCATGGATATGTTTGGCCTGCCCTCGCGAAACGTGGACCCGAAGAGCGGTGAGCCCCCCTATAAAGGGATCCGCACCGGCAACATCATCCACTGCGAGGGTGGCTACGTGGCGGAGTCCAAGGCCTACGACACCGAGGGTAAGACTCTCACCAAGTTCGAAAACTTCCTCACTGGTCCGGATCACATGAAGAACTTCATCGACAGCATTCGCGCCGGAAAATACACGAAGGATGTGCTGCACATCCGCCACGGTCATCACGCAGCATGCCTAGCGCATCTGGCAAATGTGTCTTACCGTCTCGGCAAGGCGTTGAAGGCCCAGGAGGTCCGCGAGCGCCTCGAGGGCGACAAATTGGGCCAGGACTTGTATGCGGAGTTCCTCAAAAATCTTGCCAATAACGGCATCGACCTTAATGCCCAGCCGATCCTCACCGGACCGTGGCTTGATTTCGATCCCGTCACGCATCAATTCACCGGCGAGTTTGCTGCGGAGGCCAACAAGCTCTGCGTCGAGGATTATGCAGCAGGCTTTGAATTGCCTGAGGTGTGATTTCATCACTTACCGATAAAGTTTTTTTGGCTTCAGCCTAGCAACGGCCATATCGACGATGATGCCCGACCTTGTCGGCTCCATGTTGTGCGTGGTGAGGCACACTCCAAGCCAGACACAGGGAAAAATCCGAGCCTCCGTTCGGATGCATTTCCCTGTTTTCCAGCGCAACTTCGCCCTTGCCTCAACGTTCTTACGCGGCCTTTTTCCATCTTTCTTTTTTCGCATGCCTGCTGCCACACTCCTTCTCCCAGCTTCCGACAACAGTTGGCGAGTTTGGAAGCCCTGCGCGAAGAGCAGCAGCGAGTTGGTGGATACGCCGGCGAATGCCGAGCACCTTGCTAACTCTCTGCTCATCGGGCTCCCGGCCGCGGCCTGCCGCACCATCGGCCTTCTCGTGCCCAAGGCCGATGATGACGTGATGGAGCAGCTCGTGGTGACTCATCTGGAGCGTCGTGGCCTGAAGCTCAATCAGGACAAGAAGGGTAAAAACTACCGCTGGCATTCTCTTGGCCAAACTGGCGGACAAGCCATTCTAAGTGTTGACGTGTTGGCCGAGCCTTTTCCCGAGAAATTGGCGGCCACGAATGCACAGGACTATACCGCAGCGCTACGCTTGACGGAACTGCCACCGGATCAAATCGTCATCCTTGAGGAGCAGGGAGATCTGGTCCTCGCTGCGAGCCATCGCGGCAATCTCTACCACAGTCACATTTTCGCTCAGGCACCGGCCTCGGATGAGTTGCTAACGTTGGAGATCACCCTCGCAAAACTGGCCATCGAAACAGATCTTGGAGAAGGTTGCATCAACAGCATCTCAATTGTGAGCGATGCTTTAGACCCAGCGCTCGCCAGGCATCTCACTCACTCACTGGGCATGCCCGTGACGCATGTGACCTCTCTGGCACCCAAAGCAGAGCTCGACACGCATGGCTGGACGAAGCTGTTACCCGCTGCGGTTCGCACCGCGCAATCCGCCGCCGCTGCGCGCAGCAAGCTGATTCGGTGGACGCTGCTTGGCTGCGGGCTCATCGTTTCGCTGCTCTTCCTTGCCTATGCCTACCTCGTGTCCCTTGAACGCCATGCGGCCGATATTGAGCAGCAAGTGGAACTGATTCGCGAGCCTGCCGAGGCCGTGCGTGAGACGGCGGAGCGCTGGAAGTCGTATGCACCTGCGGTCGATTCTCAGCGCTACCCAATGTTTCTACTGGCAGAGGTGACGCGACTCATGCCCGCCACAGGGATCGTGATCCGCAAATTTGAAGTCAAAGGAGGAGAAATCGAAATCCGTGGCGAGGCACGGGACGCGCAACTTGCCTTCCAGTTCATCGAGGACTTCAAAAAGAACAAAGTTCTCTCCCGCTACATTTGGACGAACCCCCGACCGGAGGTCAAAGGTACCACAGCTACCTTCCGCGCCCAAGGCAAGCTCCCCTAATATCTGCCCTGATTCCATGGCCCTCGCTCTCACTAATCGCGAAAAAAAACTCCTCCTAGCCTGTGTCGGCTCACTGGTGTTCGTAGGTGGCATGCTGGCAGCAAATGAGTTCCTCAACCGCCGCCGCACCGCATTGGAGCGCATCACCCTACTGCAAGGCGAGCTCGACGAGCTAAAGGTGTGGTTTGAAGACCGCGATTTTTGGAACAAGCGCGGCAAATGGCTTCGCGAGATGATGCCAGCCACTGAGAGCCTCGGCCAAGCTCAAGCAAAACTGCTCGAAGACGTGCAAAACGACGCCCTCGATCTCGAATTGAAAGTGGAACAGCAGCGGCTACTGGAGCCCTCCAATACAGAAAACTACCGTGAGGTGGCGGTGGAGGTCCGTCTGCGCGGAGATCAGACCACGCTGCTCGGGTGGCTGGCCAGCCTGCAGAGTCCAGAACGCTTTCAGGCCATTAAAGCCATCGAATTCGACATCGATGCAAAAGCCAAGGAAAAAACCCCTCAGGCCATCTGCGAAATGACTCTGGCCCGCTGGTTTAAGCCCGAAGGCGGTCTTTGATCAAACGCCAAGCTCTACGTGGCCATCTTGTCGCTTCGTGAAGCCATGCAGCGGAGCACCTGTAGCATCGTAGTGGGTAAAACGCATTGAGTCCACATTGATCGAAAGATGGGTGAAACCGTGGGTCTCTTTGCCAAACGGAACTTGATGCTTGCCTTCGAGAGGGCGGGTCTTGGCACCGCCGCCACCAGATAGCACATGAGAGGTGAAGCGGCCTTGCAACTCCAAGTGCTGGAGATCATGATCGTGGCCGCAGATATAGGCGTGCACTTTATTGGCCTGCAAAATATCGTCCCACTGCTCCACAAGTGTCTTCGTGTCGCCATGATCCCCATTCGAAAATACCGGATGATGCGCGGCGACAATGGTGAAAGGGGCTCTAGGCTTGGCCAGTTCCGTCTTAAACCAAGCAAGCTGCTCTTCCGCCTCCGCGGCCGTAAGAGAGGATCGGCTCTTGCCACTCTTTTTGTCCTTTCCTCCGCTCACGGTAGGCAGGTTGCTGTCGAGGCAAAGGAAAGTCACCAGCGGCTTGTCACCGCCAAGATCCAGACGATACCACTTCGACGGCAGATGCCAACGCACGCCAGGCTTTTTCGTATAGGCAAGCTGTACCTTCTGGCCGCCAGGATTGTCGTGGTAATCATGGTTGCCAAGCACCGCGTGCATCGGCCCTGGAAACACAGAAGCTGGGTACATGTTTTCGATCTCGTTTTTCCAGCGAGGTGAATCCACGCTGAAACCTCCGGGGGATTTGTCGAGGCTATAGAAATTATCCCCCAGCATCCACAGCGCGTCCGGCTTGATCTGGTTCTTCGCCACAAAGACTTGCATGGCTTCAGCCACCTTTTTCTGCTCCACGCTGCCCGTGCCGAAGTCACCGATGAGAAGAAAATTCAGCGTACCTGGCGTCGTGACTGCTGCGGCCTGCGTGCGCACATTGAGAGCCAGCGCGGCACTGGAGCAAAATAGGGTCTGAAGTACACGACGACGAGAAAGTGGGTTGGGGTTTTTCATGCAGGCGGCCTGAACGTGCACTAGAATCCAGATCATGCAGTTCAGTGGATGCTTTTTCTGGATGTGCGGCATGCTGCTTCTGTCGGCATGCGAACGGATGGGCATGCCTTCCGATCTCTATGGGAGAGCCTTCGGCACCACGTGGCACCTCAAGACCTCCGAAAGCTTATCACAGAGGAAAAAAAAAGAACTGCAAAGCAACCTGCAAAGCCAGCTTGATGCCTGGGAGTCTCATCTTTCCCACTGGCAGATGGAGTCTGCCGTTTCTCGCTTCAATGCCTCCACAAGCACCGACTGGCAAAGCATGCCCGTGGAGGTGATTGAACTGGCACGCCTCGCCCAAAAAATCGCACACGACACAGATGGAGCTCTCGACATCACCATTGCTTCTTGCATCGATTTGTGGGGCTTTGGCGCTCAGGAGCAGCACAGAACTCCACCAGAGCCAATCGCGATTGAAAAAGCACGCGAGGCATGCGGCTGGCATCTGCTTGATGTTCGCGAGGCTCCCCCTGCCCTACGTAAAAAACATCCGCTAACTCGCATCAATTTGTCCTCCGTGGCCGAGGGCTGGGCACTGGAACGTCTTGCTCTTTCCCTTGAAGCCGCTGGTGAACACGATTTCCTGCTCGAACTCGGAGGCGAAGTCCTCGCGCGCGGCCATGCCGCCGATGGAAATCCTTGGCTCGTCGGTGTGCAGACACCGGACGCTCCTGAAGGCGAAGCGATGCAGGCCATGCGACTGAACGATGCCTCACTGGCCACGTCTGGCACCTACCGCCAGCGTTTTGAACATGATGGAAAAAGCTACGCGCATGTGCTGGATCCACACACTGGCAGACCGGTTGAGCATGCATTGCGCTCCGTGAGCGTGAGTCACACCTCGGCAGCCATGGCCGATGGCTATGCCACCGCTCTACTCGTGCTCGGACCGGTCCGTGGACGTGAAGTCGCAGCACGACTCAAGCTCAATGTCTTTTGGGTGGAATAAGCCGCGACACTCCCTCACTTGCCGAAAATGCGCTTCCAAATGGACTTTTTTTTGGGTTCCTCCTGCCCCGCAGGCCCAGTGCCTGGCGCGTAAATCGGAGCACCCTGCTGCACCGCATTGCCAGGCTGAAAACCTGTCACGGGCTGCGGCATCGGCTGCCCACCCTGCTCTTGGCCCGGGGGTGGCATGACTTTGGTGAAATCCATCGTGGCGGGTTTGAAAGTGGGGGTTTTGGTGTTGTAGTTGATAACCTTCGGCTTTCCGGCCTTGCCGCTGGCATCATAAGTGTAGATGATCTGCTGAAAGACTTCACCGGCTAGGTTGGCTGTCTGCATTTCCTTGATGCGGTTGAACTCATCAAAAAGAATTCGTGAACGAGCCACAAGATTGTTGCGTCCATCATACACATTCCCCTGCGTAGGCTGACCCAGATCATTGACGAGGTAGTGCTTTCGCATCTGGAGCACGCCGTTTGCATCGAAGGTCTTTTCCTCCATCTCATGCACATTCATGTCGAGCACGGTGTCCGTATGCGAGTTGTCGTCATAATAGTGCGAACGGGCCATTACGCCCGACTTTCCAGAGGGCGCGGGAGTGGCTGCCCGGGCGGCAGCAGCCAGCAAGAGAACCGCAAAAATGGCGGAGCATGAAATCGTCTTCATAAGGCAATGTGTTAAAAGATACTTGCCCCGTATCGCTGCCTCAACGAAAAAACTGAATCCTAGACACGCCATGAGTTCCGACCATGCCACAGCTCTTTCTTGGAGCGAATTCCTTGAACAAACCATCGCCTCCTTTGGCTGTGTGACGGGCACGCTCCACCGCCTCGATCCGGCGGATGGTCATTTGAAGCTTGTAGCGCATCGTGGCATTCCAGAAGCCCTCATGCCCGTGATTCAAAGCATTCCTGTGGGCAAAGGCATCGCCGGTGCCGCCGCGCAGCGAAAGGAGCCCGTTGAACTTTGCAATCTGCAAACGGACGCCTCTGGCGTAGCCAAGTCAGGCGCAAAGCAAACGCAGGTGCAGGGGTCTCTCGCCGTGCCCGTCTTGGATGCCAATGGTCGCTTGTGCGGAACGCTTGGCATAGGCAAGCTCACGCCCTACGAATTCAGCAGCGATGAAAAAAGGAGACTCGTTCAAACCGCAGGATCCATCGCCACGCGATTGCTCCCTGATGGTTGAGCTGAGGCTGCGTCAGTGACAGCCGCAGCCTTCGCCACAGCCACCTTTTTTGACCATTTCCTCTGCTGAGGGCACCCGACCGCTTTCAAGGGTCTTGCTGACAAAGGCATTCACCGCCTCCGCCACACCGCTGAGCACTTCTTGAGCGTTCAGGAACGATGTGATGACTGGATTAGCGTCACAGCGATCCTGCAACCCGTTGAAACGAGTGATTTCTTCGCCATTGGGTTGCTCACCTTGATGCTGCTTCTGATGCAAGGCGCGGCCAAGTGTCGCCATCTCACGATAAAGAGACACTGCCGCGTCGTCCGCGAGAAAAGTCTCAGCACGAAGCCGGGCGTTTTTCACGTCACCATCGTCCACGAGGACTTCGCAGAGTTCGATGATCTTGGACTGGATAAGAGGGGAGGCAGTCATGGGGGCGCGAGGTTAAGCTGGAAAACCGATTTCAAAGCGAAAAGTGCACCTTTTTCACCAAGCCCGCCCCACTTCAAGGTTCCGTTTGAATCCCTCGCGCACGAGCGAGAGATCCGAGTCCATCGCGACCCACGTCAGGCCCAGCGCTTTAAGCTTTTCTTTGTCATCCGCATGGCGAACGAGGATACCGCAGCCTTTGCCATGATGCTTCGCAGCCTTCACGACGGCATTCAGGCAGTCATCATAGCTGTGCGGTGAATTCCGCGCTTTCAAATCATAGCTGAGATCCGCTGGACCGATGAACAAGGCGTCAATGCCCTCCACCTCAGCGATTGAGTTCGCGTTGCTCACACCTTCCGCAGTCTCGATTTGCGCTAAGATGATCGGCTTCGGCACATCATTCACAGGCAAACGCAGGCCATACCCATAAGCCCGCACGGTGCGGGAAACCCCACGCATTCCCTTCGGTGGATAGAGGGCTGCTTGCACGCAATGCTCCGCGTGTGCCACGGTATCCACATGAGGCACCATGATGCCATCCGCTCCCCAATCGAGCACTCGACCGATCAAATCCACATGCGGAGCGCTCACACGCACAATCGCCAACGTCTGGCTACCGCGCAAGGCACGCAGTTGATTTGGTAATGCCGCCTCGGATTCGCAACCATGCTCCAAGTCGATCAGAACCCAATCGAAGCCACACTCAGCAGCGAGTTCCGTGAGCGCAGGTGAACCGGTCGAGATAAAGGTGCCGATTTGAGTTTTCATGATTCAGAGAATATCGAGTCCAGCTCCCTCTCGCAAGCCTCGCAAGGCCGTGGTGAGCTTGGCAAGCGTTGTTTCACGCAGCGTCGCTCCCGAGGAGCCACTGCCGATGAGGAAAAAGGAGTCATCGTGATCAAAATAGCCTGCCCCCACACGAATCACCGCCTTTACGATCATGTTTCGAAGCATGTGCAGCCAAAAACGCCGCAGGTGATCGTCCGGCAGCCTGCGCACACTTTGATAACCCTCGAACGCTCGCTGCAAAAACAGTGCATCATGAAAACAAGCCAACAAAGAGAGATCATCCATCGGATCACCGCAAATCGCATCGTCGAAGTCGATGAAAGCAGCAATCTGCTGCTGGGTGCCGAGGATGTTCCAAAGCGCGAGGTCTTTATGCACGAGGCAGCCTTGAGGCAAATCCATCAAAGCACGGTGGTTTTCGATTTCCGATCGAATCTCATCAGGTTTCACCCAAAAACCACTCTTCGTTAAAAAGCGCAGATGCTCGTCAAGACGCAGATGGAAGTAGTCGGCGTAGCTCTCTCGAAAGCCGCGAAGATGCTCATCCAAAACGCCAAATCCCTCCAAGGTGATCTCTTGCCATTTTGCCACTGCGACACCAATCTCAAAGGCAATTGTCGGCACTCGAAGCGTTCCTCGCTTGAACCAGTGATTCAAATCTGGTGCTGAGATGCGCTCCAAAGCCTGCCAAGCGAAAGGCACCTGACGGCGGGAAGCATCACAGCCAAAGACACGCGGTGTGGAAACACCCGCCGCCCTCACACAATCGAGCAAAGTAGACTCCACGGCCAGATGCGTGTCTTTTTCAGGGCCGTTCTCCACTCGAATGAAGCATGGCATTCCATCCACTTCGGCGTTCCAAGTAAGATGATTGCCTTGGCCAGCACCGGGGCTCATAACGACGTTGGAGCTGCCAAAGTGCCGCTGCAGTTCCGTTTTAAGCGCTGCAGACAAGCTCTTTTTAGCTTCACCATGCAGTTGCGTGGCGTGAAAAGCCGCCGGACGATCGCATTTCCAGTAATAGATCTCGCGACGATTCATGCGGAAGGTGGCAAGCGCTTCCAAATGGCTGCTGCGATGCCGCCGATGATGTTTTGCATCACACCGCTGAAAACTCCTGCCGCAGCGGCGAGCGGCATACTGGCAAAATGCAAGCGGGCAAGCGAAGCCGCCAAGCCACCATTTTGCATCCCAACCTCGATGCTGACTGTGCGGGCGATGGACTCAGGGTAGCGCAGCAGTTTTGGCACCAGATACCCGACGCCGAAGCCCAACACATGCAGCACGAGAGCCGCAAGAGCCAGCACACCAAAATGCTTGGCAATCGCTTCTGCACTCGCCGCGACGATGCCACCGGTGACACAGGTGAAAGCCAGCACGGCCACCGTTGGCCCTGCCGCGCCGATGTGATCCGCCGTGCGCGGCATCTTCCAGCGAATCAACACACCGAGGACCACCGGGGCGAGTGTGAGCTTACAAGCGTCCAACGCCAATTTTACCGCATCCACAGGCACATACTGCCCCGCCAGCACGTGGGTCCACATCGGCGTGAAAAAGAAGGCGAGCAACGTCGAGAAGAGCGTCAGCACCACGGAAAGCGCCACATTCGCCTTGGCGAGATACGAGATCATGTTCGAGGCCATGCCTCCGGGGCAGCTTGCAACGAGAATGATTCCCACCGCAAGCCCTGGCTCCAGACCCATCAGCTTCGCCGTGGCCCAGCCAGCAAGCGGCATGATCGTGTATTGCGCGAGGAAACCCAACGCAACGCTACCCGGCATGCGACGGATGGCTTTGAAATCCTCCAAGCTCAACGTAAGCCCCATACCGAGCATGGAGGCTGCGAGCGACCAGAACACCCAACCAGCATCGAACCAGAGCATCATCGATGGCTTGAAAAATGCCATGATCGCGAGGCTCACAAGCCACACGGGGTAGAGATTGTTGAACCAGTCGAAGAAGCGCTTCATGTGGAGTAAGAGATGGTAAAGAGAGACGGACGTGATGCCGAGGATTATCACGAAGCCGCATGTTATGCTAACACACAGGTGGCACTTGCCGCGCGGAGAACACCCTCCACCATCCGGCAGCCCATGCCTGAGCTTCCCGAAGTCGAAACCACCCTACGCGGCGTCTCGCCATATCTGATCCGTCATCGTATCACCGAAGTGATCGTGCGAGACAAGCGCCTCCGGTGGTCTGTGCCGGACACCATTCATGATCTGGAAGGTCAGCGGATCACCTGCGGGGAACGGCGGGCGAAATACCTGCTATTTCATACGGCTCGGGGCACCCTGCTGCTGCACCTTGGCATGTCAGGTAGCCTTCGCATCGTACCACCCAGCACCTCGTGGCGGAAGCACGACCACTTCGCGCTCACGATGGACTCCGGAAAACAGCTCCGCCTGCATGATCCGCGCCGCTTTGGGGCAGCGCTGCTCATCGAAAGCAATCCGCATGAACACAAACTCCTGCGCGATCTCGGCCCAGAGCCGCTAGGTCCCCAGTTCTCTGCCAAACAGCTCCAAGCCGCCTGCACTGGAAAGAGCGCCGCCATCAAGCTAGTCATCATGGACGCGCATGTCGTGGTCGGCGTGGGCAACATCTACGCCAGTGAGGCTCTGTTCATGGCGGGCATTGACCCACGCAAACCGGCTGGGAAAGTTAGCCTTCCACGTTTGGCCAAGCTCGTCGCCGCCATCCGCGAGGTGCTCGCGTCTTCGATTGAGATGGGTGGCACCACGCTAAGAGATTTCCTGAATGAAAAAGGGGAGCCCGGCTACTTCCAGCAAACGCTACGCGTGTATGACCGCGCCGGAGAGCCTTGCCGTTTATGCGGCGCCAAAATCCGCAAGGTCGTTCTCGGCCAGCGCTCCACTTATTTCTGCCCTAGGTGCCAGAAATAGCGCACATATTTCTTCGACATTACCTTCTTATTCAGATTCATTCTTAACCTTCAATGACATCCGCCCTACCCCCGCTCCGCTCCACACTCGATCTCGAACGCACCCTCGAGTTTGAATTCGTGCGAGCCACCGAAAACGCCGCGCTCCAAGCCATCCACCTGCTGGGGCGTGGCGAGAAAGAGCTCGCGGATGCCGCCGCCTGTTCGGCCATCTATGGTGTCTTTGACATCCTCGATATCCGTGGCGAGGTGGTGATCGGCGAGGGCATCAAGGATAATGCGCCCGGCATCTTTGTTGGCGAGCATCTAGGGACTTGGCGTGACGGCACGCCGCGCTTCAACATCGCCCTCGACCCCATCGATGGCACCACCAACCTCGCCAAAGGCCTGCCCAACAGCATTTCGGTCATGGCTGCCGCCCAATTGCCGGATGGAGCGCCTTCTGCCATGAAGCATCTGCCGTCGTTTTATTCGCATAAAATCGCCTATGGTCCTGAGGTGAAGAAGGCACTCGTCGAAAAGGGTGATCGCTGCTTCCTCGACATGCCGCTGAAGGATGTGATTGCCTTTGTGGCAGCCGCCTTGGGCAAACGTGAGCGGGATCTTGTGGTTTCCACCATGGATCGTCCTCGTCACTCGGATATCGTGCGTCAAATCCGCGAGAGCGGTGCTGCTCTGCGCATGATCTCTGACGGTGATATCGCAGCGGCTGTCGCCCCATCCCTGACGGATTCAAATGTCGATCTGTATGTCGGCATGGGCGGCTCACCTGAAGGCATCCTAGCCGCCGCCGCACTCAAATGTCTCGGTGGCGACATGCAGCTCCGCATGTGGCCGCACACAAAGGAACACCGGGACGAGATCATTGCCGAAGTCGGCGAGGAAGAGCTGAACAAAGTCTTCCGCATCGACGAGCTGATTCTCGGTGAGAGCGCTCTTTTCTGCGCCACCGGCATCAGTGACAGCCCGTTACTGCCCGGCTGCCGACTTGTCGGCCATCGTGTGGAAACACACTCCATCCTCATGCGTGCGCGCAGCGGCACCGTCCGCCGTATCCATGCCGTCCACGACTTAGACCGCAAGATAGTGCCACTCCGTGAGATGCGCTAATCAAGCTCCTAGATCACCCCCAAAATCACTTGGCATTCGCCAGTCACCGCGCGGAGAGAGTGCCACCGTGCCCACCTTGGGTCCATCGGGCATACTGGACCGTTTGAACTGGTTTTGAGCGAAGCGCTTGAAGAAAACAGAAAGCCACTTGGCGATCACGGCGGGCTTGTAACGACCTTTGAAGGCGATTTCGGCCAGCCACTGGATCTTCGCGGCATCGCTGCCGTGGCGGACGAAGTGGAAGAGGAAGAAATCATGCAACTCGTAAGGACCAATGCTGTCCTCGGTCTTCTGCTTGAGTGATTTGTCTTCATTAAGCGGCAACAGCTCAGGTGTGATCGGCGTATCGGCGATGTCGCGCAGGATGTCGCCCGCCTTCACGGCGAAGGGACCTTCAGCGCACCATTCGATGAGATAGCGCACCAGTGTTTTCGGCACACCAGCATTCACATGATACATGGACATGTGATCGCCATTGAAGGTGCACCAGCCGAGTGCGGCCTCAGAGAGATCACCGGTGCCGACGAGGATGCCGCCGATCTTGTTGGCTAGGTCCATGAGGATCTGCGTGCGCTCTCGTGCCTGCGAATTCTCATAGGTAGCATCATGAGCGGACTCGGAATGGCCGATGTCCTTGAAGTGCTGGCGCACAGCCTCATGGATCGAAATCGTGCGCAGCTGAACGCCGAGGGCCTCAGCGAGCTTTTCGGCGTTTCCACGCGTGCGTTTCGTGGTTCCAAAACCCGGCATGGTGACGGCGAGAATCTGGCACACCGGCCATTTCACGCGTTTTACCGCGTCGAGCATCACCAACAGCGCCAACGTAGAGTCAAGACCACCCGAGAGGCCGATGACGGCCGTCTTTGACCGCGTCTGTCGGAGGCGACGGGCCAACGCGGTGCTTTGGATGGCAAAAATCTCCTCGCAGACAACATTCCGATCCGTCTTGGCATGCGGCACGAATGGATGTGGCGTGAGGCTGCGACGGAACGAGCTGTCCCTTGAAGTCGCGCAGTCGAAATGGAAAGATACCATTTGGGTGGCCCACTTGGGTGCAACATCGCGGAAGCAGGTGCTTTGCATGCGATCGTGTAGCAGATTAGGCACATCGACATCAGCGATGACGACTTTCGTATCGAAGCTAAACCGCTCCGATTCACCAAGGATGGCGCCATTTTCCGCAATGAGGCAGTGGCCGGAGTAAACGACATCTGTGCTAGACTCTCCTGCGCCCGCGCCGGCATACACATAGGCCGCGAGGCAGCGTGCGGACTGCTGCGCGACGAGCGAGCGGCGATACGGTGCCTTGCCGAGAAGCTCGGTGCTGGCGGAGGGATTCACGATGAGCGTGGCTCCGGCGAGCGCGAGCAGACCCGAGGGCGGACTCACGGTCCATAGGTCCTCACAAATCTCCACGCCAAGCACGCAACCAGGAATGCTGCTCAGCTGGAAAAGTAGATTTGTGCCGATGGGAGCACGGATTTGATCCGTGAGGCCGACCTGAGATTCCGCGAGCGTGTGCGCGGGCGAGAACCATCGACGCTCATAAAACTCCGCGGAATTCGGCAGATGCGTTTTCGGCACGAAACCGAGCACCTCGCCGCCACCGAACACAGCAGCCACGTTGTAGAGACGCCCCTCCACAAGCAGTGGCAGACCTGTGACGATCAGGGCATCACAATCCGCCGTAGCATCAACGAGCATTGCAAGCGCCTGCATGGCTTGCGTGCGCAACGTCTGCGTGTGGAAAAGATCACCGCAGGAGTAGCCAGTGAGGCTGAGCTCGGGAAAAACGATCACGCGGCAGCCTTCTCCAGCGAGCCGGCGAGCCTCTTTGGCCATGATGACGGCATTTTTGCCGGGATGACCGAGTGCCAGCTCCGGCGACACGGCGGCGACACGCACAAAGCCGTGCGATTCACGGATTTCGGCGGCGGAAGGCTTGCGAGCGGGCATAAGGTAGAGAAGCTAGCACAGCTGCTCTTTGCCGCCAGCAAAAGACCGAGGGCTGCAACTCTTGTCTAAACCGGAGGCGCCTCACCTTAACCCTTCATGAACTTGGCCAACACGCTCTGTAGCGCGAACCAGACAGGCAAGCGGTTAAGACTGATAGCCGCAACGGACGCCATCACGATCCAGCTATCGGTGGAGGACCGGAGATTTCTGTGAATCTTGTATAAGCCTTGCTGATGCCTTCGACCGAGCTGTTCTTTGACAAATCGTGCCTGCCACGCACTTACAGGCCACCCTCGAATGTCGCTGCCAGCACTGCCCCAGACACGTCTCCGTAAGCTTGCGGTGCTTTTTTTCGTCACGGCGATGCCGATGGGTATGTGGGCCGTGCCGTTGAGCACCGTTTTCAAGGCGCATGGCCGCGAACACCTCGTGCCTTGGGTGCTAGCCACCACGAGCATCGCTGCCTTCATCTCCCCCCTTTTCACGGGAGCCCTCGCTGATCAACGCATGGCACCGGCGCGGCTGCTGCGCTGGCTGGCCTTGCTCACAAGCCTCACACTGGCACTCACATGTACTGCCCTACATCTGCGACTGGGTGACGCCGCGGTGCTCATCGCCGCCCAAGTGCAGGCACTTGTGGCCACGCCAGTTTGGAGCATCGCCAGCAGCATCGTCTTTTCTCAACTCCAGAATGCAAAGCAAGAATTTGGCCCTCTGCGGGCTTTTGCCACAGGTGGATGGATGACAGGCTGCTGGCTCGTCAGCTTGGTGCTGCAATCGGATGAAACACTTGTGGGCGGCTTCACCGCATCGGCACTCTGGCTAGTAGTCGCCGCGCTCAGTTTCACGATTCCGGCCATTCCACCAGCCGACGCAGGTCAACCCCGCACATGGATTCAAATCCTCGGCCTCGATGCGCTTAGCCTGCTGAAACACCGTGATCATCGCATCGTCTTCATCACGGCAGCGCTCTACTGCATGCCACTGGCGGCGTTTTATCCCTATGCCGCGCTTCAGATGAAGACACTTGGCATCAACTCGGTGGCGGCCGTGATGTCCCTAGCGCAGACGACGGAGATTCTCGTGATGTTGGTGCTCTCCGGGGTCATGACCCGTTTTCGGCTGAAGTGGGTCTTTCTTTCCGGCATCATCATCTGCGTCGTGCGTTACTCACTGAACGCGGTGAACACCCTGCCAGCCGTCATCTCCGGCACCATCCTTCACGGGTTGGCTTTCACGCTCTATTTCATCACGACTCAAATTTACTTGGAGGAGCGCATCGATCCGAAGTGGCGTGTGCGAGCCCAAGCCCTGCTTGCTCTTTTGATGAGCGGTGTGGGGAATCTCTTGGGTTACCTTGGTGGCGGCTGGTGGTTCCGAGCCTGCACACATGACCACCACACGAACTGGGAGCTCTTCTGGATCGGTGAAACCGCCCTGACCACCGCAGTCTGCCTGTTCTTTGCCCTTGCCTACAAAGGCCGCGGGGCAAAGGCATCTGCTTGAAAGGTTGAACCTGCACCCTTAAACCCACTGCATGTTCACCGGCCTCATTGAAACCACTGGCAAGATTGTCTTTCTCGAAACCCGCAGCGAGAGCGCGCGACTAATCGTCGAAGCCCCAAGCATCGCACCACAACTCAAAATCGGCGAAAGCGTGGCCGTGAACGGCTGCTGCCTGACAGTGACACAGATCGACATCGTTACAGGCACCTTTACCTTTGACCTGCTCATGCAAACGCTCCGTGTCACAAGCCTTGGAGACCTTCAACATGGATCGCTGGTGAATCTCGAACGTGCGATATGCCTCGGAGATCGTTTCGGAGGCCACTTCGTGCAGGGCCATGTGGATGACACTGTGCGCATTCTCGATATCAGCCCACAAGGTCAGGACCACCGGCTAGAGGTCGATTTTTCAGAGAAACATCACGGTCTTGTGATTCCCAAAGGCTCCATCTGCCTCGACGGTATTTCCTTAACCGCGGCGGAGGTTGGAAGCTCCAGCATCATCTGCTGGATCATTCCCCACACATTCCAAATCACTCACCTACACGCGAAAAAACCTGGCGACCTCATGAACGTGGAGTTCGACTTGCTTGGCAAGCATGTGCGTGAGCTCATGAAACACGCTGCAGGTTGATCTGAAACGATTAGCGATGCATGATCACCTCACAAACTTCACTTCCACTTTTGGCAATAGCGACTTCACCTTGGTCTGCGTTTCATCAGGATAGCTTTTGCCGTAGCGCACAAGAGTCAGGGACTTGAGATAAGCGAAGGCCTGCAACTGCGGCAGACGAGCATCAGGCAAATCGAGGTTTGAGAGCGAAAGTTCTTTAATCTGAGTCACACCTGCAAGTTCAATGAGATCGGCTTCGGTAAAGGCTTTGGCATCGAGAGAGAGTTTGCGCAAAGTCGGGATGGCTTTGACGGTGGCGATGGCGTCTGCTGAGGGACTGCACACGCCGTATTCGAGCGCGATGTATTCCATGGGCAGATCGCGCAGATGCTTCAGGAGGCCTGCGGTAGCTTTGGCGCAACTGATCTCGATTCCCTTGAGGTGCTTGAGCTTCTTGAATTGCTCCGCACCAACATCAGTGATCTGCTTGGAGTGCCAGAGTTTGATGAAATCGAGATTTGGAAACTTTTCACACACGTAGCCGAGCCCCTCGTCATCGAGGCCGTTGCTGTGGAAGTTGATCCGCTTCAGCTTGGCCCAGCCATCGAACTTTGCGAAGCAGTGGCCGGGATAACCAGCACCTCGCGGTGTGAACGATTCTAGGTTCTTGAGGCCCGCGAGCTTCTCCCAACCCGCGTCTGTGGCTTTGCCGAAATAGGCCAGCTCAAGGTTGATGAGATCCGGACACTCGGTGAGTTGCTTGAGCTGAGATAGGCTGGCATCACCCAGTCTGCCAAAGCCGCTAACGCTCAAGCTCTTGAGCTTTTTGAGCTTGAGCAGCGGAGCCACCCAGTCGTCTTGGATGCCCGAAGCCTCCAGCTTCACCGATTCCAGCGAAGCGATGTGCCCGAGATGCTCGATGAAAGCGGCGTTGTAAGGATCAGCGTTCTCCTTGCGATGATCGTGCGCTTTGCCTCCCAAGATGTTGGTGCTGACCTGGGTAAGTGTGTCAAAGATCGCCATGTCTCCTCCAGCGGCCTTCTTCAAGGCCTCGGGAGTGACATTCACCTTCGTGAAAGAACCTGGCGCACTTTCGATCGTGCGGATGACAGCGAGGACGTGCGGATGCTGCTCAACGGTGGCGAGGATAGCAGAAGCGTGATCGATGAGCACCTCTCTCAAACCCACGTCTTTCGTAGCGGCAATGACGGCATCGAGATCATTGCGTGAGGTGATCTTTGAGAGATCCAGCGCTGCGGCTTGAAGATGTGCCAGAGAGGTGAGAATGAGTGCGATGAGGTGGGTGGTTTTCATGTTTTGCCATTGGTTCATGTTTCCCGTTATAGCTTTGTAAGCGTCTGACTGAGCGATGCACAAGTAGGCACAAAACCCATCAATACTTCGGGAAGATGGCGGGAGTGGGGAAGCGTTCCTCGGTGTTGGCACCGTCGTTGAGATATTCTTCGCGTGGCACTTGGGCCTGCGGCCAGATCGCAGGGCGAACGCGGACGATGCGGCCAGGACGAATCCCCTCAATGATAAGGTCGGTCTCGAAGCGGATCTGGATGCCACTGCTGCCCAACGGAGCTTCGCCAGAGGACTTAATGACCTCGAGGATGGAGCCTCTGGAAGCCATGTGCGCGGGGCCGTAGGCTCCATGGGTGTGCTTCAGCGTGTTCTCGACCGCGTTCATCATCGCAGAAGTGCCTTTTTGAAAATCGGCGTAGAGCGAGGCGTCCATGCCGCCAAACAACGTCGCGGTGACAGTGGCTCGGCCAAACTTGCCATACTCGACATGGTCGATCCACGCAGCCATCCAGCGACTGTGGATGAAGGTCTTGTGCACCTCATTTTGGTTATGAGCGGCACGCTGCATCGCGGCTTCGTCGAACCAGATGTCCGAGATGTGGAAGCGCGTGAAGATACCATCCGGTGTGGGCTTCCAAGTGATGCCGAGCCACACGCCCTGGCCCCCAAGCGATTTTTTCCCCTCAGTGGGCCACACACCTTCGGTGATCAAATCTTCGATGCCGAGGCATTCTCGCCCCCGCCAGACGCGGGTGGCGGCATCGAAGGTCATCTTTTCCTCGGCGACCTTGCTGGCGCCGCCTTTCTTTGGCTCACGAGTGGCGCTGATCATGCCAGCGTTATTTTTAATCTCCACTTCCTTGAGTTTCCAGGTCAAGCCCTCGCGCATGCAGTGGCTGGGTTCGTCTTCAAGGAGAAGAACATGATTCTCGGCTGGGAAGATGCCGGCGCCACGGTTGTGATTGGCGTCTTGCTTCCCACTGTTCACCGGCAGAACTGGCACGGCGGAAATCTTCGGGTCCGGCGGCAAAAAGGCGTGAACATGCATCACGGTGCCGAGCGGCACATCCCGCAGATCGGCGGGCGCTCCATGGTATCTGACGATGCCATACGGCAGCATGGCGAAAGGATGCGGATCATTGCGGAAAAACATGCCCGATCCCTGCACACGGATGCTGCCACGGCGGTTCGCGTGATCCACGAAGATGAGTTCGCCACGATAAGAGTGTGCTCTTTCCAACGGCGGAAATTTTCCTACTTCCGGACGGAAAGGCGCGTTTTCTTGTTTGGCGTTCGTGGCTCGCGGATCTTCATCGGCGGCGTTGGAACGAAGATCAGATGAACAGACGATAGCGAACAGCGATGCTGGAACAAGCAACGACGAACGAGTAAGGAAGAGCGATTTCATAACAGGATCAGTATTTCGGAAAGATGGCAGGGGTTGGGAAGCGCTCTTCGAGGTTGTCATTGACGTATTCCTCACGGGGCACCTGCGTGCTGGGCCAAGTTTGCGGGCGGATACGGACCACTCGACCTGGACGAATACCTTCGATGATGAGGTCAGTCCGGAATTGGATCTGGATACCGCTAGAGCCGAGCGGGATTTTTTCGCTGGCCTTGATCATGGCTGTGATTTGGCCGCTGGAGGCGATATGGCTGGGACCATAGTGTCCGCCTGCATGCTTCAAGGTGTTCTCAGCTCCATTCATTTGTGCCTGCACGCCTTTCTGGAAATCGGTATAGAGGGAGGCATCCATGCCACCAAAAAGAGTCGCGGTGACGGTGGCGCGTCCGAACTTGCTATACTCCACTGCATCCACCCAAGCCGGCATCCATCGGCTGCGAATGAAGGCTTTATGCGTCTCCGTCTGAAATTGGGTAGCCTGCTTGATGGCAGTCTCGTCCAGCCAGATGTCTGAGATATGGAAACGCGTAAAGGCACCAGCCAAACCTTCCCCAGGCGCAGGTTTCCAAGTAATTCCGAGATGAACGAGTTGCCCACCGAGCTTCTTCTTTCCATCGGCAGGCCATGCTGCCTCCTCAGCCATTCGTGCGACTCCGATGCGCTCGCTGCCACGCCAGATGCGGGTGGCGGAGTCAAAAGTCATCTGCTGTGTGACTGACTTGGCAGCGCTGCCATGTTTTGGTTCACGTGTAGCGGTGATGGCACCTTCGCCGTTTTTCACCTCCAGCTCTTGTAGCTTCCAGACGAGCCCCTCGCGCAGGCAGTGACTCGGCTCATCCTCCAGCAGTAAGACATGGTTTTCAGCAGGGAAGATGCCTGTTCCACGATAATGTCCGGCGTCCTTCGACTTGCTGTCTGGCGGCAGCACCGGCACGGCAGAGGTTTTGGGGTCTGGTGGCAGATAAGCGCGGACATGCATCACCGTGCCAAGCGGGACGTCCCGCAGGTCGGCGGGCGCGCCTTGATAGCGCACGATGCCATAGGGGAGCATGGCAAAGGGGTGCGGGTCGTTTCGATAAAACTTGCCCGTGCCCTCCACGCGAAGGCTGCCACGCCGATTCGCATGATCCACGAAGACGAGTTCGCCACGGTAGGAGTGCGCTTTTTCAAGCGGAGGAAACTTCCCGGCTTCAGGCCGGTAGGGGACGGTTTCGTGTTCCTGTTGATTGGCGCCTAGTTCATTGGCGGCGTTGGCTTGAAGGATAAACGAGCAGACAAAGAGCCGCACGAAAGCAGGACTCAGAAACAGGGCATGAGAAATAAACAGCGGCTTCATGACAGAATCAGTATTTCGGAAAGATGGCTGGCGTGGGAAAGCGCTCGTCCATATTGGAGGCTCCGTTGCCAAGATATTCTTCGCGGGGCAGGTGAACGTCCGGCCAACTGCTTGGGCGGACTTTGACAATGCGTTTAGGGCGTATGCCCTCAGTGATCAGATCCGTTTCAAAATGGATCTGAATGCCACTGCTGCCGAGGGGGGCTTTACCGGGCAGTGGCTTGATATCGAGCAGCCTACCGCCTGCGGCCATCTGCGTGGGGCCAGCGGTGCCGCCTTCGGTGTGCTTGAGCGTATTCTCGGCGCCATTCATCAAGGCGGCGATGCCGGGTTTGAACTCGGCGTAGAGTGAGTCGTCCATGCCGCCAAAGAGCGTCGCGGTGACAGTGGCACGACCGAACTTGCCATACTCCACCGCATCCACCCACGCGGGCATCCAGCGGCTGCGGATGAAGGCCTTATGCATCTCGGTTTGACGCTGTGAGGCATTTTGCATCGCAGCGTCGTCCAGCCAGATATCCGAAATGTGGAAACGGGTGAACACACCGCCAAGCGTGGGCTTCCATGTGATGCCGAGCATAACCCTTTGGCCACCTAGCGCTTTTTTTTCTTCGGCAGGCCAGATGCCCTCATCGATGAGGTGCTCGATGCGCAGGCACTCGCGGCCGCGCCAGACACGCGTGGCGGCGTCGAAGTTCAGCATTTCCTCGGCGGCTTCACCATCAGCACGCTGCTTCGGTCCGCGGCTGGCGATGATCGTGCCTTCATGATTCTTGATTTCCACCCGCTTGAGCCTCCAGACGAGCCCTTGGCGCTGGCAGTAGCTGGGCTCGTCCTCCAGCAGCAGCACGTGGTTCTCGGCGGGGAAGATGCCCGCGCCCCGGTTGTGGTTCGCATCCCTGCTCTTGTTGTCCACAGGCAGCACCGGCACAGCGGAGGTTGGAGGGTCCGGTGGAAGAAAGGCTCTAACGTGCAGCACCGTGCCAAGCGGGATATCCCGAACGTCGGCCGGGGCACCATGATAGCGCACGATGCCATAGGGCAGCATGGCAAACGGATGCGGGTCGTTCATGCGAAACTTGCCTGAACCCTGAACGCGAATGCTGCCACGCCGGTTCGCGTGGTCCACAAA